>NZ_JBVJFK010000001.1:0-346494 GCF_055587885.1 Streptomyces sp. NPDC046349
CCAGATGTGGAAGCCCGGTAACGGGTGAAGCTGACTGGTACTAATAGGCCGAGGGCTTGTCCTCAGTTGCTCGCGTCCACTGTGTTAGTTCTGAAATAACGAACGGCTGTGAAAACACCAGCATGTTCAGAATTTCATAGTGTTTCGGTGGTCATAGCGTTAGGGAAACGCCCGGTTACATTCCGAACCCGGAAGCTAAGCCTTTCAGCGCCGATGGTACTGCAGGGGGGACCCTGTGGGAGAGTAGGACGCCGCCGAACAATCATTGTGGGAAAGCCCCGCACCTTCTGGTGCGGGGCTTTTCTGCGTTCACGGGCCGGTCGGGTGACCCGGTGGCCGGGTGGGCACGGCGGAACCGTGCCTCACCCCTTTGCTCCGTAATCTGGAGGTATGGGCTACGACCTCGTCATCTTCGACAACGACGGCGTGCTGGTGGACAGCGAGCCGATCGCCAACAACGTCCTCGCCGGGTACCTGACCGAGCTGGGGCACCCGACCACGTACGAGGAATCGGTCCGCGACTACATGGGTGCCCCCGTGCACCGGGTGCACGAGCTCGTCCTCGAACGCACCGGGCAGCGGCTGCCGGCGGACTTCGACGAGACGCTGCATGCGCGGACCTGCGCCGCCTTCGAGCAGGAGCTCAAGCCCGTCCCCGGAGTGGAGGAGGTCCTCGGCGCGCTGACCGCCCACGGGATCGGGTACTGCCTGACCTCCCCCACCAGTCACGAGCGGATCCGGGTCGGGCACCGCGTGGCCGGCCTCGACGGGTGGTTCGAAGAAGAGTGGATCTTCAGTGCGGACGACGTGGGCCCGGGCAGGCCCGACTCCGAGCTCCACCTGCACGCCGCACGCCGGATGGGCGTCGAGCCCGCCCGGTGCGTCGTCATCGAGGACAGCCCCCGCGGCATCCGGGCCGCCGCTGCCGCCGGCATGGACGTCTACGGGTACACGGCGCTGCTGCCCGCGGACCAGCTCCCCGGAGCCACCGGCTATTTCGGCGACATGATGCAGCTCCCGCTGATCCTGCAACTGCCCGTGTGATCTCTCTACCCACGGGTAGCCCCGGGGCCTACGCTGACCCGCCATGACGGATGATGTGGGGCTGCGCCGCGGCCGCGGCGCCCTGGGGTTCAGCTTCCTCGTGCAGGGCGTCACCTTCGCCCTGCTCGTCACCCGGATCCCGGCCATCCAGGACCGGTACGGGATATCCGACGGGCTGCTGCCCGCCTTCCTCGCGGCCGTCCCCGTCCTCGCGGGCGTGGCCAGCGTCGGCACCGAGCGCCTGGTCAAGCGGGTCGCGCCGAGTGTCGTACTGCGGTGGTCCCAGCCGCTCGTCCTGCTGTCGCTGCTCGGGGTGGGTGCCGGCGAGAGGCTGTGGCACGTGGCGGTGGCCCTGGGGGCGTTCGGGCTGTCGGTGGGAGCGCTCGACGCCTCGATGAACATGCTCGGGGTCAGCCTGCAGCAGGCCCACGGTCGCAGCATCATGCTGGGCTTCCACGCCGCGTACAGCCTGGGCGGGATCCTGGGGGCGTCCGCGGCCTGGTACGGGGCCCACGCGCACCTGGGGCTGTTCGTCAGCTACCTGCCGGCCGTGGCCGTTCTGCTGCCGCTCGTGCTGCTGGCGAGCCGGTACTACGTCGACCGGGGGGACCGCTGCGGGCCCGTGGGCGAGCCGGAGAAGGGGCTGGGCGACGGGGGTTTCCGGCTCCTGCTGCCGCTCTGCCTGGTGATGGCCTGCGCGTACATCGGGGACTCCACGGTCGCGAACTGGAGTGCCAAGTACCTCCAGGACGTGCTCGGGAGCTCGGAGCAGACGGCCACCGTCCCCTACAACGTCTACATGGTGACGACCCTCTTGGGACGGGCCGTGGGCGACCTCGGCGTGCGGCGGTTCGGGGCCGTGGCCGTGGTCCGGGGCGGGACACTGCTCGCCGCCGCCGGATTCGCCGTGGTGGCGGCCGCGCCGGGGGTGTGGGCGGGGATGCTCGGCTTCACGCTGTTGGGGATCGGGCTGTGCGTGATCGTGCCTCAGACCTTCGCGGCCGCCGGGAGGCTGTTCCCGGGGGCGTCCGACACGGCGGTGGCGCGGTTGAACATCTTCAACTACGTCGGGTTCCTGATCGGTTCACCGCTCGTCGGGGCGATCGGCGACGCCTGGAGCTACCGGGGCGCGATGCTGGTGCCGATGGTCCTCGTCCTGATCACACTGTTCCATGCCCGTTCGTTCGGGCCGCGGGAGGCCCGATACGGTGTCGACCATGAGCGGCGAGCCGGTGACCGGGCTGTTGATGTGGGACGAGGCGGTAACGGGGTATGACTTCGGACCGAGCCATCCGATGGACCCGGTGCGCCTGGCGCTGACCATGGGCCTGGTGCGGGCCTTCGGCCTGGACCGGGCGATGGAGGTGCGGGCGGCCCCCGCGGCCGGGGACTCGACGCTGAGGCTCGTCCACCGGGAGGACTACGTCGCCGCGGTGCGCGAGGTGTCGGACGACCCGGGTGTCGCCGACGGGTCGTACGGGCTGGGCACGATGGACGATCCGGCCTTCCTCGGGATGCACGAGGCGTCCGCGCTGATCGCCGGCCAGTCGGTGGCGGGTGCTGAGGCGGTCTGGCGCGGCGAGGCCGGGCACGCCGTGAACTTCGCCGGCGGGCTGCACCACGCCATGCCGGGCGGGGCGGCCGGTTTCTGCGTGTACAACGACGCGTCGCTGGCCATCGCCCGGTTGCTGGAGCTGGGCGCGGAGCGGGTCGCCTACGTGGACGTGGACGTGCACCACGGGGACGGCGTCCAGGCCGCCTTCTGGGACGACCCGCGGGTGCTGACGATCTCGCTGCACGAGCATCCGCGGACGCTGTTCCCGCAGACCGGCTGGCCGGAGGAGACCGGCGGTCCGGCGGCGGAGGGGTCGGCGGTGAACGTGGCCCTGGAGGCCGGCACCGGGGACGAGGGGTGGCTGCGCGCCTTCCACGCCACGGTGCCGGAGCTGCTGGCGGACTTCCGGCCGCAGGTGCTGGTGACCCAGCACGGGGCCGACACCCACTTCGAGGACCCGCTCGCCCACCTGGCGGTGTCCCTGGACGCGCAGCGGGCCGTCCAGGAGGCCTGTCACGGGCTGGCGCACGAGTACGCGGACGGGCGGTGGCTGGCGCTGGGCGGCGGCGGGTACGCGGTGGTGGACGTCGTACCGCGGTCGTGGACGCACCTGGTGGCGATCGCCGCGCACCGGCCGCTGGACCCCGAGACGGCGGTCCCGGCGTCGTGGCGCGACGAGGTGTATGCGAGGACGCGGCAGTTGGCGCCGGGGCGGATGACCGACGGGCGGAGCCCTTCGTGGCGGGACTGGGACGCCGGCTACGACCCGGCGGACCGGACGGATCAGGCCGTTCTCGCCACCCGGCGGGCGGTGTTCCCGCTGCGCGGCCTGCTGACCTGACCGGCCGCGGACCGTGCTGCATCGTTACGCCAACTGTGGGGCTGTTCGGCGGAATTGATGATCCGCCAGATGCGGTGGGGGAGCATCGGAGGGTGTTGAGCACCGGCGCGCTGCGTGCGCATCTGCTGGCCGCCCGGTTGGCCGGGCCCGTCGCCACCTCACGGGAGGAGAGCCTGCGCAGCTACCGGCTGTTCGCGGCACGGGATCCGCGGGTGCTGCTGGGGCTGGATCCGGAGTGGGGCTGGGGCGAGGGTGACCTGCTGAGGCTGATGGCGGACAAGTGCGGGGTGTCGGCAGATCCCTCGCACGTCAGCGGGCCGGACGTGATCGATCCGGAGCGGACGATGGCGGCGCTGGAGGCGTTCGCGGGGCGGCTCGGCGAGGCTGCGAGGGCCCGGTCGCACGTGCTGTTCGGGACCGGTCATCCCCATCGTCTCCTGGGTTTCTACGCCGGTTTGGCCGAGGCGATGTCGGCGGCGGGATGTGTTGTCCTCACTCCGGCGCAGGGGGTCAGTGTCGACATGACGACCCGGTTCGGCGTACGCACGCACCGCATCGCGTACGTACGGGGGGTCGCACTGGTGCGGGAACCCGGCGTGCAGGAGCCGGGGAGTGCGACCGGCGTGCACAGCCATTCGCCACTGCCGGTTCGGGTGGCCCTGGGGGCCCTCGCGGAGGCCGGCGAACCGCTGCCGGACCTGGTGGTGGGGGATCACGGCTGGGTCTGCGGTGCAGGTCAGCTCGGCGTGGAGGCGATCGGGCTGGCCGACACGGACGATCCGGCATTGTTCGTCGGGGAGGCCGAGGGGCGGGTTTCGGTGGCCGTTCCGCTTGATGACGCGGTGCGATCGGACTACTACCATCCGCTTGCCCGGTACGTGTTGGGCCGGGCGAGTCTGACGGGGCGACAGGAGTGGCCGTAGCTCCTCTTCCCCACTCGTATCACCCGCCCCTACTCTGGGGAGTGAGCGTGCGACGACGAGGAGTAACCGGAGGGGAAGCCGGTGCCCGTCATGCGCGGAAGGTCAAGGTGTGTCATGGCTGCTGGCGAGAGGCCTCTCAGTGAGGTTCAGTTCCTGACCGTGGCGGAGGTCGCCTCGGTGATGCGAGTGTCGAAGATGACCGTGTACCGGCTGGTGCACAACGGTCATCTGCCCGCAATCCGGGTGGGCCGGTCCTTCCGGGTCCCCGAGAACGCGGTCCACGAGTACCTCCGAGAGTCCTATGTGGGGGTGGAGTCGGCCTGAGACTGACGGACCCTGACGCCTTCGTAACCCCTGGGAAGCACTCGGATTACGGGCTCAGAGCTCGGGCGGGTAGGCTAGGCCGACGTAGGTCGTGTGGGCCCAGACGCCCCGCACCAGTGAAGAGAAGTGAGCGAGGGTAGTCGTGGGCTCTGTTATCAAGAAGCGGCGCAAGCGGATGGCTAAGAAGAAGCACCGCAAGCTGCTCAAGCGCACCCGCGTCCAGCGCCGTAACAAGAAGTAAACGGCAGCTGTACGTGTTCTCCGCAGCCCCTCCACCATCCTTGGTGGAGGGGCTGCGGTGCAGCCGGGTACTTCTTCGAGGGAGGCGCTGAGCTCGTGGGGAAGGTCGTACTCGTCACCGGGGCTGCCAGGCAGCTGGGCGGCCGCTTCGTCCGCCGGATCCAGCGCGACCCGGAGGTCGAGCGGGTGATCGCGGTGGACGCCGTGACACCGCCGCACCGGCTGGGGTCGGCGGAGTTCGTCCGTACGGACATCAGGCAGTCGTCGATCGCCCGGGTCCTGGCCGAGCACGGTGTGGACACGGTGGTCCATCTGGCGGTCACGGGCGGCCGGCCGCTCGCGGGCGGCGCGCACAGCGCCGTCAAGGAGACCAACGTCATCGGGACGATGCAGCTCCTGGGTGCCTGCCAGAAGTCGCCGACAGTTCGGCGGCTCGTGGTGAAGTCCAGTACCAGCGTGTACGGGGGCACCCCGCGTGATCCGGCCGTCTTCACCGAGACGACGCCGCCGAAGTCGCTGCCGTCGGGTGGCTTCGCCAAGGACGCCGCAGAGGTCGAAGGGTACGTACGGGGCTTCGCGCGCCGACGGCCGGACGTCGCGGTGTGCGTGCTGCGGTTCGCCAACATCCTGGGGCCCTTCGCCGATTCGGCGCTCGCCGAGTACTTCTCGATGCCGGTGATGCCGACCGTGCTGGGCTACGACCCGCGGCTGCAGTTCGTCCACGAGGACGACGTGCTCGAAGTGCTGCGGCTGGCCGCGCGGGAGCCCCGGCGCGGGACGCTGAACAGCGGGACCTTCAACATCGCGGGTGACGGCGTGCTGCTGCTGTCGCAGTGCTCGCGGCGGCTCGGGCGGCCCACGCTGCCGCTGCTGCTGCCGGCGCTCACGTGGGTGGGGTCCGCGCTGCGGGCGGTCGGGGTCACCGACTTCTCACCCGAGCAGATGAGGCTGCTCACGCACGGCCGGGTCGTGGAGACCACGCAGATGCGCGAGGTCCTCGGCTTCGAACCGCTCTACACGACCACCGAGACGTTCGCCGACTTCGCCCGGAGCCGGGGCAACGGGCTGCTGCCGCCCGAGCGGGTCGGACGGGCCGTGGACCGGGTGGCGGCCATGCTGGATGCGGACGGCCTGCGGGACGACGTCGACATGGTTGAAGGAGCGAAGCGATAGTGGCGGACGCCAAGGTCATTCCGTTCGACGAGGACCGGCCGCGCCGGCGGATGCCCCGCCGGGTGCGGGCGGTGCCGACACCCACGCCGGCGGAGCAGGATCCGGTCGCTCCCGCGCCGGAGCCCGAGACGGCCCCGGGGGAGCGCGGTGGCGGCTGGGACCGGCGGATCGCCGGAGGGCTGGCGTTCCTGCGCCGGCGGGTCACCGGGGAGTACGAGGTCGACGACTTCGGCTACGACAAGGAGCTGACGGACCAGGTCCTGATGTCCCTGATGCGGCCGCTGTACGACAAGTACTTCCGGGTCGAGGTCAAGGGCATCGAGAACATCCCGGCGGAGGGCGGCGCGCTGATCGTGGCGAACCACTCCGGGACGCTGCCGCTGGACGGGCTGATGCTCCAGGTCGCCGTGCACGACCGCCATCCGGCGGAGCGTCACCTGCGGCTGCTGGCGGCGGACCTGGTGTTCATGCTGCCGGTGGTGAACGAGCTGGCCCGCAAGGCGGGGCACACCCTGGCATGCGCGGAGGACGCGCAGCGGCTTCTGGAGGCCGGGGAGCTGGTCGGTGTCATGCCGGAGGGCTTCAAGGGAATAGGGAAGCCGTTCGGGGACCGGTACAAGCTCCAGCGCTTCGGGCGGGGCGGGTTCGTGTCGACGGCGTTGCGGGCGGGCACGCCGATCGTGCCGTGCTCGATCGTGGGAGCGGAGGAGATCTACCCCATGGTCGGGAACGCGAAGACGCTGGCGCGGCTGCTCGGGATCCCGTACTTCCCGATCACGCCCACGTTCCCGTGGCTGGGGCCGCTGGGGGCGGTGCCCTTGCCGACGAAGTGGACGATCCAGTTCGGCGAGCCGATCCCGACCGACGGGTACGCCGCGGAGGCGGCGGAGGACCCGATGCTGATGTTCAACCTGACGGACCAGGTGCGGGAGCAGATCCAGCACACGCTCTACAAGCTGCTGGTGCAGCGGAGATCCGTCTTCTTCTGACGTCTTCCCGCGGCGGGGCCGGGCAGGGCGTGGTGGGGGGGGGGGGGGGGGGGGGGGGGGGGGCCCCCCCCCCCCCCCCCCCCCCCCCCCGCCGCGCGTCTCACAGGCCGGGCGTCTCACAGGCCGGGCGTCACCTCGCGCACCGCCCAGTCCCGTGCGTACACGTAGCGCGACGGCGACCAGTAGTACCAGGGCATCGCCCCGATGTACCCGTCGATGTGGCGGAACTGCTCGACCGCCTCCGCGTCCCGGTCCTGCCAGAACAGGAACCAGGCCAGCAGGTGGCGCAGCCGGATCGCCCGCCAGTCACCCGGATCGGCCGCCGCCAGATCGGCCAGGGCGGCCTCCACCGCCGCGAGGACCTCCGGCTCCTTGAAGAAGGTCTCCGGCTTGAGCTCCGACTCGTGCAGCTCCTGCTCGACGTAGGCCACGAGCGGCAGCAGGGACAGCAGCTCACCGGGCTCGGCCCCGGCGGCCGACTCGCGGGCGAAGGCGAGCGCCAGCTCGTGCGAGCCGCGCCACTTCTGCGACCAGTACTGCATGGCGTTCGTGTGGGCCGACAGGTTCTTCGGGTCACGCGTGGTGATCTGCGACCACAGCTGCCGGTACTCGTCGTGCGAGTAGCCCAGGCCCTGGCTGATGGACTGCTCCACCATGTACGGAACCGGGTCCGCGGGGTCCGCCAGCCGCTGGGCCTCCCGCGCCTGCTCCTGCGCCTTGAGCAGCAGCTCGCGGAAGATCCGGAACTGCTCCTGGGTGGTGTGGCTGGCCCGAGCGGATCCCCGCACGTTCCAGGCCACCAGGACGCCCGTGTCCGCGTTCACCAGGGCCGCGGACGGGTCCGACGGCCTGGCCGCACGCCAGGCCAGCAGCCAGGAGTCGTCGTCGGCAGCGAGCTCGGACAGGGGGCGCATGCGCTGCCAGCGCTCCTCCCAGTCCTGTCCGGCGGCGTCGAGGTAGGCCGCGCCCGCTTCCCAGTCGCCGGCCTTGACCGCCGCGACGGCGGCGATCTGCTCGGGCGACACGGGCCGCGCGTTGTCCGTGTCGAGCTCGGCCTCCGGCACGAAGCCCAGCGCGACGACCGCCGCGGCCTGCTGCGCCTTCCGCTCGGCCTCGGCGGCGGCGGTACGGCCGTTCGTGGCAGCGGTGCGGCCCTCCAGGGCGGCCGCCTCGGCCTCCAGGCGCTTCGCCTTGCGGATGTAGTAGACGCCGCGCAGGAGCTTGAAGGCGCCGAACAGCAGCATGGCGCCCAGGATGTACAGGCCGATCACGGGGCAAGCACCAGCTTTCGCAGGGGTTCGGTGTCGGGCAGGTCGGCGACGGCCGCGTCCAGGGCCAGGCGCAGCTCCTCCTCGAATCCCTCGGCCGGGTAGCTCAGGGCCGCCGAGTCGGACCAGGACAGCTGCCAGCGGGCGGCGCCGCGGGCCGTCAGCTCCACGGTGACCAGCTGGTTCAGGGCGCGCCGGACGACCGGGCGGGCGAACTCGCGGGCCGTGCGGCCCGTGGCCGCCGCGGCCTCCTCCGACTTCGGGAAACGGTCGGCGATGCGCCAGCGCACCGCCGGGTCGGCCTCGATCGCGTCGAGCAGGGCGGGCAGCCCGGGGCCGGCGCCCTCGGCGGCGAAGGCCTCGCGGACCTCCTCCGCGCCCTGGCCGACATACCGCGTCATCGACTGGTGGACGAGGTCCTCCCAGTCCACCCGCTCGAGCGCGAGGGCCTCGGGCGTGAGGACGGCCTGCTCCAGCGCGGCCAGCGCGGCGCCCGCGTCGGACAGCAGCTCCAGGGCGGGACGGGCGACCTGCCCCCCGCGGCCGTCGTCGGGCAGGGCCTCGATACGGGCGACGCGCTCGGCGAGCGGGGGGTGGGAGTCGTAGGGGGAGGAGGGCTCCGTCGACAGGTCCCGGCGCAGGTCGTCCAGGTCCTCCGAGCGGGCGTCGAGCAGCTTGCGCAGGCCGCCGAAGACCTCGCCGGGGCGGGGCAGCAGCCCGGCACCGACGCCGAGGGTGGCGTACGAGCTCATGTAGAAGTCGTGCGCGGAGTCCAAGGCGTTGATCTCGCGCAGTGCGGAGGCGGCGGAGTCGCGGCCGGCGACGCGCACCGAGGCGAGGTCGGCGGCGAGCTCCTGGCGGCGACCGGCGGTGCGGGTCGCTCGCATGTAGAAGTTGCCGTACGCCATGTAGATCTTGGCCATGGCGCGGTACGTCGCGCCCTGACCGGAGGTGTCGACCCCCTTGGCGCCCTTGCCCTTGGCGACCCGCTTCTCGTCCCGCTTCTCCTGGCGGGCCCGCTCCTTGGCGACCTTGTTGTCGGCGCGCTCGTGGAAGTGGCCGATCGTACGGATCAGCTGGGCGCGGCCGCGGGCGATCAGGGGGGTGAGGCGGGTGTCGAAGTTGGCGTAGTGGCCCATCTCGTGGGCGAGCACGGCGCGCAGCTGCATCTCGTCCAGGCCCGTCATCAGGGGCAGGCCGAGGTAGAGGCGGCGGGTCCCGGGCCGCAGGCCCAGCAGCCGCGCGTCCTCGGCGACTGCCGCGTTCACCTCGTCGATCAGCACGATCTCGTCGGGGGCGCGGGTACCGACCTGTTGCGCGATCTCGCGCACGGTCTGCCACAGGAGGGGCTCCTGCGCCTCCGTGACCGGGATGCCGGCAGGCGGCTCGCCCTTGGGGGTGCGGAGCATGAACAGACCGCGGACGATCGGAACGGCGAGGACGACCGACACGATTATGATCTTGAAGGCGACCGGGCCGTGCAGCCAGGTGACGACGGCGAAGTCGACGCCCACGAGGGCGGCGAGCAGGAAGACGCCGAGCAGATAGAAGCCTGCGAGCAGGACGAGCGCGCGGACGGCGCGCAAAGAAGCGCCCATATGGACAGATCCCCCCACGGGATGAAAAAAAATGATGAGCCGCGTGGTGAGGGCCGATGGCCGCCACGCCGCATGATGCGGCTCGGAGATTGTTGACGGCAACCTTATTCATTGCTCGTCGCCGCTGGTCGTGGGGGTACCGGCGGGTAGGAAGCCGCTCGTCGTGCCGCTCCCCGCGGTGGGCCGGAACCGGAAGCCGCTCGTCGTGTCCTTCCGTCGCTCTGCCCGCACCGGGAAGTTGCCCGTCGTGCCGCTCCCGGAGGTGTGCCCGCACGGGAGGCCGCTCGACGTGTCGCTTCCGGCGGTGGGTCCGCACCGGAAGCGGCACGACGCCTAGCGGGGAAGCGTCGCCGGGGAGCCGCCGTTGGCCTCGTAGCCGGCCACCGCCAGGGCGCGGTACAGCGCGTACTGCGCCGCCGGGTCCTCCGCCGCCGACCACGGCAGCGCGCCCACATACCCGTCCACGTGCCGGACCTGCTCCATCGCCTCCGCCCACCGCTCCATGTTGACCAGGAACAGCAGCAGCAGGTGCCGTACGTGCGCCAGCATCGGGTCGTCCTGCCGGGCCGTGTGCACCGCGTACAGCGCGCCCTCCACCGCCCGCGTCACGGTCTCCCCGCGGTGGAAACCGCTGCTGAGGATCACGTCCGGCAGGTTCTCGTACAGCGCGAACAGCGGCAGCGCCGCCAGCAGCGAGCCCTGCGGGGCGCGCGCCGCGGCCGCGTGCGAGAAGGCGTCGGCCTTCTCCCGCGACCCGTGCCACTTCGCGCACCAGTAGTGCAGCGCCGCGAGGTGCGCGCCCATGTGCTCAGGCGCCCGGTCGATGACCTTCGCCCACAGCTCGTCGAACTCCGCCTCCGGGTACGCCAGACCGCGGGCGATCGCCAGCTCCGTGATGTACGGGACCGGGTCCCCGGGCGCCAGCAGCGCGGCCTTGCGGCACGCCTCCCGAGCCTCCTCCAGGATGATCCGGTGGTCTTCGGACCCGACGCCGCCCGAGTGCCGCCACGCCTGCTGCACCAGCAGCTCCGCGTGCACCTGCGCACCGCCCGCGTCCTTGTCCGCCTCCAGCCGCCACGCCTTCAGCCACTGCGCGCCCACCCCCGGCTGCGCCACCAGCTCCAGCGCCGCCGCGCCGCCGAGTGCCTGCACCCGCTGCCAGCGGCGCTCACCCTCCCGCGGGGTCCCGGCCAGCAGCTGCGAGGCCGCCTGCCACTGCCCGGTGCGCCGCACGTTGTCGAGGGCGTCCATCAAGTCCTGGTCGGGCCCGGGGATGCGGATGTCGAGGTCTTCCTGCCGGTCGAATCCGTAGTTCGCCGGGTCGGCGGCGTCAGGGCTGCCCGGCGCGACCAGACGGATGCCGCCGCGCCGGCGCCGGACGAACGGGCCGACGATGAGCATGATCATGAGCACCGCGAACAGGAACCACAGAATCTCCATGCCTCCAGCGAACCAGACCGAGGGGGCCGCAGGCGAACAGGGGGGTGCACACCGGGCCTGGGCATAGCATCTGACCATGAGCGACGACAGCCACGAGCACCAGAGCTTCGAGACCCGCGCGATCCACGCGGGCAACACCGCCGACCCGCAGACCGGCGCGGTCGTGCCGCCGATCTACCAGGTCTCCACCTACAAGCAGGACGGCGTCGGCGGCCTGCGCGGCGGCTACGAGTACAGCCGTAGCGCCAACCCGACCCGCACCGCCCTGGAGGAGAACCTCGCGGCGCTGGAGGGCGGCCGCCGCGGCCTCGCCTTCGCGTCCGGACTGGCCGCCGAGGACTGCCTGCTGCGTACGCTGCTCTCCACGGGCGACCACGTGGTCATCCCGAACGACGCCTACGGCGGCACCTTCCGCCTCTTCGCGAAGGTCGTCTCCCGCTGGGGCGTGGAGTGGTCGGTGGCCGACACCTCCGACGCCGATTCCGTACGCGCCGCCCTCACCCCGAAGACGAAGGTCATCTGGGTCGAGACCCCCTCCAACCCGCTGCTCGGCATCACCGACATCGCCGTTGTCGCCGACATCGCGCGGACCGCCGGCGCCAAGCTGGTCGTGGACAACACCTTCGCCTCGCCGTACCTCCAGCAGCCCCTGGCGCTGGGCGCGGACGTGGTCGTGCACTCGCTGACCAAGTACATGGGCGGCCACTCCGACGTGGTCGGCGGCGCGCTCGTCACCGCGGACGAGGCGCTGGGCGAGGAACTGGCCTACCACCAGAACGCGATGGGCGCGGTGGCCGGGCCGTTCGACTCGTGGGTGGTGCTGCGGGGCATCAAGACCCTGGCCGTGCGCATGGACCGCCACGCGGAGAACGCCGCCAAGATCGTCGAGGTGCTCAAGCGGCACCCGAAGGTCACCAAGGTCCTCTACCCGGGCCTGCCCGAGCATCCGGGCCACGAGGTCGCCGCCAAGCAGATGCGCAACTTCGGCGGCATGGTGTCCTTCCAGGTCGCCGGCGGCGAGGAAGAGGCCGTCGCGGTCTGCGGCCGCACCAAGATCTTCACGCTGGCCGAGTCCCTGGGCGGCGTCGAGTCCCTCATCGAGCACCCGGGCCGCATGACGCACGCCTCGGTGGCCGGCTCGGCCCTCGAGGTCCCGGCGGACCTGATCCGCGTCTCGGTGGGCATCGAGAACGCCGACGACCTGATCGCGGACCTGACCCAGGCACTGGGCTGACGCCCCGCCCCGCCGCGGCCCGGGCCCACCCTGCTCCCGGGCGGGGCCGCCGCACTGCCCTGGCCGAGCCGCGGCACCCCGGCTCCGCGTGAGCCCGGGCTCGCCTCGGCCCGGGGTGGGGCCCGGGCCCATCGGACCCGGGTGGGGCCGGGCCTTGACCTGGCCTCGGCGGGGCCGTCGCACTGCCCTGGCTGCGCTGTGCCACCCCGGCTCCGGCGGGGCGGGTCCTCTCGGCCCCGCCTTGCCGGACTCACCTCGGCCCCGGCGGGCCCGGGTCCCGCCCTGGTCCCGGGTGGGGGTCGGACCTGGCCTCGGCGGGGCCGTCGCACTGCCTTGGCCGCCTCGGCCCGGGCGGGGCCTGGGTCCAGCTCGGCTGCGGCGGCTGCCGCACGGCAGTGGCTGAGCCGTGACACTCCTGCTGCGCCGCCGTACTCCAGCCTCGCCGGCGTTTGAGGCGTGGGGTCTGGGGCGACGCCCCGGCAGACCGGCCCCCGCCGGGCTCCACCGCAATGTCGGCGCGCGGATGAAGCGGCGGAGCCGGAGGGTGGGGTTACCAGCCCTCCAGGGGTGGGGAGATGCCGCTCGGCGGGCCCGCCCAAGGGCGGGTCAGCGAAGCCCAGACCGCGAAGGCCACCGCGGCGGCGAACAGCACCGCCCAGCCGAACCTGCGCCACGCCCGGCGCCGACGCAGCAGCCGGTCACCACGGGCCGCCGCTCCCGCCGCCAGGCCCGCCGGCACCACCGGGTAAGGCCCTTCCAGGAGCTGCTTGACCTGGGCTTCCTTGCGGTTCGGGAGCCCGCTCATGCCGCCTCCCGGGCCCTCAGCAGGGACACGGCCCGATTGCACAGCACACGGACCCGCTCCACCGGCATCCCGAGCTGCGCCGCCGTGACCTCCTCCGCGAGCCCCTCGTAGAGCCGCAGGACGAGCACGAGCCGTTCCGGCGGGCTCAGCCGGGCCAGCACCCCGGTCCCACCCTGGTGGCGCCAACCGGTCCGGGCGAAGGCCGCACACAGCTCGTGGCGGGTGAAGTCGTACGGGTCGTCGGCGCGCAGGCGCCGCCAGTTCGCGTACGTACGGGCCAGCGCACCCGCGAGCAGCCGGCGGGCCGACTCCGCTTCGCCGGTCAGCAGCACCGCGACATGCAGGAGCCGCCCCGCCGCACCCGCGACGAAAGCTTCGAACTCCCCGTAAGGGCGCGCCTGTTGATCAACCGCTCGCATATTCACATAGTGCGGCCGGTGGGACCGGTCAGGTCAATAGGACGGACGGACTCCGCTCAGGAGGCCGGACCGGCTTCGGTCACGGCCGCCATCAGCTCCGACAGCGACAGGTTGAAGCGCGTCAGCAGCCCGGTGAAGGACTCGCGCTCGTCCTCGCTCCATCCCTCCGTCACCCGGGCCATGAGCTCGCGCCGCGAGGAGCGCACCTCCTCCAGGCGCGCCAACCCCCGCGGGGACAGCGCGAGGACCACGGCCCGCCCGTCCTCGGGGTGCGAGGTCCGCTTGACCAGACCGCTGTCGACCAGCGGCGCCACCTGACGGGTCACCGTCGAGGAGTCGATCCCCATGCCGCCGGCGAGCGCCTTGACGCCCATCGGCCCTTCCAGGTCGAGCCGGTTGAGCAGCAGGTAGGCGGCGCGGTCCATCGAGTTCCGGGCCTGGCCCACGCCACCCAGACGGGTCTGCTCGGCGCGCCGGGCGAAAACCGCCACCTGGTGCTGGAGCGCGTCGAGGAGACCGGCTCCGGCGGGCGGTTCGGCCTGCACGGACAGATCGGAATTGGCCGGGGAGGAAGGCATGGCCGTGGGCTCTCTTCGCGTGGGTCGGACAAGGATGGGGGACAGAGTACGCGGCCCTGCGGCGGCTCGTACGTCTCGTACGAGAACTGGTACGGCCCGCCGGGGCACCCGTCCTACGGGCGTCCCGGATGGCGAGATTTCGACCCTGCTCCGACAGCGTCCCCGGCCTGCGTCCCTGGCCCTCCCGCAGCCCCGCGGACGCTCCGCGCCGGGCCCCGCCCGGGCTGCGAGACTGACGGCATGAACTACCGCGTGCCCCAGCCCGTTCCCCAGGTCATCCTCGACGACGTCCGGGGGGCTCAAAAGATGCTCTCCGGAGTCTCCCGGGTCACGCCGATGGAAGGCAGCAGGCACCTGTCCGCACTCACCGGCTCGCCGGTCCACTTCAAGTGCGAGAACCTCCAGCGCACCGGGTCCTTCAAACTCCGCGGAGCCTACGTGCGCATCGCGGGCCTGCGCCCCGAGCAGCGCGCCGCCGGCGTCGTGGCCGCCAGTGCCGGCAACCACGCCCAGGGCGTGGCACTGGCCTCCTCGCTCCTCGGAGTGCGCTCCACCGTGTTCATGCCGGTCGGGGCGCCGCTGCCGAAGGTGGCCGCGACCCAGGAGTACGGGGCCGACGTACGCATGCACGGCCAGGTCGTCGACGAGACCCTCGCCGCGGCCCAGGACTACGCCGACCGCACGGGCGCGGTCTTCATCCACCCCTTCGACCACCGCGACATCATTGCCGGCCAGGGCACGGTGGGCCTGGAGATCCTGGAGCAGTGCCCGGAGGTGCGCACGATCCTCGTCGGCATCGGCGGCGGCGGGCTCGCCGCCGGGGTGGCCGTCGCCGTGAAGGCGCTGCGGCCCGACGTGCGGGTCGTCGGGGTGCAGGCGGCGGGCGCGGCCGCGTACCCGCCCTCCCTCAAGGCCGGCCACCCCATCTCGATCGACCAGCCGAACACGATGGCCGACGGCATCAAGGTGGGCCGCCCCGGCGACGTCCCCTTCAAGATCATCAGCGAACTCCTCGACGACGTGCGCACCGTCTCCGAGGACGCCCTCTCCAGCGCCCTGCTGCTGTGCCTGGAACGGGCGAAACTCGTCGTCGAGCCGGCCGGCTGCAGCACGGTGGCGGCCCTGCTGAGCGAGCCCGAGCTGTACGGCGCGGGCCCGGTGGTCGCCGTCCTGTCCGGCGGCAACGTCGACCCGCTCCTGCTCCAGCGGATCCTGCGGCACGGCATGGCGGCGGCGGGCCGGTACCTGTCGCTGCGGCTGCGCGTGGCGGACCGGCCCGGGGCGCTGGCCGGGCTCCTGGGGGTGCTGTCGGTGGTCGATGCGAACGTGTTGGACGTGAGCCACGTACGGACCGACCCGCGGCTGGGGCTCACGGAGGTGGAGGTGGAACTACACCTGGAGACCAAGGGGCCGGAACACTGCGCGGAGGTCGCGCGGACGCTGCACGGCGCGGGATACAAGGTGATGGGCTAGCGGGCCGGCGGCGCCCCCCGCGGCGGGCTGGCGGCCGGCGGGCCGGCTGGACGGCAGGCGGCCGGACCGGCGGGCCATCCCCTCCGCATCACCCGCTCGGCCGAGCCTCTCGGCCCGCACATACCGCTCGGCTACCGTGCGGACCCCGTCCGACCGCGTGACCCGACCTGACCCGGTACGCGTGATGCCCCGGCCGGAGAACCGGCCGGGGCACCACAAGTGAACCTGAAGTGATCCGCAGCGATCAGCCGGTGAAGGGCTTGACGTCCAGGATCCTGACCGAGGCCTTCTTGCCGTTCGGCAGCTCGTACTCGGCGTCCTCGCCGATCGACTTGCCGAGCACGCCGGTGCCCAGCGGGGACTGCGGGGAGTACGTCTCGAAGTCCGCGGACGCGTACTCGCGCGACGCCAGCAGGAACTCCATCGTGTCGTCCTCGTCGCCGTCGAAAGCGATCTTCACGAGAGTGCCCGGGGCCACCACGCCGTCGGACGCGGGCGCGGTCCCGACCTTGGCGTTCTCCAGGAGCTGCGTGAGCTGGCGGACCCGGAGCTCCTGCTTGCCCTGCTCCTCCTTGGCCGCGTGGTACCCGCCGTTCTCGCGCAGGTCGCCCTCCTCGCGGGCGGCTGCGATCTTGGCTGCGATCTCCGTGCGGGCGGGACCAGAGAGGTAGTCCAGCTCCGCCTTCAGCTGGTCGTACGCCGCCTGGGTCAGCCAGGTGACGCTCTCGCTCGTCTGGGTCACGGGTGCTCCTCGTCGGTACAGGGGACTTCAACGCCGCCAGCGGCGGACGAAACCACGAGCCTAACAATTCGGGAAGAAAAGGGGGAGGACCCCAGAGGGCCATTGCCCCGCGGGCCGCACTCCCAAGCCTCGGCGGAGTGCCTCGGTCCAGCGGCTCAGCCGGCGGAACCCGCGGGCTGGCAGCCGACCAGCTCGATCATGGTGGCCCGGCCGGTGGTCTTCACCGACACGACCTCGTCGACCCGCGACTCGGGCTGGGCGAAGGTGAAGTCGGCCCGGCCCACCTCGGCGTGTTGTTCGTCCTGCGAGACCATGGTGCACACGCCCGTGACGGACGCGTCCTTGCGGACCTCCAGGTGAACCTTCACCTCGGTGTCCGAAATCACCTGGAACTTGATCACTTCGGCGCTCACGCTCCGGCCCGCGACGTAGTCCCAGCCGATCCAGCCGATCACACCCAGTAGCGCGGCACCCAGCGCCGCCCCGACGATCTTGAGCTTCCGGTCCGCACGCTCGTCCGCCGACCGGCCGTACCGGCCCTCGGGCAGTCCCTCGCGCACCGCGCTCATGATCTTTTCCTCTCGCTGGGGAGGGTGGGTCATCCCTGGAATTTTCCGTCCCCCAGTTCGGTCACTATAGAAGCCGAGTGTCGCGCCGAATCGCAGAGGATCCTGTTTTGACCGAGCAGCTTCGACTGATGGCCGTCCACGCCCACCCCGACGACGAGTCGAGCAAGGGCGCGGCCACGATGGCAAAGTACGTGTCCGAAGGGGTCCCCGTCATGGTCGTGACCTGCACGGGCGGCGAGCGGGGCTCCGTACTGAACCCCAAGCTCCAGGGCGACACGTACATCGAGGAGAACATCCACGAGGTCCGCGCCAAGGAGATGGAGGAAGCCCGCCAGATCCTCGGCGTCGAGCAGGAGTGGCTCGGCTACGTCGACTCCGGCCTCCCCGAGGGCGACCCGCTGCCCCCGCTCCCCGAAGGCTGCTTCGCCCTCGCAGACGTCGACGAGGCCGCCGGCGAGCTCGTCAAGAAGATCCGCGCCTTCAGGCCGCAGGTCGTCACCACGTACGACGAGAACGGCGGCTACCCGCACCCCGACCACATCATGACCCACAAGATCTCGATGGTGGCCTTCGACGGAGCGGCCGACACCGAGAAGTACCCCGAGGCCGAGTACGGCCCCGCCTACCAGCCGCAGAAGCTCTACTACAACCAGGGCTTCAACAAGCCGCGCACCATCGCCCTCCACGAGGCGATGCTCTCCCGCGGCCTCGACTCCCCCTACGGCGAGTGGCTGGAGCGGTGGAAGGAGTTCGAGCGCAAGGAGCGGACCCTCACCACCCACATCCCCTGCGCGGACTTCTTCGAGATCCGCGACAAGGCCCTCATCGCGCACGCCACCCAGATCGACCCGGACGGCGGCTGGTTCCGCGTTCCCATGGAGGTCCAGAAGGAGGTCTGGCCCACCGAGGAGTACGAACTCGCGAAGTCGCTCGTGGACACCTCCCTCCCCGAGTCCGACCTCTTCGCGGGCATCCGGGAGAATGCCTGACCATGAGCGCTACGCAGGCAGCACTGACCCAGCTCCTCCCACTGGCGGGTGACACCTTCGACAAGAACAAGGTGACTCCCGGAATCCTGGGCTTCATCGTGTTCGCGGTCCTCGCACTCGGCGTGTGGGCCCTGATGAAGTCCATGAACCGGCACATGGGCCGGGTCGACTTCGAAGAGGCCCCGGACCCGGCGACCGCCCCCGAGCCGAAGCCCACCAACTAGCCCGGCCCGGGCGGGGCCGCCCCCGCGCGGTCACGGACCCGCTGCAGGTCCGACGGCCGCGCCCGGCCGACCTGCTGCTGTGCCGTGCGGACGCGCGGACTGCGGTGGGCGCCATCGGCCAGGTCCGGTGGCCACGGTGGCCGACCCCGCCGTCACCCCGGCCGTGCCTGCAGCGGTACACCGCGTGGCCAGGCCCCGCCCGTGCGGCCGCGTTCTGCGCCGTGCCGTCGGCTGAAGCCCTGCGGGCGCGCCGGCCGACCGGTGGGCGCCCGTCCGACGAGCCCGCCGCCACTGTGGCGGCGCCCGCAGGCGGGCGGCCGCATCCTGGGGGCCGTCACCGGTCGGCCCCGTGGCTGCCGCCTGCCCGGGTCGGGCCAAGCCGTGGACGGCCGAGCCGTCGCAGACACAGTGGCCGCGGCCGCCCGGCAGTCGTGCGGCCGACCTCCGTGGAAGCCGCGCAGGGCGACCCGGCCTCGCCTCCGTGCCGCCCGGCCCCCGGCCGTCTCGGCCAGGCCCCCGGCCGCCCCGGCCAGCCCCGCGGTGGTGCCGGCCGGGGCGGGCGGCCTCGCGTTGGTGTCGGCGGGCCCCCCGGCCGTCTCGGCCAGCCCCCGTCGTGTCGGCCAGCCCCCGGTCGTGTCGGCCGGCCCTACGGCCGTTTCGCCCGGCCTCGCGGTGGTGCCGGCCACCCCCGCGGTCGTGCCGCCCGGCCTCACGTCGTGCCAACCGGGCTCGCGGCCGTTTCGGTCAAACCCCCGGTCGGGTCGGGCAGCCCCGCGGTGGTGCCGGCCGGGGCGGCCGGGCCGTGCGGGCCGCCTCGGGGCCGGCGGCGGCTGGGCCGGCCCGTGGCGGGCGGCCGGTCAGGGTCGGGGCACGCCCATGACCTCCCGCGAATGCAGGTCCGGCACCAGACCCAGCCGCCAGGCCTGCCAGCCCTCCGCCGGATCCACACCCCGGCCCAGGATCACCCCGTACGTCTCCAGGCAGTCCTCCAGCCGGCCGTCACGCGCCGCATGCGGCGCCTCCACCAGCCGCCCCAGCTCCGCCCGCGCCTCCTCCGGCACACCCGGCCCCGCCAGACCCACATACGGCAACAGCGTGCACCGCAGGAACCGCGCCCAGTCCTCCCCGCGCCGGTCCCCGTACGAGATGAACAGCCGCACCGCCTCCTCGCACAACCCCAGGGCCTGGGACAGCCGCCCGTTGCCCGCATCCACCACCGCCAGCTCCAGGCACGTCCACGCCTCACCGTGCGCCAGCCCGATCCGCTGGAAATCCGCCCGCGCATCCACCAACAGCTGCCGGGCGAAACCCGAATTTTTCAGGTTCCCCGTCTGCGCCGCCCGCTGGTCCCGCGTCACCCGGCCCGAATGGTGCCGGGCGTGCGCCAGCCCGTACACGTCCCGCATCCGCGAGAACATCGTCCGCGCCCGCTCCAGCTCCCGCACCGCCTGGTCCCGCTCACCGCACACCTCCAGCGCCTGCCCCAGGTAGTACTGCGTCCACGCCTCCCCGCGCGCGTCCTCCGCCTCCCGGTGCCGCGAAAGCGCCTCCCGCAACCGCTCCACCGCCGGCCCCGGATCCCCGGCCACCACCCGCGCCCGACCCAACTGCGTCAGCGCCCAGGCCTCACCACGGTCGTCCCGCGTCCGCCCGTACAACTGCAACGCCAGATCCAGCTCCTTCTCCGCCTGCTCCACCTCGCCGAACCGCAGGTGCACCTGCCCCAGCTGGAAGTGCGCCCACGCCTCCCCGTGCACGCTCTCGCTCTCCCGGTGCAACTCCAGCGACGTCTCCAGCAGCCGCGTCGCCTCCGCCAGATGTGCCAGATCGCGCTCCACCGCCGCCAGCGCGTGCAGAGCCCACGCCCGGTCCCCCGCCAGCTCCGCCGGCTCCTGCAGCACCAGCGCCTCACGGATCCGCACCGCCGCCTCCGGCAGATTGCCCTGGTGGTGCAGCGTGATCCCGAGCGAGACCAGCGCCATCGCCGCCCCCGCCTCCTGCTGCGCCTCCATGTACTGGTCCACCACAGACGTCAGCGTCGTCCGCGCCTTGTCCAGCTCACCCAGCTGACGCGCCGCGATACCCGTACGCCACTGCACCGACCGCACCAGCCGGCCCTGCTGTCCCTCCCGACCCTGCCGACCAGCCTCCACCGACTGCGTGAGCTCATCGATCTCACCCAGCCGGTACAGATCGCCGCGCAAGAGACAGAAGTCGCACAACGCACCCAGCAGATCCAGTACCGCCTGCTGGTCCACCCCCTCCGAGTGCCGCAGCGCCGCCGTGATGAAGCTCGACTCGTCGTCCAGCCACCGCAGCGCCGCGTCCAGCGAGACGAAGCCGTGCCCGCCGAACTGGTTCGCCCGCGTCGACATCTTCCCGTCGACCATCCGGATCACCGAGTCCGCCAACTGCGCGTAGTTCCGGATCAGCCGCTCGTGCGCCGCCACCGCCTGCGCCCGGTCCTCGTCCGCCGCCAACCGCGCCGCCGCGTACGCCCGCACCGCATCATGCATCCGGAACCGCTGGCCCCGGACCCGCTCGATCAGCCCGGCCTCCCACAATTCCTCCAACGTCCGCAACGCGGCCTGCTCCGGTACGTCGGCCAGTGCGGCCGCCGCCGCACCACCCAGCGAGGCCCGCCCCGCCAGCGGCAAGCGCCGCAGCAGCAGCCGGGCGGGCTCCGCCAGCCGGGCATCCGCCGCCCGCAGAGCCGCCTCCACCGGATGCACCCCGGCCCCGCCCCCCTCACCCGCGGGAGCCTCCACACCCCCACCCACCAGCGGGGCCAGCATCCGCAGCGCGAGCGGCAGCCCACCGCTCACCTCCACCACCGAAGCCACCCCGGCGGCGGCCCCCTCGGCAGCCGCCGCCTCCGGCGCCACCGCCCGCACCATTTCCGCCGCGGCGTCCCCGTCCAGCCGCTCCACCGGCAGCTGATGGACCCACGCCGCCAGATCCCCCGGCAAGTCCAACGGCCCCCGCGCCGTCACCAGCACCAGACTCTCCGAACGCTCCGGCACCAGCATCCGCACCTGCGCCGCATCCACCGCATCGTCGAGCAGCACCGTCACCGGCAGCCCCCGCAAGTGCTGGTGGTACAACTCGCCCAGCCGCCTCACCTGCTGTTCCGCCGACGCACCCTCCCGGAACAGCAACTGCTCCCGCGGCGCACCCAGCCGGTTCATCAGGTGCAGCAGCGCCTCCCGCGTCGACAGCGGCGCCTCGCCCGGCTCCCCGCCCGGCGAGCCACCCCGCATGTCCACCACACACGCACCCCGGAACTGGTCCCGCAACGCGTGCGCCGCCCGCAGCGCCAGTGCCGTCCGCCCCACCCCCGGCTCCCCGTGCAACACCACGACCACCGGGCGCGTCTGCGTACTCGCCCGCGCCGCCTGCACCCACTGGGCGATCCGCGTCAGCTCCGCCCGCCGCCCCGCGAACCGGTCGGCCACATCCGGCAACTGCCCGAAGGAATGCTCCAGCGCACTGCGCCGCCTGGCCTCCGCACTGCGGTCCACCCCGCGCAACTGCCCCGCCGTCCGCGCCGGCGACAGCGCCACCGGCCGCGGCGCCCGCGCCGCCGCGGCCACCGCACGCTGCTGCTCCAGGAACGGGCGTATCCCGCGCACCTCCAACGCCGACAACCACTGCAGCTTCAGCTGCTCCGCTCCGCCCGGCCGCCCCAGCTCCCCGGCCCGCCGGTTCGCCGCCGGCACGTGCAGCGCCGTCACCTTCGCCACCGTCGCCACCGCACCCGCGATGCCGACGACGGCGCCTGTCGTCAACGCCGTACCCGCCGCGACACCCAGCGACAGGTCCGCCCCGACGGCCGCCGCCGCCGCGACCGCGGTCACCAGCACCGCCGTCGACGTGTTCCCCCGCCGGAACGCCTCACCCAGTGACTGCTCCCCGGCCGCCGCCTCGTCCAACGCCCGCACGAACGCCTCGTACTCGGGCGCCGCACTCGCGGCGAGCGCGTCCAGGGCCTCCCGGCCGCGGGTCAGCAGCGCCGCCCTGTCGACCACCGCCCCGCCCGCGGCATCCGCCGAGCCCGCCCCCCGCCGGACCGCCTCGTCCACGGCCCGCTCCAACAGACGCTCGGCCTCACCGCGATGGCTGTCCCGCATCGGCATCCCCCTCAGAGAGCTCCGGCAACGTGCCCCAGTGTCCTGCGGGACTCCTCCGTGCGCGAGGGAATCTGAGCTAGTTCAGAGGGAAGCGGTCTCTGTCGCACTGCCGACCGCAACGATCAACTCCCCTATGGACGGGGCTGGATGATCCCCGCGAGCCGGCATGGCGTCCGCCGCGAGTCGTGTGTTGTGTTCCGGAGGGGAGAGCGTCCCGATGGGTCCGCGACGAACGTGATGCGGGCGCCCCCGGCCGAACGTGGCGGCGTCGAGGAGGTAGGTGTGGACGATCGGGACACCGGTGGCGGCCTGCTCGACCCGCCAGTGGAAGGGGACGCCGACCTTGGCCCACCGGGCCGCCTTCACGAGCCGGTCGGTGGTCTCCGAACCGGGCGACGTCCTGCAGGCGGACCTCGAAGTCCGTGTCTGCGCTCGACTCCCGGCCCGCAGCGGCGTCCAGGTATCCGGCCGCCCGGCCGGAAGGGGATGAGGCCGCCCACCACTGATGGCCCACCAGTGCAATGCGGCCGGGCCGAGCGATCCCGTGAAGGCTTCGTCGGCCGTGCCAGGCGCTGTGAGAGGTTGGTTCGTATGAACCGGTTGGCTGGTACGACCTCGCCTTATCTGCTTCAGCACGCCGACAATCCGGTCGATTGGTGGCCGTGGGGACCCGAGGCGTTCGAAGAAGCGAAACGGCGCGACGTACCCGCTCTGCTGTCGGTCGGCTACTCCGCGTGCCATTGGTGTCAGTGGACTCGCGAACCCAGTAGTCGGCGGTGCTCACACGCCTCTCTCTGATGATCACGCGGCTCCCGCAGAGCTTCGACCAGTCATCGCGGTCGGAGGTCAGGACGATCACGGGGGCCGGGACGCGGAGCGCGAGCGCGGCGACGACGCCTCGATGCGCGCCGCCATCCTGCGGTGTGCAGGGTGAGAGGTGCCCCAGGCCTGAAGGTGGAGCTCTTCCCGCCGGTCCCGGGGCTCGTTGGTGCATGGGCTTCCGGCGAAGTGCTTCGCTTGCCCAGTAGGCCTTGTTCGCGGTTTTGAGGACGCAGGTGTGGCGATCGGAAGGTCGTTGGCGGCCCGTTCGGCGTGCTGGTAGAGGTTGCCGGTCCATTTTCATGATCCGAGGGAGGTCTCGGCTCGGGCAAGCCACCCATCGGATGAGAACTGTGAGCGGGTTCGGACTCCTGACTTGGACCTGTTGCCCCGCTGGGGCCGATGCCCGCCGAACGCGCCGCATCGGCCGACTGCTCTTCGCTGCTCTCCCGGCTGTGCCTGTCCCGGTGTGCCAATTCGGTGACTCCGAAGATGACTTGCGCGTCGGTGCGCTGCCCTAGCCTTGACCGAATAGATCAAGAGGGGGCGAGATGCCCAAGGTGCCTGAGAGCCGGCGCGTTGGACGCATGGCCGTGAACGAGGTCCGTTCGTTGCTGGAGCGGAACGGCCACATCGTGCAGGAGATCGACGGCGCGAACGACCACGGAGAGGATCTGCACGTCGCCTTCGTCCAGGACGGGCGGCGAACAGCGGACTCTCTGGCCGTACAGGTCAAGGGCGGGGTCTCGGCGCGCACTCGGCGGGGGTATCGCGTCCAGGTAGGGGACCACGGGGACAACTGGCGCGACGGCAGTCTGCCGGTGCTGTGCGTCGTACACGATCCTGAGCGGGGCGGCCTCTTCTGGGCCAACGCGACTCGTCAGCTTCGCCGAGCCGAAGCGCTGCGCAAGATGTTGAAGTCCATTGTCGTCCGGCAGGAGTCCGTTCTGGATGATTCCACCTTCGAGGCCTTCGTCTGGCGAATGCGAAACTACCTGGCTCGGGAGCGCGAGGGCGTCGGCCGGTGGGCGGACATGGCGGACGTCGAGTTCGAGCCGAGCGACATCGTCAAGCCGTTCATCAACGAATGCGGCGAGCCCATGGTCTTCTGGCAGAAGCGCGGGGAGCCGTTTGCGGTGTTGCTGCATCACGACCTCGACTGGGAGCCTGTGCGTATCCAGGAGCAGATGCTTCGCCTCGATCTCATCCCATCGATCGGCAACGTCATCCTTGACGGTGCCGAAGCACACTGGCTCATGGGCTGCTTCAAGTCCACCGAATGGTGGCGTCGGCCAGTCGAAGAAGGCCGGCCCTTCTGGATTCGGTGGTGATGGATTGTGCAAGGTCCGGCATGCCTGGAAGCTTGCTGGCCTGATGTAGACCGCGGGGCGAAGCCTCGGTTCCTTACAGGGCCCCGAGATCGACCGTGATGGAGAAAGGCGCGGTGGCCTTCACCGTGCCGGTGAACATCTCGCCGTCTCGGTAAGCTCTGGTGGCGGGGTCGAGGACGTAGGTGTAGACGATCGGGACGCCGGTGGCGGCTTGCTCGACCCGCCAGTAGAAGGGGATGCCGGCCTTCGCGTACTGGTCCACCTTCACGATCCGGTCGGTGGTCTCCGAGCCTGGTGACACGACCTCGACGACCAGGAGCACGTGCTCGGGGCGGGTGGGCGTGAGGTCGATGGTGTCCGCCTGGTAGACGATGACGTCCGGACGGCGGTTGGTGAGCGGAACGTCCTGCAGGCGGACGTCGAAGTCCGTGTCGGCGTTCCAGTCCGGGCCCGCGGCGGCGTCCAGGGCATTGGCCAGGAGCCGAGCCAGCCGGTTGTGCCGCTTCGAGGCGCTCGGGCTCACGACGACCATCCCGTCCACGATCTCGATGCCGGCGCACTGCTCCTCGGACCAGGAGTCGTACTGCTCTGCGCTGATCTGCGAATGCATCCATGCGGGCGCCACCATCTCGGCGGTCATCGGGTACCTCCTTCGAGGAGCCTCGGCAGGGCTGGCAGTACTGAGCTCAGCCTACTGTTTCGAGGCGTCGGGACGCCTGGCTCAGAGGATCCCGCGAGGGTTTCACCGGCCGTGCCAGGCGCTGTGAGAGGCTGGTTCGTATGAACCGGTTGGCTGGTACGACCTCGCCTTATCTGCTTCAGCACGCCGACAATCCGGTCGATTGGTGGCCGTGGGGACCCGAGGCGTTCGAAGAAGCGAAACGGCGCGACGTACCCGTTCTGCTGTCGGTCGGCTACTCCGCGTGCCATTGGTGCCATGTCATGGCTCACGAGTCGTTCGAAGACGAACCGACCGCCGCACACATGAACGAGCACTTCGTCAACATCAAGGTGGACCGGGAAGAGCGGCCCGATGTCGACGCCGTCTACATGGAGGCCGTGCAGGCCGCCACCGGGCAGGGCGGGTGGCCCATGACGGTCTTCCTCACCGCGGACGCCGAGCCGTTCTACTTCGGAACCTACTTCCCGCCCGAGCCCCGGCACGGGATGCCCTCCTTCGTCCAGGTGCTCGAAGGCGTGCGGGCCGCCTGGGTGGGGCGGCGCGATGAGGTCGCCGAGGTCGCCCAGAAGATCGTGCGGGACCTGGCCGGACGGCAGCTGGACTACGGGAAGGCCGGGACCCCGGGGCCCGAGGAGCTCGCCCAGGCGCTGCTCGGGCTCACGCGCGAGTACGACGCCGCGCGCGGCGGGTTCGGCGGGGCGCCGAAGTTCCCGCCGTCCATGGTGCTGGAGTTCCTGCTGCGCCACCACGCCCGCACCGGGTCCGACGGGGCGCTGCAGATGGCCGCCGACACCTGTGAGGCCATGGCCCGCGGCGGGATCTACGACCAGCTCGGCGGCGGGTTCGCACGGTACTCGGTGGACCGGGAGTGGGTGGTCCCGCACTTCGAGAAGATGCTCTATGACAACGCCCTGCTCTGCCGGGTCTACGCCCACCTGTGGCGGGCCACCGGTTCGGAGCTCGCGCGCCGGGTGGCGCTGGAGACCGCGGACTTCATGGTCCGGGAGCTGCGGACCGCAGAGGGCGGCTTCGCCTCCGCCCTCGACGCCGACAGCGAGGACCCGCTGACCGGCGAACACGTCGAGGGGGCGTACTACGTCTGGACCCCCGGTCGGCTGCGGGAGGTGCTCGGGGAGGACGACGGGGCGCTGGCCGCCGCATACTTCGGGGTGACCGAGGAGGGGACCTTCGAGCACGGCGCGTCCGTGCTCCAACTGCCGCAGGACGGACCGGCGGTGGACGCGGAGCGGATCGCCGGGATCAGGGCGCGGCTGCTGGAGGCGCGGTCGGAGCGGCCCGCGCCCGGGCGGGACGACAAGGTGGTCGCGGCGTGGAACGGCCTGGCCATCGCGGCACTGGCCGAGTGCGGGGCGTACTTCGAGCGGCCCGACCTGGTGGAGCGGGCGACCGAGGCCGCCGATCTGCTGGTGCGGGTGCACTTCGACGCCGCCGCGGGCCGGGCCCCCCGGCTCGCGCGGACCAGCAAGGACGGGCACGTGGGTGCCAATGCGGGGGTGCTGGAGGACTACGGTGACGTCGCGGAGGGCTTCCTCGCCCTGGCGGCGGTGACGGGTGAGGGGGTGTGGCTGGAGTTCGCCGGCTTCCTGCTGGACCTGGTCCTGGACCGTTTCACCGCCGAGGACGGGTCGCTGTACGACACGGCGCACGACGCGGAGAAGCTGATCCGAAGGCCGCAGGATCCGACGGACACGGCCGCGCCGTCCGGCTGGACGGCCGCCGCGGGCGCGCTGCTCTCGTACGCGGCATACACCGGTTCGCCGGCGCACCGTACCGCGGCGGAGCGGGCGCTCGGTGTGGTGCACGCGCTGGGTCCGCGCGTGCCGCGTTTCATCGGGCACGGGCTGTCGGTGGCCGAGGCGCTCCTGGACGGGCCGCGTGAGGTGGCGGTCGTCGGGCATGCGGAGGATCCGGCGCGGGCGGCCCTGCACCGGGCGGCGTTGCTGGGGACGGCTCCTGGTGCGGTGGTGGCGGTGGGTCAGCCGCAGACCGTGGACGGCGGCGAGGGGGAGTTCCCCCTTCTGGCCGAGCGCACACTCGTGCACGACCTTCCGACGGCGTACGTGTGCCGGCATTTCGTCTGCGCGCGCCCTACGACGGACCCGGTCGAGCTGGCCGAGCAGTTGGGCGCGGTTCGTCCCTGAAGTACCCGGAGTGCCGTCAGTTCCGTTTGTGTATATGTCGATTCAGAAACACGTATTTCATCGACACTGAGGCTGGATGTCATGTTCGCTGCCTAGTCTCATGGCTTCGGGAACGACCGAGACGGCGCGCTGGGGGGTGCGTCCGGGGGGAAGCGGGGCGGCGGCGGGCCGGGGGGCCTGCCGCGAGTCCCCGGGGGGGTTTCTGATCGCCGCCTGGGGGGCGGCGGGTCTGTGGGGGGCCTTGTGTACACGTCTGTGTTCATCGCTGTCATCTCACTGGTGCTCTTCTGGATGGCCGCGTTCACGCTCTGGTGGCAGATGCACGCGTGGCGGACCCCGGAGACGCTCGCATCCACGCGCTTCGACCGTCCCGACGGGGAGGGGCGCCTGGCGTTCTCGCTGCTGCTGCCCGCCCGCCACGAGCAGGCGGTGCTGGAGCACACCATCGACCGGCTGCTGGAATCGAGCCACACCGACTACGAGATCATCGTGATCGTCGGGCACGACGACCCGGAGACCGCCGCCGTCGCCGAACGGGCCGCGGCCCGCGAGCCGGCCAGGGTCCGGGTGGTCGTCGACCACCACGAGACGAAGAACAAGCCGAAAGCACTCAACACCGCGCTGCCGTCCTGCCGCGGCGACATCGTCGGGGTCTTCGACGCCGAGGACCAGGTCCACCCCGAGCTGCTGGCCCACGTCGACCACGCCTTCCGCTCCACCGGGGCCGACGTGGTCCAGGGCGGGGTCCAGCTGATCAACTTCCACTCCAGCTGGTACAGCCTGCGCAACTGCCTGGAGTACTTCTTCTGGTTCCGCTCCCGGCTCCACCTGCACGCCGAGAAGGGGTTCATCCCGCTGGGCGGCAACACCGTCTTCGTCCGCACCGAGGTGCTGCGCGAGGCCGGCGGGTGGGACCAGGACTGCCTGGCCGAGGACTGCGACCTGGGGGTGCGGCTGTCCTCGGTCGGCAAGAAGGTCGTCGTCGCCTACGACTCCGACATGGTGACCCGCGAGGAGACGCCCGGCTCGCTGGTGAGCCTGCTCAAGCAGCGCACCCGCTGGAACCAGGGGTTCCTGCAGGTGTACCGGAAGAAGGACTGGCAGCAGCTGCCCGGCCGGGGCCAGCGCTGGCTCGCCCGCTACACGCTGATGACCCCGTTCATGCAGGCCGCCTCGGGTGTGATCATCCCGGTCAACTTCGCCGTCGCGGTCTTCCTCGACGTGCCGGTGGGCATTGCGATCGTCACCTTCCTGCCCATGATCACGGCGATGGTGACGTTCGTCTTCGAGATCGTCGGCCTGCACGACTTCGGCCGGCAGTACGGCCTGCGTGTCCGCTTCGTGCACTACGTCAAGCTCGTCGTCGGCGGCCCCTTCTACCAGGTGATGCTCGCCGGCGCCGCGATCCGCGCCGTCTGGCGCGAGCAGCGCGGCCGCAACGAGTGGGAGCTGACCAGCCACACCGGCGCCCATCTGACGACCGTCCCGGCCGTCCCCGTATCCGCTTCGGCCCCGTCCGCCGCCTCCGCCTCCGCTTCCGCCACCTCCGCTTCCGCCTCCGCCGCGATCCGAGAGGACAGCCACCGGTGACCGCCACCCTGCCCACGGCCACTGCCCCCGGGCCCGGGACCGCGACCCCGGCCGCCCCCGCCCGGCGCACCACGGCGGGCGGGCTCGGTGTCCGCCCGGCCCCGCCCGCCCGCCCGCTCGTGCGCTTCCGCTCCTCCCGCCCCGACCTGTTGCTGTGCGGGGCCCTGCTGCTCGTGATCATCGCCGTCCAGGGCTGGAACATCACGAACTTCCCGACCCTGAGCGACGACGAGGGCACCTACCTGGCCCAGGCGTGGGCGGTCCAGCAGGGTGAGGGTCTGGCCCACTACACGTACTGGTACGACCATCCGCCGCTCGGCTGGATCCAGGTGGCGGCCCTGACGTACCTGCCGTCGCTGTTCGTCCCGGAGTGGATGACCGTCGCGCCGATGCGGTTCGCGATGCTCGCGGTCTCCGCCGCGTCCTCGGTGCTGCTCTACGTCCTGGCACGCCGGCTGTGGCTGCCGCGGTGGGCGGCCGGGCTCGCGATGGCGCTCTTCGGCCTGTCGCCGCTGTCCGTGGTCCTCCAGCGGGAGATCTTCCTCGACAACATCGCCGTGATGTGGATGCTGCTGGCGTTCTGCCTCGCCGCGTCGCCGAACCGCCACCTGTGGCACCACTTCGCCTCCGGGCTGGCGGCCGCCACCGCGGTCCTCACCAAGGAGACGATGCTGGTGGTGCTCCCGGCGCTGCTGGTGACCATGTGGCGGCACAGCCACCGCGACACCAGGAAGTTCGCCGTCACCGGGGCCGTGACCGCCTGTGCGCTGATCGGCCTGTCGTACCCGCTGTACGCCCTGCTCAACGGCGAGCTGCTGCCCGGCTCCGGGCACGTCTCGCTGATCGACGGCATCACCTACCAGATGGGGCGCGAGGGGTCCGGTTTCATCCTCACGCCCGGTTCCGGCTCGAACGGCGTGTTCCGGTCCTGGCTCTACTACGACACCGTCCTCCCGCTCGGGGGCCTGGCCGGCGCGGTGCTGCTGATCGTCACCGTGCGCCGGTCGGTGACCGCGCGGGCGCTGGCCGGTCCGGCGCTCGCCGCCGTCATCCTCGCCGCCGTGGCGATGCGGCCGTCGGGCTACCTGCCCGCGATGTACGTGATCCAGGCGCTGCCGTTCCTCGCCCTGGTCCTGGCGGGCGGCGCCGCCGGCGTCACGCACGCCGTACTGCGCCGCCGCCGCGGGACGGGGGCGCGCGGGCCACGGGTGTGGGTGCGCTGGACGGTGCTCGGCCTACTGGCCGCGGCGGCGGCGGTGTACGTGCTGCCGCGCTGGTACGAGGGCAACCGCACCGCGCTGACGGTCGACGCGAACGCCCCGTACCGGCAGGCCGCGGCGTGGCTGGGCAGCGAGGTCGCCGACCCGGCGGGCACCCGGGTGCTGCTCGATGACGCGCTCTGGTTGGACGCGGTGCACCACGGTTTCGAGCCGGGGCCGGGTGCCATCTGGTTCTACAAGGCCGACCTGGACCCCGCGGTCGCCAAGACCCTGCCGGGCGGCTGGCGGGACATCGACTACGTGGTCTCCTCGCCCACGGTGCGCCGTGACGCGGTGGACCTGCCGACGGTGAAGGCCGCGCTGGAGCATTCGACCGTGGTGGCCGTCTTCGGTGCGGGTGAGGACCGCATCGAGATCCGCCGCACCGACCGCGCGAGTGGGAGCTGAGCCGCCATGACCGAGGACCTGTGGTCCCTGCGCGCCCCGGTCGATGCAGAGCGGCATGCACCGCTTGTCGTGCCCGGCAGTGTCACCCTGATCATCCCGACCTTCAACGAGGCCGGGAACATCGGCGAGTTGCTCCACCGGCTCGGTCAGGCGCTCCCCGGCGGCCTGCCCTGTGAGGTGCTGTTCGTGGACGACTCCACGGACGACACCCCCGCCGTCATCGAGAAGGCCGCCGCCGGCCATCCCTTCCCGGTGTCGGTCCTGCACCGGGAGGTGGCCGAGGGGGGCCTCGGCGGCGCGGTCGTGGAGGGCATCGGCCGGGCCGACTCCGACTGGATCGTCGTCATGGACGCCGACCTGCAGCATCCGCCCCACCTGGTTCCGGAGCTCGTCGGCGAGGGCGAGCGCACCGGGGCGGACCTCGTGGTCGCGTCCCGCTACATCAGCGGCGGCAGCCGGGCCGGGCTGGCCGGGAGCTACCGCGTCGCAGTGTCCCGGGGGGCGACGTGGCTGACGAAGGGGCTCTTCCCGCGTGCGCTGCGCGGCATCAGTGATCCGATGAGCGGGTTCTTCGCGATGCGCCGCTCGGCGGTGACCGCCGAGGCGCTCACACCGCTCGGCTACAAGATCCTCCTGGAGCTGGCGGTGCGCTGCCGTCCGGCCCGGGTGGCGGAGGTGCCCTCGTCTTCCAGGAGCGCTTCGCGGGGGAGTCGAAGTCCACGGCCCGTGAGGGCATGCGTTTCCTGGCGCACCTGGCGTCGCTGCGTTCGGCGGCCCCGCCGGCGCGGATGATCGGCTTCGGCCTGATCGGTCTCACCGGGTTCGTGCCGAACCTGGCGGCGCTGTGGCTGCTGACGGGGGCGGGGATGCACTACCTCCCGGCCGAGATCGTCGCGAACCAGGCCGGAGTGCTGTGGAACTTCGTCCTCATCGAGGTCCTGCTGTTCCGGGAGCGGCGCCGGCACCGTCACTGGGCGGACCGGCTGGGCCGGTTCGCGCTGCTCGCCAATGCCGATCTGCTGCTGCGCATCCCGCTGATCGCGGTGTTCGTCGCCCAGCTCGGGATGGCGGTGCTGCCCGCCACGGCGCTGGCGCTGGTGACCACCTTCGTCCTGCGGTTCGCGGCGACCGAGGCCCTCGTCTATCTGCCGCGCCGTACGCCCCCGGCCGATACGCCCCCGGTGGACACGCCCCGGGGCGATGCGTCCCCGGCCGAGCCGGGGCGTCACAGCAGGAGTTGAGCCGCACAGAAAGGAACCTTTCCATGCGTCCGATCTTCCGGCGGAGGGCGGGGCGGCGTGCCGCACTGCTCGCCGTCGGGGCGATGACCGCGGGTCTGCTGCTCACCGCACCGCAGCAGGCCACGGCCGGTCCGCCCAATCTGCTCTCCAATCCCGGTTTCGAGACCGCCGGCGCCGCCGGCTCCGACATGCCGTCCTGCTGGTCCAAGTCCGGCTGGGGCGACAACGACTTCACCTTCGCGACCGTCGCCGACGCACACAGCGGCACCAAGGCGATGAGGGTGTCCCTGACCCGTCGGGTGGACGGCGACCGCAAGGCGCTGGTCACCGAGAACACCACGTGCGCGCCGACGGTGACGCCGGGCAGGCAGTACGACCTGTCCGCGTGGTACAAGTCGAACACCCCTGACGTGTCGGTGACGGTGTTCCGCCGTGACACGACGTCGGGCTGGCAGTACTGGACCGACCTGCAGAATCCGCCCGTCAGTGCCGGGTGGGCCCGTACGGAGGTGCGTACGCCGGTCGTCCCGCCGAACACGGACAAGATCGCATGGGGTCTGTCGGTGTACGGCGTGGGCACGCTCACCTCCGACGACTACGCCCTGGAGGAGGTGGGCGCGGTCCCTCCGCAGCCGGCCTGTTCGGGTACGGCGGAACAATGCGCCAAGGGCAGGTGGGAGGTGATCCCCGCGCAGAACCCGGTGCGCTCCATGCACGCCGTCGTGCTGAAGAACGGCAAGGTGCTGCTGATCGCGGGCTCGGGCAACGACATCGCGCAGTTCAACGCGGGCACCTTCACGTCTGCCGTCTACGACCCAGCGAACGGGTCGTTCAGGACGATCCCGACGCCGGTCGACATGTTCTGCGCGGGGCACGTGCAACTGGCGGACGGCCGGGTGCTGGTGATGAGCGGGAACAAGGGCTATCCGTCGGCCGACGGTTCGATCGGCTACCAGGGGCTGAAGGACTCGTACACCTTCGACCCGGCCACCGAGACGTACACCAGGACGAACGACATGAACGGCGGGCACTGGTACCCGTCGGCGACGGTCCTCGGCAACGGTGACGTGATCTCCTTCGGCGGGCTGAAGGAGGACTCCACGGGCAACGTGACCGCGGAGAAGTTCTCGGCGGCGCAGAACAAGTGGCTGCCGATGAACGAGGTCAACCAGACCTGGTCGTACTGGGGTCTGTACCCGTCGATGATCCTGATGCAGGACGGGCGGCTCTTCTACTCGGGCAGCCACACGTTCGGCAACGGCACCCCGGGGACGGGCGCCTCGATCTACGACCACGACGCCAACACCATCACCGACGTGCCGGGCCTGCGCAACAAGGACGAGCGGGACGAGTCGGCGAGCGTGCTGCTGCCCCCGGCCCAGGACCAGCGGGTCCTGACGATCGGCGGCGGCAACAACGAACGCAATCCGGCGGCGAACCGGATCACCGACATCATCGACCTGAAGAAGCCGAGCCCCGCCTACACGGCCGGCCCGGACCTGCCCCAGGGGCTGGTCGACACGGGCACCGGGAAGCGGCCGCAGACCGGCGCCGAGGGCAAGATGTACGTCTCGGCGGTGCTGCTGCCGGACGGCAAGGTGCTGGAGACGGGCGGCGGGCTGCACGACCGGGCCGACCCGGTCTTCGAGGCCTCGTTCTTCGACCCGGCCACCAACAGCTACCAGGCGGGCCTGGCGACCGACCCGATCCCGAGGACCTACCACTCGGCGTCGTTCCTCATGCCCGACGGCCGCGTCATGTCGGTGGGCGACAACCCGGGCAACGGCACCTACAACCACAACGTGTCGATCTACACGCCGCCGTACCTGTTCAAGGGCACCCGCCCGCAGATCACCTCGGTGATCGACACGCAGTGGGTGTACGGGGACACGCAGCGGATCACCGTGAACCGGCCGATCGCCAAGGCGGAGCTGATCCGCCCGGCGGCGGTGACGCACTCCTCGGACCCGAACCAGCGGTTCGTGGACCTGCCCATGACGGTGGACGGCAACAACATCGACCTGAACGTCACGAGCAACCCCAACCTGGCGCCGCCCGGCTGGTACATGCTCTTCGCGGTCGACGCCAACGGCGTCCCGTCGATCGCGACGTGGGTGCACCTGGGCGGTCCGTCCGTGCCGGTGGCCGCCCAGCAGCAGCCGTCCGCGCACGAGCACACCTTCGCGGACAGGCTGGGGCCGGCCAAGCCGAACCCGGCGAAGCGGGACTCCGTCCCGGTCGCGCCGAGCGTGGCGGGCTGCGACCGGCACTACGGCACGGCCAACGTGTGCGTGCCGACCCGGTTCCCGGCCGAGGTGAAGGCGACGACGAAGGCCCGCTGCGAGTGGCTGGCCTCCCACGAGTACCCGAAGCGCCTGAAGGTCAACGGCAGCGATCCGCTGCGGCTGGACCCTGACGGCGACGGCTACGCCTGCTGAACGCACGCAGCAGGGGCCCGGCCGCGAGAGTGCGGCCGGGCCCCTCCCGGCGGGCTCAGTGCTGGTAGGCGGCGAGCGAGATGCCGACGTAGTGGGCGACGAAGGCCGCGAGGGTCAGCGAGTGGAACACCTCGTGGAAGCCGAAGAAGCGAGGGGAGGGGTTGGGCCGCTTCATGCCGTAGATGACCCCGCCGACGCTGTAGAGGAGACCGCCGACGATCACCAGGACCAGGACGGCGATGCCGCCGGTGCGCATGAAGTCGGGCAGGAAGAAGACGGCCGCCCAGCCCATGGCGATGTAGCAGGGGGTGTAGAGCCAGCGCGGGGCGCCGACCCAGAAGACGCGGAAGGCGATGCCGGCGGCGGCCGCGATCCACACCGCCCACAGCAGGGTCCGGCCGGTGGAGGGCGGGAGCAGCAGGACGGTCAGCGGGGTGTAGGTGCCCGCGATGATCAGGAAGATGTTGGCGTGGTCGAGCCGTCGCAGGATGGCCTCGCCGCGCGGGCCCCACGTGCCGCGGTGGTAGACCGCGCTCACGCCGAAGAGCAGGCAGGCGGTGAGGATGTAGACGCCGCAGGCGACGCGGGCCCGGGTCGAGTCGGTGAAGGCCATCAGCGCGAGGCCGGCGACGACCACGGCGGGGAACATGCCGAGATGGAGCCAGCCGCGCAGCAGCGGCTTGGCCTCGATTGCGGACTCGACGGCTTCCGCGGCCTCGATGACCGGGGAGGCCTCGGAGGCCGCGGCGGCCTCGGGGGCGGGGACGGCGGCGGCGTCAGAAGTCATGCGCGCCATGCTACCTACGGGTCCGTAGGTTTCCGCTCATCCTCTTTACGGAAGATTGACGGACGTGGCAATGCTCACGTGAGAGGCCCTCTGGACATATGCGCACATCCACCGGATGATCAGATGAGTGCGGTCGACACCGGATGAGCGGAGCGCGAAGCGTCCGGGTCGCAGCCCCCACGGGGCCTACACCAAACAAACCCCTCAACAAGGAGCAATCGTGGCGCGCGACAACGCGGCTCCCACCAGTTCGACTCTTCCCACCAAGCATGCAGCGCTGATCTCCTGGGTGGACGAGATCGCCGCCCTCACCCAGCCGGACCGCGTCGTCTGGTGCGACGGCTCCGAGGGCGAGTACGAGCGCCTGTGCGAGGAGCTCGTCGCCAAGGGAACGTTCAAGAAGCTCGACGAGACGAAGCGCCCGAACTCCTACTACGCCGCCTCCGACCCCTCCGACGTCGCGCGCGTCGAGGACCGGACCTACATCTGCTCCGAGAAGGAGGAGGACGCGGGCCCGACCAACCACTGGAAGGCCCCGGCGGAGATGAAGGAGATCTTCGCGGGAGAGAAGGGCATCTTCCGCGGCTCCATGAAGGGCCGGACGATGTACGTCGTCCCGTTCTGCATGGGCCCCCTCGGCTCCGAGCTCTCCGCCATCGGCGTCGAGATCACCGACTCCGCCTACGTCGCCGTCGCCATGCGCACCATGACCCGCATGGGCCAGCCCGTCCTCGACGAGCTCGGCACCGACGGGTTCTTCGTCAAGGCCGTCCACACCCTCGGCGCTCCGCTCGCCGAGGGCGAGGCCGACGTGCCGTGGCCCTGCAACACCACCAAGTACATCTCGCACTTCCCCGAGTCCCGCGAGATCTGGTCCTACGGATCCGGCTACGGCGGCAACGCCCTGCTCGGCAAGAAGTGCTACGCCCTGCGCATCGCGTCCGTCATGGCCCGCGACGAGGGCTGGCTCGCCGAGCACATGCTCATCCTCAAGCTCACCCCGCCGGCCGGCGAGGGCGAGACCGTCGAGCCGACGTACCTCGCCGCCGCGTTCCCGTCCGCCTGTGGCAAGACCAACCTCGCCATGCTGGAGCCCACGATCCCCGGCTGGACGGTCGAGACCATCGGCGACGACATCGCCTGGATGCGCTTCGGCGAGGACGGCCGCCTCTACGCGATCAACCCCGAGGCCGGCTTCTTCGGCGTCGCCCCCGGCACCGGCGAGCACACCAACGCCAACGCCATGAAGACCATGTACGCCAACACCGTCTTCACCAACGTCGCGCTCACCGACGACGGCGACGTCTGGTGGGAGGGCATGACCGAAGAGGCGCCCGCCCACCTGATCGACTGGAAGGGCAACGACTGGACGCCGGAGTCCGGGACCCCGGCCGCCCACCCCAACGCCCGCTTCGCCGTCCCCGCCTCCCAGTGCCCGACGATCGCCGCCGAGTGGGAGGACCCCAAGGGCGTCCCGATCTCCGCGATCCTCTTCGGCGGCCGCCGCGCCTCCGCCGTGCCGCTGGTCACCGAGTCCTTCGACTGGAACCACGGCGTCTTCATCGGCTCGAACATCGCCTCCGAGAAGACCGCCGCCGCCGAGGGCAAGGTCGGCGAGCTGCGCCGCGACCCCTTCGCCATGCTGCCGTTCTGCGGTTACAACATGGGCGACTACATGGCCCACTGGGTCAAGGTCGGCGCCTCCGCGGACGCCGCCAAGCTCCCGAAGATCTACTACGTGAACTGGTTCCGCAAGAACGACGCGGGCAAGTTCGTGTGGCCCGGCTTCGGCGAGAACAGCCGTGTCCTGAAGTGGATCGTCGGCCGCCTCGACGGCACCGCCGAAGGCGTGGAGACCCCCATCGGCATCCTGCCGACCAAGGACTCCCTCGACCTCGACGGCCTCGACCTCCCGGCCGAGGACCTCGACTTCCTCCTCACCGTCGACAAGGAGGTCTGGCGCGAGGAGGCCGCCCTGGTCCCCGAGCACCTCAACACCTACGGCGACCACACCCCCAAGGAGCTGTGGGAGCAGTACCACGCCCTCGTGGAGCGCCTGGGCTGAGCCGGGACACGCCCTGAAGAAGGGCACGCCCTGAACAAGGGCCGATGAACGTGGGAGCCCCCGACCAAGCGGCGTCCCACCGCTGTGGGAGCCCCCGACCAAGCGGCGCCCACCGCAGCACCGACCTGCCTTGTCAGGAGCGTCCGCGCTCCTCCAGGTAGGCCGTGTGCGTCTGCTGACGGCGGGCCTCCACCTCGTGGAGGCCCGCCGTTACGCGTTGCGCCTCCTCGCGCAGGAGCCCCAGCTGCCGCTCCAGGTGCCGCTCCGGCGCCTCACCGCCCGGCCCCATCCGGCTCCACCAGCGGGTCCGGTTGTACGCGTCCACACTCTCCGGCAGGTCCTGGCGCACCGCCCGGGACACGGCGTGCACGGCCTCCGGGTCGGCGGCCAGCACATCGGCCACCCATCCCGGCTCCAGCAGCGCCCCGTACAGCTCCAGCAGCTCCCGGAGCGCCTCCCCGGGCCCCGACGGCAGCTCCACCCCGTCGACATACGCGCCCAGCCGCCCGAAGTCCTCGCGCAGGACGCCGAGCTCCTCGCGCGGGTCGAAGGGCGGCGGCGCCGTCCGCTCCGGCGGCGCGATCAGCGCGCCCGCCCCGTACAGCCCGGCGACCACCAGCGGCCAGTACGCACCGGCCACCCCGGCCAGGGTGAAGGCCAGGCCGACGACCCCGCAGGCCGAGCCGGCCAGGTTCTTCCGCGACTCCAGGTACTTCAAGGCTCCGGTCGCCCTACTGATAGCCACGGATCTCCTCGAAGGCTCCGGCCAGCGAACCTCCCCCGGCCACCCCTGGGGGGACCCCCGTGCCGGTGGCGTCGAAGAGCCTCCCGCCGGTCAGTTCGGTGATATGGGTGAGCTCCTTGCGGTCCGAGTCGCCGAACAGGACGGCGAAGACCGGCGTCCGCTTCTGCGCCTCGGGCAGCCGCGCGTAGAAGGAGTCGAAGTGCTCCGCTCCGACGCCCTCGGTGTTCTCGCCGTCCGTCATCAGCACGATCGAGGTGAAGGCGTCCGTGCCGCCCTTGCCCAACTGCTCGTATGCCGCCTCCAGACTGCTGTAGATCGCCGTACCCCCCTCCGGCTTCAGCGACTTCACGTCACCGCGGATCGCATCCAGGGCCGGCCCCGGATCGCCCGGCTCCACCACGTGCGTGTTCACCTCCTTCACCTTCGAACCGAAGGACAGCAGCGTGACCTCCTCGCGGTCCCGGAAACGCCGCCCGGTGCCCGAAGTGCCCGTGCCCGTCAGAGCGGTGAGCGCCGACCTCAGCCGCCCGATGCGGTCCTCGTCGCTCATCGAACCCGAGGTGTCCAGCACATACACCGTCCGCGAGGGCCGGCGCAGCTCGTTCTCGTACGAGGCCAGCAGCCCGTCGGCGACGCCCCGCGAGCCGGGGAACGGCAGCTCGCGCCGCTTCTCCTGGTCCAGCCCGGCCGCCGGCGCCACCCCGGCCGCGACCGGCCGGCGGAAGGTCTGCCCGGTGATCGCCTGCTGCGCCTCGGAGCCCCGCAGGTAGTCCGCCAGTGCCCGCCCCGCATCACGGGCCCCGGCCGGGGCCGAGGTCAGCAGCGTCAGCGGGTAGTGGGCCGTGACCACACCGTCGCGCGGCCGGACCACCGTCAGCGGAGCTCCCGCACCCTTCGCGTCACGGTTCATCGACAGCAGCACCGACTCGTAGTTCACCAGCGCGTCCACGTCCCCGCGCTTGCCGTACGCGGAGACGAGCCAGCCCGAGGAGCCCGACGTCAGCTTCTGCCCGGCGAAGAACTCCTTCAGCCGCGGCGTGGCCGCCTTCACGTCCGCGTCGCTCAGCGCCGACTGCGCGCCCGAGAGCCCCGACGCCACCGACACCAGCGCGGAGAAACCGGAGTTGGAACGCACCGGATCGGTCATCCCGTACGTCAGCCTCCCGGCGGCGACGGCCTCGTGCACCGCCGGCCAGGTCACCTCACCGGGCTTCCAGCCGAGCCGGGCCAACGCCTCCGGCTTCACGCCGAGGGCGACGGGCGAGGACATCACCGGGGTCTCGCTGGAGAGCTTTCCGGCAGCCTCGGGCCGCAGCCTCAGGTAGTCGTTGGAGGAGAGCCAGATCGCGTCGTACGTGCCGTCGGCCTGCCCGGAGGCGACCTGCTCGGCGGCGTCCAGCGTCCCGGACCACGTGAGCTTCACGGTGACGCCGGTGGCCTTCCGGGCCTGCTCCAGCACCGGCTCCATGTCGGCGAGCTCACTGGAAGCCAGCACCCGCAGGGTGCCCTCCCTGTAAGCCGTCCCGGCGGACCCCGCGGGCTCGTCCGAGGTGCAGGCCGTGGCCGCAGCGAACACGGCGAGGGCGAGCGCGAGGGCGGTCGGCGCCCGCCGGCGCCGCGGCCGCGGGAGCCGGGGCGGAGCCTCGACCACCCGTACCGTCCCGGCCGCGCTCACAGGGCACCGCCCTCGAGCGCACCGGCGGTCCGCGTCCGCGCCAGGTACGCCGACGCGTTCTGCAGCTCACCGGCCAGCGACTCCACCGTCGCCGCCATGTTCTCCGCGGCCTGCACCTTGAAGGTGTCGATCGCGTCCAGCGTCCGGTAGATCTGGGCGAAGGCCGTCCGCAGGGTCTCCGCACCCACCGCCGGATCCGCCGCGATCCGCTGGATCTCGCCGCTCTGCGCGGACAGCATGTCCGCGTTGCCCCGGATCAGGTCCTCCGTGGTCCCCTTCAGGGCGTTGACCTGCTCGATCACCGTGCGCTGGCTGTCCAGCGCCGAAGCCAGCATCACCGCGATGCGCAGTGCCGAGACGGTGGTCGTGGCCGCCCGGTCGACGCCCTTGATCAGCTCGTCGTTGTTGCGCCGGACCACGTCCATCGCCAGGTACCCCTGGGCGCATACGGCCAGCTGCGTCAGCAGGTCCTGGTGCTTCTGCCGAACGGGGAAGAGCACGTCCGCGCGCAGCGCGTCGGCTCCCCGCGGGTCCGTGTGCTCGGTCTCGGCGACCCGCTGGGCGACGGCGCCGTCCAAAGCCTCGGCGAGGACGGCGTACTCCTGGAGCCTGCCCATCGTCTCCCAGAGCCGGGAACGCTCGGTGTGCAGGGCCGCGTTGTCGCGGCGCAGCTCGTCCTGGCCGCTGCGCAACGCCCCCACGATCCGGTTCAAGGTGGCCTGCGAGGAGGCGTACTTCGCCACATGGTCGCGGAACCTGTTGCCGCCCGGCAGCTTCGCCAGGAGCTTGCGGGCGCCCTTGGCGGGCGTGTCCCGCGGGTCGAGGTCCTCGACCGTGCGCCGCAGCTCGACCAGGGAGCCGGCGACCCGCGCCTGCGCGTCGGCCCCGGCGTCGGTGCCGAGGGAGCGCACGGCCCGCTCCAGCATCCGGTTGGACTGCTGGGCGGCGGTGCGTATGTCGGCCGAGCCGAGTGCGGCGATCTCGCCGATGCGCTGCGCGAATTCGGGGGAGCGGGCGTCGATCCCGGCGAGCGAGCCGACGTACTCCCCGGCCCGGCGGGCCATCTCGTCGCGGACGCCGTCCTCGAGCGGTACGAGTCCGGCGGCCTGCTCCTTGTGGACGGGGGCGACGGGCTCGGGAGCGCTGAGGACCAGCGGGGTGTCCTCGGGAGGTGTCGAAGTCATGGTGGGGTCCCCCTAGCCCTTGGCGCGCTGGGCGAGCGCCATGAGGATCTTGACGGTGGGTGTGCCGACCTGGCGGATGCCGGTGAGCCCCGGGTTGAGGTGGTCGGCGTGCGGGGCGGTCGCGGCGGTGAACTCGGCCACGCCGTCCTGCGGGCGGAACCCGCGGAGCACGGCCAGCTCGCGCAGCCTCGGATCGGTGGCAAGGAGCGTGCCCAGCTCCTTCGCGTCCTCGCTGAGCGGTACGAAGGTGTGCGCCGTGTTCACGGTGGTGTCCGGGTAGAGCACCACCATCTCGCCCGGGTTCTGCTTCTGCAGCAGCAGCGAGGCGACCTGGGACTCGTACACCAGGATCAGCGGTTCGCCGCTGCCGCTGATGAAGGCCCGGAAGGGGTCGTCGGTGCTGGTCTCCAGAGCGCCCTGGACGGAGATCAGCTTGCGCATCAGGGGCGCGGTGCGTTCGATCCCGGCATCGTCGGCGACGACGGTGTTGCCGTTCGCGACGTTGGAGGTGGCGGCGAGGAAGAGCGCGCCGGAGTTGGATGAGGCCGGGTCGGTGGTCTTGACGAACACCGTGCCGGTCAGCTCGGCGTACGCGGAGGAGCCGGTCAGCTGCTGCCAGGTGCGGTCCTCGGCGGCGGCCTTCAGGAAGGGGCCCATCAGCAGGGTCCCGGAGTTCTTGCCGGTCATGGTGGCGAGGCCGCCTGCGGCCAGTACCTGCGCCGCGCCCGGTCGGGCGATCACGACGAGCGGGGAGTAGAAGGGCTTGGTCTCCTGCGCTCCTTTGAGCCCGGCGGCCGCCGCCACCTCCTTGGCGGGTTCACTGCTGCCGGGGAAGGCGAAGTCGAATTCCCTGAGGGCGAGTTGGTCCATCGCCCAGGAGCCCGAGGTCTCCGTCTTCACGGTGTAGCCCTTGGCGGCAAGGGCCTTGACGACGTCGGGGTCGCGGAAGAACTCGGACTTCTCCGAACCGATGACGCCACGCACGGTCTTCGTTGCCGTGGATTCCGGGTGATCCTGCCCCTGCAGTGCGACGTAGAGCACGCCGCCGACGAGGAGGAGACCCAGGAGGATTCCCAGGATGCGTCTCACGGGTGCAGCCTGCTCACGGAAACCCACATTCCGCGCCGTCTTGAGTGAACGTCAGGTGTCCAGGCGGTCCCACTTCGAAATGCTGTGTGAGTTCGCGGGTGCTGGTGGGCGGGGCGGCCGCCCGGGAGGATCGGGGGCATGGGCGTGAGCGCGTTGAAGTGGCAGGGCTGGCTGGTCGGCCTGGTGACGATCGCCGGGCTGCTGGTGTTCGCTCCGCTGGGCCTGTACGTGTGGGCGAGCGGCGGTGAACAGCCGGAGGCGCCGCCGCGGGCGGCGGTGCAGGACGTACGGGTCACCGGCTGCCGTGTCGATCCGGCCAGCCGGCGGGTGGCGGCCGCGGTGGAGGCGACCGGGCGGGCCGAGGGCGTCGGCGCGTACGTCGTGACGGTGGAGTTCCGCGACCGGGCGGAGGCGGATCCCGGCCGGCGGGCCGCCCAGGCGCTGGTGAGGATCCCGGGGGTGGCCCCGGGCGCGACCGAGTACGGGGAGGCGGTCGGCCCGGTGTGGCCGGTGGCGACGGTGCCCTGGTGCGGGGTGGCCGGCGCGGAGTTCACGCAGGCCACCCCGACACCGGGGCTTCCGTAGCCGGTGGGGCGGGTGCCCGGTCAGCCGTTCTTGTTCACCTTGACGACGACGGTGCTGCACACCTTGTCGGCGAACGTCTGCTTCTTCTCGTCCCACAGCGGCCACAGCCAGCCGAGGTAGCAGGAGATGCTGTCCAGGAAGTGCGCCAGCTTGCGCACGAAGGCCATGCCGAAGCCGAGCGTGGCGCCGTCGGCCTCGCGGTGCAGGCTGATCCCGACGACCTTCTTGCCGATCGTCTGGCCGGTGGTGCCTTCCTTGTAGACCTGGAAGAAGCCCATGCCGATCGTGTACAGGAAGCCGAGGAGGCCGAGCACCGCGCCGACGCCGCTCTCGCCGCCGTCGATGGCGACGCCGATGCCGGTGAAGGCGTACATCGGGCCGACGATGATGAGGATGTCGAGCAGGTACGCGCCGAAGCGCAGACCCCAGTGGGCCAGCGGCGGCATGCCCCCGGCCATCCCCGGCATGCCCGGGGGCGGGTACGCGCCGTAGGGCGCCGGCGGCGGGGTCTGCTGTGGGTAGCCGTACTGGGGGGCCGCGCCCGGCGCCGGCTGCTGCGGGTAGCCGTACTGCGGGGGGACGCCCTGCGGGGCCTGCTGGCCGTAGCCGGGCTGGCCCTGCGGGGGCTGGCCGTACGGGTTGTTCGGATCGCCGAAGCTCATTGGCGCATCTCTCCAGGGTGCTCGATCGGGGACGAAGCGGAGTGGAGGAGATGGTTCACGTGAGCGGCCTCCCCCGTGCTGCCGCGATGTTTCAGCCAACATCGTGTTCGGCAGGTCGGGATCTGTCCAATTCATTGGCCGCGCGCGGGCGGCGGGAGGGCCCGGAGGTGTCGGCCGCTGGGAGTCATGGCACCCGGTCCGGAGCCTCCGCGGCCCCGGACCGGGGCCGTCTAGAGGGCGCCGGCCGGGTCCAGGGACTCCAGGGCGGCGGCGTGCGCGTCCATGCGCTCGGCGGCGAGGATCGCGACGGTGGTGTCGGCGCGGGACGCGGCGACGAGGAGTGCGCGGGCGGCGAGGTCGTGCGCGCGCTGGTGCAGCGCGGCGGCGTCCCCGCCGGGGCCCTGGGGTGCCCGGACGGGCTGGGCCCCGCGCAGCCGGGTCACCTGGGCGGCGATCTGGGCGGCGGCCTCGTCGAGCCCGAGCTCGTCGGTGACGGCGAGCAGGGCTGAGAGGTGGCCGGCGAGCTGGACGGCCAGCGCTTCGCCGCGGCTGCTGTGGGGATAGTCGACCGTGGCGCCGCCCATGCGCTGGACGACCGGCTTCGTGCGGATCGGCTCGTACATGAGGAGGCCTCCTGCGTGGTCAGGAGACCATCCTACATTGGATCGGTTCTAAAGTTGAGCTGGATCCTGTTGTTGTCCGAGTGTGTGCGGTCAGGCCTGGCTGTAGCCGTCCAGGAAGTTCCCGATCCGGGTCACGGCATCGGCCAGGTCCTTGGCGTTGGGCAGGGTCACGATCCGGAAGTGGTCGGGCTCTGGCCAGTTGAAGCCAGTGCCGTGGACGACCATGATCTTCTCGGCCCGCAGCAGGTCCAGGACCATCTGCCGGTCGTCCTTGATCTTGTAGACGGTCGGGTCCAGCTTCGGGAAGGCGTACAGAGCACCCTTGGGCTTCACGCAGGTGACGCCCGGGATCCGGGTGAGCAGGTCGTGCGCGACGTTGCGCTGCTCCAGGATCCGTCCGCCGGGCAGGACCAGGTCCTCGATGGACTGCCGGCCGCCGAGCGCGGTGGCCACCGCGTGCTGCGAGGGCATGTTCGCGCACAGGCGCATGTTCGCGAGGATCGTGAGGCCCTCGATGTAGTCCGTGGCGTGCTTCTTCGGGCCGCACACGGCCATCCAGCCGGCCCGGTAGCCCGCGACCCGGTAGTTCTTGGACAGGCCGTTGAAGGTCAGCGTCAGCAGATCCGGGGCGATGGCGGCCGTGTTGAAGTGCTGGGCGCCGTCGTACAGGATCCGGTCGTAGATCTCGTCCGAACAGACGACCAGCTTGTGGCGGCGCGCGATGTCCGTCAGCCCGCGCAGCATCTCCTCGTCGTAGACGGCGCCGGTCGGGTTGTTCGGGTTGATGATCACGATCGCCTTGGTGCGGTCGGTGATCTTGCGCTCGATGTCGGCGAGATCCGGCATCCAGTCGGACTGCTCGTCGCAGCGGTAGTGCACGGCCGTGCCGCCGGCGAGGGAGACGGAAGCCGTCCACAGCGGGTAGTCCGGTGCCGGGACCAGTACCTCGTCGCCGTCGTCGAGCAGCGCCTGCATCGACATCTGGATCAGCTCGGAGACGCCGTTGCCGAGGTAGATGTCCTCGACGTCCAGGTCGATGCCCTTGGTCTGGTAGTGCTGCATGACCGCACGGCGCGCGGACAGCAGGCCCTTCGCGTCGCCGTAGCCGTGGGCGGTGCCCAGGTTGCGGAGCATGTCCTCGAGGATCTCCGGCGGGCACTCGAAGCCGAAGGCCGCGGGGTTGCCCGTGTTGAGCTTGAGGATGCGATGACCTGCTGCTTCGAGCCGCATCGCCTCTTCGAGCACGGGGCCGCGGATCTCGTAGCAGACATTGGCGAGTTTGGTTGACTGGATCACCTGCATGACGGGAGCTTACGGGCCCGGGTGCGGGCTCGACCCGCCTTTTCGCCCGGAGACCGGAAGGCCGCTTTGTCCCGATTGGCGCGATGGGCGGGTGGCGCCGTGCTCTTCCCTTGGAATCCGGGGCCACGGCCGCATCCCGACCTGCGGAATGGGTGGGGCGAACTGCGGCGGGGCGGTGCGTGTTGCCCTCGTCACCTTGGGGGGATCGTGGGGGTGACTGAGTACGCGGGGTGAGTACGCGCACTCATGCGGGCGCCCGGCCCGCCGTGGAGGCTGGAGTCCTGATCCGGGGCCAGTGATGCCCGGGCGGCGGCGAGTGAGGGGCGCGGGACAGTGGAGTTCCTAGTCGGTGACATGGCGATCACCACGAGCGGCACGGATGGCGACGACCGGGCGATCGAGTTCCTGGTCAGGCCGGGGGGCACCTCGGAGGAGGGGCACTTCGCGATCTTCCGCGAACACGGCCGGGGCTGGGAGGACGCCCGCCTGACCATCGACCCCGCAACGGGCAGCGTCCCGGTGGCCGCGGTCGAGTGGGCGGTGGAGTTCGCGCGGGAGTACCTCTGAGCGGGTACGGGCGGGTATGGGGGTCCGCTCGGGCGGGGCCTTCCCGCCCGCGGCCCCCGCGCCCCGGGCCGGTGGCGTGGAGCGGGGTCGGAGCGCGGCGGAAGCGGGGTGGGGGTGTGGTGGGAGGCGCGGCGGAGTGAGAGGCGGGGGAAGGGCGGGCCGGCACGAACCGGAGAGGCGATGGGACTGACGGGAAACCCCCAGCACACCCCCTAACCCCGCCGAAACCCTGCCCCCGCGCATTCCGCCGGGCCTCTCCCCCTGCTTCCGTCTCACTCGCCCCGCCTCGCTCGCCCCGCCTGCGCCCCGCCCCGCCTGCGCGCCGCCTTCGCCCCACCCCGCCTCGCCCCCACCCCCGCCCCGCTTTCGCCATGCTTCGGCCCCGCCCCAACGCCGCCGCCCCACGCCCACGCCGCGTGCGGCCCGGTGGGGTCGGCCCGGTTGGGTCGGCCCGGTTTGGGTCGGCCCGCACGGTGGTGTCGGCGGGGCGGCGTAGCGTCGGGGCATGAAGCCGTTGAGGATCATCGCCGGGGATGCGACGAGCCCCCAGGCCAAGGGGCCCAAGATCATTGCGCACGTCTGCAACGACCTCGGAGGGTGGGGGAAGGGATTCGTACTGGCCGTCTCGAAGCGGTGGCCCGAGCCGGAGGCCGCGTACCGGGCCTGGCACCGGGGGCGCGGTGGCAACGACTTCGGGCTGGGCGCCGTGCAGGTGGTGCGGGTGAAGCCGGACGTGTGGGTGGCCAACATGGTCGGACAGCGCGGGATGCGGACCGGGAGCGGGGGACCGCCGATCCGCTACGACGCGCTGGAGCGCTGCCTGGCCGCACTGGCCGGACATGCTGTGGAGCTGGGTGCGGGCGTGCACATGCCGAGAATCGGCTGCGGGCTCGCGGGCGGCAGATGGTCGCGCGTCGAGCCGCTGATCACCGAGGCGCTGTGCGAGCGGGACGTGGCGGTGACCGTCTACGACCGCGGCTGATCCGCCACGCCGAAGGCGTTCGGAGGATCGATTCGCCGCGGCCGGCCCTCCTAGGGTCGTGCCCGCAGATCTCCCGGTCCCCTCCGAAGGGTTTCCCCCGATGAAGCTCCGCAATGCCGCGGCCGCCGCGGTCGCAGCCTGCGCGATGGTCCTCGCCCTGCCCGGTTCGGCCCTGGCGGCCGAAGGCCAGTTCCACTACAAGTACACGGACGACTTCGGCCAGGAGCAGCGCGTGATCCTGGACGACCCGGACAGCGGCGAGTGCGTCAACCTCTACGCCGTCGGCTCCGACGACGTGGAAGCGGGCTACGCCCCGCAGAACCAGACCGACTCCTGGGCGACCGTCTACGCCGACGCCGACTGCGCGGGCTCCCAGTGGCGTTTGCGCCCCATGGGCCGACCCGCGACCGACCACCTGAGGGTGCGCTCGGTGCGGTTCGAGGTTCGGGACGAGCCCCGCAGGACCCCCTAGCGGCCCGGAAGGCGTTCCAGGATCACCAGGGGGATCTCGCGGGGGCGGGCGGCCGCCTGGTCGTCCTCGAAGGGGGGCCAGAGGGCGGTCATCATCTCCCAGTACACCTCCCGTTCCGTCGCTGTGGCCGTGTGCGCCGTCGCCTCGAAGGCGGCGGCGCCCACCTGGAGGCGGGCCTCCGGGTGGGCGGTGAGGTTGCGGTACCAGCGGGGGTGGTCCGGGGCGCCGTCGGCGGACGCCACGACGAGGAAGCGGCCCGCGTCCTCGCCGTAGATCAGCGGAATGCGTACCGCGGCGTCCGTGGCGCGGTCGAGCGTCGTGAGCAGCAGGGTGGGGACTCCGTGCCAGAGGTGCCCGTCGGCGCCGGCGGTGCTGACGTACGCGCGGACGTGGTCGAGCTGCGGACCGGGTCGCGGGTCCGTGGGGTGGTCCCAGTCGACTTCGAGTGTGTGCATTTGCCTGTCCTTAGGGTTGCGGCCCCCTGGCGGCTAACGAGCATTAACGATTCTGGATGCGTACGACCCATGGCGCACGTCTATAGGTCTGGACCAAGCTCTTCGTATGGATCTGGAGCTGAGGCATCTCAAGATCGTCAGGGCGGTCGCCGACGCCGGGAGCCTGACCCGGGCCGCCACCGCGCTCGGCCTGGCGCAGCCCGCGCTCAGTACGCAGCTGAAGCGGATCGAGCGGGCGCTGGGCGGCATGCTCTTCGTGCGGGGGCGGGAGGGCGTACGGCCCACCGCGCTCGGGCAGCTGGTGCTGGAACGGGCGAGAGTGCTGCTGCCCGCGGTGTGCGAGCTCCAGGAGGAGGCCCGGCGCTTCGCCCGGCAGGGGGCGCCGGGCTACCGCCTCGGCGGGACGCACGGACCGCTGCTCGGCGGACTCGTGGACCGGCTCGCGCACGAGGAGCCGGGTGTGCCGGTGACGACCTACACCTCATGGTCGGAGAGGGAGGTCGCCGGGGGCGTCGCCGACGGGCGGCTGGACTTCGCGCTGGTCGGCGTCTGCGGGGAGAGTGCGCCGCCCGAGCCGGGACGGCTCGCCTGGATGGAGGTGGCGCGCGACCCGGTGCACGTGATGCTGGCGCAGGACCACCCGCTGGCCCGGGCCCGGGCCCCGCGCGACGAGGTCGAGCTGGCCGAGCTGGCCGCCGAGGCATGGACGGATGTCCCCGGCGACGGCTGCTTCGGCGACTGCTTCGCCGCGGCCTGCGTGCGGGCGGGATTCGCGCCCGCATGCGTCTACGAGACCGACACCGCCTCCTGTGTGCACCTGGTGCAGGTGGGGCGGGCGGTCGGCCTGTGCCGGGCCACTTTTCCGGTGACCCCGGGGGTGGTCACGCGGCCGCTCGCCGGGACCCCGCTGGTGTGGCGGCACGTGCTCGGGTGGCATCCCGGCGGACGGGTCGCTGCGCGGGCCGCGGACGTGCTGGGGCATGCGAGGGCAGCGCACGCGCAGGCTCTGGCGAGGTCGGCCGGGGCTTCGGGCCTGCGGGCGGCCGTGCCGGCGTCCGCTGCGTAGCCGTGCGGCGCCGACGGGCGGGTGCGGCACCCTTGCGGCGCGTCCCCGGGCCCCGGGCGCCTCACACGCGGAGGGGGCCGGAAGAGCGGGGCTCCGCCCCGGGCCCCGCGCCTCGATCGCCGACGAGGCCGAGGAGAGCGGGACCGGGGGCGGTGGGGCAGCCTCCGAGCGGCTACGGCAGGTAGCGCTCGATGACCTGCGGGCCCTCCTTCTCGATCAACTTGCGGGCCTTCTCGACCCGCTCCGGAGTCGGGTCGTGGCCTGTCGCCATCACGAGGTCCTCGGGGTCGTACGGTCGTTCCCCGCCCGTGAAGAGCCGGTCCGACCGCGTGGGCTGCTCGTCGGGTTCACTGACCATCGCGTACCTCCTACGTTTTCCCCTGGCCCCATACTCCGGCCGCCGTCCCATGAACGCACTTCGGCCGCCGCGAGGTCGCGGGCATAACACCGGGGAAGGGGCCAACCGGCAGCTCCCGCGCACCGGTTCGGATTTCTACGGTTTCCGCAGACCCCCCACCGGAAACCGAGGAGATCCCCCATGCTCAAGCGACACGCCCGCGCGGCGTGTACCGCCCTGGCCGCCGCCGGGCTGCTGCTGGCCGGGACGGGCGGCGCCACCGCCGACCCCGCCCCCGCAGTACCCTCCGCGGCCGCGACCCTGCGCACCGCCGACGCGGCCCCCGAACTGCTCGCCGCCATGCAGCGCGACCTCGGCCTGACCCCCACGCAGGCCAAGGCCCGCCTCACCCACGAAGCCGAGGCCGGGGCCGCCGCCGCCCGCCTCCGGGACCGGCTCGGCGCCGCCTTCGCCGGGGCCTGGGTGGACGGGGCCGACTCCGCCGTGCTCACCGTGGCCACCACGCGGGCCGCCGACACCGCCGCGATACGGGCCACCGGGGCCCGGGCGAAGCTCGTCCCCCGAGCCCTGGCCGACCTCGACGGCGCCAAGGCCGCCCTGGACCGGGCCGCGGGCCCCGCGACCCCCGTCCGCTACGTCGCCCCGCGCTCCAACACGCTCGTCGTCGAGGAGACCGAGGCGGGGGCCGCCGCACGGCTGCTCGCCGCGACCGGCACCGACCCGGCCCTGGTCACGGTCCTCCGTACGGCAGAGGCCCCGCGTCCGCTCTACGACCTGCGCGGCGGGGACGCCTACTACATGAACGGCAGCGGCCGCTGCTCCGTCGGCTTCCCCGTGACCAAGGGGACCGTGAGCGGTTTCGCCACCGCCGGGCACTGCGGCCGCGCCGGGACCACCACCACCGGCTTCAACCAGGTCGCCCAGGGCTCCTTCCAGGCCTCGGTCTTCCCGGGCAACGACATGGCCTGGGTCGCAGCGAACGCCAACTGGTCCCCGACCCCCTACGTGAAGGGCAGCGGCGGCGCGAACGTGCAGGTCGCCGGTTCGGTGCTGCAGCCGGTCGGGGCGTCGGTGTGCCGGTCCGGCTCGACCACCGGGTGGCACTGCGGCACGATCCAGCAGCACAACACCAGCGTCACCTACCCCGAGGGCACCATCTCCGGCGTGACCCGTACGACGGTCTGCGCCGAGCCGGGCGACTCCGGCGGCTCCTACATCTCCGGGAGCCAGGCGCAGGGCGTGACCTCGGGCGGCTCCGGCAACTGCTCCAGCGGCGGGACCACCTTCTTCCAGCCGCTGAACCCGATCCTGTCGGCGTACGGGCTGACCCTCAAGGTCAGCGGCAGCGACCCGGGCCCCGGGCCCGGCCCCGAGCCGGAGCCGGGCGGCACCTGGAAGGCCGGCACCGTCTACGCGGCCGGCGCCACCGTCACCCACGGCGGCTCGACCTACCGCTGCATCCAGGGGCACCAGGCCCAGACCGGATGGGAGCCGCCGAACGTCCCGGCGCTCTGGCAGCGGGTCTGATCGGTGACGTGACCGGTGCCGTGACTGCCAGGGGGGAGTCACGGCACCTCCCCGTGCGCGGGCGGCCCCCGGTCAGACGAGGACCGCGGCCAGCGTGCCCAGCGCACCGAAGACGGCCAGCAGGCCGCAGATCGACAGGTTGACCGTCCGGTGCTCCCAGAAGACCGCGACGAACTCGCGGATGGTGGCGCTGGGCCAGTAGTACTTCGCGGTGGGGGAGCCCAGGACCTGCCCGTTCACGCCCGTCTTGCGCGCCAGCATCGCGGCCCGGAAGGCGTGGAAGTTGTTGGTGACCACCACGCACCGGTAGTCCGGATCGTGGGCCTCCATGATCTGCCGGCTGAAGAGCATGTTCTCCTCGGTCGTGGTGGACCGGTCCTCCAGCACGATGTGCTCCGCCGGCACGCCCTCCGCGATCAGCCAGTCCGCCATCGCCCGGGCCTCCGCGACCTTCTCGTCCGAGCCCTTGCCGCCCGAGACGAGCAGGACCGGCGGCCGACCGCTCCGGGCCAGCTGGCCCTCGTAGATCTGCTGCCCCTTGCGCAGACGCGAGGCCAGCAGCGGCGGGACGCGGTCCCCGCCGACCAGGCCCGAACCGAGCATCACCACATGGTCGACGTCGCCGCGCACCTTGATGCGGCCGTAGAGGAAGGCGTAGCCGAGGAAGCAGAAGAAGACGAAGGAGACGTAGCCGGCGACGACGGTCAGGGTCCCGGCGATGCCGCCCAGCACGGGGGAGCCGACCACGCCGACGAGGACCAGCAGCGCGATCAGCGCGAAGATCGCGAGGCCGGCCAGCATCGACAGCAGGTTGGCCGGGCGGAAGCCCTCCTTGCGGACCATCGTCATGCCGTTGCGGACGAGGAGGACGCCCAGGGCCAGGATGCCGAACGCCGGTGCGGCGAAGGTGAGTACGACGACCGTGACGGCTGCCCAGAAGGGCAGTTTGGCCACCTGGAGGAAGAGGGCGGAGAAGGCGGTCAGGAAGGTCAGCCCCAGGAGCACGGCGTTGCTGAAGCGGCGCCGGTCCTGTCTGACGCTGGCGCAGAACGCGAGGAAGAGCAGGGCGGCGAGGGCGAAGGCGACCATGGCGCCCATCGTAGGCGGCGGATCTACCGGGAAATGTGGCCGGTTCTGCGTACCGACCGGCCGGCCAGCACCTGGGTCCTGCGCCCGTCGCGGACGGCGAACCGTCCGCCGATCAAAACGTGCGGGATGCCCGTGGGCAGGGTGCGGGGCCGCTCGTACGTGGAGCCGGCCGCGACCGTGTCCGGGTCGAAGAGGACGAGGTCGGCGCGGCGCCCCACACGGACCAGGCCCCGGTCGGGCAGGCGCAGCCGCGCCGCGGGCCGGCCGGACAGGTGCGCGACGCACTCCTCCAGGGAGAGCAGGCCGAGTTCGCGGACGTAGTGGCCGAGGTAGTGCGGGAAGGTGCCGTACGCCCTCGGGTGCGGCTTCGCGCCCTGGAGGATGCCGTCGGAGCCGCCGGTGTGGGCGCGGTGGCGCATGATCGCCCGGACGTTCTCCTCGTGGCCGACGTGCTGGAGGATCGTCGGTGCGAGCCGGTCGCCGATCAGGAGCCGGCGGGCGGTGTCCCAGCCGTCCACGCGGGTGCCGACGTGGGCGGCGTACGCGGGATCGGCGACGCCCGAGATCTCGATCGTCGACCAGTCGACGGGTACGCCGTGGCAGCCGTCGGCGCCCTCGTGCTCGAGGGCGCGGCGGATCCGCTCCGCCGTGCCGTCGTCGCGCAGCCGGGCCAGGACCGCCTCCGGGCCGCCGTCGTTCGCCCAACTGGGCAGCAGCGCCACCAGCGTGGTGCAGCCCGGGGTGTACGGGTAGCTGTCCAGGGTGATGTCGGCGCCCGCGTTCACGGCCGCGTCGAGGAGCGCGAGCAGCTCGGCGGCGCGGCCCGCGTTCTCGCCGAAGTTCATGGTGGCGTGCGCGAGGTGCAGGGCGCAGCCGGCCTCGCGGGTCAGGTCGAGCATCTCGGCGTAGGCGGCGAGGGCTCCCCGGCCGTAGCTGCGGTGGTGGGGGCAGTAGTAGCCGCCGTACCGGGCCACCACCCGGCACAGTTCGGCCAGTTCGGCACCGGAGGCGTACATGCCGGGGGTGTAGGTGAGCCCGGAGGACATCCCGACGGCGCCCTGGGCGAGGCCGTCGGCGACGAGGGCGCGCATCCGGTCCAGCTCGGCCGCGGTTGCCGGGCGGTCGTCCCAGCCGACGACGTGGGCGCGGACGGTGCCCTGAGGGACGAGGTAGGCGGCGTTGACGGCGACGCCCTCGCCGCCGAAGCCGCGGTCCAGCCGGTCGAGGTACTCGCCGACCGTGCGCCAGTCGAAGTCGACGTCGTCGCCCGGGCCGTTCCAGCCGGCGATCGCGGTCCGCACCCCGGCGAGGGTGCGGTCGTCGACGGGGGCGTACGACAGGCCGTCCTGGCCGAGGACTTCGAGGGTCACGCCCTGGGCGACCTTCGCGCTGTGGTCCGGGTCGCGGAGCAGGGCGAGGTCGCTGTGGGCGTGCATGTCCACGAAGCCGGGGGCCAGGGCGAGACCGTGCGCGTCGAGGGTCTCGCGGCCTGCGGACAGCCTGCCGACGGCGGCGATCCGGCCTTCGTGGACGCCGACGTCGGCGGTGTACGAGGGGCCGCCCGTGCCGTCGACGACGCGGACCCCGCGGATGACCAGGTCCACCGGCCGGTGCCTAGAAGAAGGTGCGGACGTAGTCGGTGACGGTGCCGTCGGCTTCCACGACCGGGATCAGCGGCCACTTCTCGAAGATCGTGCAAGGGTGGGCCATGCCGAGGGAGACCCAGTCGCCGACCTCCAGCGCGGTGGCGTCGGCGTCGGTCTCGATCCAGGCGTGCTGGTCGGACAGCTTGGCCACCCGGATTCCGGCCGCGGCGCGCTCGACGCCGTCGCGGGCGCTGCGCACGGCGAGCACCTTGGGCAGGCCGAGGTCGTAGGCGATGTCGCGCTTGCCGGCGTTGACGAAGGCCTGGCCGGGCGTGGGGCGGGAGACCACCTGGGTCCACAGCCGGAAGGCGGGGAGCAGGCCGCCCTCCTCGGGGACGCGGTTGAAGGGGGTCAAGCCCGAGTACCAGCCGTGGTCGTGGGAGACGTAGGCGCCGGAGCGCAGCAGCGGCAGGACGGGCAGCGACAGTTCCGGGATCTCCGCGAAGACCTCGGCGACGGCGTCGAACCATTCGCTGCCTCCGGCGCTGACGATGACCTCGTCCAGGCCGGTGCCGGTGAAGAGGCCCTGCTTGTCGAGATCGGCGGCGAGCGCGGTGAGGCGGCGCAGCCAGGCACGGACGCTGTCGGCGTCGGCGCCCGGCATGGTGGCCTCGTAGCCGGCCACCCCCGCCAGCCGCAGGGCGGGGGACGCGGCGACGGCCTCGGCGACGGCCTGGCATTCGGCGTCGGTGCGGAGCCCGGTGCGCCCCTCGGCGCCGGCGCCGAGCTCGAGGACGACGTCGAGGGTGGCGCCGCGGCCGTGCAGGGCGGCGTCCATCAGCTCGACCCCGCGGACGGAGTCGACGTAGCAGACGAACCGGAAGCCGGGGTCGGCGGCGAGCTCGTCGGCGACCCAGCGCAGGGCGGGCGCGTCGACCAGCTCGTTGGCCAGGAAGACCGTCCGGATGCCGAAGGCACGGCAGACGCGGGCCTGGTGGGGCATGGCGACGGTGATGCCCCAGGCTCCGTGGTCCAGCTGACGGCGGAAGAGCTGCGGGGCCATGCAGGTCTTGCCGTGCGGCGCGAAGGCGAGGCCGTGGCGGGCGGAGTAGGTGCCGAGGGCGGTGAGGTTGTGCTCCAGCGCGTCCGCGTCGAGGGTCAGGACAGGGGTGGTGAACCCGCCGGTGTGCAGGTCCCGGCGCTGGGCCGCGAGCTGCCCGACGGTCAGGCCGTCCGCCTGGGCGTCCGGGGGAAGTCCCTTGAACCGGTGGTCCACCGGCTCGTCGGCGAGGTCCTTGACGGGGTCGCTGGCGCTGGCCATGCGGATGCCTCCCGGGTGTGTTGCGTTGGCTGCAACGGTCGTTGCGTGTACCACTGCATGCTGTCTAACATCCCGGGTGACGGCGGGTCAACGCTGCCCGGCGCGCCGCCGGAGCCGGCGGTGCAGTGAGCGTGGGAAGGGGCGAGCGATGAGCCAGTCGGTCCAGAGGGCGCTCGGCATCCTGCCGCTGCTCGCGAAGGGACCGGCCGGTCTCGGTGCGGTCGCCGACGAGCTCGGCGTGCACAAGAGCACCGCGCTGCGCCTGCTGCGCACCCTGAACGAGGGCGGGTTCGTCTACCGCTGCCCCGACGGCCGCTACCGCCTCGGCGCACGCCTCTTCGCGCTCGCCGCCGAGGCCGTCGAGAACCTCGACGTCCGCGAGGTCGCCCGCCCCCACCTCGCCGAGCTGAACCAGGCCACCGGGCACACCGTCCACCTCGCCCTGCACCAGGACGACGAGGTCGTGTACGTCGACAAGGTCGACAGCCGCTACCCGGTGCGCATGTACTCCCGCATCGGCCGGCCCGTGCCCCTCACCGTCGCCGCCGTCGCCAAGCTGCTCCTCGCCGACCTCCCCGAGGCCGAACGCCGGGCCCTCGCCCACCGCATCGAGTACCCCCGCTACACCGCCCGCTCCACCCCGGACGCGCAGGCCTTCCTGCGCGAACTGGACCTCGTACGGGAACAGGGCTGGGCCTCCGACCTCGGCGGCCACGAGGAGTCGATCAACTGCCTGGGCGCGCCCGTGCGCGGTCCCGACGGGCGGGTCGTCGCCGCGCTGTCGGTCTCCGCGCCCGGCGTGGTCGTCCCGGCGGAGGGGCTGCTCGAACTGCTGCCGCAGGTATTGCGCACCGCCGGCGCGATCAGCCGGGACTATTCAGGAGTACAGGAGACAGCGTGACCGGGAAGACCGCCATCACCCCCGCCACCCACACCGTCCCGCCCGCGAGGTTCTCGCACGGCGTGCGCAAGGGGAACATCCTCCAGGTCGCCGGCCAGGTCGGCTTCCTCCCGCACGTCGACGGCCGGCCGCCGACCCCCGCGGGGCCGACGCTGCGCGAGCAGACCCTCCAGACCCTGGAGAACGTCCGCTCCGTCCTGGAGGCCGGCGGCGCGGGCTGGGACGACGTGGTCATGATCCGCGTCTACCTCACGGACACGGCGCACTTCGCGGAGATGAACGGCATCTACAACGCCTACTTCGACGAGCAGGGCCTGAAGGAGGCCCCGGCCGCCCGCACCACCGTGTACGTGGGCCTGCCGGAGGGGCTGCTCGTCGAGATCGACGCCCTCGCCGTCCTGGGCTGACGCCCCCGCGGGCAAGCGGACGCCCCGCGTACCAGGAGGGGGACGCCCCCCTGGCGGCGGGGCGTCCCCCGGTTCAGGTGACGGCTACGAGCAGTACTGGGCTTCCTTGCCGATCGAGCGGTACATGCAGTCCGCGTTCTCCAGCAGCTGGAGCACCGCGTCCTTGTTGCGGGCGGTCTCGCGGTCGATCACCTCGTCCGGCGGGTAGAAGCCGCCGCCGCCGCTCTCCGGGTACATCTCGAAGGTGTAGGAGAAGATCTTCTGGTTGCCCCACAGCCAGTCGTCGATCGTGCCGTCCGTGATGTAGAGGTCGCTCGCCTGCTCCGGTGTGTAGCCGTTGCTGGCGGCCATGCTCGTGCCGATCTTCTTGTAGACGGCGAGGTCGTCGGCGGTCAGGCCGGGGGCGGTGTCGTTGTAGGTGTAGCCGAAGGGCCACAGCACGAGCTCGCTGTAGGTGTGGAAGTCGATCGCGGCCTTGATCTGCTGCTTGCCGCCGACCACCCGGCTGCGCACGAAGTCCGAGACGGCCTTCACCTCGGGCGCCGACTCGGCGGCCGGGCCCCGGTAGGTCTCGGAGCTCCTGCTGCCGCTGGAGCCGCCGCAGCAGCCCCACTTGTAGTTCCAGTTCCGGTTCTCGTCGGTACCGACGTAGGAGGATCCGGAGTTCGGTTGCCGGTTCTTGCGCCAGGAGCGGTAGGAGCCGGTGGCGATGTCGTACTCGCCGCCGTCCGGGTTGAGGTCCGGGACGATCCAGATCTCGCGGCCGTTGACGGCGTTCGCGACCCGGGTGTCGGTGCCGTACTTGGAGGTGAACTCCTTGAGCAGGTACAGCGCCATCTCGACGGTCAGGTGCTCGCGGGCGTGCTGGTGCGCGGTGAAGAGCACCTCGGGCTCGGACTCGTCCGTGGCGACGTTGTCGCTGATCTTGATGGCGAGGAGGTCGCGGCCCTGGTACGACGTGCCGATCACCCGCTTGGAGGCGATCGCCGGATACTGCGCGACAAGCGTGTTGATCTCGGCCGTCGCCTCGGCGTAGTTGTGGTACCTGGAGTCGGCCGAAGGGAAGTCCATCGGGCTCGCCGCGATGCCGGGCAGCGAGCGGTCCGGGGGCCCTGGCAGCGGGGTCAGCTTGTAGCCGAGTGCCTTCAGCTTCTTGGCCTGCATGGTGTCGGCGCTGACCACGACGGTGTGGTCGTCCACCTCGTCGATGGAGACGCCCGTGCCGAGCAGGGCCGTGCGGTCGGCGACGGTGGAGGGGCCGTGGATCCGGTACTGGACGATGGCCTCGTCCTGGGTGGCGGTGGACGGGCTGGGCGGTGGAGCCGCCGTCGCACTCATGCCGTAGGCGGGTGCGCCGAGCGCGAGCGCCAGCAGGGCCGCCGTCAGGCCGGCCCTCCGGCGGGTATGGAGCCGCATGCGTTCTCCTGGGTGGGGAGTGTGGGGGTAGCCGTGCGGACGCGCTCAGCGTCCTCTCGTGGCATGTCCCGGTCAAGGACTTCAGGTGTCGGCCGAACCGATCCGGCCACCCCCAACACGTACCGCCTACGGGAGCCCGTGGACCTTGGGACCCACCGAGTTCGACCAAGCACTACCCGCCTTGGCGTCCCAGTTGGTCGACCAGGTCATCGCGCCGCGCAGCCCCGGGTAGGTCTTCGACGGCTTGAAGGATCCGCAGTTCACGCCCCGGGTCAGGCAGTCCAGGGCGTTGTTGACGACGGTCGGGGAGACGTAGCCGCTGCCCGCGCCGCTCGGGGACGCGGGCACGCCGATGCCCACCTGGGAGGCGTCGAGGCCGCCCTCCAGCTGGATGCAGGCCAGCGCGGTGAGGAAGTCCACCGAGCCCTGGGAGTAGACCTTGCCGTCGCAGCCGTTCATCGAGCCGCTGTTGTAGTACTGCATGTTGACGACGGTGAGGATGTCCTTGATGTTGAGCGCCGTCTTGAAGTAGCCGCCCTGAGTGGACTGCATGTCGATCGTCTGCGGGGCCATGGTGATGACGAGCGAGGGACCCGCCTTCGCGGACAGGGCGCGCAGCGCCTGCGTCATGTACGTGGGGTTGAGGCCGTTCTCCAGGTCGATGTCGATGCCGGTGAAGCCGTACTCCTGCATCAGGGCGTACGCCGAGTCCGCCAGGTTGGCCGCCGAGGCCGAGTCGTTGACCGTGATGGTCCCCTTCTCGCCGCCGATGGAGAGGATGACCGACTTGCCGGCGGCCTTCTTCGCGGCGATGTCGGCCTTGAACTCGGCCACGGTGTAGCCGCCGAGGCCGGCCGAGTCGAGGTTGAAGGCGATGGCGCCGGGCGTGGCGGTGGCGTCGGCGAAGGAGACGGCGATGATGTCGTACTGCGCGGAGACGTCGGAGAGCTTCTGGACGGTCGCGCCGTTGTTGAAGTTCTGCCAGTAGCCGGTCAGGGCGTGCCTGGGGACGGCCGGGTTGCCCGGGTTGCCGCCGCCGGTCGTGGTCCCGGTGACGGGGGCCGACTTCGGACCCTCGCCCGCCGTGCTGTACGCGCTCACCTGGAAGGAGTACGAGGTGGACGGCGCGAGCCCGGTGATCGCGGTGGAGGTCCCGGCCACCGTCCGGACGCGGACCCCGTCCTGGTGGACGTGGTAGCCGGCCGCGCCGCTGACCGCGTTCCACGAAAGGGTGAGCCCGTTCGCGCTCTGGCCGGAAACAGCGGTCCCGGCCGGTGCGCCCGGGATGCCCGGGCCGGGGTCGGTGCCCCCGCCGCCGTCCGGGCCGAAGACGCTGAAGTCGTCGACGACGTAGGCCGGCTGGCCGTACCAGCCGTGGGTGTAGACGGTGACCTGGGTGGTGGAGGGGCCGGTGGTGAAGGTGGTGGACAGCTTCTGCCAGCCGCCGCCCGAGCCGGGGGTCCAGGTCGAGACGTCCTGGGTGCCCGTCCCCGTCGCGCCGAGATGGACATAGCTGCCCTGCACCTGCGTGCTCAACGTGTACGTCGAGTTCGGCTTGACCGTGACGGTCTGGCTGCAGTGGGCGTTGTCGGAACCGGCCGGGGTGGCCTTCAGGGCGCCGGCCCCCGCGTGGACGGGCGAGGTGACGGCGGCGCCGCTGCCGCCGGAACAGGACCAGTTGGCGATGCCTGACTCGAAGCCGCCGTTGCGGACGACGTTGACGTCCGCGGCCTGAGCGGCGCCGGCGGCGAGGGCCGTCAGCGCCCCGGCGGCGACGGTGACGGCGAGCGGCAGGGAGAGGGAGCGTATGCGGTTCACGTGGGCTCCGTGGGGGGAGGTGTGGTGGGGAGGGGCGAGCCGGGCCGTGTGGGGTGGGGCCGGCTCACGCCATGCGCTGCCAAGTTGGTCCAGACCAATCCTCGTGTCAAGAGTCTTCGCAAAGTGGCTTGAAATGGCTCAATGCGCGATCCCTGTTGTCCGGGTTTCCCGTCACCTGTGACCGGTGCCTTACGCACGGGAATCACCAAGCCCCTGACCTGCCAGGGGTGACGCGGTTATGGTGCTGGGGCAAGGGGGGATGGGCGACGGCCGTCCGCGGTCGCGCAGTGGTGCGCGCACGCGACGCGGCTGGGACGCGTCCCCGGCGAGCGCGCGAGAGTCCGGGCGTACGGGGAGAACGTGGGGGAACGGGGGAATTCGCGTGCCGACCGCCATCGCAGTCACCAGCGCCGATCTGGTGCTTCCGGCCCCTGACCGGCACACGCCGGGGGCCGCCCTGCTGCACCCGCCCGAACAGCACGACCTGGAGGCCGCGCTCGCCGGGACCGGCGCCCTGCTGGAGCGGCACGGCCACCTCGTGGCCCTCGTACCGCCCTGGCTCCCGCGTCCCACGGTCCAGCGGCTGCACACCGTCCGGGCCATCCTGGAAACCGACCGGATCGCGCTGCTCGACATCGATCTCCCGCCGCTGGGAACGGCCCTGCTGGCCCGTCAGCTGCGCCAGCTCAGCGTCTGCGACTTCAGCCCCGGAATCATCGCTTCCGCGGCCCGGCTGCTGTCCCACTACATCTACGCGGGCGCCCTGCTCGGCTCGGTCGCCAGACTCGACCGGGTCCGCATCCCCGTCGGGCTCGGGGCGCACGCCCGGTCCTGGTCGCCGAGCGCGCAGTTCGCCGTACTCGCCCACCCCGCACCGCACCTGGCCAAGCTGGGCGGCTCCGGCGGCGGACGCGGCGGACGCGGCGCGTCGCGCGGGGGGGCGCGCGGCTCCCACGGGGGATCCGCCGGCGGATCCCACGGCGCTGCCCCGGACCTGCCCGCAGGCCCCGACTTCGCCACCCACCTCACCTTCGCGCGCGGCCAGCTCGCCTCCGACTGGGTCGCCGCCGAACTCGCCCCCGCCTGGCAGGTGCAGGGCGTCATGGAGAACCCGCTGCCGGCCGCCTCACCCGGCTGGTGGGGCACCCCCAAGCTCGTCGAGTTCGCCGCCGGCATCCCCGACCTGTCCGTGCTCTACCAACTCGTCGCCTCGGTCCGCCGCGAGCAGTGCCGGTGGTGCGGCCTCGAACTCATCGGCGACCGGTGCGGCTTCTGCGCCGCTCCGCTCACCGCCCCACCGCCGTCCGCGGCGACGCCGGCGGGCACCGGCCGCTCCGGACCCTGACCGACGACCGAACGTACGAACGAAGAAAGAACGGCGAGGTAGTACGGCCTATGAACTCACGCCAGCGCCGCGGCGTCCTTCTGCTGCTCCTGTCGGTCCTGTGCGCCCTGGGGGCCTTCGCCGGAGTCCTCGTGGTGATCGGCGACGTCAATTCCAAGGTCGGGTCCGAGGCCGTCGCCTACCGTGCCAAGGCAGACATAGCCCCGTACAGCCCGCTGGGGGCAGGGCAGTTCGAGGAGGTCAGGATCCCCGAGCGGTGGCTGTCCGCCACGGCCGTCACCGACCTCGGCGCGCTCAAGGACAAGATCGCCCTCACCACCCTGAAGAAGGGCTCCCTGCTCCAGACGGACATGTTCGTCGACCGGCCGCAGCTCCAGCCCGGTGAGCAGGAGATCGCCATCATGATCGACGCGGCGACGGGGGTGGCCGGGAAGATCACCTCAGGCGCCAAGGTCAACATCATCGCCACCTTCAAGGGCGCCAAGGACACCGAACCCTCCCGCTCGGTGATCATCGTCGCCAATGCCCGGGTCCTGAACGTCGGCAAGCTCACCGCCCTGGAGAAGGACAGCGACCGCAAGGGCCCCTCCGAGGCCGTCCCGATCACCTTCGCCCTCAGCACCAAGGACACCCAGCGCGTCGCGTACGCCGAGTCCTTCGCGGAGCACGTGCGCCTGGCCCTGGTCGCCCCCGGCACCGACTCCGCGCCCGCCGCCGGCGACCGTACGTACACCCTCGACGGGGACAGGTGAGGCCCGGATGACCACGCGAATCCTCCCCGCGGTCGGCGACCCGGACGCCGCGCGCATCTTCTCCACCCTGCTGAGCCAGCTCCCGTCGGCGGAGCCCGCCCCGCCCGTCCCCGACTCGACCACACTGCTGGACACCCTCGCCCGGCTCGCCGTCGACTCCCTCGACGAACTCCCCGAGGTGGTCCTCGTCCACGAGCGGATCGGCCCGGTGCCCGCACTGGAACTCATCCGCGAAGTCGCGCTCCGATTCCCGGCGGTGGGGGTCGTCCTGGTCTCCTCGGACGCCGGACCGGCGCTCTTCTCCGCCGCCATGGACTCCGGCGCACGCGGCCTCGTCGGCCTGCCGCTCTCCTACGACGAGCTCGCCGCCCGCGTCCAGGCCGCCGCCCAGTGGTCCGTCGGCGTCCGCCGCCACCTGGGCAGGGGCTCCGCCGACGCCGACGCCCCCGCCGGGCCGGGCGGCCGGGTCGTCACGGTCACCGGGGCCAAGGGCGGCGTGGGCACCACCTTCACCGCCGTGCAGTTCGCCCTGGCCGCGGCAGCCTCCGGCCGGCGCACCGCACTGGTGGACATGGACCTCCAGGCCGGCGACGTGGGCTCGTACCTCGACGTGCAGTTCCGGCGGTCCATCGCCGACCTCGCCGGCATCCAGGACATCTCGCCGCGGGTCCTCCAGGACGCCGTCTACGAGGACCGCAGCGGGCTCGCGCTGCTGCTGGCCCCGGCCGACGGCGAACGCGGCGAGGAGGTCGACGACCGGGCCGCCCGCCACATCGTCGGCGCCCTGCGCAGCCGCTACGAGCTCGTCGTCGTCGACTGCGGCACCCAGGTGACCGGAGCCAACGCCGCCGCCGTGGAGACGGCGGACGTCGCGGTCCTCGTCACCACACCCGATGTGATCGCGGTACGGGCCGCCAAGCGCATGGTCCGCCTGTGGGAGCGGCTCCAGGTCCGCAAGGCCGAGGACACCGTGATGGTCGTCAACCGCTGGAGCAAGCACACCGAGATCCAGCCCGCCCTGATCGAGAAGATCACCAAGACCCGCGCCACCCGCACCCCCGTCCCGGCCGCCTTCAAGGAACTCCAGGCCGTGGTGGACGCGGGCCGCCTCCAGGACCTCGACAACCGCTCGACGGTCAAGCAGGCCCTGTGGACCCTGGCCGGCGAACTCGGCCTGCTGGCCGCCCCGGACACCCCGGCGGCCGCCCCCGCCACGCCGGGCGGCGCCCTGACCCTGCGTGCCGCGGGCACGGTCTCCCGCCTGCGCCGCGGCCGGGAGGGCTGACGGATGCGGAAGCCCGCCCGGATAGGGGCCCGCGCGGACCGGGGCGACCGGGGTGACCGGGGTGACCGGGGCCAGGTGGCGATCGAGTTCGTCGGCACGGTACCGCTGATCCTGCTCCTGGTGGCGGCGGTATGGGAGTGCGTCCTGATCGGCTACGCCTTCTCCCTGGCGGGCAACGCGGCGGACGAGGCGGCCCGGGCGGGGGCGGTGCACGGGGACGCTGCGTGTGTGGCGGCGGCGGGGGAGCACATCGGGGAGGCGTGGGGCCTTGAGGTGGTGTGCGAGGAGTCCGGGGACATCTACCAGGCCAAGGTGCGCCTGTCCATTCCCGTCCTCCACCCGGCACTCAACTTCGGCGGGATCGACGGCACCGGCGGCGCCGCGCTGGAGAAGGAGGCCGAGTGACATGAGGCGGCGGATTCGCTCCGACCGGGGCCAAGTGGCCCTGGAGTACATCGGCTTCATACCGATCCTGCTGTTCGTCGCGCTGTGCGCGATCCAGCTCGGGTGGGTCGCGTACGTCCACGAGCAGGCGGACACGGCCGCCCGGACGGCGGCGCGCGTGGAGGCGCAGCACCCGGGCCGGGGCGTGGCGGCCGGACACGCCGCCATCCGCGAGGGACTTCCCGCGACGGTCGACGTGGACCCGGGAATCGACGCGGTGACCGCGACCGTGACCATCCCCGTCAACTCGATCATCCCCGGGCTGGACCCGGCCGACGCCAAAGCCACGGCAGTCATGCCCAACGACGACCCCGAGGTGACCGGACCATGAGCCTGCGTTCCCGGGTCAGTACCCCCGACGACCGCCACAGCCCGCGTGAGGACGGCCGGCTGGTCTCCTCCTACCGCGCGAAGCTGCTGGAGGAGATCGACCTCGCCGAGATGTCCGCGCTCGCACCCGCCGAGCGCCGGGCGCGCCTTGAACGCGTACTCGGGCACATCATCAGCCGCGAGGGCCCGGTCCTCTCCACCGTCGAGCGCGCGCAGCTCATCCGCCGCGTCGTCGACGAGGCCCTCGGTCTCGGCGTGCTCGAACCGCTCCTCGAAGACCCCTCCATCTCCGAAATCATGGTCAACGGCCCCGACCAGATCTTCGTCGAGCGGGCCGGCCGCGTCGAGCAGCTCCCCATCCGGTTCGCCTCGCACGAGCAGCTCATGCAGACCATCGAACGCATCGTCTCGACCGTCAACCGCCGCGTCGACGAGGCCAATCCGATGGTCGACGCGCGCCTGCCCAGCGGCGAGCGCGTCAACGTCATCATCCCGCCCCTGTCCCTGACCGGCGCCACCCTCACCATCCGCCGCTTCCCGCGCGCCTTCACCCTGCACGAGATGATCGCCCTCGGCTCCCTCGACGAGCAGATGCTCCTGCTGCTCTCGGGCCTGGTCCAGTCGAAGATGAACGTGATCGTCTCCGGGGCCACCGGCACCGGCAAGACCACCCTCCTCAACGCCCTCTCCGGTCTGATCCCGGAGGGCGAGCGCATCATCACCATCGAGGACTCCGCCGAACTCCAGCTCCAGCAGGCCCACGTCATCCGTCTGGAGTCCCGCCCGGCGAACGTGGAGGGCAAGGGCCAGATCACCATCCGCGACCTTGTACGCAACTCCCTGCGCATGCGCCCCGACCGCATCATCGTCGGCGAGGTCCGCGGCGGCGAGACCCTCGACATGCTGCAGGCCATGTCCACCGGCCACGACGGCTCGCTGGCCACCGTCCACGCCAACAGCTCCTCCGACGCCCTGACGCGCCTGCAGACCCTGGCCTCCATGTCGGAGGTCGAGATCCCCTTCGAAGCCCTCCAGGACCAGATCAACAGCGCCGTCAACGTCATCGTGCAGCTGACGCGCTTCGGCGACGGTTCGCGCCGCATCACGGAGATCTCCATCCTCGAATCACACGGCCGCGAACCCTTCCGTATCACCACGGTGTGCCGCTTCGCCGCCCAGCCCATGGGACCGGACGGCCGCGTCCACGGCTACTTCGCGTACTACCCGCTGCCCCGCCGTATCGCCGAACGCCTCTACATGAACAACCAGCCCATCCCGCAGGCCTTCGGCGTCGCGCTGCCCGACGACCCCCTCACCACCCCGCACATCACACGGACCGCCCTGTGAACCCACTGATCCTCCTCACCCTCGGCATCACGCTGCTGGCCTGCGTCCTCGCGGTCGTCGGCCTCCAGGCGTACGCGGCCGGCCGCGCCCAGCACGCCGCCCTCGTCGAACGCCTCTCGGCGAGCGGCCTGCCCGAACCGCTCGGCCGGGCACGCCGCTTCCGGAAGATCGACCGGCGACTGCGGAAGACGAGGCTCGGCCGCCGGATCGAACAGAAGCTGGCGACCACCGGCCTGGACCTCACGCCCGGCGAGTTCTTCGTCTACATGGTCGGTTCCATCGCGGGCGTCTGGCTCATCGCGTCGTCCCTCCTCGCACCGTTCTTCGGGCCGGTGGCCGGCCTGATCGGCCTCTGGGCGGCGAACGCGTTCCTGGGCTGGCAGCGGGCACGGCGTACGGAGCGCTTCATCAACCAGCTCCCCGACCTGGCACGTATCCTCGCCAACGCCACCCAGGCCGGGCTGGCCCTGCGTACCGCCATCGGCATCGCGGCGGAGGAGCTGGAGGCGCCGGCGGGCGAGGAACTCGCGCGGGTCGCCGACCGCCTCGCCGTGGGCCACTCCATCGAGGAGTCCCTGGGGGAGCTCACCGAACGCCTGCCGTCGCGCGAACTCGTGGTCCTCGTCTCCACCCTCGTCCTGTCGGCCCGGGCCGGCGGCGCGATCGTGGACAGCCTGCGCAACCTGACGGTGACGCTGGAGCAGCGCAAGGAGACCCGTCGCGAGATCCGCACCCAGCTGTCCCAGGTCACCGTGACGGCCTACCTGGTCCCGGCCATCGGGCTCGGCTCGCTCCTCCTCGTCGACATGATGATGCCGGGTGCCCTGGACCGGATGACGGGCGCGTTCTTCGGGCAGACGGCCGTCCTCGTCTCCCTCGGCCTCTTCGCGCTGGGCTTCGTCCTCATCCGCCGCCTGTCGAAGATCGACGTGTGAGGGGGCGGACGCGACCATGACCGGACTCCTCCTCGCGCTCGCCGCCGCCCTGTCGGTGTTCGGCGCCTTCCACGGCGTCCGCCTCTACCGGGCGGACGTGAAACTCCCCACCGACCTCGCCCTGGCCCTGGAAGTGGGTGCCACCCGTACGACGGCGGTCGGATCGCTGGTCGACCGCATAGGCATCCGCTGGGCGCCGCTGGTCCTGCGCGCGATGGGCACGACCCGGGTGGCCCGCAAGCGCAGGCAGATCGACATGGCGGGCAACCCGGCCGGCCTGACGATCGACCGCTACGCGGCCCGGCGGGCGGTGTACGGGGCTCTGGGCGCCGCGGGCGCCTTCTCCATGCTGCTCAACGGCCAGCTGGTCGCAGCCCTGCTGATGGTGGCCTTCGGCCTGTTCTGGATCGAGGTCGGCCTGTGGTCGGCCATCCGGGTCCGCCGCGACCACATCGAGCGGACGCTGCCGGACTTCCTGGACGTCCTGGCCGTGGTGGTGAGCGCGGGCCTGGGCTTCCGGCAGGCGCTGGACCGGGTGGCGGGCAAGTACGAGGGGCCGTGGGCGGACGAGATCCGCATCACGCTCCAGCAGATGGACATGGGCGTCAGCCGGCGGCAGGCCTTCGACGAGCTGCGGCGGCGCAACGACAGTGAGCAGGTCGCGCAGTTCGTGACGGCCCTCCAGCAGGGCGAGGAGCTGGGCTCCCCGATCGTCGACACGCTGATCGCGATCGCCGAGGACATGCGCCGCACGGACGCCCAGAACGCCCGGCGGCGGGCGGCCCGGGCCGTGCCGAAGGCGACCTTCGCGGTGACGATGTTCATGCTGCCGGGCACACTCATCCTGCTCGTGTGCGGCTTCGTCTACGGCGCGAACGTCGACTTCGGCGCGCTGTTCGGGGGTGGCTGAGCCATGGCACGACTGAGCGTGCTCATCGCCGACGGGAACCCGGTCATCCGGGCGGGACTCGCGGCCATCCTGGGCGCGGCCGGGGACATCGAGGTGACTGCCCAGGCCGCGGACGGCCGCGAGGCCCTGAGCCTGACCCGCCGGCACGCGCCGGACGTGGTCCTGCTGGACGTCCGGATGCCCGGGGTGGACGGGATCTCGGCGCTCCCGCACCTCGTGCAGCTGGCACCCGTACTGATGCTGACGTACAGCAGGGAAGCCGAAATCGTCCGGGAGGCATTGCTTCTGGGCGCCGGCGGGTACCTCGTACACGGCGAGTTCACTGCCGACGAGCTGCTCAGGGCCGTGCACGACGCACCCCTGGGCCGCCCGCACTTCACCCCCACGGCGGCGAGCGCCCTGCTGACGGAACTCCGGGCCTCTTCGCATCCGCAACGCGATGTGGCACAGTCGTCCGAACGGATGCACAACTCTGTTTTCTTCGGGCTGAGTTCCCGGGAGGTGGAGATCATGGACCTGATCGCGTCCGGAATGAGCAATCAGCAGATCGCCGCCACCTGCTTCATCAGCGAGAAGACCGTCAAGAACCACATCAACCGCATCTTCGCGAAGCTCCGCAGCGCCACGCGCAGCGAGGCGATAGCCCGCTGGCTGGGAACCGCCCGTCCAGGAGTGACCGGTCATGGGTAGACAGAGTGCGCAGTGGGTCCGTAATTGGGTCCCGGGACCCTTGGTTACGAGTGGTGACTCGCCGTACCGTCCGCAGATCGACACCGGTACCGGCCCGGGAGGGAACCCCCATGTCACAGAACACGCTGCTGAAGGCCGCCGTGGAGGCACGGATCAGGGTGAACGGGTGGGCGGACACGGCCGTGACAAGGCTTCGCAAGCGCCACGCCCAACAGGACCGCGGCCAGACGGCCTTCGAGTACCTGGGCATCATCCTGGTGGTCATCGTGATCGTCGGAGCGATCGTGGGATCGGGCGTCGGTTCGGAGATCACCAAGCGGATCAAGCAGGCGGTGACCGACATCAAAGCCGGCTAGTGGCCGTCTGCGGCCTGTATGGGCGCGACCGGGGGCAGGCCTTTCCCATCTACGTGGTGGTCGTGGCGGGGCTGCTCTTCGCCGCGCTCGCCTTCTTCGCGGTGGGTCAGGCGTCGGTCAGGCGCAGTGATGCCCAAGGAGCTGCGGACGCAGCGGCTTTGGCAGCCGGACGTGAGGCTCGGGACACGGTGTTTGTCGGGCTCGATCTCCCGTCGGTGGAGACGGGGGGCTGGAAGAAAATCGTTGAGGGGGACTTTTTCAAGGTCGGCGAGGCTTGTGCGGCGGCGGAGGCCTTCGCGGCGAAGAACGATGCGAAGGCCACGTGCAGGGCTGCCCTCCCGCGGTTCACCGTCACGGTGGAGACGAATGAAGCCGTGGGGGATTCCGTGGTTCCCGGCACCCGCGACGTGCATGCGACCGCGAAGGCCACAGCTCTGATCGAGCCGAGGTGCCGCCTGGGGGCCGTCGTCACTCCGAGCCCCATCCCCACCCCGACATCCACCGCGCCGTCAGGTGGATCACCATCTCCCACGCCGAACGCATCAACAGTGACCTTCACCTGTGGCAAGGAGATGGTCAAGCTCGACCCGCTGAAGCCGGGTTCGCTCAAGGGATTGACCAGAAAGCTGTTCAGCGTGCGACTCGTCGGCTGACAGGGACCGAGAGACAAGGAAGCGTTCATAGATGAGCATTCGGCGCATGGTGAGGGTCCGTGGGGGGATGGCCGTTGCGGGTGCGGCGGTCATGGTCGTCACGTTGGCCGGGTGCGGTGGCGGCGGCGACGACAAGTCGGCCGAGCCGCAGAAGTCCGGGGCGGCGCAATCACAGGGAACGGCGTCGCAGAACGCGGCACCGAGCGCGAGCCAGAGCGCAGAGCCGACCGAAGTCATCGCCACGCTGAACGGACAGGCCGGCATGACGTTGGAGATCAACTCGGTGCGGCGGGACCCGGGTGGCTTCCTCACAGTCTCCGGGCAGCTCAAGAACACGGGTAGCCAGTCCTACAAGGACACCGTCGCCTGGCGCGGCATCGAACTCAAGGGGACCGGAGAGTCGGTCGCCGGTGCGACGCTGGTCGACAAAGTGGGGAAGAAGCGCTATTACGTGCTTCGGGACACGGAGTCGAGGTGCCTGTGCACGACGGGCGTTTCCAGCGTCGACGCCGGTCAGGTGATCCCGTTCTTCGCCCAGTTTCCGGCACCGCCGAGCTCTACCAATGAGGTGGAATTCAGCCTCCCGACCTTTGCCACGGCCACCGTCAAGATCTCTGGGTGACCCATGACCACACGCCATCGCGCAGCCGCCGCCACTGCAGTTTCCGCACTCGTCATAGCCGGAGGGCACCTCATCGGGGCGACCGCCGCGCATGCCGATGACGTGAAGCCCTCCGTGCCCCCCGGCACAGAGCCGTCCGCCGCCGCGCCCGTGGCGATCGACTCCAACGCGCCCGGGCTGAAGATCCCGCAGGGCGGGACCCTGGCACCCGTCAAGGTGCTGGACATCGCCGAGGTCGTAGAAGACCTCGGCGGCGAGCAGCGGCGGCAGGAGACCAACGAGACCGTCATGATGGCGCTGCAGTCCGAGGTGCTGTTCCCCGAGGACAGCGCCGTGTTCAACGCGCAGGCCGCCGCCCGGATCCAGGCCATCGGGAACGAGATCAACCAGTCCAAGGCGACCCGCATCCGGGTCTTCGGTTTCACCGACGACCAGGGCAGCTACGAGCACGGCAAGGAGTTGTCGAAGCAGCGGGCCGATGCCGTGCACGCCGAGCTGGCCAAGACCGTGACGAACCCGAGCGTCGTCTTCGACGTCCGCGGCTACAGCGAGGACTACCCGATCGCCGACAACAGCACCGAAGAGGGCCGCAAGAAGAACCGCCGCGTGGAGATCACCTTCCCGCGCGGCGCCGACTAGTCAGCTCGTCCGCGGCGCGGACCCGATGGGCCGCTCCCGCCGCCGGAGGCGGCCGCGGGAGGCCTCCACGATCGTTCCGAGTGCGAGCGACTGGGCCAGCACGCACAGGACGAGCTCGGTGAGGAAGAGCCAGGTCGCCGGCTGGTCGCCGCCCGGGACGGGCGCCTGGACCAGCGACACGAAGAGGAACAGCGGGAACGCGAACATCGCGGGCAGCACCCACACGAACCCGGGGTCGGGCGCGAACAGCGTGGCGGCCGTCGCGATGGCGACGGCGATGCCGACGAGGCCCAGGTAGATCGCCGATGCGGGGTTCCTGAAGGTCAGGCGGACGAGCGTGCGGGCGGTCATCGGTTCTCCCAGGTGGTGTGGACTGCCTCCATGGTCGGCAGGACCCGGCGCCCTGTCCTGAGTACGCGTACCCAGACCAGACCGGGGGTCCGGGTACGCGTACTGCGCCGTACCGCGCCGACCCCGGGGAGGGGTCAGCCGAACTGCTTCGGCCGGTAGCCGCCGGCCGGCGGCTGGATGATCACGTTCATCCGGTTGTAGGCGTTGATCAGCGCCATATGAGGGACACCAGCGCGGCCAACTGGTCCTCGCCGTAGTGCTGGGCGGCGTTCGCCCACGCATCGTCCGTGCGCCCCCGACCGCGTCGGCGATGCGCGTGCCCTGTTCGGTCAGCTCCAGCGCCGCCCGTTCGGCCTCGGGAACACCTTTGCCTCGCGCCAGGCCGCGACCAGCTGGAGGCGCTGCGCGACGCTCTCCCCGGCGTGCGCGGCGTCCTTGGTGTGCATGTCGGTGCAGAAGCCGCAGCCGTTGATCTGGCTGGCGTGGAAGTCGAGTCGGGCGTTCATGGTGGTCTCCTAATCGCCTGGTCTGCTTGACGTGTCGACGGCTGCACAGCCCTGACGGATCCCACCGGACGGATGTGACGGTGCTCCGCCGTACGCCCGAGTGACCGCGTCACTGCCGCAGGAGGATCTCCGCGACCTCGCGCGCCCTGAGGGCCGGTTCCGGGCCGGGGCTCAGGGCGGCCACCGTCGTCGCGCCCTCGACCAGGATCAGCAACTGGTCGGCGAGCGCGGGCGGGGCCCCGGCCGGGAGCAGTTCGGCCAGGAGGGCGCGGAGCTCGGCCTTGTGGACGCGGACGACGTCCGGCGCGGCCGCGCCGAGCTCCCCGTACGCGTTGACGAACGCGCAGCCGCGGAAGTCCGGCTCCGAGAACCACCGCGCCAGCCAGTCGAAGACGGCCAGGGCCGGGGGCTGCGTGGACGCCGCCACCGCCTCGCGCAGGCTCGCCGTCCAGCGTCGGTCGCGGCGCTCCAGATAGGCCGTGACCAGGGAATCCTTCGCCGGGTAGAGCCGGTACAGACGCTTGAGGGGGACGCCGGAGGCGGCGCGGATGCGGTCCATGCCCACCGCTTGGATGCCGTGGCGGTAGAACAGCTCCTCCGCCGCGTCCAGCAGCCGGGTCCGGGCCTCTTCGTCGTCCATGAGGGCAGGGTAACCCGATATCGCTTGCGGCGAGAACGATCGTTCTCCTAGGGTGGGCGGAGAGTCGGAGAACGACCGTTCTCCGGCCTCCCCCTCCGGAAGGACGCACGCACCATGACCCGTCCGCCCCTGCCCCGTCCGCCCCTCCCGCCCTTCACCGACGAATCCGCCCGCGCCAAGGTCCAGGCCGCCGAGGACGCCTGGAACAGCCGTGACCCCGAGCGCGTCGCCCTCGCCTACACCGAGGACTCCGTCTGGCGGAACCGCGACCGCTTCCTGACCGGCCGTGACGAGATCCGCGCCTTCCTCGCCGACAAGTGGGAGCGCGAGCTCGACTACCGGCTGCGCAAGGAGCTGTGGGCCCACACCGGCAACCGCATCTCCGTCCGCTTCGAGTACGAGTGGCACGACGCCTGCGGCCAGTGGTGGCGCAGCCACGGCAACGAGCAGTGGGAGTTCGACGACGACGGCCTGATGCGCCGCCGCGAGGCCAGCATCAACGACGTACCGATCGCCGCGGAGGACCGCCGGATCCTCTGAACACCCCCCGGGTGCGGGCACTCAGCCGCGAACCCGTGTCTGAGTACGCCCGCCCCTGGCAGCCACCGCGACCGGCTGATACGGCGAGCCCGCCCAATTTCCGGAAGAGCGCCTCGTGAACTTGTGTTCGCCGCGAGGCCTGCTGTTGCGGAGGGCGCGGAAGCGGCGCCGGGGAGGCGCCGGCCGCCCCTGGAGCAGGGCCCGTTCGCGGCCCACGCCCAGGACACAGCACTGAGGAACCCGGTGAAGCCACCGCGCGCCGTAGCCGCGCTGTTCGTCCTGGCAGCTATCGTCGCGGCTTGCGGCCCGGGCGCCGACGCGGTTCGGCCAAGGGGGCCAAGGCCATGCATCTGCAGCAGGGCGCGGAGGGCGCCGACGCCATCCTTCAGGAGACCCTGGGGGCCGTACGGCCGGAGTTGAAGTGGAACCACGGCCCCGGTGGCAGCGCCGGCTGCACGAAGGGTGTGGCGGGCGCCGCCACCGGCACCGGTGTCACCGACCGGATCATCACGATCAAGACGATCGTCTCCGAGCAGCGCCGCGACTCCCTCCTGGGGCTGATCGAGCAGGCGTGGAAGGATCGCGGCTACACATTCACCCATGCGAACAAGAGCCGGAAGTTCCCCCGCATCCACGCGAGCACCCCGGACGGCTACAGCCTCTCGGTCGAGGTGGGCGGCGAAGGCCAGTTCCTTCTGGAGGCGGCCACCCCCTGCCTGCGCGACACGGACGTCCAACAACCCATCACCCCGGAGAACACCCCGCATCGCAGCGGGCCCTTCCCTCAACGTCGCGACGAGCAGGACGAGTTCTGGTCGGCCGCTACGCCCGTCCAGCAGTGACCGGCGTCTGAGAGGATGATCAAGGCTCTGCGGGGGAGGCCGGCAGGGCATCTCGGGCAAGGGGGACCAGGCATGGCACGGGCTCAGGTGAACGGCGTCGAGCTCTTCTACGAGATCCAGGGCGACGGGGAACCGCTCGTCCTGGTCCACGGCTCCTGGACCGACCACCACAGCTGGCACGCCGTCCTGCCGCCCCTCACCCGCGCCCACCGCGTGCTCGTCTACGACCGTCGAGGCCACAGCCGGAGCGAGCGCCCGCCGGGCCAGGGCACGCGGGCCCAGGACGAGGACGACCTGGCCGCGCTCATCGAGAGGCTCGGCGCCCCCGCCCACGTGGCCGCAAGCTCCTTCGGCGGCTCGGTCGCGCTCGGCCTCGCCGCCCGCCGCCCCGAACTGCTGCGCAGCCTCGCGGTGCACGAGCCGCCCCTGACCGCCGTCGTCGCCGGCGATCCGGAGCTCGACCGGCTGATGCGGAACGCGCAGGCGCCCATCGACGCCATCATGGCGGACGTGCGCGCGGGCGACTCCGAGGGCGGCGCGCGCCGGTTCGTCGAGGAGGTCGTGTTCGGGCCGGGTGCGTGGGACGGGATGCCGGACGCGGCCCGCCGGACGTTCGTCACCAACGCCCCCACCGCCGCCGACGAACAGGGCGACCCGGACTGGGACACCGTGGACCTCGCCCGGCTGGCCGGCTACACCGGCCCGGCCATGCTGAGCAAGGGCACCGACAGCCCGGCGTGGTTCGGCGCGATCGTCGACCGGCTCGCGCAGGTGCTGCCCGGCGCGCAGGCGCGGACCCTGCGCGGCGAGGGCCACGTCCCCCACCTCACCGCCCCGCAGCGCTACGCCGACAACCTCCTCGCCTTCCTCGCCTCGACGGCCTCCGCAGACCGCTCCTGACCCGCCGTCCGCCGGATGCGTGCCGCGCGGATACCGCGCGTGCACGCACCTGGCGGTTTGTCATGGGTAAGTCACAACAGGCCCGTTGCTCGATCCGTTGCAGCTGCGATGTATGTTGGCTGGGAGCCGACGGACCGACTCCCGGAGACGGAAGGGGCCGTCAAGGCTGTCGGCTTGGTCGCTGGACGAGATCGCCGCGGCCGAGCTCATCGGCGACGCGGTGCGCCGGGCGTCCCGTTCGACCGATCCGGAGGCCATTCCGAAGGACATGCTGTGATCACCACCGACCCTGTAGGCGAATGGTTCTGGGAGACGACGACCGCCGTATCCGGGCAGCAGGGTGCGGACCGGGCGCTCCGTCTCTTCGACCGGATCCATTCCCTCGGTTCCGGCCTGGGTCTCGTCGACGGCTGGGGACACGGGGGCGTCAAGGTCGTCACGCTGCAGGCGCCGCGGGAGACGCGGTACGAATGGGAGGGCAACGGCCGCCTCGACGGCGCGGTGGAGGAAAGCCGGGCGTGGTTCGACCATGACGCGACGCTGCACCTCTGGAGCGTGCTGCCCGGCGCATGGCTGGACTCCGACGGCGGGGTGCACCGCTCCGAGCGTCTCTTCGCCCTGAGGCTGCTGCTCTGGCCCGGCGGGCACACCGTCGTGTCGCTGGCGGCGTACTCCGACGCCTGGATGACCCTGGACCTGAGGGAGCGCCCGCAGCCCGAGGTCGCCGCGGCGAACGCGCCGCGTCTGGCATCCCTGTTGAGGGGCGTTTCCGAGCTGCTGGGAGCCGAGGTCGATCCCGGGGATCCCACCTACTACGGCAGGCCCACGGCCTCAGGCTTCGAGGACCTCTCGGAGGAGGGCACCGACCACATCGACCCCTGGAGCACTTTCGCCGTACCGGCCAGATGGCAGCGCATGCTGCGCCTCCTGCCGAAGGGTTACCAGGAACAGTCCTACGAGGCGTTCACCGAAGGCCCGGTCAAGTACATCGAGGTTCGCCGGAGCGGTGACACCGTGGGCCTGCTCTGGGCGGGCAAGGACGGCAGTGCGGCATACGAGCCGCGCCCCGCGGCCGGGGAGATCGCCTTCACCGCCGGTGTACCCCTGCTCCTGGCCTTCGCCGAGGCGCGTCGAGCCGGATCGGCAGCACTCGACGCCCTCGCGGCGGCGGCACGGTCGGAGTCCGAACTGTCGGGGGCTGATGCCGAGATCCGTGACGCGCCTTCGCTCGACGCCCTGCAGGAATGGGCGGGTAGCTGAACCCCGTGCCTGTTCTACGGGCGGCGCGGCCGTCCGCGCGGACGACGGGGGCGGCCCCGACCCGACGGGTCCTCTCCGGGGCCGGCCGCCGCCCTGCTCCGGCCGGTCCTGAGCCCCGGGCCGGCCGCCGCCCTGCTCCGGCCGGTCCTGAACCCCGGGTGGGGCGTCGCCCTCCGGGTGGGCGTCGCCGGCCGGGTGGGCGTCGCCGTCCGGGTGGGGCCGGCCGCGGCTCACGCATCCGCGTGGTTGCTCACGACTCCTCGTGGTGGGCCTGCGTGATGAGGTCCGTGGCGACCTCCAGGGCGGCCAGGCGGGTCTCCTCCGGGTCGCCCTCGACGTGCTGGAGGAACATCATCCCGGCGTGCAGCGTGAACAGGGCGCTGACGCAGCGCACCTGGTCCGTCAGCGGGCCGTCGTCCGTGCGCAGCAGCTCCACCAGGCGGTAGAGCCGCTTCTTCACCGTGTCGCCGATGCTCAGCTCGCGCGTCGTCGCCTGGTTCTCCTGCATGAAGCGGTACAGCGCGGCGCCCGCCGCCATCGCCTCGCTGTAGCGGCGCAGCACCTCGCGCTTGGTCTCCAGCGTGCGCGGCTGCTGCTCCGCCCACTTGATCAGCTCGTCGATGGGACGCGTGACGTCCTCGAAGAGGCTGATGATGATGTCTTCCTTGCTCTTGAAGTGGTAGTACAGCGCCGCCTTCGTGACCTCCAGCCGCTCCGCGATCTCGCGCAGCGACGTCTTCTCGTATCCCTGCTCGACGAAGAGCTCCAGTGCGATGTCCTGGATGCGCTGGCGCGTGTCGCCACGACGGCGCTGCGGACTGCTGCTGGACATGACTCTCCTCGATTACTTACTTGACGCCCGGCAAGTTACGGGTCTACCGTCCCCATTGTAGTGAACTAGCCGGTCGGCAAGTAAGTGCCGTTCCGGCAGGTAGTACCCAGGGGAGTGGACAGGAAATGGTGGAGACAAGCAAGCCCGCGGAGACCTCGCAGGAGGTGAAGCCACGCAGCGTGCGGGTCGTCCTCATGGCACTCATGATCGCAATGTTGCTGGCGATGCTCGACAACATGATCATCGGTACGGCGATGCCCACCATCGTCGGCGAACTCGGCGGCCTGGCGCACCTGTCCTGGGTGGTGACCGCCTACACCCTGGCCACGGCCGCCTCCACCCCCATCTGGGGCAAGATCGGCGACATGTACGGCCGGAAGGGCTCCTTCCTCACCTCGATCGTCATCTTCCTGATCGGCTCCGCCCTCAGCGGCATGGCCCAGGACATGGGCCAGCTCATCGGCTTCCGCGCGATCCAGGGCCTCGGCGCCGGCGGTCTGATGGTCGGTGTCATGGCGATCATCGGCGACCTCATCCCGCCCCGCGAGCGCGGCAAGTACCAGGGCATGATGGCCGGCGTGATGGCTCTCGCCATGATCGGCGGCCCGCTCGTCGGCGGCACCATCACCGACCACATGGGCTGGCGCTGGTCCTTCTACATCAACCTGCCCCTCGGCGCCGTCGCCCTGGCCATGGTGACCGCGGTACTGCACCTGCCCAAGCCCGCCGAGCGGCAGCGCCCGAAGATCGACTACCTCGGTGCGGCCCTGCTCACCGTCGCGATCACCTCCACGGTGCTCGTCACCACGTGGGGCGGCACCGAGTACGCCTGGGGCTCCGCCGAGATCATCGGCCTGATCGCGATCGGCGTGCTGACGACCGCCGCGTTCCTCTACGTGGAGACCAAGGCGGCCGAGCCGGTGATGCCGCTCCACATCTTCCGCAGCCGCAACTTCACCCTCATGTCGGTGATCGGCTTCCTGGTCGGCTTCGCCATGTTCGGCGGCGTGCTCTACCTCCCGCTGTTCCAGCAGTCGGTCCAGGGCGCCTCCGCCACCAACTCGGGCCTGCTGCTCCTGCCCATGCTGCTCTCGATGATGCTCGTCTCGCTGATCGCCGGACGCGTCACCACCAGCAGCGGCAAGTACAAGATCTTCCCGATCGTCGGCGGCGCGCTCATGGTCGTCGGCATGTTCCTCCTCGCGACCATGGACACCGGCACCTCCCGCCTCGTGTCCGGCCTCTACATGGCCGTCCTCGGCGCCGGACTCGGCTTCCTGATGCAGATCACCATGCTGGTCGCGCAGAACAGCGTCGACATGAAGGACATGGGCGTCGCTTCGTCCTCCGCCACCCTCTTCCGTACGCTCGGCGGCTCCTTCGGCGTGGCCCTGATGGGCTCCCTGTTCACCTCCCGGGTCACGGACACCATGTCCGAGCGCCTGGGCCCGGAGGCCGCCGGAGCCGCGGGCTCCGCCCAGTTGGACGCGGCGAGCCTGGCCAAGCTGCCGGAGGCCGTGCGCGAGGCCTACCAGTACGCGGTCGCCGCCGGTACGCACTCCGCGTTCCTGCTCGGCGCCGCCGTGGCCGTACTGGGCTTCCTGGCCGCCTGGTTCGTCAAGGAGGTCCCGCTGCGGGGCGCCGGTCCGGCCCCGGCCGACGACAAGTCGGCCGCGGCCGACGGCAAGTCCGTCCCGGCCGACGCCAAGTCCGCCCCCGCGGCGCAGGAGTCCCTCGCGCACTGACCCTCGCGGACCCCCACCGCACACGATCCCGGCCCCGGTGGACGTACGCGTCCGCCGGGGCGAGCCGTTTTCCGCCACGCCCGCCCGGGAAGGAACGGTGGACGATCAAGGGCCAAAGTCCCATCAGCCCCATCGGTCCTGTCAGTCCCATTACGGGGAATCTATGGGTGATTTGACTGGAACTCCTCCTTGGCGACGGACGTCCTGATCCACGGAACGCTCGCACAGCTGATGGGGAGTGGACGGTTCATGGGTTTCTCGACGTACACGAACAGGAAGGGCGTCCGGGCCGGCGCGGCCGTCGTCGCGTCGGCCGCCGCCGTGGCGGCGACGGTCTGGGGAGTGGCGATCCTCGTGGAGCCGGGAAGCGCCGGCGCGGCCTCCCGTCAGAACGTGGCCCAGCCGGGCGGAACCGACCACTCCGGCCATGGCCCGGCGGGTCGGCCGGGGGCCCATACGGGCATACCCGAGGGCATAGCCCACTCCTCCGAGAGCAGCGGCAACGCCGTCAACATCACCATCGACGACGGCCCCGACCCGCGCTGGACCCCCCAAGTGCTCGACGTACTGCACAGGTACGACGTCAAGGCGACCTTCTGCATGGTCGGACCCCGCGCCAAGGCCCACCCCGACCTCGTCAAGAAGGTGGTCGCGGGCGGCCACCGTCTCTGCGACCACACCATGGACCACGACACGGCCATGGACAAGAAGCCCGTCGACTACCAGGAACGGCAGATCCTGGACGCGAAGAAGCTCATAGAGGAAGCCGCGGGCGACGGCGCGAAGGTCGAGTACTACCGGGCCCCCGGCGGCGCGTTCACCCCCGACAGCCGGCGCATCGCCGCCGCGAACGGTATGCGCCCGCTCGGCTGGAACGTCGACACCAAGGACTTCCAGAAGCCCGGCACGGCCGCCGTCGTCGACGCCGTCAAGCGCGAGATCGGCAACGGCCCCACCGTCCTCTTCCACGACGGCGGCGGCAACCGCGCCCAGACCGTCGAGGCCCTCGACCAGGTGCTGGCCTGGCTCAGGGACCAGGGCCGGCCGACCGGTTTCCCGGTCCGCACCGCCCCCGACACCCCGTGAGCCGCCGACCGCCCCCGCTGCCGCCCGACGGCCGCCCCTGACACGCCGTCCGCCGCGCGAACGGGTGAGGGTCGACGACGCGGACCCGCCCGCGTTGTTACCTGGTCCGGCACGGACGAACGTACGCCCGACCAGGAGGCTCCTGTGGCCATCGCCCCCGGCAAACTGTCCGACCCCGTGGTCGGCGCCCTCGTCACCGCCGTCAACGCGCACGACAAGGAGGCCTTCCTGAAGCTGCTGACCGCCGACGCGACCATGTCCGACGACGGATCGGACCGCGATCTCCACGACTGGGTCGACCGGGAGATCTTCGACTCCAGGGGCCACATGGACGTGCTGTCCGAGTCCGACGGGGGTCGCGCCCTCGTCGTCGACTACCGCAACGACACCTGGGGCGAGATGCGTACCGCCTGGCGCTTCACCATCGCCCCCGGCGGCGGTCGCATCAGCCGCTTCGAAACCGGCCAGGCCTGACTGCACCTCTGCCGGGCCTGCCCGCACCGGCCGGATCCGCCCGCACCTGCCGGGCCCGATCCGCCCCGCCTACAGGCCCCGCGCCACCTCCAGCACCGCCGCCGTCAGCCGCCCGTTCTCCGGGGCCAGCCCGCCCGGGAAGCCGAAGCGGCGGCGCGTGTACCCGTACGCGATCCCCGTGACCGGGTCGGCGAATCCCTGCGCGCCCGCTGCGCCGCAGTGCCCGAAGGCCTGGGGTCCCACGGCGGGCTGCCGCTCGAAGCCCAGCCCGAAGTGGTCCGTCTCCCCGGTCAGCACCTCCTGCCCCGGCGTGTGCAGCCGGGCGAACTCCGCCGCCGTCTCCGGCTTCAGCAGCGCCGACCGGGAACCCACCTCGCTGATCGCCGCCGCGTAAAGGCCCGCCACGCCGCGCGCCGAGCCGATGCCGCCCGCCGAAGCCGGACCCAGCTCCCGCGTCCGCGGATGGTTGGCGTGGGCGACCAGGTCCATCGGCGGCTCGCGGTGCCAGTTGAAGGCCACCGCCAACAGCTCGGGCACCGGTCCCTCCGCAGCCCGCGCCGCTGCCTGCTCCGGTGTCGGCAGCATGTCCAGGACCGGCTTCCAACGGCCCTCCTGCGAGGCCGGCAGCCCCATGTAGAGGTCCAGCCCGTACGGGGCACGCACGCGCTCCTCGTACACCTCCTGGATCGACCTGCCTGTCGCCCGCCGCACGACCTCGCCGGTCAGCGCGCCGATCACGAAGGCGTGGTAGCCGTACGCCGTCCCCGGCTCCCAGTACGGTTTCTGCCCGGCCAGCCGGGCGGCGATCAGCGCGTCGTCCGCGATCTCCTCGTAGTCGAAGCCCCCGTCCACGTTGATCAGTCCCGACTGGTGGCTGATCAGCTGGCGCAACGTCAGCCGCCCCTTGCCGTCCCCGGTGAACTCCGGCCAGTACGCCGACACCGCTCGGTCCAGCTCCAGCGTGCCGTCCTGTACGAGCAGCGCCACCACCAGGTGCGCGGCGCCCTTGGTGATCGAGAAGACCCCGCTCAGCGTGTCCGCGTCCGTGTCCTCGCCGGCCCACAGGTCGACGACGCGCCGCCCCCGGTGGTGGACGGCGAGCTGGGCCTCGGGGGAGTGCGGCTCGGCAGCCGCGAACGCCTCGAACTCCTCCCGGACCCGCTCCCACCCGGCCGCCACCGTGCCGCCCACACCCCCGCCCCCACGCACGGCCGTGCCCCCTGCCGTGCCCGCTCCCGCGTTCTCGTTCCCGCCCATGGCGTCCCCCTCGGATCGGATCGTCGTTCCGCTGCTCCCGAACCGAAGGTGATCATCGGATATTCCGGTGACCCGGGGGGCTCCCGTACGGGTGAAAGGCCGTGGGGCATCGTTCCGGCCCGCGTCGGGGCCCCGTTGGTCCGGGCATGACGCGCACCCGCACCGCCGCTCTCGCCCTCGCCACGGCCGCCGCGGCCCTCGCCCCCGTCCTCGTCCAGCAGGCCACCGCCGCGGAGGCGGCGATGTACCTCCAGGACCCGGCGGGCGGTGAGAAGACCATGAAGTCGATGTGGACCGACGACGAAATGCACAAGGTGGAGGGGCAGTTCCGCTTCCACCCCGGCGTCCGCTACAAGACGGTCACCCGTCCCGGCCACCCGGCCGCTCCGGACCACGAGCGGAAGGTCGGCGACCCCAGGACGCTGGCGTGGGAACCCTCGTACGAGTTCGCCTGGTCGGTTTCGGACTCGACCGTGGTGAAGAAGGCGGTGACGGTCAAGGAGGGCGGGCACCCGATCGTCGTGCACGCCGTACTGCGCCGCGCGGACCGGTCCGCGGTGGCGGAAGTGCGCAAGGAGCTGACCGGAAAGCCGGCGACGGGGCGCGAGAAGGTCGCGGGCGGAAAGCGGATCGCGTGCGACACCGGTGAGTACACGGTGGAGTGGTCGGTCACCCGCTCGGGCTACGGGACGCTCCACGGCTCGCTGCGCTGGAACTCCAGCTGCGAGCAGTACCGGACGGCGTTCTCCCAGGACCACGGGAAGCAGCGCTGAGGCTCCCGGCGGGGTCCGGCCGCCCCGCGCACCTCGTGAGTGCTCGGCGGGCGACTGGGCCGCGGCCCCGGATCAAGGGCCGTAGTGGCCATGGTGCCGCACGGGATGGTCCGCGGCACGTGTCGAAGGTCCCGTGTCGTGGGGGACTTCCGGTGGACTTCAGTGCTTCCTGGAGGCCTGCGAGGCCTGTGCGGCGATGTCCTCCAGGACGCCCTTGGGGTTGCCGTTCGGTTCCACGGCGCGCCCGATGTTGCGCTTGATGGTGTCGCTGACCGTCACCCAGGACGGGTCGTTGACCGGGTAGAGCTGAGCGCCGCGCAGCGCGTTGAGGAACTGCTGGTCGTTCTTGTCGAGTCCGCCGCCCGCGGGGGTGCGCGAGGCCGTCACGGTGGAGGGCAGCAGGTGGTAGCGGCTGGCGAAGTCCGACAGGTTCTCGTCCTGGTAGACGAAGTCCAGGAACCTGCCGATCTCCGCGCGCTTGCCGTTCTGCCTGAAGGCCATCATCCAGTCGGCCACGCCGACGGTCGGCGGGGTCTCCCCGGTGCCCAGGTCGTCCGAGACGGGCATGGTGGTGGTGACGACGCTGATCCCCTTGGCGCGCGCCTCGTGGGCGAGCGAGGGGTAGCCGTTGAGCATGCCGACCTCGCCGCGCGTGAAGGCGGCGAAGGCGTCCGCCCGGTTCAGCCGGGACGGCGCCGTGGTACCCGTGTAGCCGGTCGCGACCATGTTCTCCTTGACCCATTCCCAGGTCTTGATGTTCTGGTCGGAGGCCAGGCTGTAGTTGCCGCTGCTGTCGGCGTAGCCGCCGCCGTTGCTGAGCTCCCAGATCAGCGCCTCGGCGTGGGCCTCCTCGGGCCCCAGCGGCAGGGCGTACGGGTACTTCACGCCCTTGTCCTTCAACGCCTTGGCGGCTGCCTTGAGGTCGGACCAGGTCTTGGGGGCCTCCTTGATGCCGGCCTTGGTGAACAGCGCCTCGTTGTAGAAAAGCAGGCGGCTGCTCGCGACGAACGGCAGGCCGTAGAGGGTGTTGCCGACCGAGCCGGCGTCGGCCAGCGGCTGGAGGAAATTCGCCTCGGCGGTGACCGAGAGGAGTTCGTCCGCAGGGTAGAGCTGCCCCTGGGCGGCAAAGTCCGAGTATGAGCCCATGAGCGCGATGTCCGGCGCCTTGCCGGCCTTGACCATGCGGGAGACCTCGCGGTCGATGTCGGCCCACGGCAGGAGCTGGACCTCCACCTTGATTCCCGGATTCTCCTCGGTGAAATCGGCCGTCACCTTGTCCCAGAAGGGCTTGGAGCTGGTGGCAGGACTGTCGCCGTATTCGGCGGCGACCAGCTGCAGCGTGCCTCCGTCACCTGCGTCGTCTCCGGAACCGCCACATCCGGCCAGCGGTATCAGCAGGCCGAGCACGGTCGCGGTGGCGGTCGTGCCGAAAATTCTCCGTCGCACGGGTGTATTCCCCTGAATTTCTTTTGCGTCTCGTTATTGCTTATGGGTTGCTCCGGGCAGGGTGGTCCCTCGATGGCCCGTTGGCCGGAATTCTCTCCTGTGTCAGGGGTGGTTTTTCCACGGGGGCCGTACTTGTGGTGAATGCTCCAACCGCCGCTTTTCCGTCTGGTGTTTTCCGGTATGCGGCCGATAAAGTAGACGCGCGTAGACATGCCGAAAAGCCCGTTTCCCTCAGGGAAACGGGCCGGCGGGCGGTGGCGGCGGGGGCCGGTCGGTCAGTCGGTGAATTCGCCCGCGTACGGGTCGGGCTCGCCCGTCTCCGGGTTGCGGCCCTCCTGCCAGCGGCGCTGCGCCTTGCGCCAGTGCACGAAGCTCAGGTGGCCGCCGTCCCAGAAGGTGATGCTGACCGGGCTCACGTCGAACTCGTCGGAGCAGAGCCGGAAGAGGAACTCGGCCATGCCGTACGGGTGCACGGCGAAGGAGTCGGCGGTGTGACGGCCGCACACCAGCACCGGCCAGCGGTCCGGATCGGGGTCCGAGGCCAGCCAGCACAGGATGTCCGAGCCGCCCGCGACGCCCCACGCGATGATCGACTCCGGGTCCGCGTCGAAGGCCGAACGGCCGCCCTCCGCCACCCACATCTGCCGTGCGTTCTCCGTCTCCTCCGCCATCCCGGCCGGATCCCACTGCAGCCCGGGCTTGGGCATCGGGAGCAGGATGCTCGCCTCGCCGTTGATGGAGCCGGCGCCGTACCGGCCCATGAACGCGATGAAGTCCGACGGGAACCGGGTCCCCCAGGCCGCCTCCGCCGCGGGCCAGTCCACGTCCTCGTCGGCGCCGTGCGTCGCCGGCATGATCTGCTCCAGCGCCTTGATCCGGGCGTTCTCCGTCATGCCGCTCCCCTGTTGCCCCAGCTCAACCGCCCCAACCTACTCCCGGCGGCGAGCTCCTCCTAGGCGGTGTCCACTTCCAGCGTGGTCCCGGCCGCCAGGCCCCAGCCGGCCATCGCGCCGGCCGCCGCCTCCAGGACGTGCCGGGCGCGCAGCCGGGGCCGTCCCAGCCGACCGGGAGCCATGGTGGCCACGTCGAGCACGCGCAGGTTCCGGTCCAGGTACGCCACGTCGATCGCGAACCGCATCCGGAAGGTGTGCACGCTCGCCGCGGGGGTCAGCAGCATCGCCCCGTCGATCCCGTCCCGGCCGAGCAGCCCGCGCGTCCGTGCCCGGTACGAGGCGGCCACCTCCAGGGGGATCGGTGTGGGGTCGGACCCGACCCGCAACGCGGCGGGGCCGTCATGCCAGTGCGCCATGGCGGCCACCCTAGGGGACCGCCTACCTTCGCCGGATGGGTGTGGTCGTGATCGTTCTCGCCGCCGGGTACGGCGTCGCCGCCGGGCTGCTGCTGCCGCGCGCGGCCTACCGGCTGTCCGTGGCCCCCGGGAACCCCTGGCGGGAGAGCTGCCCGCAGGGGCACCGGCTGCGCGGCTGGCTCGGCCCGGCCCGCTGCCGCCCGCCCCGGACGGAGCCCGCCGCGCCGGGGCCGGTGCACGCGTACGGGCGGCGGGCCGTGCTCCCGGCCGTCCTCACCGGAGGGGTCTGCGCCCTGATCGCGGCAGCCGTCGGGGTGCGGCCCGAGGCGGCGGCGTACGCGGGACTGGCCCCGCTCCTCGTCCTGCTCGCCCTCGTCGACCGGGCCGTGCACCGGCTGCCCGACGTACTCACCCTGCCGCTCGCGGCCGCGGCGGCCGCCCTGCTCGGGATCGCCGCCCTGCTCCCCGGCTCGGCCGGGTCCTGGCGGCTCGCCCTGCTCGGCGGGGGCGCGCTCGGGGCGGCGTACCTGGTGCTCCATCTGATCAACCCCGCCGGGATGGGCCTCGGCGACGTCAAGCTGGCGCTCTCGCTGGGGGTCGCTCTTGGGTGGTACGGGTGGGGGGTATGGGCGTCGGGAGCCTTCCTGGGCCTGCTCTACGGCGCGCTGCACGGCCTCACCCTGCTGCTGCGCGGCTCCGCGACCCGTGACCAGGGCTTCGCCTTCGGCCCCTTCATGGCGGCCGGAGCACTCACCGGAGTGCTGCTGGGTGGTTTCGGAGCGTAATCATCGCGCGCCGATGCACGCAGCATGCTTTACGAAGGGTTATGGTGGAACCCCCCCCTCGGGCCGGTCCGTATCCCCCCCACGGACCGGCCCGTTTTTTGTCCACCCGTTCCCCGCGCGGGTGTTGGGGCGAAAATGCAGGTCAGCCTCGCTGGGCCCAGATGTTCGTGCCGGGCGTGGACACCGCGAAGGAGTCGATCTCCTTCAGCTCGGCCTCGGAGAGCGGCGCGCCTGCCAGGGCGGCCACGTTCTGCTCCAGCTGCCGGACGCTCGACGCGCCGATCAGGGCCGAGGTCATCCGCTCGTCGCGCAGCACCCATGTGAGTGCCAGCTGGGCCAGGGACTGGCCGCGGCGTGAGGCGATCCCGTTCAGGCCCGCCAGCCGGCGCAGCACGTCGTCCGAGAGCAGGTCGGGGTTGAGCGACTTGCCCTGGGCGGCGCGGGAGTCGGCCGGGATCCCCTTGAGGTACTTGTCGGTCAGCAGCCCCTGCGCGAGCGGGGCGAAGGAGATGCACCCCATGCCGGCGTCCTCCAGGGCGTCCAGCAGTCCGTCCTCCTCCGTCCAGCGGTTGATCATGGAGTAGGAGGGCTGGTGGATGAGCGGGCGCACGCCCATCCCCTGCAGGATCCGCACGGCCTCGGCCGTCTGCTCGGCCGTGTAGGAGGAGACGCCGACGTAGAGCGCCTTGCCCTGCCGGACCGCGGACGCGAGGGCGCCCATGGTCTCCTCGAGCGGGGTCTGCGGGTCGAAGCGGTGCGAGTAGAAGATGTCGACGTAGTCCACGCCCATCCGCTTCAGCGAGGCGTCGAGCGAGCTGAGCAGGTACTTGCGGCTGCCCCACTCGCCGTACGGCCCGGGGTGCATGAGGTAGCCGGCCTTGGTCGAGAGGATCAGCTCGTCGCGGTAGGACGCGAAGTCCTGCGCAAAGATCTTGCCGAAATTCAGCTCGGCCGAGCCGGGCGGCGGCCCGTAGTTGTTCGCGAGGTCGAAGTGGGTGACGCCGAGGTCGAAGGCGCGGCGCAGAATCGCCCGCTGGGACTCCAGGGATCTGTCGTCACCGAAGTTGTGCCAGAGGCCGAGGGAGATCGCGGGGAGCTTGAGGCCGCTGTGGCCCGTGCGCCGGTACTCCATGGAGTCGTAGCGCGAGGGCTCTGCCCGATAGGGATTGGTATCAGTCACGTTGTCCTCCCTATCACGGAGTTGTGACAGACCGAGTTGGGTACCCCATCCCGCCGCGCAGTAATGTGGCGGACTCGGGGGAGGGACCGCATTTCGCACGGGGGCAAGGCACGGAGGGGCTGGAAGATCGTGAAGTTGCGCGACCTGGTGTACAGGCTTTACGCACGCCGGGTGGAAGGCCGCCTCGACCATGACGCGGCACCCAAGCACATCGGCGTCATCCTGGACGGGAACCGCCGCTGGGCGAAGGCGTCCGGAGGCACGACGGAGCAAGGTCACCAGGCCGGAGCCGACAAGATCTCCGAGATGCTCGGCTGGTGCACCGAGACGGACGTCGAGGTCGTCACCCTGTGGATGCTCTCCACGGACAACCTGGACCGGCCCGAGGTCGAGCTCCGCCCGCTGCTCAACATCATCGAGAACACCGTGCGGGGCCTCGCCGCGGACGGCCGCTGGCGCGTCCACCACGTCGGCAACCTGGACATCCTGCCCGCCGGGACGCAGACGGTCCTCAAAGAGGCCGAGCAGGCCACCCACGACGTCGACGGGATACTCGTCAACGTCGCCGTCGGCTACGGCGGCCGCCAGGAGATCGCCGACGCCGTGCGTTCGCTGCTGCTGGAGCACGCGCGGAAGGGCACCTCCTTTGAGGAGCTCGCCGAGATCCTCGACATCGACCACATCGCCGAGCACCTCTACACGCGCGGCCAGCCCGACCCGGACCTCGTCATCCGCACCAGCGGCGAGCAGCGGCTGTCCGGATTCATGCTGTGGCAGAGCGCGCACTCCGAGTACTACTTCTGCGAGGTCTTCTGGCCGGCCTTCCGCAAGGTCGACTTCCTTCGCGCCCTGCGCGACTACGCGGCCCGCCACCGGCGCTACGGCGCCTGATGCCGCCCAGGGGGTTCCCGCCGTGAGGGAGCCCCCTCTGCCCCGCCTCCCCCTCCCCTCGAAGCCTTCACCATGGATTCACCGAGCGTCCGTCATATGCCATGGCATGGCCTGGCCTGATCGGGGAATATCCCTTTCAGGTCGATGCCCGATCCACGGGTGTCGAGTCTCAGCGGACGGCATGGGGTCGTCCGCCCGGGAGGCCCTTTGCACCAGGACGCACGTGCGGTTCGCACGGACGCAGTGGAGGGCCGGAAATCGGCCCTGGCATGGGTGCCGATGACCGGTCCGGTCTTCATGGCCCGACCTCTTCCGAGGGGGTACGTCCTTCCGTGGTGACCAGCACAAAGCGCCGCCTGCCCGACAGGCGGACCTACGTCCTCGACACCAGCGTCCTGCTGGCAGACCCCAACGCGATCTCCCGCTTCGACGAGCACGAGGTCGTGCTCCCGATCGTGGTGATCACCGAGCTGGAGGCAAAGAGGCACCATCCCGAACTCGGCTACTTCGCGCGCCAGGCCCTGCGCCTGCTCGACGACTTCCGGGTTCGCAACGGTCGCCTGGACGCACCCATCCCGCTGGGCGATCTGGGCGGCACCCTGCGCGTCGAGCTCAACCACTCAGACCCCGGGGTCCTTCCCGCCGGCTTCCGACTGGGGGACAACGACTCGCGGATCCTCGCCGTCGCCCGCAACCTCCAGGCCGAGGGCTACGACGTCACGGTCGTCTCGAAGGACCTGCCCCTGCGCATCAAGGCCTCCTCGGTGGGGCTGATCGCGGAGGAGTACCGCGCCGAGCTCGCCATCACCGACGGCGGCTGGACCGGTATGAGCGAGATCGGCCTCTCCGGGGAGCAGGTCGACCTCCTCTACTCGGAGGAGCGGCTCTACGTACCGGAGGCCGCGGAACTGCCCGTGCACACCGGGCTGGTCCTGCAGTCCGAGCGCGGCAAGGCCCTGGGCCGGGTCACGGCCGACGGCAACGTCAAGCTCGTACGGGGCGACCGCGACGCCTTCGGGCTGCACGGGCGCAGCGCCGAGCAGCGCATCGCGCTGGACCTCCTCCTCGACCCCGAGATCGGGATCATCTCGATGGGAGGCCGGGCCGGCACCGGCAAGTCGGCGCTGGCGCTCTGTGCCGGTCTGGAGGCCGTGCTGGAGCGCAGGCAGCACCAGAAGGTGATGGTCTTCCGGCCGTTGTACGCGGTGGGCGGCCAGGACCTCGGCTATCTGCCGGGTGACGCCTCCGAGAAGATGAGCCCGTGGGCGCAGGCGGTGTTCGACACGCTCTCGTCGGTCGCCGGCCGGGAGGTCATCGAGGAGGTGCTGAACCGCGGGATGCTGGAGGTCCTGCCCCTCACGCACATCCGCGGCCGCTCGCTCCACGACGCCTTCGTGATCGTGGACGAGGCGCAGTCGCTCGAGCGCAACGTCCTGCTGACCGTTCTGTCCCGGATCGGGGCCAATTCGCGGGTCGTTCTGACCCACGACGTCGCCCAGCGGGACAACCTGCGGGTGGGCCGGTACGACGGAGTGGTCGCCGTGGTCGAGAAGCTGAAGGGGCATCCGCTCTTCGCGCACGTCACGTTGACGCGATCCGAGCGCTCCCCGATCGCCGCTCTGGTGACCGAGATGCTGGAGAGCCTCTGATGCGGGTGAGCCCGGAGACACCGCCCGCCGGGCGGGCGAACCGGTCAAAAAACGCATAGCGGGAAGGTGAGTTGACGCCGCCCGGCAAAGGCCCCAGAGCCTAGCCGGGCGGCGTCGTGCTGCACAGCCCTTTGATGAAATCGACGGCGACAGACCAGGTGTGACCTTTCACACGCAACGGAGAATTGCCTTGCGGTGTCGAGGTCCGGCAGAGTCTGGTTTCCGTCAGGCCCCGCATACGGCACACCTGTATCTCCCGTGAGGTACGCGCAGCACCACAACTCCACAGCCGATGGCCGTATGCCGCCCGGAGCTTCACGCGGCAGCCCCCGCAGGGGAGTTGCCCACGGGCCCGCGCCTCCAGTGACCGTAGAACCACGGAGGCCAGAGTCGAGGGCACTTTTGCGCCCGCGCGGTCACTGCGGACGCTGCTGGAAGGACACCGTGTGAGCCGGATCTCGGTCCGGGGGTTCGCAGTGGCTTCGGCCACCGCGGTCACCACCGTCGGCGCAGTCGTGGGCGTTGCAACCGGCGACCCCACGAACGATCTCGAGACGACCGCGTCCGGGGCGACCCTCCTCGCAGACATCCCCGTCGGCGACCAGGCGGAGGTCCAGAGCGCGTCCCTGACGCAGCAGGCCGACACCATCGCGCACGCCGCCGACGCCGACGCCAAGCGTTCGGCCGAGGAGGCCGCACGCCTGCAGGCCGCCGAGGACGCCAAGAGCAAGAAGGCCGAGGCGCAGAGGGCCGCCGACGAGAAGGCGAAGAAGGAACGCGAGGCGAAGGAAATCGCCAGCCGTTCCGCCGCCCGCGACGCCGGTGACTTCGCCGTCCAGAGCTCCTACACGGTCGCCCAGGTCAAGGCCATCGCCCAGCAGATGGTCCCGGCCGGCCAGTTCCAGTGCTTCTCGAACATCATCAACCAGGAATCCACCTGGAACTACCTGGCCGTGAACAAGTCCTCCGGGGCCTACGGTCTGGTCCAGGCGCTGCCCGGTTCGAAGATGGCCTCGGCCGGCGCGGACTGGCGCACCAACCCCGCCACGCAGATCAAGTGGGGCCTGAACTACATGGAAGACCGCTACGGCAGCCCCTGCGCCGCGTGGACCTTCCACCAGGCCAACGGCTGGTACTGACGGCCGCCGCCGCACCGCGGCGCCACCGCTCAACCCGGGGGAGCCCCGCACCGTCGTACGGTGCGGGGCTCCTCGCGTGTACGGTCTTCGGGGTGTGCCCGTAGACGGGGGGCGGGGGAAGGAAGCGACATGGCGAAGAGGGAAGGCTGGCTCGGCCGGCTGGGCAACAGGCTGACCGAGATGGAGGCGCGGCTCAACGAGCGGCGCGCCGAGGTCGAGGCCGAGGCCGGAGGCGATCTGCCGGAGCCGGCCGGGCAGGCCGCGGCGGCCCCGGCGGGCCCCGCGCGCTCCGACGCCCCGGCGCAGGCGCCCGCGGTCCGGGAGTCCGCCCCCGAGCGCTACCGGCGCCCCGAGCGGCCCGACCCGGCGAGCGTGGTCCCGTGGGGGATGCGCGTCGCCGCCGAGGCCAGCTGGCGGCTGCTGCTGCTCGCCGGAATGCTCTGGGTGCTGATGAGGGTGATCAGCGAAGTCCGCCTGGTCGTCCTCGCCTTCGCGGCCGCCATGCTCGTGACCGCGATGCTCCAGCCCTTCGTCGTCCGGCTGCGCAGACTGGGTCTGCCGCGCGGCCTGGCCACGGCCGTCACCGCGGTCCTCGGCTTCGTCGTCATCGGGCTCGTGGGCTGGTTCGTGGTCTGGCAGGTCATGGAGAACCTCGACGACCTCTCCGACCGGGTCCGCGACGGCATCAACGAGCTCAAACTCTGGGCACTGGACAGTCCGTTCCACGTGACCGAGAAGCAGATCAACGACATCGCGAAGAACCTCAGCGAGACCATCGGCACCAACACCGAGCAGATCACCTCCGCCGGACTCCAGGGCGTGACGGTCCTCGTCGAGATCCTCACGGGCATGCTGCTCGCGATGTTCTCGACGCTCTTCCTGCTCTACGACGGCAAGCGCATCTGGAACTGGGCGCTCGGCCTGGTCCCGGCGGCCGCCCGCCCCGGTGTCGCCGGCGCCGGTCCGCGCGCCTGGCGCACGCTGACCGCGTACGTGCGCGGCACGGTCATCGTCGCGCTCATCGACGCCATCTTCATCGGTCTCGGGCTCTACTTCCTGGACGTGCCGATGGCGGTGCCGCTGGCCGTCTTCATCTTCCTGTTCGCCTTCATCCCGCTCGTCGGCGCGGTGATCTCGGGCGCCCTCGCGGTGGTCGTGGCGCTCGTGACCCAGGGGGTGTTCACCGCCCTGATGACGCTGCTGGTGGTCCTGGCGGTGCAGCAGATCGAGGGGCACGTGCTCCAGCCCTTCATCCTCGGCCGGGCGGTACGGGTGCACCCTCTCGCCGTGGTGCTCGCGGTGGCCGCCGGCGGGATGATCGCGGGCATCGGCGGAGCGGTGGTGGCCGTCCCGCTGGTGGCCGTCACCAACACGGTGGTCGGATACCTGAAGGCGTACTCGCGGGAACAGCACCACCTCGGAACCGGGATGATCGGCCCCGCGCCGCACGGCTCCACGGCGCTGGGCATGCTGCCCGACGACGACGAGGGCCTCACCAGGCCGTAGGCCCGAGAAGAGCGATCCGGGGCCCGAGTTCGCGGTGGGTTCGCGCAACGACCGCATCCTCGGCGGCGACGTCCGGTGGGAGGAGACGCCGGGGCGGGGGAAACAGGCCCCTGGTCCGCTCGTCCGAGCACGGCGACGGTCTCCGGTTGCGCGTGCGCGACGGGGGCGCGGTGTTCGTCTTCGAGCCGGTGTTCTTCGACCGGGGGGACGCCGAGGCGATCCGGGGGCGACGCCCCCGGCAGGGCCCGGCCATGAGGCCCCGACCGCGGCGGCGGTCGAGGACGTAGGGGCGCTGATGGCCGCGCTGCGGAGGGCTGACGACGGCAAGGGCCCCGCGACCTGATGCGGTCGCGGGGCCCTTGCCGTCGTACGGGTGCCGTTACTCGCCGGCGATGGCGGCCTCGGCGTCGAGGGTGACCGCGACGGCCTGGATCACGGAGGCGATCTTGAAGGCCTCCTGGATCGTCTCGCGGTCCACGCCGGCCTTGCGCAGGACCTGCTCGTGCGAGTCCAGGCACTGGCCGCAGCCGTTGATCGCGGAGACCGCGAGGGACCACAGCTCGAAGTCGACCTTCTCCACGCCCGGGTTGCCGATGACGTTCATCCGCAGGCCCGCGCGCAGGCTGCCGTACTCCGGGTCGGAGAGCAGGTGCCGCGTGCGGTAGAAGACGTTGTTCATCGCCATGACCGCGGCGGCGGACTTGGCGGCGGTGTACGCCTCCGGCGAGAGGTTCGCCTTCGCCTCGGGCTCCAGCTCACGCAGGACGCGCGGGGAGCGGGCGGCGATCGCGCAGGACAGGACCGTGCCCCACAGCTGCTGCTGCGGGAGGTCGCTGTTGCCTATGACCGAACCGAGGTTCAGCTTCAGGTCCTTGGCGAAGTCCGGGACGGACGCCTTCAGGGAGTCGAGGGACATCCGTCACTCACCGGCCAGCAGCGCACCGGCGTCGATCGTGGCGTCGCCCTTGTTCCAGTTGCAGGGGCACAGCTCGTCGGTCTGCAGGGCGTCGAGGACCCGCAGGACCTCCTTGGGGTTACGGCCCACGGAACCGGCGGTCACCATCGAGAACTGGATCTCGTTGTTCGGGTCCACGACGAAGACGGCGCGCATCGGCAGACCGTCCTCGCCCAGGATGCCCAGCTCGGCGGAGAGCTCGCGCTTGATGTCCGACATCATCGGGAAGGGCAGGTCGCGCAGGTCGGCGTGGTCCTTGCGCCAGGCGTGGTGCACGTACTCGGAGTCGAGCGAGAAGCCGAGGATCTGCGCGTCGCGGTCGGCGAACTCGTCGTTCAGCTTGCCGAAGGCGGCGATCTCCGTCGGGCACACGAAGGTGAAGTCGAGCGGCCACGCGAAGATGACCTTCCACTTGCCCTCGTAGGTCTTGTGGTCGATCTGCGCGAACTCGGCACCGGCCTCGAGCGAGACGCAGGCGGTCAGGTCGAAGGCGGGGAACTTGTCACCAACAGTGAGCACGCGCTCTCCTTGTTCAATGGAAAATGACCCCTTTTGGGGGCTTTCCGATGGGGTTGGACGTGTCTCACATGCTGGCACAACCTGCATTGATTATGGAAATAGCTAGTCTTGTCGTGGGTGATCGGAGGTACCTATCAGTGGCTGTCGGTAATAGGGGAGCGAAGCAACCGACTCTCGCTCAGCTGCGCGCCTTCGCGGCCGTCGCCGAGCACCTGCACTTCCGCGATGCCGCGGCGGCCATCGGCATGAGCCAGCCGGCGCTCTCCGGTGCCGTCTCCGCGCTGGAGGAGGCACTCGGCGTGCAGCTGTTGGAACGCACCACGCGCAAGGTCCTGCTCTCCCCGGCGGGCGAGCGGATCGCCGCCCGGGCGCAGGTGGTGCTCGACGCCGTCGGCGGGCTGCTGGAGGAGGCCGAGGCGGTACGGGCCCCCTTCACCGGGATGCTGCGGCTCGGGGTGATCCCCACGGTGGCGCCCTACCTGCTGCCGACCGTGCTCGGCCTGTTCCAGCGGCGCTACCCGCGGATGGACCTCCAGGTGCACGAGGAGCAGACCGGCTCACTGCTGGAGGGGCTGGCCGGCGGGCGCCTGGACCTGCTCCTGCTGGCGGTGCCGCTCGGCGTGCCCGGCGTGACCGAACTGCCACTCTTCGACGAGGACTTCGTGCTGCTGGCCCCCCGGGAGCACGCGCTGGCCGGCCGCCGGGACATCCCGCTCGACGAGCTGCGCGACCTCCAGCTGCTGTTGCTCGACGAGGGCCACTGTCTGCGGGACCAGGCCCTGGACATCTGCCGGGAGGCCGGGCGGACCGCCGGGGCGGACGTCACCACGACCGCCGCCGGGCTGTCCACGCTCGTACAACTGGTCGCCGGGGGACTGGGGGTGACGCTGTTGCCGCGTACCGCGCTGCGGCTCGAGACCGCCCGCAACGAGTACCTCTCCACCGGCTACTTCGCCGAACCGGCGCCCTCGCGGCGGATCGCCCTGGCCATGCGCACGGGGACCGCCCGCCAGGAGGAGTTCGCGGCGATCGCCGCCGCCCTGCGCGAAGCCGTACGGCCGCTCCCGGTGTGGCTGACCGACCAGGGGGAGTCGTCGGCGCCGGCGGGAACGGGCGTACGGGTTCAGGGGCGTACGGGCGTCACTCCGTACGCAGGCCGTCCGGGCGCATCAGGCGCAGCAGCGGCGGCAGGCTGAGCAGGGTCACCGCGGCGACGACGCCCGCGCCGATACCCGTCATGCCGAGCACCGACGGCCAGTCGATCCGGACCGGTTGGGCGGCCATCGACATCAGGACGGCTCCCAGCCCCACGCCGGCACCGGCCGCCAGCACCAGACCCACCACGATCGGCACGGCCGTCTGCCACAGCACCGACAGGCTCAGCGTGGAGCGCCTGGTGCCGAAGGCGACGAGGGAGGACAGCAGTTTGCGCCGTTCGCGCAGCTGCTCCAGCTGGGAGACGAACAGGCTCCCGCCGATCAGGACCAGCACGGCGGCCGCCCCGAAGAAGAGACCGATGCGGATCGAGGAGAAGCCGGCGGCCCGGGTGCTCTCCCGCAGCGTCATCGCCGTGACGAACGGGTCCGCCTCGAAGACGGCGTTCCGCGCCCGGTCCAGCGCGTCCGGACCGGACTCGTCGACCTGGACGAAGATCCGCGCGTCCGGGAAGTCGCCGATCTCCTTCGGCGCGGCCGACGGCGTCACCAGCAGGCCGCTGCGCAGCTGCCCGGTGGGGTCCTCCCGGCTGGCGACCGTGCGGGCGCCCGCCGGGACCTGCCACTTCACCGGAGCGGGGCTGTCGGTCGTCGCGGACTCGTACCGCCTGACGTCGCCGACGAACAACTCGTCGCCGGGCGCGGCCCTGCCCCCGTAGAAGGCGTCGGTCGAGGTGGAGCCGGTCAGGACGAAGGCGTCGCCGTCCTTGCACGAGTCGAGCACCGCGACCTCGCCGAGCGCGTCGCAGGTGCCGATGGTGATGTGGACCGTCTCCGCCTCCGCGGGCACCTGGTGGGCCGCCTGCGCGGAGGTCAGCGGGACGGTGCGGGTCACGCCCGGTACGGCGGAGATCCGCTCGGCGAGGCCGTCCATGCGGCTCCCGTCGTCGCCGTGCAGCATGACCGCGACGGCGGCCCTGCCGGGATCCTGGCCGGTCGACTTCGTGTAGTCGCCTTCGACGCCCGAGAACAGCATCTGGAGGGCGATGGCGCCCGCGACGGCCACGGCGATGCCGTTGACGAGGCGGGCGGCGCCGCCGCTGTCGACCTGGAGCCTGCGTACGGCCAGCTGCCAGGAGACCGGGCCGCCCGTCACCTTGCCGACGAAGCGCTCCAGCAGCCAGGGCAGCAGGACGGTGATTCCGGCCAGCAGCAGCATCACGCCCCCGCTGACCTGCCACTGGTTGAACCTGCCGTGGTCGTTGCCGCGGCCGCCCATGGGCAGGAGCAGGCCGATGCCGACGAGCGGGAGCAGCAGTCGCCACCAGATGCGGCGCCGGGAGGGCTTGGCCGTACGGACGACGCCGAGCGGCTCGATGACCACCCCGCGCAGCGCGAACAGGGTCACGGCCACCGCCGCCGCGGGCACCGCGAGGGCGACCAGGGCGGCCAGCCAGGGCGCCGGATCGAGGTCGGCGGGGAAGACGCTGCGCTGCTGGAGGCTGACGCTGCCGACCAGGGAGCGGCCGACGGCGAAGAAGCCGGCGCCCAGGACCAGTCCGGCCAGGGAGCCGGCCACCGCCTCGCCGGCCGCGATCCGGCGCACCATCCGGCTGTCGGCGCCGACCAGCCGCAGTGCGGCGAGCCTGCGATCGCGCCGCTCCCCGCCGAAGCGGACGGCGGTGGCGATGAACACGGCGACAGGCATCAGCAGGGCGACGAAGGTCAGGACGACCATCAGCATGAGGACGGGGTCGAGGCCGTCGCGCTCCGCGTCGTGGCCGAAGGTCGTGACGCGGTCGACGCGGTGGTCGTCGGGGCCGTTCTTGGCGAGGCTGTCGCTGCCGAGGTAGAAGAACAGCTCGCCGGGCCCGACCAGCCCCGGGTCGCCGATCCTCTCGCTGACCGGCCCGTCCAGCCGTTCGCGCAGCAGGGCTCCCTCGGAGGACTTCAGCAGCTCGTCCAGGGCGGGGGAGACGGCCATCTCGCCCGCGCCGGGGATCTTCTCCAGGCCGGGCGGCAGCGGGGCCTGCGGGCCCTCGGCCCGCAGCGCGTACCCCTCGATGTCCTTGCCTCGGTACGTCTGGCTGATCCGGGTGATGAGCAGGGTGTCGGGCCCGGGGGCGTCGGCCCGCCCGGAGCTCATCGTCGACCGGGCGTCGCCGCGTTCGTAGCGCGCGGCCAGGGCGCCGGGGATGGCCGTGCCGATCAGCAGCAGCGCGACGCCGAGGCCGACGCCGACGCCGGTGAGCAGGGTGCGGATCCACCCCTCGCGGCCGCCGCCGAAGGCGAAGCGGGCGCCCATGCCCAGGTCGCGGGTCCACACCTGGAGCCGGCTCATACGATCCGCTCCATGTCGCGGGACCTGCCGTCGCGTACGACGATCTCGCGGTCGGAGTAGGCGGCCACCCGCGTCTCGTGCGTGACGAGCACGACGGCGGCGTTCGCGGACCGGGCGGCCTCCGTGAGCAGCTGCATGACGAGTTCGCCGTTGAGGGAGTCGAGGGCTCCGGTGGGCTCGTCGGCGAAGATCACCCGGGGGCCGGTGACGAGGGCGCGGGCGACGGCCACGCGCTGCCCCTGGCCGCCGGATATCTCGCCCGGGCGCTTGGCGCCGAGGTCCTCCACCTGGAGCTGCTCCATCCAGTGCAGGGCGGTGCGTTCGGCCTCCTTGCGCCTGACGCCGGTCAGGCGCAGCGGGAGGGCGACGTTCTCCACGCAGGTCAGCTCCGGCACCAGCTGCCCGAACTGGAAGACGAAGCCGAACTCCGTGCGGCGCAGGGCGCTGCGCTCGGCATCGCTCAGGGAGGTGAGTTCGCGGCCGGCGTAGAGGATGGAGCCGGAGTCGGGCGGGACGATCCCGGCGAGACAGTGCAGCAGGGTGGACTTGCCGGATCCGGAGGGGCCCATGACGGCGACGACCTCGCCGGCGTGGATGGAGAACTCGGCGCCGTCGAGGGCATGGGTGGTCCCGTACGCCTTGCGCAGGTCCGTGGCGGCGAGCAGGGAGCCGGCCGGGGCTGCCGTCATCGGCGTACCTCCTGGGCGAGTTGGCCGAGGCGGGCGGCGGTGAGCTCCAGCCACCGCAGGTCCGCTTCGAGGTGGAACAGGGCGTGGTCGCAGACGAGCTGGTCGGCGAGGTCGCCCTTGCGCTTGCGGGTCGTCAGCACGCGCATGAGGCGCAGATGCTCGGCCCGCTGGGTGTCCAGCAGTTCGTCGGCGCGGCGTCCGGTGAGCAGTGCGAGGACGACCTTCGTGTAGAGGGTCGAGTGGAGGTACGGGTCCGGCTTCTCGGGCTGGGAGAGCCAGGTCTCGACGTCGGTGATGCCGGCGTCGGTGATGGCGTACCGCTTGCGGTCGGGGCCGCCGCCGCTCTCTATGCCGTCGACCTCGACGAGGCCGTTCTTCAGCAGCCTGGACATGGTCGAGTAGACCTGCCCGTAGGCGAGGGGGCGGTCGTGGCCGAACTTCTCGTCGAAGGCCCGCTTCAGGTCGTAGCCGTGGCGCGGGCCGGCCTCGAGGAGGCCCAGGAGGGTGTGACCGATGGACATGGGAGCGACTATACATCGCGTGTATACGCACGGTGTATAGGCGTCGGCCGGGCGGAAACGCCAAGCCGCTCCGTGCGCGGCACAGGAGCGGCTTTCGGGCTGCGGTCAGTTCATGGGCTTCGGCGGCCGGCCCCGGCGGGGGATGGGGCCCGGGGCGGAGGGGAGCCGGCCGGCCTCGGCGAGGGCCCGGCGGAGCAGGAACTCGATCTGCGCGTTGGCGCTGCGCAGCTCCTCGCCCGCCCAGCGGGCCAGTGCGTCGTACACCTGCGGGTCGAGTCGCAGGAGCACCTGCTTGCGCGCCTGCCGGGCCGCCGGCTTCTCCTCGCCGGAGGGGGTCACTGGTAGAGGGTGCCCGTGTTGAGCACCGGCTGGGCGGCGCGGTCGCCGCACAGGACGACCATCAGGTTCGAGACCATGGCCGCCTTGCGCTCCGAGTCGAGTTCCACGATCTCCTCCTCCGCCAGACGGGTCAGGGCGAGCTCGACCATGCCCACCGCGCCCTCCACGATCTGCTTGCGGGCCGCCACGACGGCGCCCGCCTGCTGGCGCTGGAGCATCGCGGAGGCGATCTCAGGAGCGTACGCGAGATGCGTGAACCGGGACTCGATGATCTGCACACCGGCGGCCTCCACCCGGGCGTGCAGCTCGACGGCGAGCTTCTCGGTGATCTCCTCGGCGTTCCCGCGCAGCGACAGGCCGCCCTCCTCGTGCGCGTCGTACGGGTACTCGATCGCGATGTGCCGCACCGCGGCCTCGGTCTGCGTCTCGACGAACTCGGTGAAGTCCTCGACCTCGAAGACGGCGCGCGCCGTGTCCTCGACCCGCCACACCACGACCGCGGCCAGCTCGATGGGGTTGCCGTAGGCGTCGTTGACCTTCAGGACGGCCGTCTCGTGGTTGCGCACCCGGGTGGAGATCTTCTCGCGCGAGGTCAGCGGGTTGACCCAGCGCAGTCCGTCGGCGCGGATGGTGCCGCGGTAGCGGCCGAAGAGCTGGACGACCCGGGCCTCTCCCGGCGCCACCGTGTTGAGGCCGCTCATCGCGATCACGGAGGCGAGCCCCAGGAGCACGCCGCTCGCGATCAGCGCCACCTTGACCCCGGTCGCGCCCGCCACCGCGCCGGCCACGACCAGCCCCCCGCCCGCGAGCAGGCCGCCCAGGCCGAGCAGCAGTGCCAGCCCGCCACCCATGCTCCGCGCGGTGAACTCCCTTACTCCGTCCGGAGTGGCTATGTGGTTCGTCATGGTTCGCCCCGTTTCTCTGCGCGCGGCCGGTCGAGCCGCTTAGCAAAGTGATATCACTTTTTTGCGCAATGGCAACCCATCCGCTTATCTGAGCGTCGGTTCCTGTGATGTGGGTGCTGATTCTCACGTCCGAAATGACCGGAATTAGTCCGGATTGGCCAAAGTTTGTCACAGCCTGCGGTGTTAGCTTTCTGAGTTGACGTCGGGGGGGTAATCGAGCGGAGCGGGAGCGATGGGCCGAGCAGAAGTGCGTAAGGCGCAGCAGCGCGGTGCGCGGCGGGCGCCGAGCGGACGCGCGAAGGGCGCCAAGGAGAGCGGGGGTACCGGCAAGCGCACCGGCATACGCCGCTTCTTCACCTGGAAGAAGATCCTGGGGACCTTCTTCGGGGTGATCCTGCTCCTCATGGCCGCAGCGGTCGTCCTCTACTTCTCGGTGAACGAACCCACCGACCCCAACAAGCAGGCGACCCTCCAGAGCAACACCTACCGCTGGTCCGACGGCTCGATCATGGCCAACACCGGCAAGATGAACCGCGAGATCGTCACCCTCGACAAGATCCCGCAGGACGTCCGCACCGCGTTCATCGCCATCGAGAACAAGTCCTTCTACCAGGACCGCGGCATCGACCTGATGGGCGTGGCCCGGGGCCTGTTCAACACCGTCCGGGGCAAGGGCACCGCAGGCGGCTCGACGATCACCCAGCAGTACGTCAAGAACTACTACCTGACGCAGGACCAGTCGGCGACCCGCAAGCTCAGGGAGCTCGTCATCTCCCTCAAGGTCGACCAGCGCATGGAGAAGGACGACATCCTCGCCGGCTACCTGAACACCAACTTCTACGGCCGCAACGCCTACGGCATCCAGGCCGCGGCCCAGGCCTTCTACGGCGTCGACGCCGGCCAGCTCACCCTGGAGCAGGGCGCCTACCTGGCCTCCGTCATCCAGGCCCCCAGCCAGTACGACCTGGCGACGGCCGGCCCGAACGGCAAGCGGCTGGTCAACATCCGCTTCGACGCCGTCCTCGACAACATGGTCGAGATGGGCAAGCTGGACCCGGAGAAGCGCAAGACCATGACGCTTCCGGAGCCCATCAAGCCCAAGCCCCGGCCGGGCATGGACGGGCAGAAGGGCTACCTGGTCCAGGCCGCCAACGACGAGCTGAACAAGCAGAACATCACCGACGCCATGATCACGGCGGGCGGCTGGAACATCACGCTCAACGTCGACAAGAACAAGCAGGCGGCGCTGGAGAAGGCCGTACAGGACGAGCTGGAGTCCAAGCTCGACCGCAAGGACACCAAGGGCAGGCCGCAGGACCAGAGCGTCCAGGCGGGCGCGACCTCCGTGGACCCGAAGACCGGTGCCGTCGTCGCCATGTACGGCGGCGTGGGCCTGGAGGAGAAGTCCGCGAGCAACGCCCTGCGCACGGACTACCAGCCGGGCTCGACCTTCAAGCCGATCGTGCTCGCCTCCGCCCTGGAGAACGCCTCGAACACCCAGGACGGCAAGCCGATCACGCCGAACGCCCTCTACGACGGCACGAGCAAGCGCCCGGTCGTCGGCAGCAAGATCCCGTTCAACCCGCAGAACCAGGACAACACGAACTACGGCAACCCGATGATGACGGTCCAGGAGGCGACCAACTTCTCGGTGAACTCCGTCTACGCGCAGATGATCGTGGACGTGAAGCCGCCCAACGTGAAGAAGACGGCCCTCGAACTCGGCATGCAGGACCGCGAGGGCTGGCCCGAGGACAAGCCGGCCATGGCGCTGGGCACGATGAGCGCCAACACCCTGGAGATGGCGGGCGTCTACGCCACCTTCGACAACCACGGCAAGAAGGTCACGCCGACCATCGTCAAGAAGGCCGAGCACAAGGACCGCGAGTTCACCCCGCAGGAGGCCGTCGGCAGCCAGGCCATCAGCCGCAAGACCGCCGACACCGTCACCAAGGTGCTGCAGGGCGTCGTGGAGGACGAGGGCGGCTCCGGCAACAAGGTCCGCAGCAGCGCCTACCAGGCCGGCGGCAAGACCGGCACCACCGAGTCCAACGTGGCGGCCTGGTTCACCGGCTACACGCCCGAGCTGGTCACGGTCGTCGCGATGTTCGGCGAGGACCCCAACACCCACAACCAGGTCACCCTGACCGGCACCGCCGGCCTCGGGCGCGCGGGCGGTTCCAGCTTCCCCGCCTCGATCTGGAAGGCGTACACCCTCGCGGCCCTGAAGGGCGTGGACACCGGCAAGTTCCAGCTCTCCGAGGCCGACATGGGCGCCGTGCAGACGCCGTCCCGCAGCGCCTCGCCGACGGCCTCGCCGAGCCAGTCCTCCAGTGCTCCGGCCGCCACCAACAGCCCGACGCAGTCCCCGACGCAGACGTCGCCGACTCCCACCGCGACGAAGACGGGCGCCACGCCCACCGGGACGACCTCCCCGACGGCCACGGCCACCAAGACAGGCGGCCCCAAGCCGCCGGACCCGCCGGTCCTGGGTGAGCACCCGAGCAACTGAACACACCGCCGCCCCGCAGCCGAGAAGGCTGCGGGGCGGCGGTGTCCCACGGGTCCGGTCCGCGGCCGGTCAGCGCCGTTCGCCCGCCCCCGGCAGCGGGAGTTCGAACCAGACGACCTTTCCGCTGCTGAGCCGGGTCGCGCCCCAGCGGCGGGCCAGCCGGTTCACCAGGAACAGGCCGCGGCCGCCCTCGTCGGTGTCCCGCGCCCGGCGCTGGCGGGGCAGCTGCGGGGAGTCGTCGCCGACCTCGCAGCGCAGCACGTCCGTACGCAGCAGACGCAGCGTCACGGGCCGCTCCGCGTACCGGACGGCGTTGGTGACCACCTCACTCACCAGCAGCTCCAGCGAGTCGCTCAGCTCCTCCAGGCCCCACCGGGTCAGCGCCCGGCGGGCGAACCGCCGGGCCCGGCCCGGGGCGGTCTCCTCCGGGTCCAGGAACCAGTACGCGACGTCACTGGGCGCGATGCCGTCGAACCGGGCCGCGAGCAGCGCGATGTCGTCGTCCCGGTCGCCCGGGCCCAGCATGTCCAGGACGTCGTCGCAGAGGGCCTCCAGCGGCGGCGGATGGTCCAGGCCGGTCAGCTGCGCGGTGGTGGCCAGGCGCTCGCGGAGCTGCTCGATGCCGGTCCACACGTCCCGCAGGCGCGACTCCACCAGGCCGTCGGTGTAGAGCAGCAGGGTGGCCCCCGCGGGCGCGTCCAGCTCCACGGCCTCGAAGTCCACGCCGCCGACGCCGATGGGGGCGCCGGGCGGTACGCGCAGCACTTCGGCCCGGCCGCCCAGGTGCAGCAGCACCGGCGGCGGGTGGCCCGCGTTGGCGATGGTGATCCGGTGCGCGACGGGGTCGTAGACGGCGTACATGCAGGTGGCCATGCGGTCCGTGCCGAGACGCTGGGCCTGTTCGTCCAGGTGGTGCAGCACCTCCGCGGGCGGCAGGTCCAGCTGCGCCAGGGTCTGGGCGGTGGTGCGGAGCTGGCCCATGATCGCGGCCGAGGTCATCGAGTGGCCCATGACGTCGCCGACGACGAGCGCGACCCGGCTGCCGGGCAGCGGTATGGCGTCGTACCAGTCCCCGCCGACCCGGGCCGTCTCGGCCGCGGGCAGGTAGCGGGAGGCCAGTCGCACCCCGGTGGGCTGCGGCAGGCTGTCGGGCAGCATGGTGCGCTGGAGCTCGTCGGCGATGTACGCCTCGCGGCCGTAGAGGACCGCCTTGTCGATGCCGAGCGCGGTGTGGGTGGCCAGCTGGGCGGCGACGAGCAGGTCGTTCTGTTCGAAGGCCGGACGCTCGGGGCTGCGCAGGAAGACGGCGGCGCCGATCACCCGGCGGCGGCCGCGCAGGGGCGCGAGGACCGCCCGGTTGCCGCGCGGCAGCGGATGGTCCAGGCCCAGCAGCTCGGGCAGCGCCGCCCGGGCGGCGGCGGACGACGCGAACACGGGCCGCACGCCGCGCAGCACCTCGGCGAGTGCGCCGCCGGGCCGGATCTCGCACAGCTCGGCCGCGGGCAGGTCACCCTGCGGTCCGACCAGCGGCAGCTGGCTGAAGTCGAGCTCGCCGGTGGCCCCCGCGGCCCCGGCGAGGTCCATCCCCGCGCCGATGGTGCTGCTGATGTCGGTGAGGTCGTCGATCGGCCGCAGCCGGTCGGTGCGGCGCAGCCTTAAAACGACCGGACCGACGGGCCGCTCGTCTCCCACCGGGAGCGGATCGCGCAGGTACACCAGGATGGCGTCGGAGAAGGTCGGGACGGTGGCCCGGCACAGGCCGAGCACGATCTCGTCGAGGTCGATGCCGCGGGCGATCCGCCGCGTGGCGGCGCCGACGAAGCGAAGCCGATCCCCCTCGCGGCGCGCGGCGGTCACGTCCGGACCGGCCCCGCCGGCCCCGTGGAGGCCCGCCGCGCCGCCCCCGCCGCCCGCGGGTGCCGGGCCGGCCGCCGCGCCACGGGCGGCGGCGTCGTGGGCCTCATCGGCCTCCCGGGGACGGGCGTTGTCGTGGTTGTGCCCCGGGCCGGGGCCGGCGGCAGCCGGCACCTCCGCCGACGCCGCTCCGCGCGGCCGGGGGAGTCCCGAGCCGGAGCCCGCCGCCGAGCGGGCGGCCCGTACGTCCGAGGCCGCCGCGGCGGCCGCCGCGCCCGGCTCGGCCGCCGGGCCGGTGCCGGCGCCCGCGGCATGCGTGCGTACGGCCTCGGTGGCGGCGATGGGCGCCTTGCCGTGGCCGGCCTCGTCCGTACCTCCGCCGGAGGCGACGGGCTGCGGGCCCTCCTGGGAGGTGGGGTACTCCGTCACGCGTGGAATTCCGTCCGTTTGCGCTCGATGTGCGCTGCACTCAACTCGGTCAGTCGCGGTATACCCGCTCAGCGGCCCGGGCACCATCGCCCAGAGGTTCCTCGCTCGAACTTCTCCCCCGGGCATGCGGCCGGGAGCTCCCCGGGCGGACGCCCCGCCCCGTCGTAGCCTCTCCTCGTGTGCCGACCTCCGGTCAGATCGCGTGTGCAGAAAGACACTTGCCGATGTGCGGCCCGACCGCACCGTCCCGCGTGCGCGACCTCGCGGAGGACGATCCTACGGTTGAACCCCGGGGGCGCATCAAGGGTCTCATGAGGTCATATGCGCCGGGGTGCGGTCCCAGTCCTCGGGCAGGACCGGAATCTTCCAGGCCGGATCCGGCCGCCAATCCTGCCAGCCGGCCGAGAACGGGGCACCCCAGTCCTCGATCAACGCGACCGCCGCCCGGCCTGCTTCCCTTACCCGACCTGCCTGCTCACGACCCATCAGGCCGGACCGCTGGGCCTGGGCGAACTCGTCCTCGTCCAGCCACTTCCAACTGCGGTCGGGGTAGACGGCGATGTCCAGGAAGTGGTCCTCGGAATCCACTCCACCGGCCCATCTCGACCGCGGTTCCTCCAGGTTCACGTACCAGTTCTTGAACGTCCAGCCCGGTCCCCAGAACAGCCAGACCGACCAGGGATCCCCGGGGCGGGCCAGTTTCAGGACACCGCCGCCGAACCAGCGCGAGCGCACTGTCGTGCGCGGCGCGGTGTACCGGGTGGCGAGCGGTTCCTCGTGGACGGGGGTGCCGTCGGCGAGGACCGGCTTGACGCATTCGGTGCCGGGGGCCATCCAGACGGCGAGCATCTCGTCGGTGTCCTGCACCACGGTCACCGGGCGGCAGATGTGCACCGCGCCCTTCAGCCCCGGGGCGTGGTCGCGGTAGCGCCAGAGGATCTGGACCCCGGGCGCCCAGCGCGTACCGCGCGCGGGACCCGGCTGCGCGTCCGGCGCCCGGCCGCTCCCGGGCTCGAGGGTACCTGTCATGGGCAGATCTTAGGGCGGGGGCCCCCGCGCCCGCTGCGGTGCAGGTCACGGAGCGATTCGGGGATGCCGAACGACCGGATCCGGCCCCCGCCCCGGGGCGCCGACGACCGGTCAGGGACGTGTCATGCGAAGGACGTCCAGGGCCTCGTCGAGCTGTTCCAGGGTGAGGGCGCCGCGCTCCACGTAGCCGGACTCCAGGACGACCTCCCTGATCGTCCTGCGCTCGGCGAGGGACCTCTTGGCCACCTTCGCGGCCTCCTCGTAGCCGATGTAGCGGTTGAGCGGGGTCACCACGGACGGCGAGGACTCGGCGTACTCCCTGGCCCGGGCCTCGTCGGCGGTGATCCCGTCGACGGTGCGGTCGGCCAGCAGGCGGCTCGCGCCGGCCAGCAGCCGGATCGATTCGAGGAGGTTCCGGGCCATCACCGGCAGCATCACGTTGAGCTCGAAATTGCCGGCCGCCCCCGCCACCGCGACGGTGGCGTCGTTCCCCATGACCTGTGCGGCGACCATCAGGACGGCCTCCGGGACCACCGGATTGACCTTCCCGGGCATGATCGAGGAGCCGGGCTGGAGGTCCGGGAGGCTGATTTCGGCCAAACCGGTCCGCGGGCCGGAGGCCATCCAGCGCAGGTCGTTGCAGATCTTGGTGAGCGAGACGGCGACCGTGCGGAGCATGCCCGACGTCTCCACCAGCGCGTCCCGTGCACCCTGGGCCTCGAAGTGGTCGCGCGCCTCCGTCAGCGGCAGCCCGGTGGCGACCGCCACCTCGGCGATCACGGCGGCCGAGAAGCCGGGCGGGGTGTTGATGCCGGTGCCCACCGCGGTTCCACCCAGGGGGAGTTCGGCGAGACGGGGCAGGGACGAGCGCAGCCGCTCGACGCCGTAGCGGATCTGGGCCGCGTAACCGCCGAACTCCTGGCCGAGGGTGACCGGGGTGGCGTCCATCAGGTGGGTCCGCCCCGCCTTGACCACCCGGTCGAACTCCACCGCCTTGCGTTCCAGCGCGGCGGCGAGGTGCTCCAGCGCCGGGACCAGGCCGTTGGCGACTGCGGCGGTGGCGGCGATGTGGATGGACGAGGGGAAGACGTCGTTGGAGCTCTGCGAGGCGTTGACGTGGTCGTTGGGGTGCACGTCCCGGCCGAGGCGCTCGGTGGCCAGGGTCGCGATGACCTCGTTGGTGTTCATGTTGGACGAGGTCCCCGACCCGGTCTGGAAGACGTCCACGGGGAAGTGCTCGTCCCAGCGTCCTTCGGCGACCTCGGCGGCGGCGGTCCGGATCGCGTCGGCCACGTCCTGGTCCACGACGCCGAGCCGTGCGTTCACGAGGGCGGCCGCGCCCTTGATCCGGGCGAGGGCCTCGATGTGGGCCCTCTCCAGCCGCTGGCCGGAGAGGGGGAAGTTCTCCACGGCGCGCTGCGTCTGCGCGCGCCACTTGGCGTGCACGGGCACCCGCACGTCACCCATGGAGTCGTGCTCCGTGCGGAATCCGTCGTCCTGCTGATCGTCTGTCATGTCTGTTGCCTCCCAAAAAAGTTGAGCAATTCTCTTGTTGGAAGTGTTCCCAACTCCCCTACTGACCAGTAAATACCGTGGGTAACACCCATATCCGTGGAGGCGTCCATGGCACGTGCCCGCACGAAGCCCACGCTCAGATCTACCGTCGCCGCCGTGGCGGCGTTCGCGGCCGCCCTGGGGGGTGTCACCGCCGTCACCCCCATGGCCCAGGCGGCCACCACCTCCGGGGTCGGCAAACCCCTCTCGCCCGAACTGGAGGCGATCCGCGCCGCCGAAGCCGTCAAGATCTACGGCGACCCCGCCGTGCGCCCGCACGCGGACCGCAGGACCGGCCTGATCTCGCTGGGCGACAGCGAGATCTCGGGCGAGGGCGTCGGCACCTACGATCCTGCGACCAACACGCCGGACAACCAGTGCCACCGCTCGCCCGACGCGGCGATCCACCGCACCGGCATCCCGGCCGACCTCACCTTCAACGTCGCCTGCTCCGGCGGCTACACCGGCAACATCAGGATCGGCGGCAGCAAGCAGTACGCCGACGAGCTGGTGCAGAGCGACAACCTCGCCATCAAGGCCCGCAACACCAGGATCAAGATGGTCCTGTTGGTCGCCGGCGCCAACGACGACCTGCAGTTCGGCCCGGTCATGACCGACTGCGTGACCCGCTGGATCCTCAGCCGGGGCACCTGCGAGCCCACGTACGCCCCCGGCTGGCAGGCCCGCGTCGACGGCCTGAAGCCGAAGGTGGAGGCCACCGTCGCGGACCTCAGGACGGTCATGCGCGACGCCGGCTACGCCGACGCCGACTACAAGCTCGTCGTGATGGGCTACCCCAGCCCCATCGGCCCCGACTTCCACGACAACCCGGACTTCCCCGGGAAGCTGCCCGGCGGCTGCGCCGGCTACGACTCGGACGCCACCTGGGGCCGCAACCACGCGGTCCCCACCTTCGAGAAGGGCATGCGCGCGGCGGCCCTGGCCTCCGGCGCGATCTACCTCGACAACTCGCGGCTCTTCCACGGCCACGAGGTGTGCATGGAGGACACCTGGGCCCGCGGGCTCTACCTGGACCTCGGGGACCACTTCCCCTGGGACGAGAACACCGCCCGCCAGTCCTTCCACCCCAACTACCGCGGACACGGGGCCTTCGCGTCCTGCCTGACCCAGCTCTACGACTCGGGCCTGCGCGAGGCCTCCTGCGCCGACCCCGCGAGCACCGGCAGGCCCGTCCTCCAGGCCGGGGCGTGGGACGACAAGTTCAAGCCGCTCCGGAACGAGGCCACGGGCAACTGCCTCGACTCCTACGGCGGTTCCAGCGCCAACGGGACGAAGATCGTCGGCTGGGACTGCCACGGCGGCCGCAACCAGGGCTGGTGGTACGACACCGCCCGCAGGTCCGTGCACATCGAGCTGACCCAGGACCGCTGCCTCGACGCCCCCGGCGCGAACTACGGCTCCGGCACCGGCCTGGTCATCTGGAACTGCCACGGCGGAGCGAACCAGCAGTTCGTCCGCGACGGCGCCACCCTGCGGCCCGCCGCCGCCCCGGGCATGTGCCTGACCGTGGCCGCCGCCCACGAACCGCTGCGCCTCCAGAGCTGCAACGGATCCGCGAACCAGCGCTTCGCATAACCGCCCCGCACCACCAGAGCCCCCACGCCCGGCCGGCGCACCCCGGCCGGGTCCTCCCGTACCGGCAGGGGTCACCGGGAGCCCAGGTACTCCCGCACCTCGCGCGGCCGGTTGGTGATCAGGGTGTCCACACCGAGCCGCACGCACAGCTCCACATCCTCGGGCTCGTCGACCGTCCACACCCGCACCCGCAGCCCCTTGGCCTTCAGCCGCCCCACCAGCCCCGGATCCTTGCGCACCAGGTCGATGCCCGGCCCGGCGTGCCCCGCGAACGGCGGCCGCACCGGGCGCAGCCGCCGCTCGATCAGGTAGACGGCGGGCAGGCCGGGCGCGAGCCGGTTCAGCCTGATCAGGGCGTTGCGCGAGAAGCTCATCACCTCCACCAGGCCCGCCCGGCCGTCCGCCAGCCCGTGGTCCCTCAGGACCCGTACGAGCTCGGCCTCCAGCCGGCCGCCGGCCCGCGTGGGGTGCTTGGTCTCCACGGCCAGCCCGACGGGCCGGCCGGCGGCCAGCGCCTCCTTCAGCAGGTCCTCGAAGAGCAGCACCGGTGCCCCGCGGTGCTCCTCGCCCTTCCACCTGCCGAAGTCCAGGGCGGACAGCTCCTCGTACGTCATGGCGGACACCACCCCGCGCCCGTCTGAGGTCCGCTCCACCCGCCGGTCGTGCACGCAGACCAGCTTGCGGTCGGCGGTCAGCCGTACGTCGCATTCGAGGGCGTCGGCACCGTCCGCGATGGCCTGCCGGTAGGCGGCCAGGGTGTGCTCGGGGTGCTCGTGGGAGGCCCCGCGATGGGCGACGACCCGGACGGCGCGGTCGGTACGGAGCTGCGTGTGCGTCATGGCCCCGACGTTATCCGCATGCGCGGAGCGCCCCGGTACCGCATCCTGCCCGAATGGCGGAACCGCAGATGCACCTCGTCGCACACTGCGAGCCCTGCGAGGAGTGCGTCCGGGAGGAAGGGCAGTCCATCGAGGACGGCGAGCTGCGCTGGGAGGCGTACGAATCCTGTACGCGCTACCTCTTCCAGGCGTGCGACCGGGGCCGGGGCGTACCCCCGCCCTGGATCCGGGAGCGCATCCTCGCCCGGGAGGGCTCCGTCCGCCTGCCTGTCGGCGGGCCCGAGGGGGTGCCGATCGCGCTGCTGCGCCGGGTGTACGGGCTGACCATCGCCGAGGTCGTCGCCGCGCGGGCGACGGGGTACCGGGCCACCCCCGTGGAGGCCCGGTATCTGACGGAGCCGGCGCCGTGACGAGGACCACGACGACGGCTGCGGTTGCGGCCGGGTCCGGGGGCCGGCGGGGCAGGGCCACTGCCGACCGGCGGAAACGCCCGAGGGGCCCTCTGCCGTTCGGCAGGGGGCCCCTCGTCGCAAGACCGGTGCTACAGGCCCGGGCCGCGGACCGGGATGTGGGTGAAGGTCGGCTCGGGGGCGGGATTCTGGAAGAAGTCGTTGCCCTTGTCGTCGACCACGATGAAGGCCGGGAAGTCCTCGACCTCGATCTTCCAGACGGCCTCCATGCCGAGCTCCTCGTACTCCAGGACCTCGACCTTCTTGATGCAGTCCTGGGCCAGGCGCGCCGCGGGGCCGCCGATCGAGCCCAGGTAGAAGCCGCCGTGCGCGGCGCACGCGTCGGTCACCTGCTGGGAGCGGTTGCCCTTGGCCAGCATGACCTTCGAGCCGCCCGCCGCCTGGAACTGCTCGACGTAGGAGTCCATACGGCCGGCCGTGGTCGGGCCGAAGGAACCCGACGCGTAGCCCTCGGGGGTCTTCGCGGGGCCGGCGTAGTAGACCGGGTGGTCCTTGAGGTACTGCGGCATCCCGGCGCCCGAGTCCAGCAGCTCCTTGATCTTGGCGTGCGCGATGTCGCGTGCCACGACCAGCGGGCCGGTCAGCGACAGACGGGTCTTGACCGGGTGCTTGGTCAGGGTCGCCAGGATGTCGTCCATCGGCTGGTTCAGGTCGATGGAGACGACGTCGGACGCCTCGTCCAGGTGCTCGTCGGTGGTCTCCGGGAGGAAGCGCGCCGGGTCCCGCTCCAGCTGCTCCAGGAAGACGCCCTCGGCGGTGATCTTCGCGGTGGCCTGGCGGTCCGCCGAGCAGGAGACGGCGATCGCGACGGGCAGGGAGGCGCCGTGGCGGGGCAGGCGCACGACGCGCACGTCGTGGCAGAAGTACTTGCCGCCGAACTGCGCGCCGATGCCGATCTTCTGCGTCAGCTCGAACACCTGCTGCTCCAGCGCCTCGTCGCGGAAGCCGTGGCCCAGCGGCGAGCCCTCGCGGGGCAGCTCGTCCAGGTAGTGCGCGGAGGCGTACTTCGCGGTCTTCAGCGCGTGCTCGGCCGAGGTGCCGCCGACGACGATCGCGAGGTGGTACGGCGGGCAGGCCGCCGTACCCAGCGAGCGGATCTTCTCCTCCAGGAACTTCATCATGGAGGCCTCGTTGAGGACCGCCTTGGTCTCCTGGTAGAGGAAGGACTTGTTGGCCGAGCCGCCGCCCTTGGCCATGAAGAGGAACTTGTACGCGCCGCCGTCGGTCGCGTACAGCTCGATCTGCGCGGGCAGGTTCGAGCCGGTGTTCTTCTCGTCCCACATGGTGAGGGGGGCCATCTGCGAGTAGCGCAGGTTCAGGCGGGTGTAGGCGTCGTAGATGCCGCGCGAAAGCGCTTCCTCGTCGCCGCCTTCGGTCAGCACGTTCTGGCCGCGCTTGCCCATGACGATCGCCGTGCCCGTGTCCTGACACATCGGCAGGACACCGGCCGCCGCGATGTTCGCGTTCTTGAGGAGGTCGAGCGCGACGAACTTGTCGTTCGCCGAGGCCTCCGGGTCGTCGATGATGCGGCGCAGCTGCGCGAGGTGCGCGGGGCGCAGGAAGTGCTGGATGTCGTGGATGGCCTCCTCGGCGAGCTTGCGCAGCGCCTCCGGCTCGACCTTGAGGAACGTACGGCCGTCAGCCTCGAAGGTGGACACGCCCTCGGCGGTCACCAGCCGGTAGGGGGTGGTGTCCTCGCCCAGGGGCAGCAGGTCGGTGTACGCGAACTCCGGCATTGGGGCCATTCCTCACTCGGCAGACAGCACTGACGACCAAATTGGCAGCGCAGTCCTCCAGCGTAGGACCTCCCGACCGGCGTGTGTTTGTGAGGTAGGGCTCACTCGCCCGGTCTCGGTAGTATCGCGATCTATCGTGTCTCGCTATGCTGGCGACGTGGACCTGGAAAAGCACCCCGCCGCCCCCGCGCCCGGCCCCGCCGCGCTGCGCGCCTCCGACGCCGACCGGGACCGGATCGCGCAGGTCCTCGGCGACGCCGTCGCCGAGGGCAGGCTGACCGCCGAGGAGCATTCCGAGCGCCTGGACACGCTGTACGCGGTCAAGACCGTCGGCGAGCTGGAAGCACTCGTACGGGATCTGCCCGCGGCCGGCGGCGCCCACACCCCGGCCGCGTCCGCGTACGCGCCGGCCGCCGGCCCGGCCGCCGAGACCATCGTCGCCGTGTGCAGCAGCTCCAGCCGCAAGGGCCGCTGGCGGCCCGGCGCGCACACCCGCGCCGTGTCGGTCATGGGCGACATCACCATCGACCTCACCGAGGCGGTCTTCGAACAGCAGGTCACGGAGGTCGAGGTGACGTGCGTCCTGGGCAACGTGGAGGTCCTGGTACCGGAGAACGTCACCCTGCGCGGCTACGGCAGCGGGGTCCTCGGCAACTTCGAGGTGCGCGGCGAGAGCCGCGGCGAGACCGACCCGCAGGCGCCTGTGGTGATCGTCCGCGGGTTCTCCCTGCTCGGCAACATCGAGGCGCGGCCCAAGCCGGGCGCCCGCCTGGTCGACCTCGCGCGCAGGCTCCGGGGGAACCGCGACGGCTGAAGCGGCGCGGCGGCGCAGCCGGAGGCGCAGGGTCTCGTTTCGGACGAACCCCTGGCGCCCGGTGGCACACAGTGCATAGGGGCGCGTACAGCGGGTAGGGACAGGTGCGTCGTCTCTCGCTCACGTATACGTCGTCAGGAGTAGACCGTGCCGCATCCGCCGCATCAGTCCCTGCAGGTAGCCGCCGTGAAGAGCCTTCAGGGTCCTGGGGCACGCCCATCGGCCGTGCCGCAGCCGCGGGTGCCGGCCAGGGTGGAGGACGGCCCCTGGCACGCGGAGGCGGTGTGCCGCCGCGACGAGGCGGGCCTGTTCTTCGCGCCGTCCAAGGAGCCGACCGCCGCCCGGCTCTCCCGCGAGGAGGCCGCGAAGCGCGTCTGCGCCCGCTGCCCGGTGATGGTCGCCTGCCGCGAGCACGCGCTGCTCCAGCCCGAGCCGTACGGGGTCTGGGGCGGACTCACCGCGGCCGAGCGCCGGGTGGTGCTGGCCCGGATGCGGCGCCGCTCCGCCGAGCTGCGGCAGGCGCCGGGGCCGGGACCGATAGCCGCGGCGGGCTGAGCCGGTCGCCGCCGCCGGCCGAGCCGGTCGCCGACCGGGCAGGCTGCGGTCCGCGTCGCACGCCACGGAGGACCACGCAGGGCCCGTGCGTCCGCCACGCCTCGTACGCGGACACGCGAGAGGGGCGGTCACCCCCGCACAGGGTGACCGCCCCTCTCGCGTCGTGCCCCCGACTGCTACTGGGCGCGGTCGAAGTCGATCGCGCTGTACGCGCGCAGCTTCGACAGGCGGTGCGTGGAGTCGATCTTCCGGATGGTGCCGGACTTGGAGCGCATGACCAGCGAGGACGTCGTCGCGGTCTCCGAGCGGTAGTGCACGCCGCGCAGCAGCTCGCCGTCGGTGATGCCGGTGGCGACGAAGAAGACGTTCTCGCCCGAGACGAGGTCGGTGGTGGTGAGCACGCGGTCCAGGTCGTGGCCGGCGTCGAGGGCCTTCTGGCGCTCGGCGTCGTCCTTCGGCCACAGCTTGCCCTGGATCACGCCGCCCAGGCACTTGATCGCGCAGGCCGAGATGATGCCCTCGGGGGTGCCGCCGATGCCCAGCAGCAGGTCCACGCCGGTGCCCTCCCGGGCGGCCATGATGGAGCCGGCGACGTCGCCGTCGGAGATGAACTTGATGCGCGCGCCGGTCTCGCGGATCTCCCGGACGATGCCCTCGTGGCGGGGGCGGTCCAGGATGACGACCGTGACGTCCTCGGCGGCCATGCCCTTGGCCTTGGCGACTCGGCGGATGTTCACCGAGACCGGGGCGTTGATGTCGACGAAGTCGGCGGCCTCGGGGCCGGTGACCAGCTTGTCCATGTAGAACACGGCGGACGGGTCGAACATCGTGCCGCGGTCGGCGGCGGCCAGGACGGCGATGGCGTTCGGCATGCCCTTGGCGTTCAGGGTGGTGCCGTCGATCGGGTCGACGGCGATGTCGACCTCGGCGCCTGTGCCGTCGCCGACCTGCTCCCCGTTGAAGAGCATCGGGGCTTCGTCCTTCTCGCCCTCGCCGATGACGACGACGCCGTTCATCGAGACGGTGGAGATCAGGGTCCTCATCGCGTTGACCGCGGCGCCGTCCGCGCCGATCTTGTCGCCGCGGCCGACCCACCGGCCGGCGGCCATGGCGGCCGCCTCGGTGACCCGTACGAGTTCGAGCGCGAGGTTGCGGTCGGGGGCCTCCGGAGAGACTTCGAGCTGGGGCGGCAGGTTGTGCTCGGTCATCGGAGCGCACCTTTCTGTACGGCGACGGCCGGGAAGTGAGGGTGCTGGAACTCTATCGGTACGTCGACATATTGAGCAGGGCGGGTCACGTATGAGCGGAATATCGGTCATTCGATTGTCCTGGGCGAACGCCTTGCGCGCCGTGCGGGGACCGGCCGGGGCGACTTGAGGGCACGCCGCGCGGCGCGCCCGCGCGACCCCGGCGGTGATCGCCCCCCGGTGATGCGGGACGATGGTGCGGTGGCAGGTATGAAAGGCAAGCAGACGGTCTGGGACATGGTCCGGTCGCTGGCGGTGATCGGCGTCGTCGTCGCCGGGATCTACCTCTTCGTCCCGCATGACGACAAGGCCGATCCCACGCGCACGGTCGACTACCGGGTGGAGACCATCACGGCCCGGCGCGCGGCCCCGTACCCGGTGGCCGCCCCCGTGGGCCTCCCCGAGCAGTGGCGCGCGACCTCCGTGACGTACGAGCGCAACAAGGCCGACGCCTGGCACCTGGGCTTCCTCGACCCGGAGCAGCAGTACGCGGCGATCGAGCAGTCCACCGACACCTCGGCCAAGTACCTGGAGCGGGTGACCCACAAGGCCGCGGCCTCCGGGCAGACCCAGCAGGTCGGCGACACGGCCTGGGAGCGCTGGGACGGCGAGAAGTACGACGCCCTCGTGCGGCGGGAGCAGGGCTACGTCACGGTGGTGACCGGCACCGCCTCCTTCGAACAGCTCGGCACGCTGGCGGCGGCGCTGGAGTTCAAGCAGGGCCGCCAGTAGCGGCACCCGACCGGCCTCGGCGGCCCGGCCCTCGCCGGCCATGAACCGCCAGACGTCCATGGATGACGAGGGTGGCAGCAAGCGCGCCCGCCGTGCCCGTCCCACGCCCGCCGCCGCGGATCCGCCGGTACGGACCAGGCGGGGGCCGGACGTGCGCGAAGGGCCGTGCCCCCCGGTGATCCGGGGGGCACGGCCCTTTCGCGCACCTGCGGCGGCGGTCAGACGGTGGTGATGACCTCGTCGAAGGCCAGGCGCGGGGAGCGGTCGAACCAGGCGCCCTCGGCGGCGGGCCTGCCGATGTTGATGACCATGATCGGGGTGTGGTCGGCGTCCAGGAACTCCTTCTGGATGCCGGCGAAGTCGGCGCCGGTCATCGGGCCCGCGGCCAGACCGGCGGCGCGGATGCCGATGATGAAGTACGCGGCCTGCAGCGCGGAGTTCAGCAGCGCGGACCGCTCGCGGACCGGGCGCTCGGAGAAGAACGCGTCCTTGGCCTGCGGGAAGTGCGGCAGCAGCTGCGGGAGCTCCTCGTGGAACTCGTTGTCCGCCGAGAGGATCGCGACCAGCGGCGCGGTCGCGGTCTTGGCGTCGTTGCCCGGGGCCATGTGCTTCACGAGGCGCTCGCGGGCCTCGGGGGAGCGGACCAGGGTGATGCGCAGCGGGGTCTGGTTGAAGGCCGTCGGGCCGAACTTCACCAGGTCGTAGATCGCCTGGACCTGCTCCTCGGTGACCGGCTCCTCGGAGAACGCGTTGGCGGTGCGGGCCTCGCGGAACAGCAGGTCCTGAGCGGCGGGGTCGAGAACGAGAGACATCGGGAAAGCCTTCTTCCATGCGGACGTGAAGCGATGTCCACGACTCTACGGCCGAAGTAGATGAATTTTCAACTAAACTGGGGTGGCCGTGACCTGGATCACTCCTCCTCGGCGGCCTCGCGCGCGGCCAGCGCCGAGTCCAGCCGGGCCCGGGCCCCCTCCAGCCAGTGCCGGCAGACCTTCGCCAGCTCCTCACCGCGCTCCCACAGCGCGAGGGAGTCCTCCAGCGACGTCCCGCCGGCCTCCAACTTGCGGACGACCTCGATGAGCTCGTCGCGCGCCTGCTCGTACCCCAGCGCCGTTGCGGCCTCTGTCATTCCCGTATCCATCCTCTGTGTGTCGTGCGGCCACGTGATTGCGGCCGTGTGGCGCTACTGCGAAGCCTCGGCCGTGTCCGGGGCGGCGGCCGCCTGCGCCGCGTCCGACGAGGAGACCTCCACGCAGAAGGTGCCCTCCGTGACCCTGGCGCGCAGGACATCCCCCGCCGAAACCTCCTGCGGCGAGCGCACCACGTGACCGTCCGCCCGCTGCAGTACGGCGTACCCGCGCTCCAGCGTCGCTGCCGGCGACAGCGCCACCACCCGGGCCAGCGTGTGGGCCAGCTCCGAGTCCGCCCGGTCCAGCAGGTGCCCCAGCGTGCGCCTGCTGCGCGCCAGCAGCGCGTCCAGCTCGTCCTCCCGCATCTCCACCATGCGCTGGGGGTGGACGAAGACCGGCCGGGCCAGGGCGTGGGCGAGCCCCCGCTCCTCCCGGTCGAGCAGGGAACTCACCGCGCGCAGCCCCCGGCCCCGCAACTGGCTCACCCGCTCCAGCTCCTCACCGACGTCCGGGACCACCTTCTTCGCCGCGTCCGTCGGCGTGGACGCCCTCAGGTCCGCGACCAGGTCCAGCAGCGGGGAGTCCGGCTCGTGGCCGATCGCCGACACCACCGGGGTGCGGGCCGCGGCGACCGCCCGCACGACCTCCTCGTCGGAGAAGGGCAGCAGGTCCTCCACGCTACCGCCGCCGCGCGCCACGATGATCACGTCGACCTCGTCCAGGGCGTCGAGCTCCTTGACCGCCCGGACCACCTGCGGCACGGCGTGCACGCCCTGCACGGCGACGTTGCGCACCTCGAAGCGGACCGCCGGCCAGCGGCGGCGGGCGTTCTCCAGGACGTCGCGCTCGGCCGCCGAGGCCCGCCCGACCACCAGCCCGACCAGCTGCGGCAGGAACGGCAGCGGCTTCTTGCGCTCCAGCGCGAAGAGGCCCTCGGCGGCCAGGGACCGCTTGAGCCGCTCCAGCCGCGCCAGCAGCTCGCCGATGCCGACCGGCCGTATCTCCGTCGCCCGCAGGGACAGCTGCCCGCGCGGTGCGTACCACTCGGGCTTGGCCAGCAGCACGACCCGAGCGCCCTCCGAGACGACGTCCGAGACCTCGTCGTAGACCTGGCGGAAGCACGTCACGCTGACCGAGATGTCGTGCGACGGGTCGCGCAGCGTCAGGAAGACCACCCCCGCTCCCGGCCGCCGCGAGAGCTGCGTGATCTGCCCCTCGACCCACACCTGTCCGAGGCGCTCGATCCAGCCCCCGATGAGCCGGGACACCTGGCCCACCGGCAGCGGCGCCTCGGCCGACGTATTCAGACCCATGTGCGCAGGCTATCCGGCGCCGCCGACAGTGCGTCAGGCCCCGGCGCCGGTGTCGCCCGGCAGGTCCCGGCGACCGCGCTGGGCGAAGAGCACCGCCAGGCCCACCGCCAGCCACACCGCGCCCACCAGCTGCGCCGTCCGGGACGCCCCGACGATCACCGTGACCGTCACCACCGCCCCCAGCACCGGCACGACCAGGTGCTTCCACCAGTTCGGCGGACCCTCCCGCCGCCGGACCACGAACCAGCCCACCACCGAGGCGTGCAGCAGGGTGAAGGCCACCAGCGCACCGACGTCCACCACGGACACCAGGTGGTCGAGCCCGTCGTCCCGCCGGGCGGCCCACACCGCGGCGGCCAGCGTCACGGTCGCCGCCACCAGCAGGGCGGCCCGCGGGGTGCCGTCCGAGGTCCGGGCCAGCGCCCGCGGCAGCCGCCGCTCCCGGGCCATCGCGAACACCAGCCGCCCGGCCGCCGCCTGCCCCGCCAGCGCGGCGAAGGCCGCACCGACCGCCTTGCTGATCGCCACCAGGTCGTGCAGCCAGAAGCCGACCGACGACTCCGCCGCGGTGTAGAAGGCCGGGCCCTGCAGCACCGGCTCCGCCGCCAGCTCCGCCGCGGAAACCGGCATCAGCAGCGCCGCCAGGAAGCTCTGGACGACGAACAGCGCCCCGGCCAGCGCCAGGCAGAACAGCAACGCCCGCGCCACCCGTTCCGACCCGCCCGTCACCTCCTCGGCGAAGGAGGCGACGGCATCGAAGCCCAGATAGGACAGGACCGCCACCGACACCGCGCCCAGCACCGCGGCCGTGCCGAAGCCGGGCGAGCCGTCTCCCGTCAGCGGCGACAGCCAGCCCCGCCGGGGGCCGTCCTGGACCAGCACGACCGCCGCGGCCGCCACGAAGACCAGCAGGACCAGCACCTCCATCACCAGCACGGCGAAACCCACCCGGGCGGCCGCCCGTACGCCCCACAGGTTGAGCGCCGTGGTCACCACGACGGCCACGGCCGTCCACACCCACCGGGAGACCTCCGGCACCAGCGCGTTCATCGCGATCCCAGAGAAGAGGTACGCGACCGCCGGGATCAGCAGGTAGTCCAGCATCGCCATCCACCCGGCGATCAGCCCCGGACCCTCGCCCAGACCCTTGCGGGCGTAGGTGAAGACCGAACCGGCCTGGGGCGCCACCCGCACCATCTGCGCGTAGGAGAAGGCCGTGAAGGCCATCGCGACGGTCGCCACGAGGTAGACCAGCGCGACGGCGCCGCGCGACTTCGCGTCGAGCGTGCCGAAGACCCCGACCGGGGCCATCGGGGCGATGAACAGCAGCCCGTAGACGACCAGGTCCCGGAAGCCGAGACTCCGCCGAAGTGCCGCGGGCACCGGGGCCCCGCCGGAATCCGTCGCGGACGCCATCAGTCCTCCGGGTGACGGGGCGGGACGTTCTCGGGACCTCGGTACCGGACCCCCCGGCCGGTGTGTGCCGAGCGGTCGACGATCGGCCTCCCGGAGACCCCCGTACGATGGAGGCTATGACTGCTCCCGCCCCTGCTCCCGCTTCCCGCCGTGTCCTGCTCGCCGCGCCCCGCGGCTACTGCGCGGGCGTGGACCGAGCCGTGATCGCCGTCGAGAAAGCCCTCGAGCAGTACGGGGCGCCGGTGTACGTCCGCCACGAGATCGTCCACAACAAGTACGTCGTCCAGACGCTGGAGCGGAAGGGCGCCATCTTCGTCGAGCGGACGGAGGAGGTGCCCGAGGGCAACATCGTGATGTTCTCCGCGCACGGCGTCGCCCCCGTCGTGCACGAGGAGGCGGCGCGCGGCAAGCTCGCGACGATCGACGCGACCTGCCCGCTGGTCACCAAGGTCCACAAGGAAGCCATCCGGTACGCCAACGAGGACTTCGACATCCTCCTCATCGGCCACGAGGGCCACGAAGAGGTCATCGGCACCTCCGGCGAGGCCCCGGACCACATCACCATCGTCGACGGCCCCCACGACGTGGACAAGGTCACCGTCCGCGACGAGTCGAAGGTCGTCTGGCTCTCGCAGACCACCCTGTCGGTCGACGAGACCATGGAGACCGTCGACGCGCTGAAGACGAAGTTCCCGCTGCTCGTCTCGCCGCCGAGCGACGACATCTGCTACGCCACCTCCAACCGGCAGGCCGCCGTGAAGGTGATGGGCGCCGACTCCGACCTGGTCATCGTGGTCGGCTCGAAGAACTCCTCGAACTCGATCCGGCTCGTCGAGGTCGCCAAGGACGCGGGTGCGAAGGCCGCGTACCTCGTCGACTTCGCGAGCGAGATCGACGAGGCCTGGCTGGAGGGCGTCACCACCGTCGGCCTCACCTCGGGCGCCTCCGTGCCGGAGGTCCTGGTCGAAGAGGTCCTGGAGTGGCTCGCCGCACGCGGCTACGCGGACGTGGAGATCGTCAAGACGGCGGAGGAGCACATCACCTTCTCCCTGCCCAAGGAACTCCGCCGCGATCTTCGTGCGGAAGCCGCGGAACTGGTCGCCGACAAGTAACTCGTTTCGTACGGTATGTCCATGCAGATCTTCGGCGTGGACATCGGCGGATCCGGGATCAAGGGTGCTCCCGTGGACCTGGAGCGCGGCGACCTGGCGCAGGAGCGCCACAAAGTGCTGACACCGCAGCCGGCCGCCCCCGACGGGGTGGTCGGCTGCGTCGTCGAGGTGGTGCGCCACTTCGGCTGGGACGGCCCGCTCGGGGTGACCTTCCCCGGCGTGGTCACGGGCGGCGTCACCCGCACGGCGGCCAACATGGACAAGTCCTGGATCGGCGTGGACACGGCGGCGCTGCTCTCGCGCCGACTCGGCGGCCAGCCCGTCACGGTGCTGAACGACGCGGACGCGGCGGGCGTCGCCGAGATGACGTACGGGGCGGGGCGCGGGCACGGCGGCACGGTCCTCCTGCTCACCCTGGGCACGGGCATCGGCAGCGCGCTCTTCACGGACGGCCGGCTGGTCCCGAACACCGAGCTGGGCCACCTGGAGCTGAAGGGCCACGACGCGGAGACGCGGGCGTCGGTGAAGGCCAAGGAGGACGGTGACCTCACCTGGGAACGCTGGGCGCACCGGCTCAGCAAGTACATGCAGCACGTGGAGATGCTCCTCTCCCCGGACCTCTTCATCATCGGCGGCGGCGTCAGCCGCAAGCCGGACAAGTTCCTGCCCCTGATCGAGGGCGTCCGGGCCGAGATCGTCCCGGCCCGGCTGCAGAACAACGCGGGCATCGTCGGAGCGGCGATGGCGGCGAAGGGCTAGAGGAGCCGTACCGGTCAGGCGACGCGGCGGGGGAGGCGGCGCCGGCCGATGAGCACGGCCTTGCGCACCAGCGCGATGAGCGCGGCGACCAGTGTCCCCGCGTACAGCCAGCCGGCGTGCAGGGACAGCGCCGAGACCAGCCCCATCAGCTGGCCGCCGAAGCCGCCGGAGCCGCCCGAGATGGGCCACACGCCGGCGGCGAAGGCGATGGGCACGCCGATCGGCGCGGTGATCAGGTCGGCCGGCCGTACCCAGAGCGCGGTGGCGGCCGCGACGGGCGGGAAGAGCAGCCCATAGACGAACAGCGAGGAGCCGAAGAGCAGCCAGCAGATCCCGCCGACGAGCACCATGGAGGCGCACGCGAAGAGGCCGCCGCCCAGGCCGGTCAGCCGGGGGCGGGGCATCCGGCGGGCGGGCGCGGGCCGCGGGGCGCCGCCGCCCTGGGCGGGCACGCCCGTGGGCCGCGGGCCCCGGCGCTGGGCCGGGGGTCGCTGCGGGTGAGGGGCCGGTCGCGTCCTGTATTGCTCCACCCCACCAAATTAGGCGGGAGGGCGGCCGGATCCGGGCCCGGACACGCGTACATCGACCGCCACTCATAGGAAAGTAAACTGTCCGGTGGCCCACTCCCGGGCCGCCGCCCCCTCCAGCTACGGGAAGTCGCCAACGTGTCGCTCACGATCGGAATCGTCGGCCTGCCGAATGTCGGCAAGTCGACCCTGTTCAACGCCCTGACCAAGAACGACGTGCTGGCGGCCAACTACCCGTTCGCCACCATCGAGCCGAACGTCGGCGTCGTCGGCGTCCCGGACTCCCGCCTGGCAGTCCTCGCGGGCATCTTCGGCTCGCAGCGCGTCCTCCCGGCGACGGTCGACTTCGTCGACATCGCGGGCATCGTGCGCGGCGCTTCGGAGGGTGAGGGCCTGGGCAACAAGTTCCTCGCGAACATCCGCGAGTCGGACGCCATCTGCCAGGTCATCCGCGCCTTCAAGGACGAGAACGTCGTCCACGTCGACGGCAAGGTCTCGCCGAAGGACGACATCGAGACGATCAACACCGAGCTGATCCTCGCCGACCTGCAGTCCATCGAGAAGGCGATCCCGCGCCTGACGAAGGAGTCCCGCCTCCAGAAGGACAAGGTCGCGGTCCTCGCCGCCGTCGAGTCCGCCCAGAAGATCCTGGAAGGCGGCGACACCCTCTTCTCGAAGGGCATCACGAAGGGCACCGAGCAGGGCGACCTGCTGCACGAGCTCCACCTGCTCACCACGAAGCCCTTCCTCTACGTCTTCAACGTCGACGAGGACGAGCTGACGGACGACGCCTTCAAGGCGGAGCAGTCGGCGCTGGTCGCCCCGGCCGAGGCGATCTTCCTCAACGCCAAGCTGGAGCAGGACCTCTCCGAGCTGGACGACGAGGAGGCCCTCGAACTCCTCCAGTCGGTCGGCCAGGACGAGCCCGGCCTCGCCACCCTCGGCCGCGTCGGCTTCACCACGCTGGGCCTGCAGACCTACCTGACGGCCGGCCCGAAGGAAACCCGCGCCTGGACCATCAAGAAGGGCGCGACGGCCCCGGAGGCGGCCGGCGTGATCCACACCGACTTCCAGCGCGGCTTCATCAAGGCCGAGGTCATCTCCTTCGCGGACCTGGTCGACTGCGGCTCGGTGGCCGAGGCCCGCGCCAAGGGCAAGGCCCGCATGGAGGGCAAGGACTACGTCATGCAGGACGGCGACGTGGTCGAGTTCCGCTTCAACGTCTGATTGGACGTGGACAAACGGCCTGACCTGCGAGAAAGCAGGTCAGGCCGTTGTGCTGTCCGCAGCAGTCCGCAGAACCCGGAGCGGCTAAGTGTCGTAGACCGTGGAACGGTGTCCGACGTGTACGACCCACACCACCAGTTCCCCGTTGTCGATCGTGTAGACGACACGGTAGTCGCCGACCCGTAGGCGACGGCGCTCGGGCTGGGATACGAGTGCGGTGGTGTTGAAGCCGAAAGGGTCGCTCTCCAGCTCTGCCAGTTTGGCCAGGATGCGAAGCGCCATGTCGCGCGGGATCTTGCGCAGCTCCGCCTGGGCCTCGGGCCGGAAGACCGTGCGGTAGTCACTCACTGCGTGCCAGCGTCTCCCTCATCACGTCCTCGATCGGGACGCCGGCGCCCGGGTTTGCCATGCGCTCGTCAATGATGCGGTTGATCTCGCGCTCTTCCCACTCCTGGTACTTGCGCAGCACCTCGATCGAGACCACGGCGGCAACCTGCTTGCCGCGACGGGTGATGACAGTGGGCACGTCGTCGCGGTCGGCCCGTTCGACGACTTCGGCCAAGTGAGCGCGTACGTCGCGGATGGACTCTATGGGCAGTGGCTGAGTCATGACCCAAGAGTACCGAGTGTGCCATGTGTACACAATGCTTGTTGACGTCTCGGACACGGCGATGGCCCGCCAGATCGTCGAGGAGGAGCAGGCGCGGCTGGGAGCGGTCCGCAAAGAGTCCGCAGGACACCCGTAAGCGACCGTCGGGACCCGGCGCACGTCAACGGGGAAATGCCTGTTCAGCACGTTGCATGCGGCTCCGTCGCAGGTCAGGGCAAGGGCTCAGGCATCCGCTGCAACGTCTGATTGGACGTGGACAAACGGCCTGACCTGCGAGAAAGCAGGTCAGGCCGTTGTGCTGTCGGTCGAAGGGGCCCGCGCCTGGTCCTCCTGGAAGCCACCGAAGCTCCGGTCGGCACAACGTCTTCGTCGCCCCCGCCTGGATCGACCGCACCGACCTGCACCCCGAGAGCTGACCCGTGCCGCACCGTTCCACGGTCTACGACACGCAGCCGCTCCAGGTTCCGCGGACTGCTGCGGATGGGAGGTCATGGGGCCGGGTCGGCGCGACGCCAGAAGGTGGGGAGCCACCAGCAGAGAACCGAGCTGTCGTCGGGCCACGGGACGCTGTCCCCGGCTTCCCAATGCTCGAAGGAGTCGCGCGCCAGGTCGATGGGGCGCCAGGCCGGGTCGATGGGCTCGTCCTCCGCCGGAGGGCGGACGTACTGCCGGCCGTGTCGGTCGCAGGCGCCGAAGTCCTGGTAGTTGAGCTGGGCCTCGATCAGGGAGACCTTGTTCGCTCCGCCGTCCATGGTCGGCCAGCGGAACTGGACCCCGTCGTCCTCCCAGAAGCACACGGGGCAGATCTCGTGGGAGCCGGGCATCGCTTCGAGCACGCGGTGCCCGCAGCAGGGACAGGGGTAGCGGTCGCTCACCTGCGCAGTCTCGTTGAAGGTCCGGCCGGGGCGCCATGGATTTCTCCGCCTCGGCACCCCGGCCGTCCCCGGTCCGACCAGGTGGCCGTGCACCACCTCCGGGGAGACCTCGTGAAGACGAGGGCTCCGTCGATCAGCCCGGTGCGGCGGGGTGCCCCGGGGAGGTGGGCCAGGTCCTCCGGGAACCGGCTGTCCTGGCGCGGCGGGCGCTTCGGCCGGGCAGTGCGGTCACGCGTCAGCCGTGGCGATTGCGGCCTGACGGCGTCCCCCTCGCCCGGGGTCGGCCGACGACCGGGCCGCGGGTTGGGGTGCACCAGCATAAAATGGGCATAAAGGTACTCCAGGTGGGTCCGGGAGGCGTGATGTCCGTACATCCCGACGCGGCACCGCAGCGCGCGCAGCATGACCCCGAGGACACGCTCAACCAACTCGGGAGCTCCTGGCACTGGGCACTCGGCGTCGCCCTCGCGACTCTGATCCCGGGCATCCTCGTGCTCGTCTGGCCCGACGAGACGCTGCACATCCTGGCGGTGATCATCGGCCTGCAGCTCCTGGTGGCGGGAGGGTTCCGCTTCGTCGCCGCCTTCTCGCACAGCAACGACGCCGGCGGCAGCAGGCTGGCGAGCGTGCTGATCGCGATCCTGGCCGTCCTGGCCGGCGTCCTCGTACTGCGGCACCCGATGCAGACGATCGGCGCACTGTCCCTGATCGTCGGAGTGTTCTGGCTGATCACCGGGCTGCTCACGGCGTACGTCGCGATCGCCGACCGCCTGCTCCTCCACCGGGGGCTGCTCTTCGGGCTGGGGGCCCTCGGCGCCGTCGCCGGAATCGTGGTGCTCTGCTTCCCGGTGGACTCCGCGGTCGCCCTGACGCGACTGCTCGGGCTGTGGCTCGTCCTGCTCGGTGTGTTCGAAGTCGTGATGGCCCTGGTGATGCGTTCCGCCACCCGCCGGCTCACCGCGACGAGGTAGCCGCCCGCCCCCAGTGTCTTGCGGCACAAGGTAGCTCCTGACTATCTTGTGCCGCATGACAAAGGAGCCGCCGACGACCGGTGACCAACGGCGAACCCAGCTCCTGCGCGGAGTGCTCGACCTGTGCCTGCTGTCCTTGATCGCGCAACGGCCCAGATACGGCTTCGAGTTCGCCGAAGCCCTCGCCGCCGGCGGACTGGAGCTGGTCAGCGACGGCAGCATCTACCCGCTGCTCGCCAGGATGGAGCGGGCCGGGCTCATCTCCTCGTACCGCGCCCCGTCCCCGAGCGGTGGTGCCCCGCGCAAGTACTACCGGCTGACCGACGCGGGGCGCGCCGAGCTCGGCCGCGGCCGGGCCGACTGGCTCGCCTTCGCCGGACCGGCGGGCCGGATCCTGACCGCCGCCACGCAATCCACGGGGGAGAACACGGCATGACCAACGCACAGGTACTCGCGGCCTGCCGCAGCAATTGGGAGTACCGCGGGATCGACGACGCCTCCATGCGCGAGATGCTCGACGAGCTCTCCGCGCACCTGGAGGACGCGGAAGCCGCGGGCCGCACCGCACGGGACGTCGTCGGCGGCGACGTACGTACCTTCGCCGCGGCCTGGGCCCGGGCGCGCGCCCCGCTCCCGCGCCGGGTGCTGCGCGCCGCCTCCATCGCCTGCTACTACGCCGGCTGCGTCCTGCTGGCGCCGTACCTGATCCGATGGACCACACAGCTGGACGTGACCCCGGGCCACGTGGCCTTCTGGGTGGTCCTCGCCGCGGTCACCGTCGCTTGGGAGCTGCGCCGGGGCAGGATCGGCCTCCGCCGGAGCTGGGCCCTGGCCCTCGTCGCCGCGCTCCCCGCGGGCATCCTCGCCGCCTGGCTGGCCGGTGACGCCCCGCTGTTCACGCTGCCGCTGTGGGCGCCGCCGCTCCTGCTGCTGCCCGGGCTGCCCCACGCCGTCGCCGACCTGCGGGCCAGGAGGAACGGCGCCGCCCGACCGGACGGCCCGGCAGTGCGGCCCGGCCCGGTCAGAGGCCGCGCACCGAGGCCACGGTGAACGTGGTCGGGGTGCCCGTACCGGGGTGCATGGGGCCGCCCTTGTCGAACTGCGAACGGACCACCAGGGTCCGCCCCGGAACGCGCGCGAGCGTCGTGGGGATCTGCAGGGACGGGTCCGTGATCGTACGGGTCAGCCTGGCGCGGGTGCCGTCCGCGCCGAGCTGCCACCGGGTCAGCGCGTTGGTGACGTTGTGCGCCACGCGCAGGGTGCCGTCCGGCGCGAGGTCGAGGCCGTCGGCGGCCTTGAGGTCCCCGCCGGTGAGGGCGACGCGGCGGACGGCGCCGGTCCGCAGGTCAACCCGGTAGAGGTCGCCCGCCGTCATGTCGACGGCGAGGAGGTAGCGGCCCGACCGGTCGGAGGTGATGCCGTTGAGGCTGAAGGTGCCGGCCGGTCGGGGGCGCAGGGCCGGGGTGAGGTCGTAGGCCTCCGTCAGGACGCCGCTTCCGGTGGCCAGTTGCCGCGGCGTCACGCGGTAGATCACGCCGCGGATGCTGTCCGTCAGGTACGCCGTGCCGTCCGGCGTGATCGTCAGGTCGTTCACGAAGCGGGCCGAGGCCCCCGCGGCCACCTCGAAGTGGGCCAGCCGCGCCCCGGTCGCGGTGTCGTAGACGGCCACGCCCTGCGTGGAGTCCGTGACCCACAGCCGGCCGAACGCGTCGACCCGCAGGCCGTTGGCGGTGCGGCGGCCGTCGGTGCCCGAGGGCAGGAACACCTCGGCCTCCGCCCGGCCGGGCCACGCCCGGTAGACCGTGCCGTCGGCGTACGAGCCGACGTAGACCGCCCGCGTGCGGGGGTCCGCGGCGATGCCCTCCGGGTAGACCTTCGCCCCGGGCAGGGAGAAGGCGGTGGATATCCGGGCGTCGCCCGACGTGCCCTCCGCCCCGGTCCGGGCAGGAGCCGGCGCCGCCGCTCCAAAGGCGAGGGCCCCGGCCAGAGCCGCGACCAGGAACGACTTCTGCGCAGCCGTCTTCGCGTTCGTCTTCGTCATCTTCGCCCTCTTCATCGCTGTCCTCCGCGCCATCGCACGCCTTACCCGATGGACGCCCTCTAGTGATCAGATGAAGGCGAATGTATGTTAGAGCTCTAATGCGTGCAAGGGCGGGTCGTAGGATGCCGCAATGACCTCCATGGCCCCCGAGGAGCGCATCGGCTCTCACGTCAAGCGCGCCGAGCAGGCGCTCCTCGCGGCGAAGAACGCGGCCTGCAAGCCCGCCGCAGTAACGGTTCCGCAGTACGCCGCGCTGCTCTGGCTCGCGGAGAAGCCCGGCATCTCGGCCGCCGCGCTCGCGCGCCTGTGCGGGGTGACCCCGCCGACCATGAACACCGTCCTGAAGAACCTCCAGGAGCGCGGGCTCATCGAGCGGACGCCGCACGAGTGGCACCGCAACGTGCTGGAGACCCGGCTCACCGACGAGGGGCGCGCCGTCATGGAACTCGCGGACGCGGGCGCGGTGCGGGTGGAGCGGGCGCTCGCCGCCGCGTTCACCGAGGAGGAGCGGACTCAGCTCATCGAACTCCTCGGGCGGTGCGCGGAGGTACTCGACGCCCAGCGGCGGTGACCCCCGCCGCCGCCCGCACACGTTCCCGTATGTTTTTTGCTCGAATTTGGAACTGTGCGGGTGGTTTGCTCATCAGGACTTAGGGGAGACCAGCCGTTCTGCCCTCGGGGGCAGTCAAGACCGTTCGGAGCGAAGTTCGTGCACCAGTACCCGCAGCGCCCGCGGCCTGACGACCAGCCGTCGTACCAGGATCATCCGCCCCAGGGGCATGGCGGCCACCCGCAGCAGCACACGCAGCAGTACCCGCAGTACCGGCAGGAGCAGCCGTACGGGGAGCGGTACGACCAGCCGCCTTACGGTGAGCCGCCCGTCCCCGCCGGGTACCCGCACGACGCCGAGCCGCCGCGGCCCGAGCGGTCCCGGCGCCGAATATGGATCAGCGCCGTGGTCGCCTTCGCGCTGCTCCTCGGCGGCGGCGGGTTCGCCGCCTGGAAGCTCGACTGGTTCTCGGGCAACGGCGAGGCCGTGACCTTCGGCAAGAACCCGCCCCCGGCCGCGGGCACGTCGGACGCGGGAGCCCCGGCGGCCGAGGCCAAGCCCTCCGGCGACCCCGACGTGCTCATGCCGACCGGCCCGAAGTCGGACTTCAAGCAGACCACCAAGCTCGACGACGGCACGATCGTCGCGAAGACCCGCCTCGCGGGCGCGAAGTCCGGCTTCGAGGGCGACGTGTGGGTGTGGGCCCCCAAGGAGTACGACGACCCGAAGTACGCCAAGAGCGGCTTCCCGGTGCTGATCGCGCTGCCCGGCGGCAACGGCTTCCCGGCCAACTACTGGTCCGACCGCAGCCTCGGCCTGCAGAAGGCCATCAGCGAGGGCGTCCAGGCCGGCACCAGCCTGCCGTTCATCGTGATCATGCCGGTGCTCAACCCGGACGCGAAGTACTACTACGACGGCTCCGACATTCCCGGTCAGGCCAAGATGGGCACCTGGATCGCCGAGGACGTCCCGGCCTTCACCAAGGCCAACTTCCGCACCTACAAGTCCCGTGACGGCTGGGCCTTCATGGGCTCCTCCTCGGGCGCGTTCGTCGGCATGAAGACCGTGCTCCAGCATCCGGACAAGTTCAAGGCCGTCATCGCCAGCGGCGGCGAGATCGTCCCCGACTCCCCCCTGTGGAAGGGGCACCAGGCGGAGATGGACGCGAACAACCCGGAGAAGCTCGCCCAGAAGCTGATCGACAGCAAGGGCCCCGAGGTCTACATCAACTTCCAGATCGGCACCAAGGAGTCCGGGAAGGAGCGGATGACGAAGTTCCAGCAGCAGTACGGCAAGGGGCCGATCAAGACGACCATCCGCGACATCCAGAACGGCGAGCACAACGGCTGGCACTACGTCCGGGGCATGAAGGAAGGCTCCCTGGAGTGGATCAGCAAGGTGCTGAAGGCGCCGAAGCCCGAGGCGGGCTGATCGCAGGATCCGGGGCGCCGGGGGTTCCGGCGGGGCGGGGCTCCAGCCCCCTCGGCCCCCACCGCGGGCCGGTGGCTGCCCACCCGCCTCCGGGCGCGGCGGGGTCGGGGTGCGGCGGCACCCGGTGGGGCGGAGTGCGGCGGCACCCGGTGGGTCGGGCCGGCACGACACGGAGAGACGATGGGACTGACGGGAAACCCCCAGCGCATCCCTGATCCCGCCCCGCCGGAACCCCGCTCACCCGAAGCCACCGCTGCCGCCCCGCCGCCCTCCCGCTGCCGCCGCCGCCCCGCCGTCGTCCCGCCGCCGTCGCCGCCGCCCCCGCCGCCCGGCGCGCCGGCAGCCCATCCCCGCCCCCACCCACCCCCACCCGGGCTTCGCGTGGTGCTCGACACGTCGCGGCCGTCCCAGGCAACCCGGGCCCTCGTTCATACCTCTGTAAGGGGTGTAAGGGGGACCGATGGGTCCGGCCCGCGCTCCGAGGTGAGCGCCGGAGAAGGAACGGGACAACAACCGTGCAGCATGACCAGCAAGGCGACGGCAGCCCCATGACCACGGGCAGCCGCCGCCCCCACCGCCTGCGCCTGCTTCTGATCAGCGGCGGTCTCGCGCTCACCCTTGCCGGGGGCGGCGCGGCAGCGTACAAGTTCGGCCTCTTCTCGGACATAGGGGATCCGGTCTCCTTCGGCAAGGTCCAGGAGAAGACGGTCACCGCCTCCGAGGCCATGCCGGAAGTGCTCATGCCCACCGGCCCGGCGGCCTCGTTCGTCCGCACCAGTCGGCTGCCCGACGGCACCCAGATCGGCAAGACCACCCTCACGGGCAAGAAGTCCGGCTTCACGGGCGACGTGTGGGTGTGGGTGCCGAAGGAGTACGACGACCCGAAGTACGCCAAGAGCGGCTTCCCGGTCCTGATCTCCCTGCCCGGAGGCCGCGGCTATCCCACGAACTACTGGGGTACGGGGCCGGGCCTCGGCCTCCAGCAGGCGGTCGCCGACGGGGCCGCGTCGGGCAAGAGCCTGCCCTTCATCCTGATCATGCCGGTGACCAACGCGGACACCAAGCACCACTTCGACGGATCGGACATCCCCGGCCAGCCCAAGATGGGCACCTGGATGGCCGATGACGTCCCCGATTTCGCGAAGGCCAATTTCCGCACCTTCACCTCACGCGACGGGTGGGCCTTCATGGGTTCCTCAGCCGGCGGATTCAACGGCTTCAAGCAGCTCCTGAAGTACCCCGACCGGTTCAAGGCGGCCATCGCGAGCGGGACCGACATCGTGCCCGACTCTCCGCTCTGGAACGGGAACACGCAGGCCATGGACCAGAACAACCCCGAGAAGCTCGCCGCGAAGCTGATCGACGCGGGCGGCCCCGACGTCTACATCAACTTCCAGATCGGCACCAAGGAGACCGGTCGCGAGCAGGCCGAGAAGTTCATGAAGGAGTACGGCAAGGGCCCCGTGCACACCTCGCTCCAGGTGATCCAGGATGGTGAGCACAACGGAAAGTCGTATGTGCGCGGCATGAGGGAGGGCTCCCTGGAGTGGATCAGCAAGGTGATGAAGGGACCGACACCCGATCCCGGCGTGCGATGAGCACAGTGGCGAAGGGGGCATCGGCGGCCGCCGCCGCGGGCATCGCGGCGGTGTGTGCCATGGCCTTCATGAAGGCGCCCGGCGAGCGGCCGGTGCTTCCCTTCCCCACCGTCGGCGTCCTCATGGCGGGCGGTGAGCACTGGTGCACCGCGAGCGTCGTCGACAGCCCGAAGGGCAATGTCGTCGCCACCGCCGCGCACTGTGTCACCCCCGCCGGCGAGGACGGGCAGCCGGGTGAGGTGGCCCACGACGGCCTGGCCATCGGGGAGCTCTCCTTCGCCCCGGCCTTCTCCGGCGAAGGCGACGGCACCCAGCCGCTGGGTGTGTGGAAGGTCAAGGCGATCCACGTCGACGACCGCTGGAGCAAGTGGGGCGAGGACACCGCCGACTTCGCCTTCCTCACCATCGAGCCGGACGAGGACGGGCGCAGCGTTCAGGAGGCCGTCGGCGGCCGCGCCGAGGCACCCAGGCCCGAATGGACCTCCGGCTACGAGCGGGACGTCACCGTCGTCGGTTACCCGGAGTCCGAGCACAACCCGGAGAACCGGCCCGTCTCCTGCACGACGCAGACCCGTCACGACGACGACGATCCCGACATGCTCTACATGAGCTGCGCGGGCTTCTGGACGGGTACCAGCGGCAGCCCCTGGATCGCGGACCGGGGCGGGGCGGATCCCGCCGGGCACCTGATCGGCGTGCTGAGCGGCGGAGACACCGATGTGGACTCCACGGCCGCGCTGTTCGACGAGCGTGCGAAGGCGCTGTACGAGCGGGCCGCGCGGGACTGAGCGCCTGCGCCGCCGCTACTTCTTCCTGCGCTCCGTGCTGACGATCACCACCACCGCGGCCACCACGATCGCGCCGCCGACGAGGATCGGCCAGGTCAGGGCCTCGTCGAGGATCAGCGCGCCGAGGGCGACGGCGACGACCGGATTGACGTAGGCGTACGTGGCCACCAGGGACAGCGGCGCGGCCTGCAGGAGCCAGACGTACGCGGTGAAGCCGATGAGTGAGCCGAAGAGGACCAGGTAGCCCAGGGCCAGCCAGGAGGCGGTGGAGAAGGCCGCCGGGTCCAGACCGCGGTGCTCGCCGCGCAGCAGGCCGACGACCACTCCCGCGATCCCGCCGGCGAGCATCTGGTAGGCGCTGCCCGTGAAGGGATTGCCCGGCAGGGACAGCTTCGAGGCGGAGAAGGACCCCAGTGACCACAACACCGACGCCGCCACCACCAGCAGCACCCCCGACAGCCGTACGGTGCCGCTCAGCCCGGGGCTGGTCAGCACCGCGAGTCCGGCGAGGCCGACGAGCACCCCGGCGAGGGTGCGGGCCGGGGGACGGTCCCCGGTGGCCGTTCGCAGCACCACCACCCACATGGGCACCGCCGCCACCAGCAGCGCGGCCAGGCCGGACGGCACGGAGGTCTCGGCGAGGACGACCAGGCCGTTGCCGCCGAGGATCAGCAGCAGGCCGACCACGACCGCCGAGCGGAGCTGCGCCCGGGTGGCCCGGAGCGCGGCTGCTCCGTGGCGCCAGGCGACCACGGTGGCCAGGAGCAGGCCGGCGGTGATGAAGCGGGCCCCGGCGGAGAGGAAGGGCGGCATCGTCTCGACGACGATCCGGATGCCGAGGTAGGTCGAGCCCCACACGACGTAGACGAGGGCCAGGGCGGTCCACACCGCTCCGGTGATCCTGCCGTGCGAGGTTGCCGTGGGCTCGGCGCCCACCGAGGTTGAGGTGCTCATGCCCGGATCCTATGGTCGTTGGCCCATGCAGGCATCCGGGTATCTCAGCCCTCGAGCAGGTTGTTCAGCTCGCCGTACGGGAGGGAGCGCGTGAGCGACCCGTAGGTCCCGTCGGTGATCAGCTCCTCGGCGGCGCGGCGGACGAGCGCGTACGCCGCTTCGGCCACCCAGGAGCCGAGGCTGACGCGACAGACGCCGAGGGCGCCGAGGGCGGCGACGGGCGGGGCCTCGGGGCCGAGCAGGACGTTGAGGGGGCCGTCGATGCCCTTGGCCAGTTCGGCCACGACGGCCGGGTCGAGGACGCCGGGCACGAAGATGCCGGTGGCTCCCGCCCGGAGGTAGGAAGCGGCGCGGGTGAGGGTCTCGTCGAGGCGCACGGCGGGATCGCCCAGGCCCCTGAGGTAGGTGTCGATCCGGGCGTTGATGTAGAGCGGCACCCCGGCGGCGTCGGCCGCGGCGCGGGCGGCCGCCAGGCGCTCGGCGTACTCGGCGGGGGCGCGGGTGCCGTCCTCGATGTTGATCCCGACCGCACCGGCCGCGATGACCCCGGCGACGGTCTCGCCGACGGCGGCAGGGTCTGCGCCGAAGCCGCCCTCGATGTCGGCGGTGACCGGCACGGACACGGCGGCGGTCACGCGGGCGATCAGGTCGAGGGCGCGGTCGCGGGCGAGCGCGTCGCCGTCCGGGGAGCCGAGGGACCAGGCGACGCCCGCGCTGGTGGTGGCGACTGCGGGGGCGCCGGTCGCCTCCACGACGCGGGCGCTGGCGACGTCCCAGGCGTTCGCCAGGGCGAGGGGGGCGGAGGGGGTGTGCAGCGCGGCGAACGCGGTGGCTTTGGCGGCGAGGCCGATGCGGGTGCTCATGCCGTCAGTTGACCAGATCGGGCGGGGCGGGGGCTCGCGGATTTCCGACCTCTGCCATGGCGCGTGCGCGGGCTCGGCGGACTCCGGAGCCTACTGTCGCGCTCCCGGGTGCGGCGCCCTTGCGGGGTCCCAGCCCCCAAGGCCCGTGCCTCAAGTGCCGGTGGGGCCGAAGTTCCGGACCTCCCCCAGCCGCGTGCCTCAAGTGCCGGTGGGGCCGAAGGTCCGGGCCTGCCGCCGGCCCCGGGCCTCGGACTTGGCCGGCCACCGCCGGGAGGTTCCCCGGCAGGCCCTGAGGTGGGCGGCTTCGCCGCCCACCAGCTTCCTCTACGGGGCCAGGCCCGTTTTCGCGCCCGCGCCGCAGAGGGGGATGACCGCCGTGCGGCCCTGCAGGGGGTCCGTCGGGGACGCGGGGCCGACCGCCGCCCAGCAGGCCGCGGCCGTCGGCTCCACGAAGAGGCCGCGCCGGGCCAGATCCCGCTGGGCCTCGCGCAGCCGGTCGTCCGGGACCGTCACGAAGGTGCCGCCGGAGCCCCGGACCGCGGCCAGGATCTGGCGGGCGCGCGGCGGTGCGGGGATGGCGATCCCCTCGGCCAGGGTCGGCCGCTGTTCCACCGCAGCGGCATCCTCCGCGCCCGCCGCGAACGCCTCCGCGAGCGGGGCCACCGCCTCCGACTGGACCGCGATCAGGACCGGCGGCCTGACACCGCGTCGGGCCAGTTCCCGCGTCGCCAGCGCGGCCCCGAGGAGCAGGGTCCCGTTGCCCACCGGTACCACCAGCGCCTCGGGCAGCCGCCGGCCCATCTCCTCCCACACCTCGTACACGTAGGTCTTGGTCCCGTGCAGGAAGTACGGGTTGAACACATGGCTCGCGTAGAAGACGCCGGGGGCGTCCGCCTCCTTGCGGGCGGCCAGCGCCGCGGCCTCGCGGCCGCCGGGGATCACGCGGACGACCGCCCCGTGTGCCCGCATCTGCTCGGTCTTCTTCTCCGACGTCCCCTCGGGCACGAAGATCTCGCAGGCGAGTCCGGCCCGAGCGCAGTACGCCGCCACCGACGTCCCCGCGTTGCCGCTGCTGTCCGCCACCACGCGCTGGGGCGCCAGCCGCCGGGCGAGCTCCACGAGCATCACGGCGCCCCGGTCCTTGAAGGACAGCGTCGGCATCAGGAAGTCGAGCTTGGCGTGGATCCGTTCCCCCAGCGGGATCAGCGGAGTGTGCCCCTCCGCCAGGGAGACGGAGAACGCCCCGGGCAGTGGCAGCACCGGACCGTACCGCCACAACGAGTTCGGTCCGGCGGAGGGTTCGAGCGCCGCGTCCGGGTCCGGCGTGAAGTCGAGGTCCCAGGGGCCGCCGCACAGAGGGCACCCCCAAGGAGCAGTCCGGACGTCGGCGCGTGTACCGTCCTCGGAGCAGACGTAACCGGGGGGTGCGTGCGTCATGTGCAGAGCGCCTTTGGTCGGTCATGGCCGGTGTACGGCACGGATGCTACGCGTTCGTCGTCCTCCTGTCGGGTCGTGCCGAGGGACGGTCAACCTTTCGGGGGCGTAGGTCCGTTGGGCCATCTGCGTTGTCATGGTCACGCTTGCGAGGTCCGCCCGCTCCCCCCGCAATGCACCACCTAAGAGGAGGACCCGTCACATGCCAGTGATGCGTCACAGGCGCCGGAAGATCGCCGGCATCAGCGCGACCGCGGTCGCGGCCCTCGCGCTGGGCTCGGCCGCCGCACTGCCCGCCTCGGCCGCCGACACCGGCGCGCGGGGCGTGGTCCAGAACGCCGGCGCCCCCGGGACCGTGCCCAACAGCTACATCGTGACGCTGAAGGACACCGCGCCCCGCTCGACCAGTGCGAACGGCAAGCTCGTCGCCAAGAAGTACGGCGCGAGGATCGACCGCACCTACAGCGCGGCCCTCAACGGCTACTCCGTCGAGGTCTCCCAGGCGCAGGCCGAGAAGCTCGCCGCCGACCCGGCGGTCCAGTCGGTCGTGCAGAACCGCACGTTCACCGTCAGCGCCACCCAGCCCGCCCCGCCGTCCTGGGGACTGGACCGCGTCGACCAGCGGTCGCTGCCGCTGAACCAGAGCTACACCTACCCGGACAAGGCAGGCGAGGGCGTCACCGCGTACGTCCTCGACACCGGTGTGCGCGTCACGCACCAGGACTTCGGCGGCCGCGCCTCCCACGGCTACGACGCCATCGACAACGACTACATCGCCCAGGACGGCCACGGCCACGGCACGCACGTCGCCGGCACCGTCGCGGGCGGCGCGTACGGCGTGGCCAAGAAGGCCAAGATCGTCGGCGTGCGCGTCCTCGACAACAACGGCTCCGGCACGACCGCCCAGGTCGTCGCGGGCATCGACTGGGTGACCCGTAACGCCGTCAAGCCGGCCGTCGCCAACATGTCGCTCGGTGGCGGCGCGGACACCGCTCTCGACACGGCCGTCCGCAACTCCATAGCCTCCGGCATCACCTACGCCGTGGCCGCGGGCAACGAGTCGGCCAACGCCTCCACCAAGTCCCCGGCCCGTGTCGCCGAGGCCATCACCGTCGGCGCCACCACCAGCTCCGACGCCAAGGCGAGCTACTCCAACTACGGCCCGGCCCTGGACCTCTTCGCGCCGGGCTCCGCCATCACCTCCGCGTGGGGCACGGGCGACTACGCGACGAACACCATCAACGGCACCTCGATGGCAACGCCGCACGTCGCGGGCGCGGCCGCCGTCTACCTCTCGCAGAACCCGGCCGGCAACCCGGCCCAGGTGGCCACCGCGCTGATCGGGTCCGCCACCCCGAACGTGGTGAGCGGCCCCGGCACCGGTTCGCCGAACCGTCTGCTCCACGTCACCGCACTGGGCCCCGTCCCGCCGGCCAAGCGCTTCGAGAACACCACCGACTACGCGATCAACGACAGGGCGACCGTCGAGTCCTCGATCGCCGCCGGCGGTGTCGTGGGCAGCGCCCCGACGACGCTGAAGGTCGCGGTCGACATCAAGCACACGTACATCGGAGACCTGAAGGTCGACTTGGTCGCGCCCGACGGCACCGTCTACACGCTGCACAACCGCTCCGGAGCCGGCGCTGTCGACATCATCAGGACCTTCACGGTGAACGCCTCCTCCGAGACGGCGCCGAACGGCACGTGGAAGCTCCGGGTGAACGACAACGCCGACGGCGACACCGGGAAGATCGATTCCTGGGCCCTGCAGTTCTGAGGGACGAAGCCGGCGGCGGTGACTGAGCCGTGGGGAAACAGCGGGGGCGACCGATTGACGGTCGCCCCCGCTGCGTACTATTCGCGCATCCGTTCGCGCCCGCCGTGGTGCCTCCTGGTGCCCCGCGATGCCCTCTGCCACCTGCGATGGAGTCCGACCCCTTGAGCATCCCGCCGAGTCCTCCTCCCGGACCGGGCCACTCCTGGCCCCCGCCGTCGCCGCAGCCGGGGTGGGGATGGGCGCCGCCGCTCGGCCAGGGGCCGCAGCCGCCGGCGCTCAACGGCTTCGCCCTCGCCTCGCTCCTCGCCGGACTGCTCTGCTTCCCGCCGCTCGGCATCGCCTTCGGCATCGCTGCGCTCGTGCAGATCGCGAAGAAGGGGGACCGGGGCAAGGCCCTGGCGATCACGGGGCTGGCGGTCTCCGTCCTGATGACCGGCGTGATGGTCTTCGCCCTCGGCCGGCTGGCGCAGATGGCTCCCGGCCGGCTCGACGGGCTGACCGACTACACCGAGGTCGAGGGCGAGCTCAGGGACATCGAAGACCTGAAGGCGGGCGACTGCTTCAACGTCCCCGGCGGGGACCTGTTCGACGAGCGCCCCCTCATGTACGCGGTCGACTGCTCCCGCGTGCACCACGGCGAGGTCACCGCGTCGAGGACGGTGAGCGCCGCGGAGGCCCCTGACTCGAACCAGGCCGACCGGGCGTCGGAGGACGCCTGCTGGAAGGCCCAGGACGAGTACGCGATGGACACCTGGGCCCTGCCCGAGTTCGCGGAGATGTTCTACTACGCGCCCTCGCGCCAGTCCTGGCGGGAGGGGGACCGGCGGCTGCTCTGCGTGATCGGCACGACGGAGGAGGAGTGGCGCGGCAGCCTGCGACGGGACGCGGACATGCTGAAGCCGGAGCAGGCCGCCTTCCTGCGGGCGGCCAACGGCGTGGAGTTCGTCATGAGCCGGCCCCCCGAGGAGGACGTCGCCGACGCCCTGCAGAAGCACCAGGCGTGGGCGCGCGAGATGCATGCTGCGCTCGGCGAGGAGGCGGAGGTCCTCCAGCAGGACGCGACCCGGCCGGGGCTGGAGAAGGCCGTTGCGGCGCAGCTCAAGGAGATCGAGGCCGCCCGCGCGGCCTGGCAGCGGGCCTCCCAGGCGAAGAGCGGGGCGGAGTTCGACCGGCTGTGGGACCGGGCGCTGGCCGCGATGTCCCTGGAGACGGAGAAGGCGCTGCGCGGCGCGTACGGGCTGTCGACGGAGGTTCCGCGATGGCTGGAGGACAGCCCGGAGGGCACCGAGGGGCCGGAGGTCGGGCCCGCCCGGGCGCCCGCCGCGGAGTCGGGGTGACGTTGTCGGGGTAACGCGCGGTAACGGGTTTGAGTGACCTGCCTTCATCACATCGGGTGAAACTCTGGCCCTTGCTTGCGGTCTTCAACCGTCGGTTGCCAGTGTGTAGCTGTCTGTCAACCTGATGGGAGTGGCCAGTGACTTTCGGTGAGCAGCCAGCCTATCTGCGCGTGGCCGGGGATCTTCGACGGCAGATCGTCGACGGTTCTCTGCCCCCGCACGCCCGGCTCCCCTCCCAGGCCCGCATCCGCGAGGAGTACGGGGTCTCCGACACCGTGGCCCTGGAGGCGCGCAAGGTCCTCATGGCGGAGGGTCTGGTCGAGGGCCGGTCCGGGTCCGGTACGTACGTGCGCGAGCAGCCGGTGCCGCGGCGGGTGGCCCGCTCCGGCTACCGCACGGGCGGCTCGTCGACGCCGTTCCGGCAGGAGCAGGCCGACTCCGGCGCGCGGGGGACGTGGGAGTCGAGCAGCGAACAGACGGGCGCGCCCGCGGAGATCGCGGAACGGCTCGGCATCGAACCGGGCGAGCGGGTGATGCGGACGCGGTACGTCTTCCGCGACGCGGGCGAGGCGATGATGCTCTCGACCTCCTGGGAGCCTCTCGCCGTGACCGGGCGGACCCCGGTGATGCTGCCCGAGGAGGGCCCGCTGGGCGGCTCCGGAGTGGTCGACCGGATGGCCGCGATCGACGTGGTCGTCGACAACATGGTGGAGGAGGTCGGCGCGCGACCCGGCCTGGCGGAGGAGCTCCTCCTGCTCGGCGGGGTACCGGGGCACGTGGTGCTGGTGATCGGCCGCACCTACTTCGCCTCCGGCCGTGCCGTGGAGACGGCCGACGTGGTCGTACCGGCGGACCGCTACCGCCTCTCGTACCACCTGCCCGTGCGCTAGCGCCGGCCCGGCGGACCATGTCCGGGTCGGCGGCGTCGGCCCGGCGCCTCGCCGCGCTGTTGAAATGCCGGGACAGCTCCGCTGCCGAGGCGCTCCGCGCCTTGCGGTGCACCGCCCCCCGCCGCGGCCTCTCCGGCCCTGATCCGCGGACGTACCCTCGCCCGCCGGGGTCGGCCCGCGACCGCCGGGCCGTCGCCGGATCCGGCGACCCGGCGGGTTTCGGCGCGATGGTGATCGCCGCCGGCCGCCCCGAACTGCGCCTTCCACGGTCGGCGGGGCGGCCGCGCCGCCCTCGGCCCTGCCGCCGGGGCGGCCCTGACCCGCCTCGTTCCAGAGCCCTCGGGCCGCCGGGAGGGCCCCTCCCCCCGAAGCTACCTGCGGGTATACCCGTCCGTAGGTGGGCGGGGCCCACGGTTGCGCTCCACGGTGCGCCGCGTGCGCCCGGTTCGGACCGGCGCGCGCGGCGCACTCGTACGCGTGGCCGGATGCGTACGCCTGCCAGGTACCTCTTCGTGAAAAACCGTATCCGCTCCGTAAAGGTCGGGCGTAAGGTCGGGCATATGCGCAATGCGGTTTCCCGGGCAGATACGTCGGCGGAAGGTGAAACGCGATGAACGACGGCGGTGCACTGCTTCCGTGGCTGGTCATACGTCAGGACGACAACGGCAACCGCTACCGGGTGGGCCGATATGCCACCCGGGCCGAGGCCCAGAAGGTCGCCGACAGTCTCGACGACCGAGGACACAAGCAGCTCTACTGGGTCGAGCGGATCGGTCAGACCGCCACGATGAACTGAGCTGAGCGGCGCCTCACGGCGCTGACATAGGCTCCGCCCATGACTGTACGAGTGGTCGTGGGCGGAGCCCTTTGTCATGAGGGGCGCCTCCTGGCCGCCCGCCGCAGCGCACCGCCGGAGCTCGCCGGGCGCTGGGAGCTGCCGGGTGGGAAGGCCGAACCGGGCGAGTCCGTCCCCGAGGCGCTGGTGCGCGAACTGCGCGAGGAACTCGGCGTGGAGGCCGAGCCGCTGGAGCGGATCCCGGGGGAGTGGCCGCTGAAGCCCGGCCTCGTCCTGCACGTGTGGACGGCGCGGCTGCTCTCCGGGGTGCCTGCGCCGCTGGAGGACCACGACGAACTGCGCTGGCTGGGGCCGGAGGAGCTGCAGTCGGTGGACTGGCTCGACCAGGACCGTCCCGCCGTCGCCGAGGCCGGCCGCCGGCTGCGCGCGGACGGCGGAGGCCGGGGCGCGTGACGCTCACGCTCTAGGCCGTCCGCGCCACAGTGCGCCGGTGGGTTCGGGGGCGAGTGGTACGACGCCCCGAATATCGGGTATGTCGCTATTAATCCCCATCTCGTCCCCCTTTCGTCCCCGACGAACCGGACTGGGGTCGCAGCTGGCCCGGGAAGTGATCGGCGTGATCGACACAGACGGTGAGTGCGCCGAGTGGGCCTTCCCCGCCGAGCCCGGCGCCGTCCGCACCGCCCGCCACGCCGTGCGCGGAACCCTGCACGAGTGGGGCCTCGAAGCCGTCGGCGATGTGACCGTCCTGCTGGTCAGCGAGCTGGTGACCAATTCCCTGCGCTACGCCTCCGGCCCCATCGGAGTCCGTCTGATACGGCGGAATCCGGCCGCCCACGGCGCCGCGGGCACCCCCGTAGGGGCCCCCGCGCTGCTTGTGGAGATCTCCGATCCGCTTCCGGATCCGCCCCGCGAGCGGGTGGCGGACTCCGAGGACGAGGGGGGCCGCGGACTGCACCTCGTGGCCGCCTCCTCGCAGCGGTGGGGAACGCGTCACGGGAAAACAGGGAAGACTGTGTGGTTCGAGTTGGCTCTTCCTGGTGAGTAACAAGGTGAGCGGTGGCGGGGGACCCCCCGCGGCGCCCCCCGGCGGTGGCCGGTGGGGCGGCCGGGGGAGATCGCGCGACATGGCTTGAAATCATCGAGACCGTGCTGTGATCGTGAACGCCGTGCCGTCAGGGGTCGTGGTGCTGAATACTTCCGTCATGGCCGGTCCGGTTGCGGTGAGCTGGAGGGGACGGTCGCGTGAGCGAAATACCTGCGCAGGCACATCAGGCCGACGTGCCTCGGGAGACCTGGCACGACGCCCTGTGGCACAGCAGTCCACCTGGCTCGATATATGACTACATAAAGGTCGCATCCTTCTCGATCGGGCCCGACGGGTTCATCGACCAGTGGAGCCTGCGCGCCGAAGAACTCTTCGGACTGACGGCCGCCCAGACCGTCGGGCGCGACCCGGTCGACGCCTTCATGCCCCCCGAGTTGCGCCCGGACGCCCACCGCAAGGTCGCCGAGATCCTCGACGGCAAGGAGTGGACCGGCCTGATCCCCTTCCGGATCCCCGGCGGGAACGGCGCGCACGGCGTGGCCGAGATCTATGTGATGCCCACCCAGACCGAAACCGCGGAACGAGCGGCGCTCTGCGTCGTCGTCGACGTACGCGCGCTGCGCCGCATCGAATCCGACCTTGCCGCTTCACAAGCCATATTCGGCCAATCTCCCTTCGGCTTCCTGCTCTTCGGGACGGACCTCACGGTGCAGCGGGCCAACCGCCGCTTCGCCACCGTCTTCGGCGGCACCGCCGAGACGCACCGCGGCCGCACCGTGCACGACTACCTGCCCGCGCACGAGGCGGACCGGATGGCGGAGGCCCTGCGCCGGGTGCTGGACACCGGCGACGCGGTCACCGACCTCCGGATCACCGGATCCACCCCGCGCAGCCGGGAGAACCGCCACTGGTCCATCAACCTCTACCGCGTGCACGGCGGCAGCGGGCGCCCCATCGGCGTCGCCGGCATCGGCACGGACGTCACCCGCCGCCACCTCGCCGCCCGCGAGGCCGCCGGGGTCCGGCGCAATCTCGCCCTCCTCAACGAGGCCGGGCACCGCATCGGGAACTCCCTGGACCTGGAGACCACCGCCCGGGAACTCCTCGACGTCACCGTCCCGGGCTTCTGCGACCTGGCCGCCGTCGACCTCTACCAGGGGCTGCTGCTCGGCGACGACGACCGCCCCGCACGGCCCCAGGGGCCCGGTGTGCCCAGCCTGCCCGGCCAGGGCCCGGCACGCACGCCCTCCGCCGCGCTGCGCCGCGTGGCCTTCGCCTCCGCCGTCTCGGACGCCCCGCTGTCCGGGCCGGGAGCCCTGGTCGCCGTCGGCGACATCCACCGCTACCCGGCGGCCTCGCCCGGCGCGCTCGCCCTGCGCACGGCGCGGCCGCGGCTGATCGAGGGGGGCGGACCGGAAGACCTGGTGCAGTCCACGCTCGTGGTGCCGATGGTCGCCCACGACACCGTGGTCGGACTCGCGCAGTTCTCCCGCACGAAGGGCAGCGAGCCCTTCGGCGAACGGGACCGGGCGGTGGCCGTGGAACTGGCCGCCCGGGCCGCGGTGTGCATCGACAACGCGCGACTGTACCGGCGCGAGCACGAACGCGCGCTGATCCTCCAGCGCAGCCTGCTGCCCCCCGGCGACCCGGAGGCGGCGGGCCTGGACATCGCCTGCCGCTACCTGCCGGGCAACGCGGCGACGGAGGTCGGCGGTGACTGGTTCGACGTCATCGAACTGCCCGGGCACCGCACCGCGCTGGTCGTCGGCGACGTCATGGGCCGAGGCCTGCGGGCCGCCGTCGCCATGGGCGAACTGCGCACCGCCGTACGCACCCTGGCCCTGCTGGACCTCGAACCGGCGGAGGTGCTGACCGCCCTCGACGAGATCGCACGCGGGCTCGGCGCACCCGGCGGCTCCCAGCAGGCCTCCCGCGCGGCCCTGCACTCCCGGGACTCGGACCGGTCGGAGGTGTACCTCGCCACCTGCGTGTACGCGGTCTACGACCCGGTGACACGGCGCTGCACCATCGCCAACGCCGGCCACATGCCGCCGGTGCTGGTGTCGCCGAACCACTGCGACCCGGGCGCGGACCGGGAGCCCATGCCCGCCCTGCTGCTGGAGGTGCCGCCCGGGCTGCCGCTCGGAGTGGGCGGGGAGCCGTTCGAGGAGGTCGAGGTCGAACTCCCCGAGGGCGCCCTGCTCGCCCTCTACACCGACGGGCTCGTGGAGTCCCGCGACCATCCCCTGGAGGAGGGCCTGCGCGGCCTGCGCGCCGCGCTCGCGGACCCGGTCCGCCCCCTGGAGGACGTCTGCGACCACGTGCTGAACACCCTGGACACCCGGCACGGCGAGGACGACATCGCCCTGCTGATGGCCCGGGTGCAGGGACTGCCCGTGGACGCGGTCGGGGACTGGCAGCTGCCGCGCGAGGCCCGCTCCGTGGGCCGGGCGCGGGAACTGGCCCGGGCCAAGCTGCCGGCCTGGGGCCTGGAGGGCCTGCTCGACACCACCGAGCTCCTGGTCAGCGAACTCGTCACCAACGCCCTGCGCTACGGCGAGGGGGAGATCCGGCTCCGGCTTCTCTTGGACCGGACGCTGGTGTGCGAGGTGTGGGACGCCAACCTGGTCCAGCCGCGGCGCCGGCGCGCCCGCGACACCGACGAGGGCGGCCGAGGACTCCAGTTGGTGGGCCTGCTGTCCGCCGGGTGGGGCACCCGGCGGACCCACCGCGGCAAGACCGTGTGGTTCGAACTGCCGCTGCCGGGCGGGGCGGAGGAGGCCGCCACGGAACTCTCCGCGGAGCAACTGCTGAACATGTACGGCTGACCGCGCCGGGCGGCCGGGGGCTCCGGCCCTCAGGCGGCCCGGCCCTGCTTGAGGGCGGCCAGGCGGGCGTCGATCTCCGCGGCCCTGCCGAGGTCCTCCAGGGACTCGAACTGCGCGTCCAGGGAGGACGCGGCCAACTCCTGCTTGCCCAGGGCCATCGCCTCCTCCCGCCGCACCTTCTCCTCGAAGCGGTGGAGGTCGCTCGTCGGGTCCATGACGTCGATGTTCTTCACCGCGTCCAGCATCGTGTTCTGCGCCTGGGCCGTGCGAGCCCGGGCCACCAGCTCGTCCCGCTTCGACTGGAGCTCCGTCAGCTTGTTCCTCATCGCATCCAGGCCCGACTTGAGCCTGTCGACGACCTCCGTCTGCGCGGCGATCGTCGGCTCCGCCGTCTTCGCCTCCTTCTCCGACTGCAACTGCCGGCCCAGCGCCACCTTCGCCAGGTTGTCGAACCGGTCGGCCTCCGCTGCGGCCCCCGACGCCCTCAACTCGTCCGCCTTCCGGCTCGCAGCCAGGGCCTTGGAGCCCCATTCGGCGGCCGCGTCCACGTCCTCCCTGTGGTCCGCCTCCAGCAATCGCAGGTTGCCGATCGTCGTCGCGACCGCCTGGTCCGCCTCCGAGATGTTGTTGCTGTAGTCCCGGATCAGCTGGTCCAGCATCTTCTGCGGATCCTCCGCCTGGTCCAGCAGCGCATTGATGTTCGCCTTGGCGAGCTGGGTGACCCGGCCGAGGATGGTCTGCTTGCTCATGATGGGTCTCTCCTGGTGAGGGATGGTCCGTCCGGTACGGGACCCGCGCCGCGGGAGGTTCAGAAGCGGCCGCCGCCGCCCCTGCGGCCCCGGGTGCCGCCGCCTCCGAAGGAACCCGGGCCGCCGCCCCCGCCGAAGCCGCCGCCGCCCCCGCCGAAGCCGCCCCCGCCGAAGCCGCCGCCCCCGCCGCCGAAGCCGCCCCGGCCGCCCCGCAGGATCTCGCCGAGGATGATCCCGCCCAGGACGGCGCCGCCCTGCCCGCCGCCGCGCCGGCCCGCGTACGGGTCCTGGTACGCCCGTACGTCCTGCTCCGCCAGCTGCTGGGCCTGCCGCGCGAGCGCGTCCGCCTGCTGGGCCTCCGCCAGCGCCTCCGACGGGTCGCCCGCCGTCAGCGCCCCCGCCCGCTCCAGATGCCGCCCCGCCTCCGCCAGCCGCGTGCGGGCCTGGCTGCCCACCGCGCCCCGGCTGGTCGTGATGTAGTCCGTCGCCGCGCCGATCGCACTGCGCGCCGCGAGCACGGCCTGGTCGAGCAGGGCCGCGGCCCGCTGCCGGCCCGACTCCCGCTCCCGGGCCCCGGCGAGGGCCGCGTCGAGGGCCGCGTCGGCCTCCTCCACCCGGCGCAGGGCGTCGATCGGGTCGTAGCGCCCGGCCGCCTCCTCCCGCCGTACGTCGGCCAGCACGGCCTCGGCCCGGCCGATGCGCCCGCGCAGGTCCGCCGTCGAGGTGCCCTCCGCGGTACCGGTCAGCAGCCCGCGGGCGTCCGCGAGGTCGGTCTCCGTCTCGGTCAGCGCGCCCGGCAGCTTCCCCGCGGCCTCCGCCAGCTCCTGCGCCCGCCGCTCGACCGCGTCCATCAGGGTCGCCGCCTGGTCCACCGCGCTCTCGGCGGACCGTACGTGCACGGCCGCCGTGCCGTGGTCGCCGGCGTCGACGGACACGTGGGCCAGGCCCAGGTTGGTCGCCGCGAACAGCAGCCGGTCCTCTGCCTGCCCGGCGTTGGAGGAAACCGGCGCGGCAGCGGAGTCCGCGTACCGCCGGGCCAGCGCGGTCAGGGTCGCCTCGGCGGTGGTGGTGCGCCCGGTCAGCTCCAGATAGCGTTCCTCCACGGCCGCCAGGGCCTGCGGGGCGTTCTTCTCCAGGTCCCGCAGCCGGTCGAAGTCCGCCGCCTGGGCGTCGAGCCGCCGGTTCGCCTCGCTGCACCGGGCGACGATCTCGTCCAGCATCCGGCGCCGGGTCGCGTCGTCCTCCGGATAGGCGTCGTCGAGCTGCTGGCGCAGCCGGAAGGCGTGCGTCAGCTCGCCCTTGGCGTGCTCCACGGCCGCGGTGAACGGTGCGGCCGCCTCCTCGCCGAACTGCGCGGTGGCGAAACCCAGTTCCTCGGTGCTGGTGCGGACCGCGTCGTCCGTCTCCACCAGCAGCGACTTCGCCCGGCCGTCCAGCTCCGGCAGCGGGAGGCGGTCCGGCGCGCCCTCGGGCCAGCCCGGCCCGGTCGTCGTGCCGCGGCCGCCGGCCGCGGCGTCCTTGCGCCTGCGGCGGGTGTACGCGTACACCCCGAGCGCCCCGGCCGCACCGACCGCGATCACCGGGAGCACGTAGTCCCCGGCGCCGCTGCCGCCGCTGCCGCCGCCGGGGTCGGCCGGTCCGGGGGTGATGGTGGGGGCCGGTACCGGCTGCCCGCCGAGCACGGCGTCGTAGCCGTTCGCCGCGCCGATCGCCGCGCCCGCCCAGTCGTTCTGCCGCAGGGCCGGCTCGATCGCCGTCCGCGCTACTTCCGCCAGCTGCCGCTCGGTGAGACCGGAGTCGACATCGGCCGAATAGGCGTACTGGCGGTCCCCGGTGGCCACCGCCAACAGGACGTCGTCCCGGCCGAGGCCGTTGCGCTGGGCGGTGGCGTCCGCCCAGCTCTGCGCTGAGCGCGCGGAGAAGTCCTGCACGTACGCCACGAAGAGCTGGATCCTGCGGTCGGCGTACAGCTGGTCGAGTGCGGCGGTGACGGCGGGCCCACGGTCGCCGAGCGCGCCGACGAGGTCGGTGATCTGCCCCTGCCGCTCCAGGGCGATGGGGTCCTCGGCCCGCGCGGCCGGAGCCTGCGCGACGCCCCAGCCGCCGAGCGCCAGCAGTCCGGCGGCCAGGGCGAGCCCGGCCCGGGCGAGTGCTCTGCTGAGTGGCGCGCTTCTCGGCGGGATCACATTTGGGAGGGTATGAGCGCTTCACCCCGCCCGCATCCGGAGCAAGGGGCAGTGACCCCGTCCGGCAGCGGTCGTTGGCAGGCCATGAAGAAGATCATGACTGCGGCCGTGCTGGCCGTCACCGCCCTCGGCCTCTCCGCTCCCGCCCACGCGGACGACGACTCGAACTTCGGGGGCGGGGTGAACGCGGCCAACAACTGGAACTTCACCGCGGCCGCCGTCTGCCTCCAGGAAGTCGCCGTGGTCCCCGTGCTCGGGGACCACATGTCGGACCACGTCAACAACTGCTCCAACGGCAACGTCATCGACCACTCCGGGCGCTGACCGCCGGGTCCGGGGCCCCCGCGCAGGGCCCCGGACCCCTCACTACTTCCGGCGCCCGATCCTGCTGCCGAGCCAGACCAGCGGGTCGTACTTGCGGTCCACCGCCCGCTCCTTCAGCGGGATCAGCGCATTGTCGGTGATCTTGATGCCCTCGGGGCAGACCTCCGTACAGCACTTGGTGATGTTGCAGTAGCCGAGCCCGTGCTCCTCCTGCGCGGTCCGCTTGCGGTCGAGGCCCGCGTCCGAGGCCGCGTCGAGGGGGTGCATGTCCAGCTCCGCCACGCGCATCAGGAAACGCGGACCGGCGAAGGCGGGCTTGTTCTCGTCGTGGTCGCGCACCACGTGGCAGGTGTCCTGGCACAGGAAGCACTCGATGCACTTGCGGAACTCCTGCGAACGCTCCACGTCGATCTGCTGCATCCGGTACTCGCCCGGTGCCACCCCTTCCGGCGGTACGAAGGCCGGGACCTCCCGCGCCTTCCGGTAGTTGTAGGACACGTCCGTGACCAGGTCCCGGACGACGGGGAAGGCCCGCAGCGGGGTGATCGTGATCGTCTCGGTCCGCTCGAAGGTGGACATGCGCGTCATGCACATCAGCCGCGGCCTGCCGTTGACCTCCGCGCTGCACGAGCCGCACTTGCCCGCCTTGCAGTTCCAGCGCACCGCCAGGTCGGCCGCCTGGGTGGCCTGGAGCCGGTGGACGATGTCCAGGACCACCTCGCCGTCGTGCACCTCGACCGTGAAGTCCCTGAGCGACCCGCCCTCCGCGTCGCCCCGCCAGATCCGGAAGCTCGCGTCGTACGTGCTCATTCGTACAGCTCCTCTTCGGCGAGGTACTTGACCAGCTCTTCCTTGTCGAACAGTGCGAGCAGGTCGGGGCGGATGGGCTCGGTGCGGGTCCGGACCAGCTCGATCCGGTCGGCCGCCGGGTCCGCGGGTACGGGGTGCACGGGCCGGCACAGCAGGTTCACCGGTCGCCAGGACCGCTCCATCGCGGGGCAGTCCTCGCGGGTATGGCCGCCCCGGCTCTCGGTGCGCTCCAGGGCCGCGCGGGCCACACACTCGCTGACCAGCAGCATGTTCCGCAGGTCCAGGGCGAGGTGCCAGCCCGGGTTGAACTGCCGGTGGCCCTCGACGCCGGCCCGGGAGGCCCGTACGCGCAGGGCCGCGAGCCGTTCCAGGGCCTCGGCCATCTCCCCCTCCCGGCGGATGATGCCCACGAGGTCGTTCATCGTCGTCTGGAGTTCCTGGTGCAGCGTGTACGGGTTCTCCGCGCCCTCGGCACCCTGGAACGGGGCCAGCGCCTCCGCGGCCGCCGCGTCGATCTCCGCCTGGGAGACGCCCGGGCGTCCGGAAGCCGCGGAGTCGGCGTCCCGCGCCGCGTACTCGGCGGCGTGCAGACCGGCCCGCCGCCCGAAGACCAGCAGGTCGGACAGGGAGTTCCCGCCGAGCCGGTTCGAGCCGTGCATCCCGCCCGCGACCTCACCGGCCGCGAACAGCCCCGGTACCCCGACGGTGGCCGCGGTCTCGGAGTCGACGGCGACGCCGCCCATCACGTAGTGGCAGGTCGGCCCGACCTCCATCGGCTCCGCCGTGATGTCCACGTCCGCCAGCTCCTTGAACTGGTGGTACATGGACGGCAGCCGCCGCCTGATCTTCTCGGCCGGCATCCGGGTGGACACGTCGAGGAAGACCCCGCCGTGCGGGGACCCGCGCCCGGCCTTCACCTCGGAGTTGATCGCCCGCGCCACCTCGTCGCGGGGCAGCAGCTCGGGCGGGCGCCGGTTGTGGTCCGGGTCCTCGTACCAGCGGTCGCCCTCCTCCTCCGACTCCGCGTACTTCTCCTTGAAGACGTCGGGGACGTAGTCGAACATGAACCGCTTGCCCTCGGAGTTGCGCAGCACCCCGCCGTCGCCGCGCACGGACTCGGTGACGAGGATCCCCTTCACCGACGGCGGCCAGACCATGCCCGTCGGGTGGAACTGCACGAACTCCATGTTGAGCAGGGGCGCACCCGCGAGGAGGGCCAGCGCGTGGCCGTCCCCGGTGTACTCCCAGGAGTTGGAGGTCGTCTTGAAGGACTTGCCGATGCCGCCGGTGGCCAGGACCACGGCCGGGGCCTCCAGCACGAAGAAGCGGCCGGACTCGCGTTCGTAGCAGAAGGCCCCCGAGACCCTCTCCCCGTCCTTCAGCACCCGGGTGACCGTGCACTCCTGGAAGACCTTGAGCCGGGCCTCGTAGTCCCCGTACTCCTTGAAGTCCTCCTGCTGGAGGGCGACGATCTTCTGCTGGAGAGTGCGGATCAGCTCCAGCCCGGTGCGGTCGCCCACGTGCGCGAGGCGGGGGTACTCGTGCCCGCCGAAGTTGCGCTGGGAGATCCTGCCGTCGGGCGTGCGGTCGAAGAGCGCACCCCAGGTCTCCAACTCCCAGACACGGTCCGGGGCTTCCTTGGCGTGGAGTTCCGCCATCCGCCACTGATTGAGGAACTTCCCTCCGCGCATGGTGTCGCGGAAGTGCACCTGCCAGTTGTCGCCCTCGTTGACGTTGCCCATGGAGGCGGCGATCCCGCCCTCCGCCATCACCGTATGGGCCTTGCCGAACAGGGACTTGCAGATCACGGCCGTACGGGCGCCCCGCTCGCGGGCCTCGATCGCGGCCCGCAGCCCCGCGCCGCCCGCGCCCACCACGACCACGTCCCACTGCTGCCGTTCCACTTGAGCCATCTCAGAAGATCCTCGGGTCGGTGAAGGCGCCGCTGGCCAGCAGGTACACGTAGAAGTCGCACAGCGCAACGCTGATCAGGGATGCCCAGGCCAGCTGCATGTGGCGGGAGTTGAGCCGGCTGATCCAGCCCCAGAGGCGGTAGCGCACCGGGTGCTTCGAGAAGTGCTTGAGCCGGCCGCCCATGATGTGGCGGCAGGAGTGGCAGGACAGCGTGTAGGCCCAGATCAGCACGATGTTGACCAGGAACAGCAGGGTCCCGAGGCCCATGTGGCCCCACTCGTAGTGCTCGTCCCGGAAGGTCAGCACGGTGTCGTACGTGAGGATGCCCGCCACCGGGACCGCCGCGTAGAAGAAGTACCGGTGGGCGTTCTGCAGGATCAGCGGGAAGCGGGTCTCGCCGGTGTACCGCGCGTGCGGTTCGGCGACGGCGCAGGCCGGCGGGGAGGCCCAGAAGCCCCGGTAGTAGGCCTTGCGGTAGTAGTAGCAGGACAGCCGGAAGCCGAGCGGGAAGACCAGGATCAGCAGCGCGGGGGAAAGGCCCCACCAGCTGCCGAAGAGGTCCCAGTTGGGGCCGCCGCGCATCTCCTCGCAGTTCTCCGCCAGGCAGGGGGAGTAGAACGGGGAGACGTAGGGGGCCGCGTAGTAGTCGGCGTTCGCGAAGGCCCGCCAGGTCGAGTAGACGATGAAGGCGAGCAGCCCGGCCGCGGTGCCGGCGGGGGCCAGCCACCACCGGTCGGTCCGCAGGTGCCGGGCCGCGATCGCGGCCCGCGAGGCGTCGTGGACGCCGCCGGGCCGCTGCTGGGGTCGTTGCGTGCCTGTGGCCAAAGAGGACTCCGGTAGGAGTGATGAGGGGACGCCTCCGGGCGGCGCGGTCGCGGAGCGGCCGGGCCGGGCGGGGTGCGGGGTGGACGGTGTGCGGTCGCGGAGAGGCGGCGTCAGGGCGCGCGGCGGTCGCGGGCGCCGAGGCCCTCGTCGTCGGAGTCCGTCCAGAGCGCGCTGTCGTAGGGGGTGTCCGGGACCGTCACCATCCGGGACGGGTCCGGCGCCGCCGACGCGGGCTTGCCGCGCGCGGCCGCGGCCTGCTGCTCCAGCCGCTCGACCTTGCGTGTCAGCTCGTCCAGGTGGCGTCGTACAGCGGTCAGGTCATCTTGCAGGGACATGATTTGCCCTCATTTCCGCCAGGGTGCGGTGGCAACGCTCATGTGCGCCTGCGAGTGTCGCGCTTCGCGTCCCCCGTTGTGAAGGGACGTGCAGCGATTGCGGGCGCGCAGGCGCGAACTGTGCGCCCCTCCCCGCCCCCCATTCTCATCCCTCTCCCGGGGGAACGCGCTCTCGCCGCGCAAGCGGGATTGGTCCGCACGGGTGGGCTTCGCGGCGTGGCGAGAGGCGGCTGCGAAGGGTGCGGAGCGGCGTCGATTTCAGTGGATTCCGGCAACCGGTGTGATCAGCTCCATATACCGCCGAACGTGATCATGCTTCCCCCAAGCCCCGCCCCGGAGGTACCACCCATGTCCCAGAGAAGGCGCAGGTCCTTGGCGCTCCTGACCTCGGGAGTCCTCGCACTGCCGCTGCTCACGGGCTGCGGCGCGGGTGACGACGAGGGCGGCCCCGCCGCCGCAGGACAGGACATCGCGGCGACCGCCCGCGACAATGTGGCGGACGGGGGCGTGCTGAGGTGGGCGGTGGACGCCCTCCCCGAGACCCTCAACGCCTTCCAGGCCGACGCGGACGCCACCACCGGCCGGATCGCGGGAGCCGTGCTGCCGCACCTGTTCGTGCTGGACGCCAAGGGGCGGCCGGTGGCCAATCCCGACTACCTGGAGAAGGCCGAGGTCATCGAGCGGGAGCCCAAGCAGGTCGTCCTGTACAAGCTGAACCAGCAGGCCGTCTGGAGCGACGGACGGGAGATCGGCGCCGCCGACTTCGTGGCCCAGTGGCGGGCCCTCAACGGCAAGGACTCGGCGTACTGGACGGCGCGCAACGCCGGCTACGAGCGCATCGAGAAGATCGAGAGGGGCAAGACGGACCTGGAGGTCCGGGTCACCTTCGGCAAGCCGTACGCGGACTGGCGCTCGCTGTTCTCCCCGTTGTACCCCAAGCAGGTCACCGGCACCCCGGACGCCTTCAACGAGGGCGCCCGCGGCGCCCTGAAGGTCACCGCCGGCCCCTTCGCCCTCGGGGCGATCGACAAGAAGACCGGCACCGCCGCCCTGACCCGCAACCCGCGCTGGTGGGGGCGGCAGGCCAAGCTGGACACCCTGGTCCTCACGGCGGTGCCCCGGGCCGAGCGCCCCGCGGCGCTGGCCGCCGGGAAGCTCGACCTGGCGCAGATCGACCGCTCGGGGGCCGACCGCATCGCACTGGCCCGCCGCGACGCCTCCGGCAAGGGCGCCTCCGGCAAGGGCGGCGCGGTCGGTACGGGCACGGGCGGGGCCCCGGCGCACGGCCCGGGCGCCGCGTTGACCCCGGCGCAGGCCACGCTGTCGTGGGCGACCGCCTTCGGTACGGACGAGGAGAAGGCGGCGCAGGAGAAGGAGACCCGTGCCAAGCACGCCGAGTCGGTGAAGCGGTACGCGGACGAGCAGAAGGCCCTGCGGGGCTTCACGGTCCGCAAGTCCCTGGAGCCGGCCTACACGCAGCTCGCGATGAACGGGGCGTCCGGACCGCTGGCGGACGAACGGGTGCGCCGGGCCGTGGCCCGCGCCCTGGACCGCCAGGCGCTGGCGGACCTCGTGCTGAGGCCGCTGGGGCTGCCCGCGAAGCCGGTCGGGAGCCACGTGGCCCTGGCCGGGCAGCAGGCGTACGCCGACAACAGCGACGCCCTCGGCGGCCCGGACCCCAAGGCGGCCCAGGCCCTCCTCGCCGACGCCGGGTGGCGCCGCGGCGGCAAGATCACCGAGCCGGCCGGCGCCAAGGCCGGACCGGAGAGCGCGCCGCAGGACGACGGCAAGACCCCCGAGGGCCCGGGCACCGGGAACGACGGCCTCTACATCGTGGGCCAGGACGACGGGGCCAACGGCGACCTCTCCGGGGCGGCCGGAGCCGACACCGCCGCCTCCCCGGCGGACGGCGAGCGGGACCGGGTCTCACCGGTGCTGGCCCCGGCCCCCTTCGGGGCCCGGCAGCAGGCCTCCCTCCTGGCCCAGGCGGCCATGGCCCGCGACGTCGACGACGCCAAGCGCAGCGCGGCCCGGGACGCCGACGAGGCCGACCCCGCCAAGGCCTCCCCGGCGCCGGCCAAGCAGGCCACCCGTACTTCCGGGAACATGCTCGCCAAGGACGGCAAGGCGCTCACGCTGCGCTTCGTCCTCCCGGCCGGACCCGGCTCGGAGTCCCTGCGCACCGTCGGTGAGCGGATCTCCCGGATGCTCCGCAAGCTCGGGGTGAACACCGAGACGACCAAGGTGGCCGACGACAGCTTCTTCAAGGACCACATCGCGTCGGGCCAGTACGACCTGGCGCTGTACTCCTGGCCGGCGACGGCCTTCCCCGCCACCGACGCCCGGCCGATCTTCGCCAAGCCGGAGCCGGCGGCGGACGGCTCCCTCCTCGTCGAGCAGAACTACACGCGGGTCGGCACCGACCACATCGACCAGCTCTTCGACCAGGCCCTCGGGGAGCTGGACGAGGCCCGGTCCCGCGAGCTGGTGCGCAAGGCCGACGCCCGGATCTGGGCGGCGGCCGGTTCCATCCCGCTCTTCCAGCGCCCGGAGCTGGTGGCCGTCAAGCCGGGCCTGGTCAATGCCGGCGCCTTCGGGCTCGGCGCCCCCCGGTACCAGGACATCGGCTGGAAGAAGGCGTCGGCCGCCAAGGCCAAGAAGAAGTAGCCGCGGCGAAGATGTGGTGACAAAGCGGTGCCTGTCAGGTTGACCCACGGGTCACAAGCTCAGATGTGACTCAAGTCCCTTGCCCGCCGGAACTCCGGCGGGCAAGGTCGTGGATACCCGTTGACCCGCATGATTTCCCGCAGGAACGGCGGCCCGGGCACCCCACCTCACGCTCGGCCGCGATCATTCCTCCGGCCCCTTGACAGCCCCCCGGCAGGCGGTTCCCGCCATTCGACGTACCATGGGGTAAGGCCGTGGCAGGTTTTCGCCCGGTCGAGGCGCGCGTGCCAGGCCGTACGTGACGCCATCCACGATCCCGGGAGAAGCGCCGAAGTGCCCACGCGCCACGACATCCGTAACGTCGCCATCGTCGCCCACGTCGACCATGGCAAGACGACCATCGTCGACGCCATGCTCAAGCAGGCCGGTGCCTTCGCCGCCCACCAGCAGCTCGACGACCGCATGATGGACTCGAACGACCTGGAACGTGAGAAGGGCATCACGATCCTCGCCAAGAACACGGCGGTGAAGTATCACCCCAAGGACGGCGGGGCCCCGATCACGATCAACATCATCGACACCCCCGGCCACGCCGACTTCGGCGGCGAGGTCGAGCGCGGTCTGTCGATGGTCGACGCCGTCGTTCTGCTCGTGGACGCCTCCGAGGGTCCGCTGCCCCAGACCCGCTTCGTCCTGCGCAAGGCCCTCCAGGCCCGGATGCCCGTCATCCTCTGCATCAACAAGACGGACCGCCCGGACTCCCGGATCGACGAGGTCGTCAACGAGACCTACGACCTGTTCCTGGACCTGGACGCCGACGAGGACCAGATCGAGTTCCCGATCGTCTACGCCTGCGGCCGTGACGGCATCGCCTCGCTGACCAAGCCGGAGGACGGCACCGTCCCCGCCGACAGCGAGAACCTGGAGCCGTTCTTCTCCACGATCCTGGAGCACGTCCCCGCCCCGACGTACGACGAGGAGGCCCCCCTCCAGGCGCACGTCACCAACCTCGACGCCGACAACTTCCTCGGCCGTATCGCGCTGCTGCGCGTCGAGCAGGGCGAGCTGCGCAAGGGCCAGACGGTCGCGTGGATCAAGCGTGACGGCAGCATCTCCAACGTCCGCATCACCGAGCTGATGATGACCGAGGCGCTCACCCGCAAGCCGGCCGAGGTCGCCGGCCCCGGTGACATCTGCGCCGTCGCCGGCATCCCCGAGATCATGATCGGTGAGACCCTGGCCGACCCGGAGAACCCGATCGCGCTGCCGCTGATCACGGTGGACGAGCCGGCCATCTCCATGGTCATCGGCACCAACACCTCGCCGCTGGTCGGCCGCGGCGGCACGGGCAAGGGCGCGGACGCCAAGTCCGCGGTCAAGGACCGCAAGGTCACCGCCCGCCAGGTCAAGGACCGCCTCGACCGCGAGCTGATCGGCAACGTCTCGCTGCGCGTGCTCGACACCGAGCGCCCGGACGCCTGGGAGGTCCAGGGCCGCGGTGAGCTCGCGCTGGCGATCCTCGTCGAGCAGATGCGCCGCGAGGGCTTCGAGCTGACCATCGGCAAGCCGCAGGTCGTCACCAAGGAGGTCGACGGCAAGACCTACGAGCCGGTCGAGCGCATGACGATCGACGTGCCCGAGGAGCACATGGGCGCCGTCACGCAGCTCATGGGCGTCCGCAAGGGCCGCATGGACAACATGTCGAACCACGGCTCCGGCTGGGTCCGCATGGAGTTCGTCGTTCCGTCCCGCGGCCTGATCGGCTTCCGTACGGAGTTCCTGACGCAGACCCGCGGCACCGGCATCGGCCACTCGATCCACGAGGGCCACGAGCCGTGGTTCGGCCAGCTGGTCACCCGTAACAACGGCTCCCTGGTCGCCGACCGCGCCGGTGCGGTCACCGCGTTCGCGATGACCAACCTCCAGGAGCGCGGCGTCCTGTTCACCGACCCCGGCACCGAGGTGTACGAGGGCATGATCGTCGGCGAGAACTCCCGCTCCGACGACATGGACGTGAACATCACCAAGGAGAAGAAGCTCACCAACATGCGCTCCTCCTCGGCCGACACGTTCGAGGCGATCGTCCCGCCGCGCAAGCTCTCCCTTGAGCAGTCCCTGGAGTTCTGCCGCGACGACGAATGCGTCGAGGTGACCCCGGAGGCGGTCCGCATCCGCAAGGTCGTGCTGGACCAGAAGGAGCGCTCGCGCACCGCGTCGCGCGCCAAGTCCGCCAAGTAGCAACCGCGTTCAGGCCGCACGTCCCGGGTTTGCTCGGGCGGCGGCCGCGGCGGCCGTAGCCGGCCGCCGGGGTGCGGAAAAGCAGCAGTCCCTTCCGTCACGGGCTCCGTGAAGGGAGGGGCTGTTCGCTTTTGTCAAGCGGATTTTTGCGTTCAGGTGTCCGCATACCGACCGTGACACTCCGGATGATGAGCTAACCGTCCGTTTCGCACGTGTCTGTCTCCTATCCGTTTGTCCGGATTTCGGGTTTCTGCTGCGGATCGATGTTGTGAAAACGAGACCACTTAAGTGTGGTTTACGGCCTGGCAGTCCCTGAGGATGGCTCCATTGAGCTCGGGTCAATGGGTCACGCGATGTGGGGATCGCGCCGACTCACGAGCACACTATGGGCAGGAAACCATTCGCCGTCAGGGGTGTCGGCGAGGTTTTCATGCCCCTCAAGTCGATCAGTGGACTCATGAGGAGGAAACCCATGCGCGGTGCCAAGAGCGCCAAGTGGGTCGTGGGCGCGGTTGTCGTCGCCCTGGCCGCTACCGCCTGTGGCGGCGGTGACGGTGACAGCAAGGACAAGGGCAACGCTGCCGGCGGCGGTACGTTCCGCCTGGGCAGCACGGAGCCGGACACCATCGACCCGGGGCGCGCCCACGAGTCCACGGGCATCCTGCTGTCGAACGCCCTGTTCACCGGCCTGTACTCGAACACGCCGGACGGCCTGGCCGAGCCCGCGCTGGCCGAGTCGGCCAGCTCGGACGAGGGTTGCACCTCCTGGACCTTCAAGATCAAGCCGGACACCAAGTTCTCCAACGGCGAGGTCGTCGACGCCGAGGCGTTCGCCCGCGGTTGGGCGCGTGCCGCGCACAAGGCCGCCGCGTCCGACGTGGCGTACCACCTCGCCGGCATCAAGGGTTACGAGCAGCTGCAGGACGGCTCCGCCAAGACCTTCTCCGGTGTCACCACCCCGGACCCGCACACCATCAAGGTCGACCTGTCCAAGGCCGACTGCGAGTTCGTGCTGAAGACGGCGCACACCGCCTACAGCCCGGTCCCGAAGGTCGCCAAGGTCGGCGAAGAGGACAAGGCGTTCGGCGAGGCCCCCGTCGGCAACGGCCCGTTCAAGATGGACGGCAGCTGGGAGCACAACAAGGCCATCAACCTCGTCCGCAACGACGACTACGGCCTGACGAAGGCGAAGCTGGACAAGGTCCAGGTCACCCTCCTCAACGACAAGACCGCGCACCAGCTCGAGTACGACGGCTTCCAGGCCGGCACCTTCGACTACGCGCACATCCCGACGCCGATGCTGAAGACGGCCGAGGCGAAGTTCAAGCCGCAGAACAAGTGGTTCGCCAAGGACACCAACGGCATGAACTTCGTTCTGCCGATCGGTGACAACGGTCCGACCAACAGCAAGGACGCCCGTCTGGCGATCTCCTACGCGATCGACCGCCAGGCCATCGCCAAGGGTGTCTTCCAGGGCTTCCAGACCCCGTCGACGACCATCGTGCCGCCGGCGTTCCCGAAGGCGTACCAGAAGGACCTGTGCGGCTCCTGCGTCAAGCAGGACGTCGCCAAGGCCAAGGAGCACGCCGAGAAGGCGGGCCTGAAGCCGGGTACCGAGATCAAGTTCTCCTTCAACACCGGTGCGGGCCACGAAGAGTGGGTCCAGGCCGTCGCGCGTCAGCTCGAGGACGTCCTCGGCCTGAAGGTCAAGCTGGACGGCAAGGACTTCCCGGGTCTGCTCAAGGAGCAGCAGGGTGCCACCGCCAGCGGCGTCTACCGCTTCGCGTGGGGTGCGGACTACCCGACCCCGGAGAACTTCCTCTTCCCGCTGCTGCACTCGGCCTCGATGAACAAGGACGCCGAGGGCAACGTGGTCGGTGACAACCGCGCCCGTTACAACAACCCCGAGTTCGACAAGCTGGTCGACACGGCCCGCGCCACGAAGGACGAGGCCGCGCGTACCGCGATGTACAAGCAGGCCGAGAAGATGGCCATGGAGGACATGGCCCTCATCCCGACCTTCAACCGCTCCCAGTTCCGCCTGATGGCGACCGACAAGTTCAACGGTCTGGACGACATCAACTTCAACGAGGACCCGATCCTCGAGAAGATCTCGCTCAAGAAGTAATCGGTTCGGACGGTATATCCGTCAGGAGCGAACGTGCCGCGGCCCCCGGGTGACCGGTGGGCCGCGGCCCCGCTCGGCAGGCCGTTTTTACTTCGGCACCCCTCACATCCGCGGGCAATCCCCGCCGGCCGAGAGCCGGCCCGTTCCCTGGGCCGGAGGCCGCTGCTCCCAGAAGCGGCCAGGTAGAGAGGCACAAACATGGGAAGGTACGTCGCCCGTCGCCTCGGGCAGATGGTCATAGTCCTCATCGGCGCGACCATGGTTCTGTTCGCTTGTCTTTTCGTTCTCCCCGGTGACCCCGTGGGCTCGATCGCAGGCAGCGACAAGGCTCGTGACCCAGCAGTGGTCGCGGAGCTCAAGGCGCGGTACGGGCTCGACAAGTCGCTGCCCGAGCAGTATGTGAACTACGTGTCGAAGGTCGCGACCGGAGACCTCGGCGAGGACTTCATCCAGCGCCGCGAGGTGTCCGAGATCCTCGGCCCCAAGCTGGCGAACACCGCGAAGCTGGCCCTGCTGGCCATCGCTCTCGTCACGGTGTTCGGTATGGGCGTCGGCATCATCGCCGCCCTGTACAGATACAGCATCTTGGACATGGCCACGACATTCTTTACGACCATGGCGGTGGGATTCCCAACGTTCGTGATCGGCATGCTGCTCATGAAGTGGTTCGCGGTCGAACTCCAATGGTTCCCGCAGCTCGGTGGAGACAAGCTCGAAGGCATGGTCCTCCCCGCAGTCACCCTCGCCATCACCGACATCGCGTTCGTCGCCCGCCTCACCCGCGGCACGATGCTCGAGGTGCTGCGCGCCGACTACGTGAAGACCGCCGTGGCCAAGGGACTTCCGCGCCGTCGCGTGCTCTTCAAGCACGTGCTCCGCAACTCGTCCATCCCGGTCGTCACCTACCTGGGCATTTCGTTCGGCGCACTTCTCGGTGGCGCGCTCATCACCGAGGCGATCTTCAACTGGGACGGTGTCGGTCTGGCACTGGTTCAGGCGATCCAGCAGCAGAACAACCCGATCGTGATCGGCGTAGTGACCTACAGCGTCGCCATCTTCGTCGTCCTCAGCCTCATCGTGGACCTGCTGTACGCGGCCCTCGACCCGCGTATCCGCCTCAGCTGACCGCCCCCAAGGAGGATTTCCTCATGTCTGAGCTCGTCAAGAGCCCGGCGATCGGGGACGAGAGCCCCGTGCCGGCCACCCCGGCCGCCCCTGAAGCAACCCCCAAGCAGCTCACCCAGTGGGGCGAGATCCGCCACCGCTTCGTCCAGAACAAGCTGGCCGTCGTCGGTCTCGTGATCATCACCCTGCTGTTCATCACCGCGATCTTCGGCGACATGTTCACGCCGTTCGATCCCGGTGCGCAGGACCTGGAGAAGACCCTCCAGTCGCCCAACGCCACGCACTGGATGGGCACCGACGCCCTGGGCCGCGACATGTTCTCGCGCCTCATTGCCGGTACCCGCGTGGCCATGTTCGTCGGCCTCGCCTCGATCTTCTTCGCCGTGCTGATCGGTGTCGCCCTCGGCGCCATCGCCGGTTACTTCGCCGGCTTCGCCGACACCCTCGTCATGCGCATCGCGGACGTCTTCCTCGCGTTCCCGCTGATGATCGGTGCCGTCGTCATCATCCTGGTCACCGGCCGCGGCATCACCCCGGTGATCATCTCGCTCGCGGTCTTCTCGTGGGCGACCGTGTCCCGACTGCTGCGCAGCTCGATCCTGTCGGTGCGCGAGATGGACTACGTCCACGCCGCCAAGGCGCTCGGCGCCAGCGGCGGCCGGATCGTCCGCACGCACATCCTGCCCAACTCGCTGACGCCCGTCCTGGTCTACGCGACGTTCAACGTCGGTACCACGATCATCGGCGTCGCGGCCCTCTCCTTCCTCGGCGCCGGTGTCCCGGTCGACGTACCGGAGTGGGGCAACATGCTGGCGGCCGGTCAGGCCTTCATCGGCGTCCACGACTACCTGTGGCTGTACCCGAGCTCCTTCGTGGTCGTCACCGTGCTCGGCTTCGCCTTCGTCGGCGACGGCCTGCGCGACGCGCTCGACCCGAAGCTGCGGTAGGGCCGCCCGATGCTCCGAGACAACATCAGCAAGCAGGACGAAGGTGGCGGCGTGACGACGTCGGAGATTCTCAGCGTTGCGGAGACGGGCGGCGGGACCGCCGTGCCGCTGCTGGAGGTGGACAACCTCCAGGTCGAGTTCAAGACCCGTGACGGGGTCGCCAAGGCCGTCAACGGCGTGAGCTACAGCGTCAGCGCCGGCGAGACCCTCGCCGTGCTCGGCGAGTCCGGCTCCGGCAAGTCGGTCACCGCGCAGGCGATCATGGGCATCCTCGACAGCCCGCCCGGGCGCGTCGCCGGCGGCGAGGTGCGCTTCCACGGCCGGGACATCCTCAAGATGTCCGACGAGGAGCGCCGCAAGCTCCGCGGCGACAAGATGGCGATGATCTTCCAGGACGCGCTGTCCTCCCTGAACCCGGTCTACTCGGTGGGCGACCAGCTCGGCGAGATGTTCCGGGTCCACCGCGGCATGTCCAAGAAGGACTCGAAGGCCAAGGCCATCGAGCTCATGGACCGCGTGAAGATCCCCGCCGCCAAGGCGCGCGTGGGCGACTACCCGCACCAGTTCTCCGGCGGTATGCGCCAGCGCATCATGATCGCCATGGCGCTGGCCCTGGAGCCGGACCTGATCATCGCCGACGAGCCCACCACGGCTCTCGACGTGACCGTCCAGGCCCAGGTCATGGACCTGCTCGCGGAACTCCAGCGCGAGATGAACATGGGTCTGATCCTGATCACCCACGACCTCGGCGTCGTCGCCGACGTCGCGGACAAGATCGCGGTCATGTACGCGGGCCGGATCGTCGAGACCGCTCCGGTCCGCGAGATCTACAAGCGCCCCTCGCACCCGTACACCCGGGGCCTGCTGGACTCGATCCCGCGCCTGGACCAGAAGGGCCAGGAGCTCTACGCGATCAAGGGCCTGCCGCCCAACCTGCTCCGCATCCCGGCGGGCTGTGCCTTCAGCCCCCGGTGCCCCAAGGCGCAGGACATCTGCCGTACGGAGATCCCGGTCCTGCACCCGGTCACCGAGCTGGACGGCACCGAACTGCCCGGCCGCGGGAGCGCGTGCCACTTCTGGAAGGACCAGATCCATGGCTGAGCTCAGCAAGACGACCACCGAGCGCGAGCCGATCCTCCAGGTCCGCAACCTGGTCAAGCACTTCCCGCTGACCCAGGGCATCCTGTTCAAGAAGCAGGTCGGCGCGGTCAAGGCCGTCGACGGCGTGTCCTTCGACCTGTACCAGGGCGAGACCCTCGGCATCGTGGGCGAGTCCGGCTGTGGCAAGTCCACGGTCGCCAAGCTCCTGATGAACCTGGAGCGGGCCACCGCCGGCGAGGTCTTCTACAAGGGCCAGGACATCACCAAGCTGTCCGGCCGTGCGCTGAAGGCCGTGCGCCGCAACATCCAGATGGTGTTCCAGGACCCGTACACCTCGCTGAACCCGCGCATGACGGTCGGCGACATCATCGGGGAGACCTTCGAGATCCACCCCGAGGTGGCCCCGAAGGGCGACCGGCGCCGCAAGGTCCAGGAGCTCCTGGACGTCGTGGGCCTGAACCCGGAGTACATCAACCGCTACCCGCACCAGTTCTCCGGCGGCCAGCGCCAGCGCATCGGCATCGCCCGCGGCCTCGCGCTCAACCCGGAGATCATCATCTGCGACGAGCCGGTCTCCGCGCTCGACGTGTCGGTGCAGGCGCAGGTCATCAACCTGATGGAGAAGCTCCAGGACGAGTTCAACCTGTCCTACATCTTCATCGCGCACGACCTGTCGATCGTCCGGCACATCTCGGACCGCGTGGGCGTCATGTACCTCGGCAAGATGGCCGAGATCGGCACCGACGCCCAGATCTACGACCACCCGACGCACCCCTACACCCAGGCGCTGCTGTCGGCGGTCCCGGTCCCGGACCCCGAGGTCCGCGAGTCCCGCGAGCGCATCATCCTCACCGGTGACGTCCCGTCCCCGGCCAACCCGCCGTCGGGCTGCCGCTTCCGCACCCGCTGCTGGAAGGCCCAGGACAAGTGCTCCACCGAGGAGCCGCTGCTGGCGATCCCGGAGCGCTTCAAGGGCGTCGACACCCCGGCGGCGCACGAGTCCGCGTGCCACTTCGCCGAGGAGAAGGCCATCCTGGCGGTCTGATCCACGCACGCTTAACCGAACGGCCGGTCCCCGGCGCCTCACGGCGCCGGGGACCGGCCGTTCTCCGTGCCCCGTGGGGTGCGCGCCCGTCCCGGGGGCCCGTCCCCGGGACCGCCGTGGACGGGCGGGGCGGCGGGACGGCGCTTTCGGCCTCCGCGGAAACCGGTTGCGACCCCGGGAACCGGGGCCCGAGAGTGACGCAATGACCATCACCGTACGGCCCGCCGGCCCCGGGGACGCGGCTGACATCTGCGCCCTGCTCAACGCCGTCGACATGATCGAGATCGGTCGGCCCGAAACCGACCTCGGCACCGTCGAGTCCGACCTCAACGCACCCGACGTGGACCTCGCCACCGACTCCTGGCTCGCCTTCGAGGGCGGCAGGCTCGTCGCCTACGCCCTCGTCTGGGCGGACTCGGGGCCGGGCCGCGTCGACGCCGACCACTACGTGCTGCCCGGCCACCACGAGGCCGCGGTCCTGCTCCTGGAGCGCATGGAGGACCGGGCCCGTGGGATGAGCGCCGGGCCGGGCGTCCTGCGGCTCCAGCTCAACGTGCAGCCCACCATCGACCTCGCGCTCCTCTCGGAACGCGGCTACCGCACCGTCCGCCGCTACCAGGTGATGACGCGGTCCCTGTCCGCCGCCGCCGACCTCGCGCCCACCCCGCCCGCCGGGCTCGCCCTGCGCCACTGCGGCGACGACGAGGCCGACCGCCACCGGGTCCACGCCCTGGTCGAGGAGACCTTCGCCGACCACTTCGGCCACGTGGACCGCCCCTACGAGACCTGGCTGGACCACATCGAGGGCCGCGGGCTCGACTGGTCGCTGGTGTGGATCGCGAGCCTGCCCGGCGAGGGCGACGTCGCCGTGCTGGTCACCCGGGACGACCGCACGAGCATGGCCTGGGTCAGCCACATAGGCGTACGCAAGGACGTGCGCGGCCGGGGCGTCGGCGGATTCCTGCTGCGCCACGGCTTCGCCGCCTACGCGGCGCGCGGCCGCGACACCATCGGCCTCGGCGTGGACACCCACAACGCGACCGGCGCGCTCGCGCTCTACGAGGCGCACGGCATGGCCCTGCACTACGGCGTCGACGCCTGGGAGCTGGCTTTGCACCCCCAGGGGTGACAGGGGCGGGACGCGCGGGTGCAATCGGTCCAACCACGCGTGTGCGACACCCCTCATAGGGTGACATTGGCCCCTAAGTGAGTCTTGGGAGCCATAGGAGGCACTCCATGCGCGGAGCCACCCACGCCAAGTGGGCCGCATGTGCGGTGGCCGTCGCCCTCGCGGCGACGGCCTGCGGCGGCGGGAGCGACAGCGGCGGGGGCGGCGAGGCGGGAATCATCAGCTCGTCGTGGGGTGACCCGCAGAATCCGCTGGAGCCCGCCAACACCAACGAGGTGCAGGGCGGCAAGGTCCTCGACATGCTCTTCCGCGGCCTCAAGCGCTATGACCCCAAGACCGGCGAGGCCAACAACATGCTCGCCGAATCCATCGAGACGACGGACAGCCAGAACTTCACCATCACGCTGAAGGACGGCTGGACGTTCAGCAACGACGAGCCGGTCACCGCGCAGTCCTTCGTGGACGCCTGGAACTACGGCGCGGACGTGCGCAACAAACAGAACAACTCGCCCTTCTTCTCCGACATCGTCGGCTACGACGACGTGCACCCGGCGTCCGGCGAACCCAAGGCCAAGACGATGTCCGGACTGGTGGTCAAGGATCCCAAGACCTTCACCGTCGCCCTCAAGGACAAGTTCTCGACCTGGCCGGAGACCCTGGGCTACCAGGCCTTCTCGCCGCTGCCCAAGGCCTTCTTCACCGACCACACCGCCTGGCTGGACAAGCCGATCGGCAACGGCCCGTACACGGTGGACTCGTACACCAAGGGCACCGGCATGAAACTGCGCAAGTGGGACGCGTACCCCGGCGAGGACAAGGCGCAGAACGGCGGTGTGGACCTGAAGGTCTACACCGACAACAACACCGCCTACACCGACCTGATCTCCGGCAACCTCGACCTCGTCGACGACGTCCCGGCGCAGCAGCTGAAGAACGTCAAGAACGACCTCGGTGACCGGTACATCAACCAGCCGGCCCTCATCATCCAGACCCTCACCTTCCCGCTGTACGACCCGCAGTGGAGCAAGCCGGGCATGGAGAAGGTCCGTCAGGGCATCTCGCGGGCCATCAACCGGGACGAGATCACCAAGCAGATCTTCCGGGAGACCCGGACCCCCGCCAAGGACTGGACCTCGCCGGCCCTCGGCGAGAAGGGCGGCTTCTCCTCCACCGCGTGCGGCGACGCCTGCGTCTACGACCCGGCCGAGGCCAAGAAGCTCATCCAGGAGGGCGGCGGCCTGCCGGGCGGCAAGGTCACGCTGACCTCCAACGTGGACACCGGCTCGCACCGCGACTGGATGGACGCCGTCTGCAACAGCGTCAACAACGCGCTGGGGGAGGGCCCCGTCTGCACGGTCAACCCCGTCGGCACCTTCGCCGACTTCCGCAACCAGCAGAGCAGCTACAAACTGACGGGCCCCTTCCGCTCCGGCTGGCAGGCCGACTACCCGCTGATCCAGAACTTCCTCCAGCCGCTCTACTACACGGGCGCCTCCTCCAACTACGGGAAGTTCAGCAACAAGGAGTTCGACGCCCTCGTCGACCAGGCGAACCGGGAGAGCGACCCGGCCAAGGCGATCGCGAGCTTCCAGGAGTCCGAGAAGATCCTCGCCGAGCAGATGCCGTCCATCCCCCTCTGGTACCAGAACGGCAGCGCCGGCTACTCCGAGCGCCTGGAGGACGTCGCCCTCAACCAGTTCAGCGTGCCGGTCTACGACCAGATCAAGGTCATCTGACCCCCCACCCGGATCCCCGGCCCCCCGCCCTGCGGGGGGCCGCCGCGCCCGCCAACAGCATGGAGCACTCCATGGGACGTTATGTGATCCGGCGGCTGCTCCAGATGATCCCGGTGTTCATCGGCAGCACGTTCCTGATCTTCTTCATGGTGTACGCGCTCGGTGACCCGGTCGCGGCCCTCTTCGGCGACAAGGCCCCCGACCCGGCCACCGCCGCGCGCATCCGCAAGGACCTCTACCTCGACCAACCCCTGTGGAAGCAATACCTCCACTACATGGGCGCGATCTTCCAGGGCGACTTCGGAACCGCCTTCAACGGCCAGTCCGTCACCGAGCTGATGGCCACCGCCTTCCCCGTCACCCTGCGCCTGACCCTGGTCGCGATCTTCTTCGAGATCGTCATCGGCATCACCCTCGGCGTGATCAGCGGCCTGCGCCGCGGCAGGACCGTCGACACCTCGGTCCTCGTGCTCACCCTCGTGGTCATCTCGGTGCCGACCTTCGTCACGGGCTACCTGCTCCAGTACCTCTTCGGCGTCCAGTGGGGCTGGGTGCGGCCGACCGTCTCCCCGGACGCACCGCTGAACGAGCTGATCCTGCCCGGCATCGTCCTCGCGCTGGTCTCCCTCGCGTACGTCACACGCCTGTCGCGCACCTCCATCGCGGAGAACGTCAAGGCCGACTACGTCCGTACCGCCACCGCCAAGGGCCTGCCCCGCAGCCGTGTCGTCACCCGTCACCTGCTGCGCAACTCCCTGATCCCGGTGGTCACCTTCATCGGGACCGACATCGGCGCGCTGATGGGCGGCGCCATCGTCACCGAGCGGATCTTCAACATCCACGGCGTCGGCTTCCAGCTCTACCAGGGCATCCTGCGCAACAACTCGCCCACGGTCGTCGGCTTCGTGACCATCCTCGTCATCGTCTTCCTGCTGGCGAACCTGCTCGTCGACCTGCTCTACGCGGTCCTGGACCCGAGGATCCGTTATGCCTGATCCCGAGCGCCCCGAACCAGGCGGCTACGACCCGGTCGGGCCCCGCCCGAAGGAGGCGGTATCACCCACGGGCCAGGGGGGACCCATGGATCTCGCGCTGGACGAGGCCGAGAGCGTCGAAGGCATCGAGAAGAGCGCCGGACCGGGCGCCTCCGGCCCCCGGGAGCGGGCCCGGTCCCTGTGGTCCGACGCCTGGCACCAGCTGCGCCGCAACCCCGTCTTCATCATCTCCTCGCTGCTGATCCTCTTCCTCGTCGTCATCGCGATCTGGCCGCAGCTCATCGCGAGCGGCGACCCGCTGCAGTGCGACCTGTCCAAGTCCCAGCAGGGCTCCGCCCCCGGCCACCCCTTCGGCTACGACACCCAGGGCTGCGACGTCTACACCCGCACCGTGTACGGCGCCCGTGCCTCGATCACCGTCGGGGTCTGCGCCACCCTCGGCGCCGCCCTGCTCGGCTCCGCCCTCGGCGGCCTCGCCGGGTTCTTCGGAGGCTGGGGCGACTCGCTGCTGTCCCGGGTCGCCGACATCTTCTTCGGCATCCCGGTCGTCCTCGGCGGCCTGGTGTTCCTGTCGGTCGTCACCAGCACCACCGTCTGGCCCGTGGTCGGATTCATCGTGCTGCTGGGCTGGCCGCAGATCGCCCGCATCGCCCGCGGCTCGGTGATCACCGCCAAACAGAACGACTACGTCCACGCCGCCAGGGCCCTGGGCGCCGGCAACGCCCGGATGCTGCTGCGGCACGTGGCGCCCAACGCCGTCGCCCCCGTCATCGTCGTCGCCACGATCGCGCTCGGCACGTACATCGCGCTGGAGGCGACCCTGTCCTTCCTCGGCGTCGGTCTGCGCCCGCCCACCGTCTCCTGGGGCATCGACATCTCCAACGCGGCATCGCAGATCCGCAACGCCCCGCACATGCTGCTGTGGCCGGCGGGCGCGCTGAGCATCACGGTGCTCGCCTTCATCATGCTCGGCGACGCGGTGCGCGACGCCCTCGACCCCAAGCTGCGCTGAGGAGCCCCGCACATGCTGCTCGAAGTCCGCGACCTGCACGTGGAATTCAAGACGCGCGACGGAGTCGCGAAGGCGGTCAACGGGGTCGACTACTCGGTGGACGAGGGCGAGACGCTGGCCGTGCTCGGCGAGTCCGGCTCCGGCAAGTCGGTGACCGCCCAGGCCGTGATGGGGATCCTGGACGTGCCGCCGGGACGGATCGCGGGCGGTGAGATCCTCTTCAAGGGCCGCGACCTGCTGAAGATGAAGGAGGACGAGCGGCGCAGGATCCGCGGCGCCGAGATGGCGATGATCTTCCAGGACGCGCTGTCCTCCCTGAATCCGGTGCTGACCGTCGGTAAGCAGCTCGGCGAGATGTACGAGGTCCACCGCGGGATGTCCCGCAAGGACGCCCGGGCCAAGGCCGTCGAGCTGATGGACCGGGTGAGGATCCCTGCGGCGAAACAGCGGGTGGGTGACTACCCGCACCAGTTCTCCGGCGGCATGCGCCAGCGCATCATGATCGCCATGGCGCTGGCCCTGGAGCCCTCGCTGATCATCGCCGACGAGCCGACGACAGCCCTGGACGTCACCGTCCAGGCGCAGGTGATGGACCTGCTCGCCGAGCTCCAGCGGGAGCTCAACATGGGCCTCATCCTGATCACCCACGACCTCGGCGTGGTCGCCGACGTCGCGGACAAGATCGCGGTCATGTACGCGGGCCGGATCGTCGAGGCGGCCCCCGTCCACGAGATCTACAAGGCGCCCGCCCACCCGTACACGCGCGGTCTGCTCGACTCCATCCCCCGCCTGGACCAGAAGGGCCAGGAGCTGTACGCGATCAAGGGCCTGCCCCCCAACCTGCTCCGCATCCCGCCCGGATGCGCCTTCAACCCGCGCTGCCCGATGGCTCAGGAGGTCTGCCGCAGCGACGTCCCGCCGCTGTACCCGGTGACCGAGTCGCCCGTGGCACGGGCCAGCGCCTGCCACTTCTGGAAGGAGTGCCTCCATGGCTGAGCCCCTTCTCGAGGTGAAGGACCTGGTCAAGTACTACCCGCTGACCCAGGGCATCCTCTTCAAGAAGCAGGTCGGCGCGGTCAAGGCCGTCGACGGGGTCTCCTTCGGCCTGCACGCGGGCGAGACCCTGGGCATCGTGGGGGAGTCCGGCTGCGGCAAGTCCACCGTCGCCAAGATGCTGGTCAACCTGGAACGGCCGACCGCCGGTTCGATCGCGTACAAAGGCGAGGACATCAGCCGGCTGTCGGGGCGCGCGCTGAAGGCCGTGCGCCGCAACATCCAGATGGTGTTCCAGGACCCGTACACCTCGCTGAACCCGCGCATGACGGTCGGCGACATCATCGGAGAGCCGTACGAGATCCACCCGGAGGTGGCCCCGAAGGGCGACCGGCGCCGCAAGGTCCAGGAACTCCTCGACGTCGTGGGCCTGAACCCGGAGTACATCAACCGCTACCCGCACCAGTTCTCCGGCGGCCAGCGCCAGCGCATCGGCATCGCCCGCGGCCTGGCCCTCCAGCCCGAGATCATCGTCGCCGACGAGCCGGTCTCCGCCCTGGACGTCTCGGTCCAGGCGCAGGTCGTCAACCTGCTGGAGAAGCTCCAGGACGAGTTCAACCTGTCCTACGTCTTCATCGCGCACGACCTCTCGATCGTCCGGCACATCTCCGAACGGGTCGGCGTCATGTACCTCGGCCGGATCGTCGAGATCGGCACCGACACCGAGATCTACGAGCACCCGACCCACCCGTACACGCAGGCGCTGCTTTCGGCCGTGCCGGTCCCGGACCCGCAGGCCCGCGCCCACCGCGAGCGGATCATCCTCTCCGGTGATGTCCCGTCCCCGGCCAACCCGCCGTCGGGCTGCCGCTTCCGCACCCGCTGCTGGAAGGCCCGGGACCGCTGTGCGGCGGAGGTTCCGCTGCTGGCGATCCCCGAGGTGTTCCCCTCCGGCCCGGCGGCGCATCCTTCGGCGTGCCACTTCGCGGCGGAGAAGCGGGTGGTCCCGCACATGCCGCCGGAAGGGCCGGACGTACCCGGGGAACAGGACACGGACTGAGACGGTTTATCCACAGACCGACGATTTCCGGCCACCCGGCATGTGCCGACTGCTGGAGCGGCCGTGGTGACCCAACACGGTTTACCTGCGGGCAACTTGACCGTTTCTGCCCCGAGATCTGGGGCATGCAGCCTGGGTGCAGTGCGGCCGTGCGGGTGCCGACAGCCGGCCGGGGGGCGCAATCGCTCCCCGGCCGGCCTTTCCGTGACCCCGCCCGTGCGCGGCATGCGCCCCTTGTGCTGCCGGATTTCGATCGATGCGCTGGCACGGATAGTTATGATCCGTAGCGCACGGTGGGTATGACTCTCGCCGAGCACGAATGCGCGTACCGATGTCCGCTCGACGTGGAGGTGAAACGCCGTGGCACTCTCGATCTCTGCCGTGGTGCTGCTGGCGATCATCGTTTTCCTGCTGGTCCGCCGGGCGGGCCTGAAGGCGGGACACGCGGTGGTCTGTGTGCTGCTCGGCTTCTACCTGGCGAGTTCCACCATCGCCCCGACCCTCAGCCAGCTCACCTCGAACGTGGCGAGCATGATCAGCGGCATCAAGTTCTAGGCTGCGTCCCGGCGGCCGGGCCGGGGCCCGCCGGGCAGGGCGGGCAGGCCGGGGCCGGCGCGGGGTACCCCCTACGCTAGCCCCATGAACGGTCTTCCCGCCCGTCGTCTGCTCTTCGTGCACGCGCACCCCGACGACGAGTCGATCAACAACGGCGTCACCATGGCCAAGTACGCGGCCCAGGGCGCCCACGTCGCGTTGGTGACCTGCACCCTGGGCGAGGAGGGTGAGGTCATCCCGCCCGGCCTCGCCCACCTGGCGGCCGACCGCGACGACACCCTCGGCGCCCACCGGATCGGTGAACTCGCCGCCGCCATGGCCGAACTGGGCGTCCACGACCACCGGTTCCTCGGCGGCCCCGGACGCTTCCGCGACTCCGGGATGATGGGCGCCCCGCAGAACCGCCACCCGGAGGCCTTCTGGTCCGCCGACGTGGACGAGGCCGCCGCGTACCTCGTGGAGGTGATCCGGGAGCTGCGCCCGCAGGTGCTCGTCACCTACGACCCGGACGGCGGCTACGGACACCCGGACCACATCCAGGCCCACCGCGTCGCCATGCGCGCCGCCGAACTGGCCGCGGAGACCGCGTACCGGCGCGACCTCGGTGCCCCTCACGCCATCGGCAAGATCTACTGGAACCGCGTCCCGCTCTCGGTGGTCGAGGAGGGCTTCGCGAGGCTGGCCGCCGCCGGGGCCGAGGTGTCCTTCCCTGGGCTCGCCTCGCCCGAGGACGTGCCGGGGGTCGTCGAGGACGGGCGGATCACCGCCGAGATCGAGGCCGACGAGGCCCTCGTGGCGGCCAAGACCGCCGCCATGCGCGCGCACGCCACCCAGATCGCCGTGGACGGGCCCTTCTTCGCCCTCTCCAACGACCTGGCGCAGCCGCTGTTCGCGCGCGAGTACTACGAACTGGCCGAAGGCCGGCCGGGCGCCGCGGCGGGCGAGCGCGAACACGACCTCTTCGCGGGGGTGCAGGCGTGACCGGCACCCTCACGGCGGGCCGGATCGCCGGCGGCCTGGGCCTGCTGGCGCTGGGAGCCCTGACCGGCGCGGCCGGCTGGCTCGTCGTGGACCTGTGGTTCCCCGGCGGGCTGCTGCTCGCGCTGCTGGCCCTGTTCGGGCTGTTCCTCGGCGGCCGGCTCGCCCTCGGTACCGCCCTCGGGGTGGGTGGCGGCGCCGTCGGCTGGTTCCTCGCCTACGTGGTGCTCAGCCTCCCGCGCCCCGAGGGCGACTTCCTTCTCAGTTCGTCCGGAATCGGCATGTACGCCTACCTTTTGGGCGGAGCGGCGCTGGCTGTGATGTGTGCCACGATCAGCCTTCCGGCCGATCGGCCGTTTTCGGCCTCCCGGCCCGTCAAGTGACGTGGTGTCGGACCTCGTAGGGAGCCCGGCCGAGGTCTCCGGGCAGGGACTCTCGGGGCGCTTCAGGGCGGTTTGCCGGGTCCCGTGAGGAACCCCTGATGCGCCGCGGTCAGTTGCGCGCGGGCGGCGGCCAGTATGGTGGACGGGCCGCCGAGCTGCCCGCGCACGGTATGACGGGCGGCGGAGCCAACCGGGAGAACCTGCCTTGAGTCGTGAAACCGACAGTTCGTCCTCCGGGCCCAAGGGGCACGGTGGAGCCGCTTACCCCTCGGGTACGCCGCCGTACGGAACCGGCCAGTACCCGTCCACGACTGTGCCACCCGGGCCTGGCGCGGCGACCGCCCCGGAGGAGAACCCTGTGACCTCGAATCCGTCCACGCCCGAATCCGACGGGCCCAAGACCGAGACGACCCTGACGACCCGGATCCGGATCAACATCCCGGGTTCGCGGCCGATCCCGCCGGTGGTCGTGCGCAAGTCGATGGGCACCAACTCCGGCACGTCCGGCGGAGGGTCGCAGACCCCGCCGGAGCCGGAGCAGGGACCGGCGCAGCAGGACAGGCCCCCGCTCGCGCAGCGTCCGGGGCCCCGGCCGACCCGTGTCGAGGCCGCGCCCGAGCCGGACCCGGCGCAGGCCGAGGAGCCGGCCGCCAGCAACTGGTTCGCGCCCCGCAAGCCGCCCGCCCCCGCTCCCGCGCCCGCGGCGCCCGCCGCGCAGATGCCGCAGGCCGCCCCGGCGCCGCCGCTCGCCAAGCGGGTGCCCGGTGCGACGCCGACTCCGCCCCCCGTGCCGGGCGCCGGGGTCGGTGCGACGCCGACCCCGCCCCCCGTGCCGGGCGCCGGCTACGCGCCCCCGCAGAACCTCCAGGCCCCGCCGGAGCCGGACGCCGCGTACGCGCCGCCGCGCACCCCGCCGCCGCCGGTCGCCGACTACGGCACCGGCTACGCCCAGCCGCAGACGCCGGGCCCGGCGGCGCCGATGCCCGGCGGCCCCGGCGTCGGAGCGACCCAGGGCTTCCCCGCGTACGGCACCGACCACGGCGACGGCGGCCCGTCCACCGAGGCGTTCCCCGTCTACGACAGCCACTCCGGCGGCCCCGCCGGCCCCACCACCGGCGGCCCCGCCGGCCCCACCACCGGCGGCCCCGCCGGCCCCACCACCGGCGGCCCCGGCTTCGGCTCCGGCCCCGCCGCCGGCGGACCGTCCGCGGCGGACGCCGCCGGCTGGCCCGGCCCCGACCTGGACGGCCCGCTGCCCACGCCCGTACCGGCGCCCGCGCCGGCCGCTCCCCGTGCCACGCCGCCCGCGGACAAGAAGGCCGCCGCGAAGCCGGCCAAGAAGGGCCGCTCCAAGCTGGTCCTCGTCGGCGGCGGCATCGTGGCGCTCGTCGGCGTGGCCTACGGCGCCGGACTGCTCCTGAACCACTCCGACGTCCCCAAGGGCACCACCGTCCTCGGCGTCGACATCAGCGGCAGCCGCGACGACGCCGTCTCCAAGCTCCAGACGGCCTTCGGCACCCGTGCCGGGGCTCCGATCCAGCTGAGCGTCGGCGGCAAGCCGGTCGAGCTGAAGCCCGACAAGGCCGGTCTGACCCTGGACGCCCAGACCACCGTCCGCAACGCGGCCGGCAGCGACTACAACCCCGTCACGGTCATCGGCTCCCTGCTCGGCAACGAGCGGGTCGCCGACGCCGTGATGCCCGTCGACGAGGAGAAGCTGCAGGTCGCGCTTCAGGAACTCGCCGGTACGGCGGGCTCCGTCACCGAGGGCACGATCACGTTCGAAGGCGGCAAGGCCGTCGCCGTCCCCGGCAAGGCGGGCACCGCCCTGGACGTGGACGGCTCCGTCGACCTCGTCACCAAGGCCTTCCGCGACCAGGTCGGCACCGGCAAGGCGGCCGTCGTGCAGCTGCCGACCGTCACCAAGGAACCGGTCGTGGGCCAGGCCGAACTCGACCGCGCGATGAAGGAGTTCGCCGAGCCGGCGATGTCCGCCAACGCCACCGTCAAGGCCGGCACCAAGTCCATCGCCTTCGGCAAGCTGTCGCTGCCCAAGATCCTCAGCATGCAGGCCGTGGACGGCCGGCTCACGGAGAAGTTCGACCTGGAGGCGCTCAAGGCGACCTACGGGAACACCTTCGACGGCGTCCTGATCACCCGCGGCACCGGCGCCAAGACGGCGGTCACCCCGCAGGACGTCGCAGGCGCGCTCGGCAAGGCCCTGCGCGGCAGGACCACGGCCGAGCGGACCGTGGTCATCGACACCAACGCGAGCTGAGGCACGGCAAGGAGGTGCCCCCGTCCGGACCCCGGACGGGGGCACCGCCGTCTCCGCCGCACGATTCCCGCCCTCCGGCCCGCACGCGGCCCCGGCCCAGGGCCGGGCGCCGACCGGGCGCGGGTGCCGGCGCCGGGCTCCCGGCCCGGAAATGGCGTCCCGGGTCAGTTCATGAGGGCTCGGGCCGAGACGGCCTCGGCGCGGATGCGGGCCGCCGCGTCGGTGTCGACCGCCGACACCACCTCGGCGTACGCGTCCAGCTCGGCCGCGCCCTCCCGGAAGGAGCCCCGCTCCACCAGCAGGCGCGCCCGCTCGTAGCGCAGCGACGCCGGATGCGACGGCAGCAGCAGCGACAGCTCCAGCGCCCACAGGGCCACCCCCGACTGCTCCGGGCGGGTCGAGGCCCATGCCCGGATGTTGGTCAGGATCCGCAGGACGATGTCCAGCGTCCGGGCCGGCGTACGGGGCCCCGACGCCAGCTCCGCCGGTCCGGTGCCCAGGGAGGCGCCACCCGCGAACGGGTCGACCACCACGCCCTCCTCCGGGTCGCCGAAGCCCACCACGAAGTGCCCCGGCAGGCCCAGCCCGTACACCGGCGCGCCCGCCCGCCGGGCCACCTCCAGCCACACCACCGACAGCAGGATCGGCAGGCCGCGCCGGCGCCGCAGCACCTCGTGCAGCAGCGAGGACGACAGCCGCTCGTAGTCCGCCGGGGTGCCGTGGAAACCGAGGCGCCCGCCCAGCAGTTCCGTCACCGCCGAGGCCCACGCCGAACCGGTCCGCAGGCCGTACGGGAGCATCCCGGCCAGCCGGTCCAGCTCGATCTGCGCCCAGTCCATGGCGCGTTCGTCCAGCTCCGGGTCTGCCTCCGCCGCCAGCAGCAGGCACATCAGCGCCAGGTCGGGCCGCTCCGCCCGGGCCTCCGCCGCGAACTGCTCCCGCCGGTCCGCCGTGCTCACGGGGCCGCCCGGAAGTGGTGGTACGCGTGGTGCGTCGCGAAGCCCAGCCCGTCGTACAGCGCCAGCGCCCCCGGATTGTCCGTCTCGACCTGCAGCCACGCCGCCGAGGCGCCCTCCTCCAGCGCGCGCCGCGCCAGGGCGGCCATCACGGCCGTCGCGAGCCCCTCCCGCCGGTGTTCGGGATCGACCGTCACCGCCGCGAAGCCGGCCCACCGGCCGTCCACCACGCACCGGCCGATCGCCCGCCCTCCGGGCAGCGAGGCGAACCAGACCGAGGGCCCCTCCACCAGGACCCGCCGGGCCACGACGGGGTCGGAGACCCTCCCGTAGCGCCCGAGCCACTCCTCGTCCGGGACACGGGCCAGAGTCACGGACCCGCTCGCGGGCGCGTCCACGTCGCCCACCGGGGCCAGCGCCCCGATCCGCACCTCCGCCGACACCTCGGACGCCCAGCCGCGGCGCTCCAGCTCCGCGCAGAGCAGCTCCTGCGTTCCGGCGGCCCCCGTGGCGGCCTGCACATAGGCCGGAAGTCCTCGTTCCGCATACCAGGAGGTCACTCGCGCGAGTGCATCGTCCAGCGGTATGCCCGGGTCGCCCAGCGGGAGGACGGAGTTGGCCCGCCGGGTGAACCCCGCCGCAGCCCGCAGCGTCCACCCGCCCAGCGGCTCGCTCTCCAGCGGCTGCCAGGCCCGCGCCGAGACCCTCGTCAGCTCCTCGAAGGAGGCCGCCGGACCCCGCCGCCGGGCCGGGGCCGCGGGCACGACCTTGCCCGCCACCAGCGAGGATTCCGGGATACGGACGGACTGTCCGTTCTTCTTTGTGATCAGCAGCACACCACGGTCCCAGGATGTGAGAACACCGACCGTGTCCGTGAACTCGGGTGATCCGCTCAGTCCGGTCTCCACCCGTCGTACAGAGACACGTTTACCCACGTCAGCCGGGGTGATTCGGACCTCCAGCAGCCCTCCGGCAGTGATTTCCACAGCTCTGTCCGCCCCTCCTGTTCGGATCGTGCCCGGGAACGGAGATACTAGGTGCGGGCATCGACGACGCCGCGCTCCCGCGCGATATGGAAAGCCCTACCGAGGAGGAACGAGAGCGTGACCTACGTCATCGCGGAGCCTTGTGTCGACGTCAAGGACAAGGCATGCATCGAAGAGTGCCCCGTCGACTGCATCTACGAGGGCCAGCGGTCCCTGTACATCCACCCGGACGAGTGCGTCGACTGTGGTGCGTGTGAGCCGGTCTGCCCGGTCGAGGCCATCTTCTACGAGGACGACACTCCGGAAGAGTGGAAGGACTACTACAAGGCGAACGTCGAGTTCTTCGACGAGCTCGGTTCGCCCGGTGGTGCCTCCAAGCTGGGCCTGATCGAGCGCGATCACCCCTTCGTCGCGGGGCTGCCCGCCGGCATCAACGGCGAGCACTGACCTTTCACGGCAGAAGCGCCCCCCGGTCCCGTACGGCCTTCCCGCCGCACGGGACCGCGGTGTTTTCCGATCCGCTACCAGCCAGTACCGAGAGAGAGCAGAGACCACCGTGGCCGCAGTATCCGACCGTCTTCCCGCCTTCCCCTGGGACAAGCTGGAGCCGTACAAGAAGACGGCGGCGGCCCACCCGGACGGCATCGTCGACCTGTCCGTCGGCACGCCGGTGGACCCGGTCCCGCAGCTGATCAGGCAGGCCCTGATCGAAGCCGCCGACTCCCCGGGCTACCCGACGGTGTGGGGCACGGAGGCCCTGCGCGACGCCATCACCGGCTGGCTGCGCGGCCGGCTCGGCGCGAGCGCCGCCGGGCACCGCAACGTCCTGCCGGTCGTCGGCTCGAAGGAGTTGGTGGCCTGGCTCCCGACCCAGCTCGGGCTCGGCGCCGGGGACAAGGTCGCCTACCCGCGGCTCGCCTACCCGACGTACGAGGTGGGCGCGCGGCTGTGCGGCGCGGAGGCGGTGGTCTACGACGACCCGACCGAGCTCGACCCGGCCGGTGTGAAGCTGCTGTGGCTCAACTCCCCGTCCAACCCCACGGGCAGGGTCCTCGGCAAGGACGAGCTCGTGAGGGTCGTGGCCTGGGCGCGCGAGCACGGGATCCTGCTCTTCAGCGACGAGTGCTACCTGGAGCTGGGCTGGGAGGCCGAGCCCGTCTCCGTCCTCCACGACGACGTGTGCGGGGGCACCTACGAGGGCATCGTCGCGGTCCACTCCCTCTCCAAGCGCTCCAACCTGGCGGGCTACCGGGCGGCCTTCATCGCCGGTGACGCGGAGGTGCTCGGCGAACTGCTGGAGATCCGCAAGCACGGCGGCATGATGACCCCCGCACCGGTGCAGGCGGCCACGGTGGCGGCGCTCGGGGACGACCGGCACGTGGCGGAGCAGCGCGAGCGCTACGCGGCCCGCAGGACGGCGCTCCGGGCGGCCCTGGAAGCGCACGGCTTCCGCGTCGAGCACAGCGAGGCGAGCCTCTACCTTTGGGTGACCCGGGACGAGCCCTGCTGGGACACCGTCGCCCACCTCGCCGACCTGGGCATCCTGGTCGCGCCGGGCGACTTCTACGGCGAGGCGGGCGCCCGCTTCGTACGGGTGGCCTTCACCGCCACCGACGAGCGGGTGGAGGCGGCGGTCAAGCGCCTCGGCTGACCGGCCCGTGACAGCCCGAGGGGGCCGGGAGTGCGAGACTCCCGGCCCCCTCGGTGTTCCCCGGGCGTCAGCCCTGCAGTGCGCCGCCGGGCAGTCCCGCCGGCAGGACACCGCCCACGGGCAGTGCGGAGACCGGCAGCTCCTGGGTGGTGGGCAGCCCGCCGAGCAGGCCGCCCGCCTGGCCGGCCAGGTCGGAGGCGGGGGCCGGGAGGGACTTGGTGGCGGCGCCCGCGTTGCCGAGGGCGTCGGTGGCCGTTCCCGTGGCCGTCTCGGCGGTCGCCGCGGGGGCGTCCGTGGCGGTGAGTGCGCCCAGCTGCGGCACGGACTCCAGACCGGCGGCGTTGGCCGCGCCGGCCGCACCGACCACGGGCGCTGCCCCGGCTGCGACGAGCAGCGCGGCACGGGCGATCCGACGGGTCAGGGGGAGGGACATGATGCTCCTAAGCGGTAGCGGCTGAGTACGCCTGACTAACCGCTCGTGGGGCGGGTGGAGTTGCGGCGCCGCCGGGTAAAGGATCGGTAACGCATCGTTTAATCGGCTTCCGCGACAAGAGCACTGGAGCCTCGCCGACCAGGGATTCCGTCCGTTCGCGGCACTCGCCGGCGCAATGCCGATCACCCCCGCAGGAGTGATCACTCGCACGCGCGGCCGGGCGCTCCCCGCTGACCCCGCCGGCTCCGCCGCGGCGGCAGGGCGCCGCGGCGGTCGCGGATCAGCGGGCCATGAAGATCCGCACCTCGCCGGGAGCCGCGCCGTAGGGGTCCCCGTCACCGCTCTTCGCGCCCGGGCCGCCCTTGTCCTGCCACCTGCCGCGGTCCTTGCCCGCGACCCAGCCGCGTAGGTCGTAGGAGACCCTGGCGATCCCCATCTCGCGGGAGTTGGCCACCGCCCAGTGGGCCATCGCCCGGCTGCGGCGCGTCGCGGCCTCCCCCGCCTCCTGCTTCTCCACCATCGTGATCTCCGGCTCCGGGGCGGACCGGCCACCGCCGCCGTTGCGGCCGGCCTGACCGCCCTGGCCGCCCTGCGGTCCGAAGGTGTGCATCCCGTCCTGGCCGAAGATCCTCACCAGACCCTCCCGCACCTTCTCCGGGTCGCCCGGCTGCGCGGGCGCCGGCCCGCCGCAGTCCAGACTGCCGCCGCCGGCGAAGGCCGCGGTCAGCACGGTCGCGTCCGGCTCGTGCTTGGCGTAGGCCTGCGGGAAGCCGCTGCGCTGCACCTTCTGCGCGGCCACCGTCAGCGGCAGCCGCGAGTAGCCGGGCACGTCGACGAGGTGGTCGTAGAAGATTCCGGCCGAGTACACCGGGTCGGTGATCTGCTCCGGCGTGCCCCAGCCCATCGACGGCCGCTGCTGGAAGAGGCCCAGCGAGTCCCGGTCGCCGTGGTCGAGGTTGCGCAGGGCGGACTCCTGCATGGCGGTCGCCAGGGCGATGGTGACGGCCCGGTCGGGCAGCCCCTTGGCGATGCCGACGGCGGCTATCGTCGCCGCGTTCGCCGCCTGTTCCGGAGACATCTCGTACTTTTCGGATTCGCCGCCACGCTCGGACGCATCCGCACTGGCGACGCAGAAGGGCGCGCCACCGCCGACCGAGGCGCGCTGCACGGCGAAGTACCCGATCACCGAAAGGAGAACGAGCAGGCCGACGACCACACGCAGCAGCCTGCGGCGGCGAGGACGGGGTACACGGATCTCGGACACGCGGCCCACCGTACTTGAGGCATATGGCGCGTCCACCGGCCGGACGAGGGACGCTTCGCCACACCCCGGGGCGTTAGGGTCAGTTCCATGTCCGAATCCGAGCTGGACCTCACCCTGGACGCCGCCGAGCTGACCGCCCGGCTCGTCGACATCCCTTCCGTGAGCGGCGACGAGAAGGTACTCGCCGACCTCGTGGAACACGCGTTGCGCGGCCTGCCCCACCTCACCGTGGACCGCTTCGGCAACAACGTCGTCGCGCGCACGCACCTCGGCCGTGCCGAGCGGGTCGTACTCGCCGGCCACCTCGACACCGTGCCGATCGCCGGCAACGTCCCCTCCCGCCTGGACGAGAACGGCGTCCTGTGGGGCTGCGGCACCACCGACATGAAGTCCGGCGTCGCCGTGCAGCTGCGCATCGCCGCGACCGTGCCCGAGCCGAACCGGGACCTCACCTTCGTCTTCTACGACCAGGAGGAGGTCGCCGCCGACCTCAACGGCCTCGGCAAGGTCGCCGGCGCCCACCCCGACTGGCTCACGGGCGACTTCGCGGTCCTGCTGGAGCCCTCGAACGCCGAGGTCGAGGGCGGCTGCCAGGGCACCCTGCGCGTCCTGCTGCGCACGTCCGGCGAGCGCGCCCACTCCGCCCGCAGCTGGATGGGCTCCAACGCCATCCACGCGGCGAGCCCGATCCTCGCCCGGCTCGCGGCGTACGAGGCCCGCAAGCCCGTCATCGACGGCCTGGAGTACCACGAGGGCCTCAACGCGGTCCGCATCGAGGGCGGCGTCGCCAACAACGTCATCCCCGACGCCTGCACCGTGACGGTCAACTTCCGCTTCGCCCCGGACCGCAGCATGGACGACGCCATCGCCCATGTCCGGGAGGTCTTCGCGGACTGCGGTGTCGACGAGTTCGTGATCGACGACTTCTCCGGCGGCGCCCTCCCCGGCCTCTCCCACCCGGCCGCGGCCGCGTTCATGGAGGCGGTCGGCGGCCGGGCGATGCCGAAGTTCGGCTGGACCGACGTCTCCCGCTTCAGCGCACTGGGCGTTCCGGCGGTGAACTACGGCCCGGGCGACGCCCTGCTGGCCCACAAGGTGGACGAGCGGGTGGAGACGAAGGCGATCCTGCACTGCGAGGAACGACTCCGCTCCTGGCTGACCTCCTGAATTCCGCTTCTCGTCACCTTTGTGCGCCTACCCTGATCCAACGATCAGCAGGAGGGAGCACATCATGGGCAACCCCGAAGGCAACGCTCGTCGTCGGCCCGAGGAGCAGCAGCTCGGGCCGGTGCTGAGGCGGCGCAGCCAGGTGCAGGCGGGCAGTACGACGGACCAGCGGCTGCTGGACTCCGCCGGGCCCTCCGAGTGGGTGCACACCGATCCCTGGCGGGTCCTGCGCATCCAGTCGGAGTTCATCGAGGGCTTCGGCACGCTCGCCGAGCTGCCGCCCGCGATCAGCGTGTTCGGCTCGGCCCGCACCCCGGCGGGCTCGCCCGAGTACGAGGCGGGCGTGCGCATCGGCAGCGCGCTGGTCGACGCCGGGTTCGCGGTGATCACCGGCGGCGGTCCGGGAGCGATGGAGGCGGCCAACAAGGGCGCCCGCGAGGCGAACGGGATCTCGGTCGGCCTCGGCATCGAGCTCCCCTTCGAGCAGGGGCTCAACCAGCACGTCGATCTCGGCCTGAACTTCCGGTACTTCTTCGTCCGCAAGACCATGTTCGTGAAGTACAGCCAGGGCTTCGTCGTGCTGCCCGGCGGCCTCGGCACGCTGGACGAGCTGTTCGAGGCGCTGACCCTGGTCCAGACCCAGAAGATCACCCGCTTCCCCATCGTGCTGTTCGGCACGGAGTACTGGAGCGGGCTCGTCGACTGGCTGCGGGGCACGGTGATCGCCCAGGGCAAGGCTTCGGAGAGGGACCTCTACCTCTTCCACGTCACCGACGACGTGGACGAGGCGATCGCGCTGGTGACGAAGGAAGTCGGGAAGTAGGCCGCTTCCGCAGGCCGGCCGCGGCCGGCCCGCGGGACCAGGCTGCGCAGGCCTGCCGCCGCCTCTCAGGCCAGGCCGCGGCGGGCCACCGCAGGGGGCCGGTGGCCCTGGATGGAGCGGACCATGTCCAGGATCTGCCGGGTCTCCGCGACCTCGTGGACGCGGTAGACCTGGGCGCCCAGCCAGGCCGAGACGGCCGTGGTGGCCAAGGTGCCCAGCAGCCGCTCCTTGACCGGCTTGTCGAGGGTCTCGCCGACGAAGTCCTTGTTGGACAGGGAGACCAGGACCGGCCAGCCGGTCGCCGTCATCTCCTCCAGCCGGCGGGTCGCCTCCAGGGAGTGGCGGGTGTTCTTCCCGAAGTCGTGGCCCGGGTCGATCATGATCGCGTCCCGGCGGACACCGAGGGCCGCGGCGCGTTCGGCGAGCCCGACCGTGACCCGCAGGATGTCCTCCATCACGTCCTCGTACGCGATCCGGTGCGGCCGGGTGCGCGGCTCGACCTCGCCGGCGTGCGTGCAGACCAGGCCGACGCCGTAGCGCGCCGCGACCTCGGCCAGCCTGGGGTCCACCCCGCCCCACGCGTCGTTCAGCAGGTCCGCCCCGGCCTCGCACACGGCCTCGCCGACCTCGTGCCGCCAGGTGTCGACGCTGATCACCACGTCCGGGTGGCGGCGCCGGACCTCGGCCACGAAACCGACCGTGCGCCGCGCCTCCTCGGCGGCGTCCACGTGCTCGCCCGGGCCCGCCTTGACACCGCCGATGTCGATGATCGCGGCGCCCTCGGCGACGGCCTGCTCGACCCGGTCCAGCGCGGGCTCGTCGCGGAACGTCGCGCCCTGGTCGTAGAAGGAGTCCGGAGTCCGGTTCACGATGGCCATGATCACCGGCTCGTGGGTGTCGAACTCGCGCGTGCCCAGTCGCAGCATCCCGGTCTTTCCTCCTTCGGCGGCCCTCGCGCCTCGCCAGCGACCTTAACCTGGTGGCCGGAGTCTCTCAGGGGAGTTGATCGTGTTCTTCTTCTTGATGATCGCGCTGGTCGTGGTCGTGGCAGCGGTCACCCTCGCCGTGATCGGGGGCGGCTCGGAAGCCGTCCTGCCGGAGGCGGAGCCGGACCGGGTGGCGGACGGACTGCCGGAGAACCGGCCCGTGGTGCGGGAGGACATCGACGCGCTCCGGCTGCCCGTCGCGCCGCGCGGCTACCGGATGGCCGAGGTGGACGACGTACTGGAGCGGCTCGCCGCGGAGCTCGCCGAACGGGACGCCCGGATCGCGCAGCTGACGGCCCCCGCGGACGCGCCGGGCCGCGTCGACCTCAGCAAGGGCGGCGAGCGGTGAGCGGACCGGTCGCGGGCCCGGACGGGCTTCTGCGCTGCCCGTGGGCGCTGTCCACGGGGTCCACGGGGGAGTACGCCGCCTACCACGACTCCGAATGGGGCCGCCCGGTGCACGGCGACGACGCCCTCTACGAGCGGCTGTGCCTGGAGGCCTTCCAGTCGGGGCTGTCCTGGCTGACGATCCTGCGCCGCCGCGAGGGCTTCCGGAAGGCCTTCTCCGACTTCTCCATCGCGGCGGTCGCCGGGTTCGGGACGGCGGACGCGGAGCGGCTGCTGTCCGACGAGGGGATCATCCGCAACCGGGCCAAGATCGAGGCGACCCTGGCCAACGCGAAGGTCCTCGCCGACTGGGAGCCCGGCGAGCTGGACACCCTGATCTGGTCCCACGCCCCCGAGGAGCCCCGCCCCGCCCCGCGCACGACCGCCGAGGTCCCCGCGATCACCCCGGAGTCCACCGCCCTGGCCAAGGCCCTCAAGAAGGCCGGCATCCGCTTCGTCGGCCCGACGACCGCCTATGCCCTGATGCAGGCGTGCGGGCTGGTCAACGACCACCTGGCCGCCTGCGCCCTGCGCGACCCGGCGCAGGCCGGGGCGGCGCGCAAGGAGTAGTGGACGCTTCCGGATCCTGTTCGGGCGGCGCGGGCCCGGCAGGATCCGAAAAGACGGCCTAGCGCCCGAGGTACTTCGGCGGCTGCTTCGCCAGGAAGGCCTGGACGGCGATGGAGTGGTCCTCCGAGGCCCCTGCGCGGGTCTGCAGCACGTCTTCGTGCACCAGGGACTCGGCGAGCGTGTGGGAGGCCCCGTAGGCGAGGGACTCCTTCAGCGCCGCGTAGGCGACCGTCGGGCCCGCGGCCAGCGCGCGGGCCACCGCCTCTGCCTCGGCGTGCAGGGAGTCCGACGCCACCAGCCGGTTGACGATGCCGAGTTCGTAGGCCTCCTGCGCCTTGATCGAACGCGGGAAGAGCAGCAGGTCCGAGGCGCGGGAGGCGCCGATCAGGCGGGGCAGCGTCCACGAGACCCCGGAGTCGGCGGTGAGGGCCACGCCGGCGAACGAGGTGTTGAAGGACGCGGTGTCGGCGACGACCCGGAAGTCGGCCGCCAGCGCGAAACCGAAGCCGGCCCCGGCTGCGACGCCGTTGACACCGGCCACGACGGGCTTCGGCATCTCGGTGAGCGCCCGCACGATCGGGTTGTAGTGCTCCTTGACCGTGTTCATGGTCAGCGAGGAGCCGCTCTCGCGGTCCGCCGCGAGGTTGCCGATGTGCTCCTTGAGGTCCTGGCCCACGCAGAAGGCCCGGTTGCCGGCGGCGGTCAGCAGGACCGCCCGGACCGCCGTGTCCGCGGCCGCCGCCAGTGCCGCGTCCCGCAGCGCGACCTTGGCCTCGTTGTTCATCGCGTTCATCGCGTCGGGACGGTTGATCGTGATGGTCGCGAGTCCGTCGGTCACTTCGTAGAGCACACTGTCGGCCATGGCAGGGGGTCCCCCTTCGTCGCGGGCTTGGCTACCGGCCGGTACCGGCCGGTGCAAGGGTCAGCATGGCGGACCGGACCGGCAGCGCACATGTGATGTGTGTCAAAGAAAGCCGGAGCCGTTCCCCAGGTGCGGCGGCGAAGTATCGCAGGCGGATCCCCGAAATGAGTGGTTTTGGTCGAGCGCGTTGCCCAAGCGTTCCCGGGTGATGTTGGTCATCGGGTCCTGACATGCGGGATAATGGCTGGGAAGCAATGTGTTCGATGCCGGGTATTAGGCGCCTGAATGGGGCCGTCGGCTGACGATGAGCTGGTTTCAGGAAGGGGAACGAGCATGGCGGCCATGAAGCCGCGGACGGGCGACGGCCCGCTCGAGGTCACCAAGGAGGGGCGGGGCATCGTCATGCGCGTACCGCTCGAGGGCGGCGGTCGGCTTGTCGTCGAGCTGACCCCCGATGAGGCGGACGCCCTGGGTGACGCCCTGAAGAAGGTCGTCGGCTGACCCGCTGACAGCACTTCCACCTTCTGCTTTTGCATGCTCTGCGCTGCCCCGACCGCGATCAGCGGCCGGGGCAGCGTTGTGTCGTGTCCGAGTACCCCTGTCCCCAGCAACCCCGGCGGAGCCGCACGTGACCTTCTCCCCGCCCGCGCCGCCGGCCTTCGCCGACTGCACCCCGCGCCAGAAGGCGGCCCGCGTCCTGTCCGACGTCCTGGCCCCGGCGAACCTGGTGGTCGCCCTGCTCCTGCTCGTCGGGTGGCACAGCACCGGGTCGTGGACGGGGCTCGGCTGGGGCCTGCTCGCAGCCCTGTTCTGCGGAGTCGTCCCGATCGGCGTCATCACCGTCGGGGTCAGGCGGGGGGCGCTGACCGACCAGCACATCCGGGTGCGGCGCCAGCGGGTCGTCCCGATGGCGCTGAGCCTGGTCTCGGTCCTGGCAGGCGTCGCCCTCCTGCACGTGCTGGGCGCTCCCGCGGACGTCTTCGCGCTCGTCGTCGCGATGCTCGTGGGCCTGGTCTCGTCCCTGCTGGTGACGGTGGGCTGGCAGATATCCATCCACATGTCGGTGGCCGGCGGCACCGTGATGATCCTGCTGCTCGTCTTCGGCCCGGTGGTACTCCCCGCGGCCGCGGTCGCCGCCGCCGTCGGCTGGTCCCGTCTTGCGCTGCGGGCGCACACCCCGGCGCAGCTGATCGCCGGTACCGCCCTGGGCGGTACGGCGGCGCTCACCTTCGCGCTCCTGAGCTGACCCGGACCCGGGCCGGGGAGTCGGGGGTCAGCGGCGCACGGCGCACAGCAGGCCGTCGCCCACCGGGAGCAGCGCGGCCTCCAGCGCCGGGCTCTCCCGGACGCTGCGCAGCAGCTCGCGGACGCGGAGCACCTCCACGGGCTGGGCCGCGGAGTCGACCGTACGGCCGTCGGAGAAGACCCCCTCGAAGCACACGAGCCCCCCGGGGCGCAGCAGGCGCAACGATTCAGCGAGGTAGTCGAGGGACTCGGTCGGGTCCCCGTCGCAGAAGACGAGGTCGTACCCGCCGTCGGCGAGGCGGGGCAGGACGTCGAGGGCGCGGCCGGGGATGAAGCGGGCGCGGTTGCCCGCGAAGCCGGCGGCGCGGAAGGCCTGGCGGGCGAAGGCCTGCCGGTCGGCTTCGGGATCCACCGTGGTCAGCACCCCGTCGGGGCGCATCCCGTGCAGGAGGTGGATGCCGGAGACTCCGGTTCCGGTACCGATCTCGGCGACCGCCTTGGCGTCCGCCGTGGCGGCCAGCAGGCGCAGCGCGGCGCCGGTCCCGGGGGAGACGGAGCGCAGGCCCGCTTCCCTGGACCGGTCGCGGGCCCATCGCAGAGCGTCGTCCTCGGCGACAAACGCGTCGGCGAACGCCCAGCTCGTCTGCCGGTTGCCGGTAATGACCCTCTCCTGTCCCCATAGTTGGCGCAACGGTGACTGTATCCGTTGACGTCGGGAACCCGCAGATGGGACCGGGCGTTGTGAGGGGTGGAGGCGGGATGAGAAGGACGGCGCCGGGCAGATCGGCGGCGGGGACCGCCCCAGGGCCTAAGGCTTGCGTAAAGATACTGCAAAAACCCTTATCCGGAGCTGACAGAGGGGGTGGCTATGGTAGGGACTCCACTGGACACCACCAGAGCCGACAGGGGAGGTGCGGCTGCGCCTGTGGATCGTGGAGGCGTGTTCAGACGCCTCTTCTGGTCGGCGGGTGAGCCGAAATCCGTGACCTACACTGCTGACCGCTTCCACACCGCAGACACCGCAACCACCGCGACCTTTGCCGCAGATGCGGGATCGCAGGCGTGGACCCCTCCCTCGTGGGAGGAGATCGTCAGCACGCACAGCGCGCGGGTCTACCGCCTTGCCTACCGTCTGACGGGCAACCAGCACGACGCCGAGGACCTCACCCAGGAGGTCTTCGTCCGCGTCTTCCGCTCGTTGTCCACGTACACCCCGGGCACGTTCGAGGGCTGGCTGCACCGCATCACCACGAACCTGTTCCTGGACATGGTCCGCCGCAAGCAGCGAATCCGCTTCGACGCGCTCGCCGACGACGCCGCCGAGCGGCTGCCGAGCCGTGAGCCGTCCCCCCAGCAGGTCCTCCACGACACGCACTTCGACGCGGACGTCCAGCAGGCGCTGGACACCCTCGCCCCCGAGTTCCGCGCCGCCGTGGTGCTGTGCGACATCGAGGGCCTGTCCTACGAGGAGATCGCCGCGACGCTCGGCGTGAAGCTCGGCACCGTCCGCAGCCGCATCCACCGAGGCCGTTCGCACCTGCGCAAGGCGCTCAAGCACCGGTCCCCCTCGGCCAGGGCCGAGCAGCGGGCGCTGGCCGGGGTGGCCACGGGCGCGCCGGACGCCAGGAGAGAGGGCGGAGCCGAGTGACCGGATCCAGTCCTTCCCCTGCCGAACAGCACCTGGGTGACCGGCTTGCCGCCCTGGTGGACGGGGAGCTGAAGCACGACGCCCGCGAGCGGGTCCTCGCCCACCTGGCGACCTGCGCCAAGTGCAAGGCCGAGGCCGACGCCCAGCGCCGCCTGAAGACCATGTTCGTGGAGAGCGCGCCGCCGCCGCTGTCCGCGGGCCTGCTCGCGCGCCTTCAGGGGCTCCCGGGGGGCGGTCTCGACAGCCCCGCCGGCACCCTGGGCCCACCGGGACCGGGCGCCGCCGAACCCGACCCGTTCGAGGCCTTCGCGTACGGGCTTCCCGTCGCCGCCGCCGTGCGGCCGCAGCAGGAGGGCTTCCGCATCCACGAGGTCGGCCGTCCGCGCCGCCGGTTGGCCTTCGTCGCCGCCGGTGCGGTGTCGCTGGCCGCCCTCGCGCTGGGCGGCACGCTGCCGATGGAGGCCACGGAACCCAACGTCCGGGGGGATTCCCCGGTGCCCGCCTCCAGGCCCGGCCCCGCCCTGCCCGTGAGCGACGCGGCGGTCCGCGACCGCCTGCCCACTCCCGCGGCCGTACCGAGCCTCCTGACGGCCGTCGCGAGCCCGCTGCCGCCTCCCCAGCCCTCCCCGCCGGGCTCGGCCCGTCCGGTCTCCCTGCTCCGCTGACCGCGGACCTGGTTGAATCGGCCGGACATGCGCACAGGTACGCGGGGAGCGCCCATGGCCGACAGGCAGCAGACCGACCCGGCTCCACAGTGGTGGAGCCGGCCCGAGGGCACGGCCGACAGCCGTCGTGACGGGGTTCCCGCCCCACGCCCCGAGACCCGCGACGGCGGCGGCAGCGCCGGCGAGGGCGACGGGTGCGCGGCGGACGGCGCGGAAGGGGGCGGGGCCGGCGGGCAGGTGGCCCACGTCCAGGATGCGCCGGCCCCGGAGGTGCGGTACGACCCCTGGGGCGCAGAGCCCCTCCAGGCCGTGGACCGGGGCCGGGACCGGCGCGGCTTCGGGCTGTGGCAGGTGGCGGCCCTGGCCGCCGCGACGGCCCTGCTCGCCGGCGGCATCGGCGGCTGGGTCGGCGTACTCGCCGAACGGCAGAGCAGCACTCGGCTGGAGCTGCCCCAGGCGGCCGTCGCGGACAAGGGCCGGGCGCCCGACAGCGTGGCCGGGATCGCGGCCACCGCGCTGCCCGGGGTGGTCACCCTGCACGTGCGGGGCGCGAAGAACAGCGGCACGGGTACCGGCTTCGTGCTCGACCCGCAGGGCCACATCCTGACCAACAACCACGTGGTCGCCGATGCCAGGGAGATAGCGGTCACCTTCAGCACCGGCGAGAGCGTCACCGCCGAGCTGGTCGGCCGCGACTCCGGCTACGACCTGGCCGTGGTCAAGGTCAGCGGCGTGCGCGGGCTGAGGCCGCTCAGCCTGGGCAACTCCGAGAACGTGAAGGTCGGCGACCCGGTCGTGGCCATCGGCGCGCCCTTCGACCTCTCCAACACCGTCACGGCGGGCATCATCAGCGCCACCGGCAGGCCCGTCACCGCGGGCGGCGACAAGGGCGACGGCAGCGACATCAGCTACGTCGACGCGCTGCAGACCGACGCCCCCATCAACCCCGGGAACTCCGGCGGCCCCCTCCTGGACGCCCGAGCGCACGTCGTCGGCATCAACAGCGCGATCCGCGGCGCCGACAAGGACGACCCCGACCGGCAGGGCGGCTCCATCGGCCTGGGATTCGCCATCCCCATCAACCAGGGCAAGCGCGTCGCCGAGGAGCTCATCGCGACGGGCCGCGCCACACACCCCGTCATCGGGGTCACCCTCGACATGGACTACACGGGCGACGGAGCCCGGGTGGGGGACAAGGGCGAGGACGGCAAGCCGTCCGTGACCGCCGGCGGACCGGGCGCGCGCGCCGGCATCAAGCCCGGTGACGTGATCACCAAGGTGGACGGCCAGCGGGTCCGAGGCGGTGACGAGCTGATCATCAAGATCCGGGCGCACCGCCCGGGCGACCCGCTCACCCTCACCGTGCTGCGCGACGGCCGGGAACGCACGCTGGACGTTGTCCTCGGGTCGGCGAACGGCTCATGATCACGCGGTGGCCGGGGGGTGAAACCCTCACAGGTCCGGAACGCGTGTAGGGGCCCGCGGGCAAGGGCGGGTACCGTGTGTTCGGGCCCGAAGTGACAGAGAGCCGAGGAGCGGCAAGGTGTTCAACGACATAGGCGCACTCGAACTCGTCACGATCGTGATCCTGGCCATTCTCGTCTTCGGCCCGGACAAGCTGCCCAAGGTCATTCAGGACGTCACGGGCTTCATCCGCAAGGTCCGCGCGTTCTCCGACAGCGCCAAGAACGACATCCGCTCCGAACTCGGACCGGACTTCAAGGACTTCGAATTCGAGGACCTGAATCCGAAGACCTTCATCCGCAAGCAGCTCTCGGAGAACGAGGACCTCAAGGAGATCCGCAGCAGCTTCGATCTCCGCAAGGAGCTGAACGACGTCTCGGACGCCATCAACAACCCGGAGCCCGATCCCGCTCCGGTCTCCCCGTCCGCCGCCGGTCCCGACCTGCTGAAGAAGCCCGCCGCCCCGGCCGCCGAACAGCGCGTGCGCTTCGACGCCGACGCCACCTGACCGAGCCTGCCCGGCGATCCGGGGTCCGGTGGCTATCCTCCATCTGTCCGGATCGCGGGACGCCCGAGGGAGGGGGTCCCCCCAGCGCAGCGAGGGGGAGGGCCGTTCCGGACCCCACGGAACGAGAGGCCGCCCAGATGGAGACGACGAGCAGCAGCCTGGTAGGGGCGAAGACCGCCGAGGCATCCGCCGCCGCGGACGCCGCGCAGGAACCCCATACCGGCCCGCATACGAGCCCGCATACCGGCGATCCGGCCGAGGCGCAGCAGCCGGAGGCCGCCGCCCCCGTGCCGGCGGCCCGCCGGACGGCCGAGGGCTTCCTGGCGGCCGATTTCCCCTGGTACGGGCTGGACGGAGCCTTCACCGGCCCCCGCTGGCTCATGCAGGTCGGCACCGCCGCCGACGGAACGGTGGAGCACGGCTCCACCGGCCACGGCGACGAGCCCTCCGCCCGGGGCGAGATCGCCACCGGCGAGAAGGAACGCTTCGCGGTGGTCATCACCGTGGCGAGCAACCCCCTGCGCCGCAGCGGCGACGGCACGGGCGTCCTGGAGGCCACCTCGGTCTCCTCGGCCGCCTGGCTGGCCGGTTCCGGCCTGCTGGCCTACAGCTGGCCCGGACAGATGGACCACGCCCTGCGCAACGACTGGCTCGACCAGCAGACCGAGGCCGCGTGGGAGCTCGCGGACGACCTCGACGGCGAGGACTGGTCCACGCTGTCGCTGCCCGTGGACGGGGAGCCGACGACCTTCCACTACCGCGAGTCCGAGTTCGGCTGGGTCCTGGCCGGCTCCACCGGCAGCGGCGTCCACCTGGGCGCCTACGGCCGCGGCATGAGCGCCTACGGCCTCGGCTTCTCGGCCATCACGGATCTCGGCACGTACCAGTAGAGGCCGCGACCGGGTACGGGTACGCGGAAGGGCCCCGCCGGCCGGCGGGGCCCTTCCGCGTACCCCGGAGGGCCTAGAACTTGTTGCGCGGGGTGATGCCCAGGGACATGCCCGACAGGCCGCGGGCGCGGCCGCCCAGCTTGCCCGCGATCGAGCGCAGGGCCGCGCCCGCCGGCGAGTCCGGGTCGGACAGGACGACGGGCTTGCCCTCGTCGCCGCCCTCGCGCAGCCGGACGTCGATCGGGATCGAGCCCAGCACCGGCACCGTGGCGCCGACGGTCTTGGTCAGCCCGTCGGCGACCTTCTGGCCACCGCCCGAGCCGAAGACGTCCACCATCTCGTCGCAGTGCGGGCACGGCAGGCCCGACATGTTCTCGACGACGCCGACGATCTTCTGGTGGGTCTGCACGGCGATCGAACCGGCCCGCTCGGCCACCTCGGCCGCTGCCTGCTGCGGAGTGGTGACGACCAGGATCTCCGCGTTCGGCACGAGCTGCGCCACGGAGATCGCGATGTCGCCCGTACCCGGCGGCAGGTCCAGCAGCAGCACGTCCAGGTCGCCCCAGAAGACGTCCGCCAGGAACTGCTGGAGGGCCCGGTGCAGCATGGGACCGCGCCACACGACCGGCGCGTTGCCCGGGGTGAACATCCCGATGGAGATGACCTTCACGCCGTTCGCGGACGGCGGCATGATCATGTTCTCGACCTGGGTGGGACGGCCCTCCACGCCCAGCATGCGCGGCACGCTGTGGCCGTAGATGTCCGCGTCGACCACGCCGACCTTCAGGCCGTCCGCCGCCATCGCCGCGGCGAGGTTCACCGTGACGGAGGACTTGCCGACGCCGCCCTTGCCGGAGGCGACCGCGTACACGCGGGTCAGCGAGCCCGGCTTCGCGAAGGGCACCTCGCGCTCGGCGGTACCGCCGCGCAGCGTGGCCGCAAGGTCCTTGCGCTGCTCGTCGCTCATGACGTCCAGCGACACCGACACGGAGGTGACACCGGCGACCCTCTCGACCGCCTCGGTCACGTTCTTGGTGATCGTCTCGCGCATGGGACAACCCGACACGGTCAGGTAGACCGTGACGGCGACCGCGCCGCCGTCACCGATCTCCACCGATTTGACCATGCCGAGCTCGGTGATCGGCCGGTGGATCTCGGGGTCGTTCACCGTCGCCAGAGCGTCCAGGATCGCGTCCTGCTCAGGCACGGCGGCGGAGCTTGTGTCGGTAGCCATGCCCCGATGGTACGGCTCGGTAGCACGCCTCAGGAAAGCCGTTCAGCGGTCGCCTTCATCACGTTCCGCCGGGAATAGACGCCGCTCGTCCATCTCCTTGATCAGATCCTGGAACTCCGACCTGATCCAGTCGCGGGTGGCGACCTCGCCGAGACCCATCCGCAGGGCCGCGATCTCCCGCGTCAGGTACTCGGTGTCGGCGATGGACCGCTCGTTCTGCTTACGGTCCTGCTCGTGGGTGACCCGGTCGCGGTCGTCCTGCCGGTTCTGCGCGAGCAGGATCAGCGGAGCGGCGTAGGAGGCCTGGAGCGACAGCATCAACGTCAGGAAGATGAACGGGTACGGGTCGAACCGCAGGTCGTCCGGCGCGAAGATGTTCCACAGCACCCAGACGATGATGACCAGGGTCATCCAGACGATGAACCGGCCCGTGCCCAGGAACCGCGCCACCCGCTCCGACAGCCGCCCGAAGGCCTCCGGATCGTACTCGGGCAGCAGCGATCGGCGCGGCGCCCGCGGCAGGTCCAGGCGGACCCGCGAGCGCGCCAGCGCGCTCGAGCCGCTGCCCGACTTCAACACGCGTTCGCCGGAACGTTCCGCCGCCTCCGCCGCCAGCCCGTGCTCGCGCGCCTGCATCCGCGCCTGCTCACGCCGCTCCCGGATCTGCTCGCGGCGCCGCTCGCGCGCCTGCTCGCCGCGCCCCCGGTCGAAGCGCCCTCGCTCAGCGGCCACCGATGGCCTCCTCGGAATGGAATTCCGTCTCCCGCCAGTCGTCCGGCAGCAGGTGGTCCAGTACGTCGTCCACGGTCACCGCGCCCAGCAGCGACCCGCCCTCGTCGACCACCGGCACCGCGACCATGTTGTAGGCGGCCAGGTGCGTGGTCACCGCGGGCAGCGAGGCGTTGGGCCGCAGTGGCGGCAGGTCCGTGTCCACGATCGAGCTGACCAGCGTGAACGGCGGGTCCCGCAGCAGTCGCTGGAAGTGCACCGTGCCCAGGTACTTGCCCGTCGGCGTCTCGTCCGGCGGCCGGCACACGTACACCTGCGCCGCCAGCGCCGGCGACAGGTCCGCCTGCCGTACGCGGGCCAGCGCGTCGGCGACCGTGGCGTCCGGGCGCAGCACGATCGGCTCGGTGGTCATCAGACCGCCGGCGGTGTTCTCCTCGTAGGACAACAGGCGGCGCACGTCGGCCGCGTCGTCGGGCTGCATCAGCGTCAGCAGCCGCTCCTTGTCGTCCTCCGGCAGCTCCGAGAGCAGGTCGGCGGCGTCGTCCGGGTCCATCGCCTCCAGGACGTCGGCGGCGCGCTCCTCCTTGAGCTTGCCGAGGATCTCCACCTGCTCGTCCTCGGGCAGCTCCTCCAGCACGTCCGCGAGCCGGTCGTCGTCGAGGGCGTTCGCCACCTCGGCGCGCCGCTTCGGCGTCAGGTGGTGCAGGACGTTCGCCACGTCGGCCGGCCGCATCTGCTCGAAGGTGGCGACCAGGTTCTCGGCGCCCTGCCCGTGCTCCTCCAGCGAGAAGCCCGTCACGGCCGACCACTCCACCGTCAGAGCCTCGCCGCGCCGGCGCAGCGCACCCGACTTGCCCTTCCGTACGAAGATCCGGTCGATCTCCCAGTCCCGGCGGGCCGGCAGCTGCTGGATGGCCACGTCCAGGACGGTGACCTCCTCGCCGCTGGCGACCAGTGTCACCCGCCGGTCCAGCAGCTCGCCCAGGACCAGCCGCTCGGTGGGGCGCTGCTCGAAGCGCCGCATGTTGATGACACCGGTGGTGATGACCTGCCCGGACTCGACCCCCGTGACCCGGGTCATCGGCAGGAAGATCCGCCGCCGGCTGACCACCTCGACCACCAGACCCAGCAGCCGCGGCGGGCGGCCGCCGACCCGCAGCATCGCGACGAGGTCGCGGACCCGCCCGACCTGGTCGCCGTTGGGATCGAAGACGGGCACACCCGACAGATGCGAGACGAAGATCCGCGGGGCGCCTGCAACCATCCGAGCGCCTCCTAGAGCGTCAATCGACAGTCCTGCCGCCCCTCAGGCTAGCCGGTGGCGCAGCCAAGCGTCCTGGTGGGGAGGGCCGCCCGGGGCCCCGCGGACCCCGGGGAGCGGTCGCGGGCCGCGGCACACGGGCGGGTACGCTGCCTGCTGCCCGCAGACGAACGACGAGAGGCACCTGCCCGTGACCGCCTACTTCCCCGCCGCGCGGCTGCGCCGGGCCGCCTTCATCGGTGTGCTGTGCGCGGGCCTCGCCGTGACCGGTACGGGCTGCGGGGACGACCCGGACGAGGGCACGAACGGCGTCGGCAAGCTCACCGCCGACAAGATCGAGGCGAAGGCGAAGGCGGCCGCGGGCGAAGCCGAATCGGTACACCTGTCCGGCACGCTGGTGAGCGGCGGCAAGGCCTTCACCGTCGACATGCGGCTGAAGTCGGACGGCGGCTCGGGCGAGGTGAAGTCGAAGGACCACACCTTCCAGCTGCTGCGCGTGGGGGAGCAGCTCTACCTGAAGGCCAGCGCGGCGTTCTGGGGGCAGACCGACTCGGCCGGCAAGCTCGGCGACAAGTACGTGAAGGTGCCCGAGCAAGACCCCTCCTACAAGCAGTTCCGCGGCTTCACGGACATGGACGTCCTGCTGGACGGCCTGCTGGGCCTGGAGGGCAAGCTCGCCAAGGGCTCCTACACCAAGGTCGGGCACACCCGCGCGGTCCAGGTCACAGCGGACGAGGGCAAGGGCGGCAAGCTCTCGGTGTCCCTGGAGGGGACCCCGTACCCGCTGCTCATGGAGCGGGCCGGCGGCGCCGGCCGGGTGGAACTCGCGGAGTGGGGCAAGCCGTTCCAGCTCGACCCGCCCGCCCAGGACCAGACGGTCGACTACGGCAGCCAGCTGCCGACGACCAAGGGGGAGGCCGGCGAGTCCGCCCCGGCCCCCTCCAAGGGTTCCGGCCAGGGCGCGAACCCGACCAAGCCGTAGGGCGTCTCGCGCCGGTCAGCCCCGGGCGGCCTTCTTCCGCTTCAACAGGAGCTTCGGCAGGGCCGCCGGGACCGGGCGGCGGGTCGTCGCCGGGGAGCCCAGCGGGGCCGCGGCCAGCGAGCCGTCCGGCAGTGCGGACCGCACCGCCTCCGGCTCCAGCCGCAGCAGCCGGCACTCCCGCGCCCAGCGCTCCGTCATGTCCTCCGAGTCGGGCGCGTTCAGCCGCTTGCCCTTGAGCTCGGCGACGGCCGCCTGCCACTCCTCGCCGCGGGGAGGCAGCTCCCGAACGGTCGCCGTCCAGGCCACCAGCCGGCCGCCCTTGTCCTTGCTCCGCACGGTCACCTCGGCACTGGCGCCGTCCGCCAGTCCCGGGAACGGCTGCTCGCCGGGCCCGTCGCCCAGCACGTGGGCCGCGCCGTCCACCCAGGCGTGCCACAGGGCGCGGTCGGCCCCGGCGCCGCGGACCCAGATCAGGCCGGACTTCTTGGTGGCCTCCTCGACGAGGGCCAGGTCGAGCGTGCTGAGAGTCATGCGGACAGGGTAGGGGGTCGCCTCGCGGGCCCGAGAGGTGTCCCGCCGATCGGACCGGGGCCGCGGCGCCGGGGGCCGTCCGTCATCCCCGGCGGGGGCACGGCAACAGCCACGGCGCACTGGCCGCGTTGTCGGAGCGCGCGGATGAAGCCCGGTACCGGGACGTCCGCGATCACGGGACGGCCCTAGAGCCAGCCGTGGCGGCGCAGCGCCCGGTGGATGGTGAAGCAGGCACCGAAGATCGACGCCATCACCATCGGGTAGCCGTACTCCCACCGGAGCTCGGGCATGTGGTCGAAGTTCATCCCGTAGACGCCGCAGATCATCGTGGGCACGGCGATGATGGCCGCCCAGGAGGTGATCTTCCGCATGTCCTCGTTCTGGGCGACCGTCGCCTGCGCGAGGTTGGCCTGGAGGATCGAGTTCAGGAGCTCGTCGAAGCCCACCACCTGCTCGTGGACCCGCGCGAGGTGGTCGGCCACGTCCCGGAAGTACTTCTGGATGTCGGGGTCCACCAGCCGCATCGGCCGCTCGCTCAGCAGCTCCATCGGACGCAGCAGCGGCGAGACCGCCCGCTTGAACTCCAGTACCTCGCGCTTGAGCTGGTAGATCCGGCCCGCGTCGCCGCCGCGCGCACTGCCCTTGGCGGGGGCCGCGAAGACGTCGCTCTCGACCTCGTCGATGTCGTCCTGCATCGCCGCCGCGACCGCGATGTAGCCGTCGACGACGTGGTCGGCGATGGAGTGCAGGACGGACGAGGGCCCCTTGGACAGCAGCTCGGGGTCGTCCTGGAGGCGGTGGCGCAGACCCTTGAGGGAGCCCTGCCCGCCGTGCCGGACGGTGATGACGAAGTCGGGACCGGTGAAACACATCACCTCGCCCGTCTCCACCACCTCGCTGGTGGCGGTCAGTTCGGCGTGCTCCACGTAGTGGATGGTCTTGAAGACGGTGAAGAGGGTGTCGTCGTACCGCTCCAGCTTCGGCCGCTGGTGCGCGTGCACCGCGTCCTCCACGGCCAGCGGGTGCAGGCCGAAGGTGGCGGCGATCCCCGCGAACTCGGCCTCCGTCGGCTCGTGCAGGCCGATCCAGGCGAAACCGCCCTCCTCGCGGACCCGGCGGATCGCCTCACGGGGCGTCAGACACGTCGGCCCCAGCACCCGGCGGCCCTCGCGGTATACGGCGCAGTCGACCACCGCGCTGCTCGCCGACGGGTCGCGGGTCGCGTCGTAGCCGGGCTGTACAGGGGTGGACTTGCGCAGGGACGGGCGTACGGCCGCACGCAGGTAGGGCAGCATCGACATGGCAGGCTCCTTCGCACGCACGGCTGCGGACCGTACGGGTGGGAGACCCTCCATCACCGCACGGGCGGGCCCGGGCAGGCGGAGGGAACAGGACGGGAGGACAAACGTTCTGCCGTCGCTCTTCTACTGATCAGAAGATCACAGAGGGCGGGAAGCGCCCGCCGGAGAAGCGGAAGAGCGATTGGTACTGCACGATCGACTTCGGTCCACCGCAGCCCCACCTCCTCCGGCCGGTCCCCCGTGGGGGACGTCCTGTCTCCGGGGCCTTGAAACAACGCTTCTGCGTGCGGCCCCGAACAGCTGTCAACACTATCAGCCGACGGATGGTCAAGACCCGCCCTTTACCCGGCTGATACGAGTTCTATGCTCACTTCATGGCAGAAATTCTGGCCCTCGTCGAGGCCCGGCTGCGCACCGCGTTCGGTGAACCCGACGCCCGCGCCGCCGTCACCTTCCTGGGCACCGACCGCATCGAGGTACTCCGTTTCGCCGAGGGCGACCTCGTGCGGTACGCGACCCTGGGGATGTCCGCGCACCCGATGACCGATCCGACCGCCGTGGTCGCCGACCCCGTACGGGGCCCGCGCGCCGAACTGGTCCTGACCGTACGGGGAGGGCTGGCGGACACCGACAAGCTGCTCAGGCCGCTCGCGGTGCTGGCCGCCTCTCCGCAGGTCGAGGGGCTGGTCGTGGCTCCCGGGGCCTCGCTCGACGTGGGCAGGCCGCTGTGGGAGGGGGCGCCGTTCAGTTCCGTCCTCGTGGCGGAACCGGGCGGTCTGGTCGAGGACCTGGAACTCGACGAGCCCATGGACCCGGTGCGGTTCCTGCCGCTGCTGCCGATGACGGCGAACGAGGCCGCCTGGAAGCGCGTCCACGGCGCGGCCGCCCTCCAGGAGCGCTGGCTCGCGCGCGGGACGGACCTGCGGGATCCTCTGCGTAGCGCTGTCGCACTGGACTGACAGCCCGGACGGGTGACGATGCCTTGACTGGCGGCCGGGCGGGGAGGAGCGTGGCTACCTATGAGGGGTGAACCAACTTGCCCGAAGTGCGGTGGCCGGGTCAGGGCGCCCGGACTCTTCTCCGACTCCTGGCAGTGCGCGGTGCACGGCGCCGTCCACCCCCTGCAGCCCGTCATCCCGCCGAGCGTGGAGGGCCTGGGCGTGGTCGTGCACCGGGCGCGCGTGCCGGTCTGGATGCCGTGGCCGCTGCCGCTCGGATGGCTGTTCACCGGCGTGGCGTCCGCCGGTGACGACCGCAGCGGGGGCCGGGCGACGGTGGTCGCCTGCTCGGGTCCCGGACCGGTGGGCGGGATGGGGGAGCTGCTGCTGATCGCGGAGGAGTTGGGCGTCGGCTTGGGCGCGCGGTACGCGGGCATCGACGGCCTCGACCCGGGCCGGTCCATCAACATGGAGGGGCCGCCCCACACCAAGGTGGTCGCGGCGGGCCGGCCGACGCCGCTGTGGCACGTGGGCGGTGGCCCGGACGACCGGGCCGTCTTCGCCGGCGAGGCGCGCGGCCTGTGGCTGTGGGCCATCGTATGGCCGCAGCAGTCCGGCCTCCTGCTGTACGACGAGCTGGTCCTCACCGACCTGCGCGAAGGGGGCGCCGAGGTCGAACTGCTCCCGTGCGGGGCCCTCAGCCCGCGCATCCTGGGCCCTGTGTAGCTCGCTGCGGGCGCCCCCCGTAGATCCTTCCGGCGAAAGCGGACCTTCCGCCCGGTTATCCTGGAGTGTCCCCCCGTCCGTACGACCCATGGAGTTCGGCTGTGCGCATCGACCTGCACGCCCACTCCACGGCATCCGACGGCACGGACACCCCCGCCGAGCTGGTGCGCAATGCCGCCGGCGCCGGGCTGGACGTGGTCGCACTGACCGACCACGACACCGTCGGCGGGTACGGCGAGGCCCTCGCGGCCCTTCCCGCGGGACTCACGCTGGTGACGGGCGCCGAGCTGTCCTGCCGTCTCGACGGGATCGGCGTGCACATGCTCGCCTACCTCTTCGACCCCGAGGAGCCCGAGCTCGCCCGCGAGCGGGAACTCGTCCGCGACGACCGGGTCCCGCGGGCCCGGACCATGGTCGGCAAGCTCCAGGACCTCGGCGTGGACGTCACCTGGGAACAGGTGGCGCGGATCGCCGGCGACGGTTCGGTCGGCCGGCCGCACATCGCCACCGCCCTCGTCGAGCTGGGCGTCGTGCCCACCGTCTCGGACGCCTTCACGCCGGACTGGCTCGCCGACGGCGGCCGCGCGTACGCCGAGAAGCACGAGCTCGACCCCTTCGATGCCGTACGCCTGGTCAAGGCGGCAGGCGGCGTCACCGTCCTCGCGCACCCCGCCGCCGTCAAGCGCGGCCGGTGCGTGCCCGCGTCCGCGATAGCCGAGCTGGCGGCGGCGGGCCTGGACGGCGTCGAGGTCGACCACATGGACCACGACACCGATACCCGCGCGCGCCTGCGCGCCCTGGCGGCGGACCTCGGGCTGCTGACCACCGGCTCCAGCGACTACCACGGCAGCCGCAAGACCTGCCGGCTGGGCGAGTACACGACCGACCCCGAGATCTACGGCGAGATCACACGCCGCGCGACCGGGGCCTTCCCCGTGCCGGGCGCGGGCGGGCGCGAGCGCTGACCGGCCACTTCGCGGCCCGCTCGACCCGTCCCTGACTTCTTCTGCGCGACACCCCTCTCTCCTGCAAGGCATCACTGTGTTCGACTTCGCCGTCTTCGGATCCCTTTTTCTCACCCTTTTTGTGATTATGGACCCGCCGGGGATCACGCCGATCTTCCTGGCGCTGACCTCCGGCCGTCCCGTCAAGGTGCAGCGCCGCATGGCGTGGCAGGCCGTCTGCGTGGCCTTCGGCGTCATCGCGGTCTTCGGCCTCTGCGGTCAGCAGATCCTCGACTACCTGCACGTCTCCGTCCCGGCGCTGATGATCGCCGGCGGTCTGCTGCTCCTGCTCATCGCACTCGACCTGCTCACCGGCAAGACCGACGAGCCCAAGCAGACCAAGGACGTGAACGTCGCCCTGGTCCCGCTCGGCATGCCGCTGCTGGCCGGGCCCGGTGCGATCGTCTCCGTCATCCTGGCCGTCCAGAAGGCGGACGGGGCGGCCGGACAGGTCTCCGTCTGGGCCGCGATCATCGCCATGCACGTCGTGCTGTGGATCACCATGCGCTACTCGCTTGTGATCATCCGGGTCATCAAGGACGGCGGCGTCGTCCTCGTGACCCGGCTCGCCGGCATGATGCTGTCGGCGATCGCCGTCCAGCAGATCATCAACGGCGTGCTCCAGGTGGTCCAGGGATCCTGAGCGCCTGCGACCGTAGGTACGCGAACGCCCCCGCACCGGTCCCGGTGCGGGGGCGTGAACGTTTCGCGCGGAGCGTCAGATGGACGCGCTCTCGGCCGGTCGGATCAGGATGCGCTGGCCGACGTACGCGGCCTGCTGCACGATCCGGTTGACGGAGGCCGCGTCCACGACGGTGCTGTCCACGGCGGTCCCGTCGACGTCGTCCAGGCGCAGAATCTCGAAGCGCACGGGGCTTCTCCCTTCGTCAGTGTTCTCCTTGCACTGGTTCAACGAAGTGTAGTCCGCAATCATTCCCTACGCTAAGGAAATTTTTTCACTGCCTAACTACATGCCGGTGGTGAAGTCCCAGAACGAGGCCAGCGCGGCGGCCGTCGTCGCCGGATCCTCGGCGTTCGGGGAGTGCTCGGTCCCCGGGACCACCACCCGCCGCGCACCGAGCCGCTCTGCCATCGCGTCCATCAGCGGGACCGGCCAGGCGTAGTCCACGACCCCGGACAGCACCAGCTTGGGAAGCGCCACCCGGCTCAGCTCGTCCACCCGGTCGTGCTCGCAGATCAGCGCCCGGCCCGTGACGATCAGCTGCTCGGGGACCGTGGCCAGCCACCGCTCGCGCAGGAAGTGCGTCAGCTCGGGGGAGTCCTGGGCCGCGTCCTGAGCGTCGTGCGCCCGCATCGCCTCCCAGATCCCCGCCATGTCGTCACCCATCGCCTCCAGCGCGGCGACCAGCAGTTTCGTACGAGCCTGCTGATCCTCGGCGATCGCCGCCGGCCCGCTGCTCAGCAGGGTGAGCGAGGCGAACGGCGACGGGTCGCGCAGCACGGCGGCGCGCGAGACCAGCCCGCCGAGCGAGTGGCCGACGAGGTGCACGCTGCCCGCGCGCAGTGCCCCGACCTGCGCGAGGACGTCGCCCGCCAGCTCCTCCAGGCCGTACGCCGACTCCTCCCGCGGGCCGGGCGTCTCGTACTGGCCGCGTCCGTCGACGGCGACCACCCGGTAGCCGGCGGCGGCCAGCGGCTCCAGCAGTCCGATGAAGTCCTCCTTGCTGCCCGTGAAGCCGGGGACCAGCAGGGCGGTGCCGCGGATCGGCTCGCCGGCTTCGTGCACGGCGAAGGAACCGCGGTCGGTGGACAGGCGGTACGCACGGGCGGCGGACGGCAGCGTGAGGCGCGGGGGCTTGCTCATGGCCCGAGGTTACCGGCCCGTAGATTCCGGCACAGCCCGGGTACGCCGGCGGCCCCGGCCCCCTCGGAAGGGGGCCGGGGCCGCCGATGCGGTGCCGGGTTCTACGCCTCGGGCGCGGCCGCGGCCTTGCGGGTGCGGGTGCGCTTCGGCTTGGCCGGGGCCTCCTCGGCCACCACGGCGGCCTCGGTGGCGACCGGCGCGGCCTCCGCGGCCTTGCGGGCGCGCGTGCGCTTCGGCTTGGCCGGGGCCTCCTCGGCCACGACGGCGGCCTCGGTGGCGACCGGCGCGGCCTCCGCGGCCTTGCGGGTCCGGGTGCGCTTCGCCTTGACCGGGGCCTCCTCGGCCACGGCCGCCGCGGGGGCCTCGGCGACCGGGGTCACCGGAGCGGCCGCGGCCTTGCGGGTGCGGCGCGCCCGGACCGGCTCGACGGGCGGAGCCATCTGGAAGTCCGGCTCCGGCGCCGTCTCCACGATCCTGCGCGGACGCCGCGCCCGGACGGGCGCCGGCTCGACGAGCGGGGCCATCTGGAAGTCCGGCTCCGGCGCCGTCTCCACGACCTTGCGGGTGCGGGCGCGCCGCGGCTTGGCCGGGGCCTCCTCGGCGACCGGGGCCACCTCGGCCACGGGAGCCGCAGCCACGGGAGCCGCGACCGGGACCTCGGCCACCGCCGCCGGGGCGGACTGCACCGGCACCGCACCCACACGGGTCCGGCGTCGGCGCGGCCTGCGCGGCTCGTCGCCGGCCGGTGCCTGCGGAGCCTCGGCCACGGGGGACACTGCGGCCGGCTCGGCGCCGACCTCGGACCCGCTGCGCGTACGGCGGCGCTGCCGCGGCGTACGGGGCGGACGGTCCTCGGTCACCGTGGCGGCCTGCGCGGACCGGCCACCGCGGCCACCGCGGCCGCCGGTCTCGCCCAGGTCCTCCAGGTCCTCGGCCTTCAGGCCGGCCCGCGTGCGCTCGGCGCGCGGCAGGATGCCCTTGGTGCCGGCCGGGATGTTCAGCTGCTCGAACAGGTGCGGGGACGTGGAGTACGTCTCGACCGGCTCGTGGAAGTCCAGCTCCAGCGCCTTGTTGATCAACTGCCAGCGCGGGATGTCGTCCCAGTCGACGAGGGTGACGGCGATGCCCTTGTTGCCCGCGCGGCCGGTGCGGCCCACGCGGTGCAGGAAGGTCTTCTCGTCCTCCGGCGTCTGGTAGTTGATGACGTGGGTCACACCCTCGACATCGATGCCGCGCGCGGCGACGTCGGTGCACACCAGCACGTCGACCTTGCCGTTGCGGAACGCGCGCAGGGCCTGCTCGCGCGCGCCCTGGCCGAGGTCGCCGTGGACGGCGCCGGACGCGAAGCCGCGCCGCTCCAGCTGCTCGGCGATGTCGGCCGCCGTGCGCTTGGTGCGGCAGAAGATCATGGCCAGGCCTCGGCCCTCGGCCTGCAGGATGCGGGAGACCAGCTCCGGCTTGTCCATGTTGTGCGCGCGGAAGACGTGCTGCGTGATGTTGGCGACGGTCGCGCCCTCGCCGTCCTCGGAGACGGCGCGGATGTGCGTCGGCTGCGTCATGTACCGGCGGGCCAGGCCGATGACCGCGCCCGGCATGGTCGCCGAGAACAGCATCGTCTGACGCTTCGGGGGCAGGTAGGCCATGATCTTCTCGACGTCGGGCAGGAAGCCCAGGTCGAGCATCTCGTCGGCCTCGTCGAGGACGAGCGCACGGACGCGCGACAGGTCGAGCTTCTTCTGCCCGGCGAGGTCGAGCAGGCGGCCCGGGGTGCCGACGATCACGTCGACGCCCTTGTTGAGGGCCTCGACCTGCGGCTCGTACGCGCGGCCGCCGTATATGGCCAGGACGCGGACGTTGCGGACCTTGCCTGCGGTCAGCAGGTCGTTGGTGACCTGGGTGCACAGCTCGCGGGTCGGAACCACCACGAGGGCCTGCGGGGCGTCGGTCAGCTGGTCGGGCGTGGCGCGGCCGGCCTCGACGTCCGCGGGGACGACGACCCGCTCCAGCAGGGGAAGGCCGAAACCGAGCGTCTTGCCGGTTCCGGTCTTGGCCTGGCCGATGACGTCCGTGCCGGAGAGGGCGACGGGGAGGGTCATCTCCTGGATGGGGAAGGGGGACACGATGCCGACGGCTTCAAGCGCTTCGGCAGTCTCGGGAAAGATCCCGAGGTCTCGGAACGTAGTCAGGGTGCTGCCTCTTCTGTGAGACGCGGCGCGAGGCGGCGAGGGGGGTCCTACCGTGCTGTGCTTGCAGTACTGCCACGTACGAAGCTGCGCGGGACCACTGGCCTTCGCTCAAGCGCATCTGCCGCTGAGGGGGCCCCTCGTGGGAGGCGGTACGCATGGACGTACGCACCACACCGAGGGCGGTCGGTTGGAGCCGATCGGGCCACCGACCGGGCATCCTCATTCGGATGGCCCGCCGAGTATTCGGCAGGCGCATTACCACTGTACCCCGGAATCGCGCAGGTGTGTCGGGTGAATTCACCGGCCAGGTGGGTTTAGGTGGACAGGCTGGGAGTGGACATGGTGCTTTGAGGGGCCATTCGGCGGGCTATTGTGCGGAGCATGCCGACCGTAGAAAACGCCTCGCCCGCCGACGACAGCAACCCCGCCGAGGCCACGGGGATCGCCTCGCAGGACTGGGCGGCCGCATCTGCCTCGCCGCAGTACCGGGCCGCCGTCGTGGACCTGCTCGGCGCGCTCGCCTACGGGGAGCTCGCGGCCTTCGAGCGCCTCGCGGAGGACGCGAAGCTTGCGCCCACCCTGGACGACAAGGCCGAGCTCGCCGCGATGGCCTCCGCCGAATTCCACCACTTCGAGCGGCTCCGCGACCGCCTCACGAAGATCGAGGTCGAGCCCACCGCCGCCATGGAGCCCTTCGCCCAGGGCGTCGACGCCTTCCACCGCCAGACCGCCCCGTCGGACTGGCTGGAGGGCCTGGTCAAGGCGTACGTCGGCGACTCCATCGCCAGTGACTTCTACCGCGAGGTCGCCTCCCACCTGGACACCGACACCCGCGCCCTCGTGCTCGGTGTGCTCGACGACACCGGCCACGGCAACTTCGCCGTCGAGAAGGTGCGCGCCGCGATCGAGGCCGACCCCCGCTGCGGCGGCCGGCTCGCGCTGTGGGCCCGCCGCCTGATGGGTGAGGCCCTCTCACAGGCCCAGCGCGTGGTCGCCGAGCGTGACGCACTCTCGACCATGCTGGTCGGAGGCGTCGACGGGATGGCGGCCGGCTTCGACCTCGCGGCCGTCGGCGAGATGTTCACCCGCATCACCAAGGCCCACACCAAGCGGATGGCGGCCCTCGGCCTCGCCGCCTGACCGGACCCCGTACCTCGAAGGCCCCGGCGCGCCATGTGCGCGCCGGGGCCGACGTACGTAATCCGGGGAGCGGGCCTCACGGCCCGGCTTCAGGGGTCACCCCCGCGACGGGAGCGAAAACGGAGTCCTGTGGGGACGCGTGCGGGGCCCGCGGGCCGGTCGGAGCAGCAGGGACAGCACCACGGCCGACACCAGCACCGCGCCGACGAACGTCGCCAACAGCGTGTTGCGCCCGGGGCCCAGCGCGAAATGGGTGAGATAGGCCCCGAACAGTGCTCCCAGCACGCCGCTGACCAGCACCACTCGCCGAGAGGGAAGTCGGGCCTCGAGCCCTCGGACGGCTGCTGCGGACAGGGCGAGCCCCAGCAGTGCGGAGCCGAGCACTTCCATCAGCAGCATCAGGTCTCTCCCATACGTCAGGGCAAACCGGGTCACTGCGGTCCTACCCGAAGCGGAAGAAAGAGAAACGGCCCGGTGGACTCAACCACCGGGCCGTTTCGGACAGTTCTCAGAGCGCTCCGAAACCGACCTTGCGCGTGGTCGGCTCACCCAGGTCGACGTACGACAGGCGGTCGGACGGCACCAGGACCTTGCGGCCCTTGTTGTCGGTGAGGCTCAGCAGCGGCTCGTTGCCGGACAGCGCGGCGCTGACGATGCTCTCCAGCTCCTCGGCGCTCAGGTCGCTCTCCAGCACGATCTCCCGGGGTGCGTGCTGCACGCCGATCTTGACCTCCACGGCTTTGTCCCTCCGACGATCCGGTTCGCGCGATCAGCCGCGCCGTACGCGGTCCACATTAGCCCGGAGAGGGGATGCGGACGGCGCACAGCGGACACGCTCGCAGCGAACACCGGCGGGGACGTCGCGGGAGCCGCGCCGAGGCGACCGCGCGACGGCCGTCAGGACTCCGAGCCGTGCAGCGGGAAGCCGGCGATGCCGCGCCAGGCGAGCGAGGTCAGCAGGCCGACCGCCGTCTCACGGGCCACCGGGCTCTCGCTGGAGAGCCAGTAGCGGGCCACCACCTGCGACACCCCGCCCAGCCCCACCGCCAGCAGCATCGACTCGTCCTTGGACAGGCCGGTGTCCTCGGCGATGACGTCGGAGATCGCCTCCGCGCACTGCAGCGAGACGCGGTCGACGCGCTCGCGCACCGCGGGCTCGTTCGTCAGGTCCGACTCGAAGACCAGCCGGAAGGCGCCGCCCTCGTCCTCCACGTACGCGAAGTAGGCGTCCATGGTGGCGGCCACGCGCAGCTTGTTGTCCGTCGTCGACGCGAGCGCCGTGCGCACGGCCAGCAGCAGCGCCTCGCAGTGCTGGTCCAGCAGGGCCAGATACAGGTCGAGCTTGCCCGGGAAGTGCTGGTAGAGCACCGGCTTGCTCACCCCGGCGCGCTCGGCGATGTCGTCCATGGCGGCCGCGTGGTACCCCTGGGCGACGAAGACCTCCTGGGCCGCGCCCAGCAGCTGGTTGCGCCGGGCCCGGCGCGGCAGTCGCGTGCCCCGCGGACGCGCTGCCTCGGTCTGCTCGATGGCTGTCACGCCGCCTCCCACTTTCTCTCGGAACACAGGCGCTCTGCGCCGCGCCGCCATCGTACTTTTCGGTAACCGAATCTGGGGGGTCCGAGCCGAGTTTTCTCGCGGTACGGACGGCCCGGAGGCGCTGGTCAGCGGTCGATCGACGGTCGGTCAGCGGTAGTCGTCCTCGTCCAGCTGCACCACGCGTGCCTGCTCGGCGGCGTCGCCGTCCGCGGCCTGGCCCGCCTCGCGGCCGGTCTCGGGGTCGTCGTCGTCGGGCCGGAGATCGGCCTGCTGCTCCGCCACATCCTCCTCTGGCGCCTCAGGATCGAGGGATTCCGGAAACTGCTCCCGGAAGGTGTCCGGCTCCGCAGGGTCGACAGTCATGCCGCTCCCCTCGCTTCCTTGTGTCACCTACGAGCCTAGGAGGATCGCCGAAGCGCCGCTATGCGGATCCGCGATGAGACTGTGACCGCGAACACAACAAGTGGAACGTGATCGTCTCGTAACATTGCCCGCATGTCTTCGACCGAGCTGCCGGGCGTACGGTCCGCCGCCGAACCGTCCTCCCCCGCGGGAGGGGTCCGGCTGGCCGACGGGGAGCAGCTGCGCACCGCCGCGCTGCCCGGGCTGGAACTGGCCGTCCGGGTGCGCCCGCCCCGACGCGACGGCCTGCCGCCCGCCCTCTTCGTGCACGGCCTGGGCGGTTCCTCGCAGAACTGGTCGGCGCTGATGGAGCAGCTGGCGGACACCGTCGACGGCGAGGCCGTGGACCTGCCCGGCTTCGGATGGTCCCCGCCTCCCGCCGACCGCGACTACTCCGTCACCGCGTTCGCGCGGGCCGTCATCCGCCACCTCGACGCCGCCGGGCGCGGGCCGGTCCACCTCTTCGGGAACTCCCTCGGCGGCGCCGTCTCCACCCGGGTCGCGGCCGTCCGCCCCGACCTCGTGCGCACGCTGACGCTCGTCTCGCCCGCCCTCCCCGAGCTGCGCGTGCAGCGGTCGGCCGTGCCGACCGCGCTGCTGGCCCTGCCCGGGGTGGCCGCGCTCTTCAGCCGGATGACACAGGGCCTCAGTGCCGAACAGCGCACGCGCGGGGTGACGGCCCTCTGTTACGGAGACCCCTCCCGGGTGACTCCCGAAGGGTTCCGCAACGCCGTGGAGGAGATGGAGCGCCGGATGGCGCTCCCGTACTTCTGGGACGCGATGACCCGCACCTCGCGCGGCATCGTCGACGCCTACACCCTCGGCGGCCAGCACGGACTGTGGCGGCAGGCGCAGCGGGTGCTCGCCCCGTCCCTGCTGGTCTACGGTGGCCGGGACCAACTGATCTCGTACCGTATGGCGCACAAGGCGGCCGCAGCCTTCCGGGGTTCGCGGCTGCTGACCCTGCCCGAGGCCGGGCACGTGGCGATGATGGAGTACCCCGAGGTGGTGGCCGCCGCCTTCACGGAGCTGCTGCGCGACACAGGCGCAGGGGCTGCGGTCCGGGACACCGAAGACGGCAGGGGCTGAGGGCCGTGGGACGACACAGTCGAAAATCCGGGGCGCCCGCTCCGGAGTCCGCTCCGGCGCCGGCGCCTGCAGCAGCGCGCCCGCAGGCGCAGCCGGATCACGCCGCGTACGAGGACCGGTTCGCGTACGACGCGTTCGGGGATGACGTCTTCGGCAACGACGACCCGTTCGCCGGGTGGCCCGAGCCGACCGTCACGCACCACGGATACGTGCCCCAGGACCGCCCCGCCGCCGGTGCGCGGGCCGGCGGCCACCCCCAGCAGTACGAGACCGGCGGCGCGTGGGGGGCCGGACCCGACTCCGTTTACGGGGACTGGCACGGCGTACCCCGCCCGCGCTCCGGTGACGACCCCGCGCCCGCCGCGCGGGCGGCGGCAGCCCCCGCCGCCCCCCGGGACTACGACACACCGGCCTTCGGCACCCCCGCGGTGGGCTTCCCGCAGGTCACGTTCGAGCAGCCGGCCCCCCGGGCTCCCGAGCCCGTGCCCCCGGCCGCGCCGGACCCCGTCGTCTCCACCGGCTCGCACCGCCTCGTGCCCGGCCCCCGGGTGCCGGCCGATCCCGTCGAGGAGCGACCCGCCTCCGGCCGCGGCAAGAAGGCCCTGGCGTACACCGGGATGGCCGCGGCCGCGGTCACCACGGTCCTCGCGGTGGTCGTCGCCGGCCAGGCGTTCCTCGACACGGACGCCGACGAGGCCCGGGCGGGTGCGCCCGCGGCCACCGGCAAGGACCGCAGCGACACGGCCGCCTCCCGCTCCGACGGCCGGCCGACTCCGAACGGCGGCGCGGCCGTACCGGTCGCACCGTCCGCCGCCGCGCCCGCACCAGCACCCGAGCTGACGTATGAACAGCAGATGGCCGCGCAGCTGCCCCTCGACCCGAAACTCGCCGGCCCCGGGACCTTCGACACCGTGCCGGGCGTGGCCAAGGCCCCCGGCAAGGGCAGGATCGTGCGCTACCGGGTCGACGTCGAGCAGGGTCTGGGCCTCGACCCGCAGCTCTTCGCCGAGGCCGTCCACCGCACCCTCAACGACGACCGCAGCTGGGCCCACGGCGGCGCCATGACCTTCGAGCGCGTGCCGGGCGGCAAGGCGGACTTCGTGATCACCCTCGCCAGCCCGGGCACCACCGGGGTCTGGTGCGCCAAGTCGAACCTCGACACCGTCGTCGGCAACGTGTCCTGCGACTCGGCGAGCACGGAGCGGGTGATGATCAACGCCTTCCGGTGGGCCCAGGGCTCCGAGACCTACGGTCCGGACCAGATGTTGATCTATCGTCAGATGCTCATCAACCACGAGGTCGGCCACCGGCTCGGGCACGACCACGTCAACTGCCGCACCCCCGGAGCGCTCGCCCCGGTCATGCAGCAGCAGACCAAGTCACTCAACATCGACGGTGTCCAGTGCAGGCCCAACCCCTGGGCCTTTCCCGGGAGCTGACGCAGTGCCGGGGGCGGGCCGGTGGTCGCGCCGACACGGAGTCCGGTCACCGGCCCTCGTGCTCGCGCGTCGCCCGGCACCCCCCGACCGCGAGCGCCGCCGTTGAGCTCGCGCTCCCCGGTGTGGCCGCGCACGGTGCGGCCGACCGTCTCCTGCCGCTGACGCCGGCCCGGCCGCGCGAGCGCCCCTTGCGTCCTCTCCGTGACGCCGACGCGCCCGGGCACGCCCATGCCCCCAGGCGCGGGAGCCATGTGGAGCGCGGCACCGTCCGTCCCCGCGGCACCGGCGTGGCCGCGGGGGCGCGCCCGCCGAACTGCGCCGCCTGCGCGGCAGGACGGCCGCCATGGTCCTCCAGGACCCCTGGGCTCCCTGGACCCGTACCCCGCCGTCGGCGGCCGGAGCCCGGGTCCGCCGGATCCGGCCGGGCGCCTCCCGGCGGGCCGCCCGGACCCACCTGGACGAGGTGCTCGACCGGGTGGGCCTCGCGCACGCCGCACAACCGCACGCCGCACGGCGCACGCCGCGCCCGCGGGCTTGCGCACGAGTTCGGCGGCGGCCGGCGCCGGCGCGTGGGCATCTCCCCGGCGCCGGCGCGGGCTATCGTCGGCCCCGGCCCCGGCTGATCGTCTGCGACGAGCCCGTCCCGGCCCTCGGCGTGACCACGCAGGCACTGCGCGCCGACTGCCAGTCGCCATGACCGGGCCGGACCCGGGGGCGGCCGCGGGATGACGCTGGTCGCGCCAGGAGGCCCTGCCCGCCGCCTAGTTGGGGCCCGACAGGGCTGTACTTCTAGCGTGCTCGAACGCGAACCGTACGGGAAAGTTACGACTCTTCACCCCTTCCGGTGGCGCGACGGACAACCGTCCGTCGCGCCTTCGGCATATCCGCTTGAGTTCTTCCGCGGCGGGTCGCCTGACCGACGGCGACCGCCTGGACGGGAGATCGGGGGTGCCACTCGTGCGGATCGGACTACTCACGGAAGGTGGTTATCCGTATGCGACGGGCGAGGCCAGGCTGTGGTGCGACCGGCTCGTGCGCGGACTCCCGCAGCACGAGTTCGAGCTCTACGCGCTGAGCCGCAGCGCCGAGCAGGAACGCGCCCGGATCCCGCTGCCCGAGCACGTCACCCAGGTCCGCACGGCCCCCCTGTGGGCCCCGGCCGACGACGGGCGGACCTACTCCCGGCGTGAGCGCCGGCTCTTCGCCGACTTCTTGCGGGAGCTGGTCCACGGTATCTGCGCCGGCGCGCCAGACCCCTTCGCCGCCGGGCTCTACGGGCTCGCCGGCCTCGCCCGCGAACAGGGCGGGCTCTACGCCGCGCTGCGCTCCGAGTCGGCGGTGCGGGCACTGGAAGGCGCCTGCCGGGCACCGGGCGCCAGCCGCACCGTACAGGCGGCGCAGGTGTCCGACCTGCTGGAGTTCGTGGACGAACTGGAGCGCATGCTGCGGCCGCTGTCCCTCGACTGGTACGAGGAGGACGCCCGGGGCGAGGGCCTCGGCGCGGTCGACGTCTGCCACGCGGCGGCGGGCGGGGTGGCGGCGCTCCCCGGCCTGCTGGCCAAACGCTTCTTCGGGGTCCCGCTGCTGGTCACCGAGTACGGGGTCCAGCTGCGCGCCCACTACCTGTCCCACCTCGGCGCGGGGGGGAGCCAGGAGCCCCGCCCCGCCGTACGGGCCCTGCTCGCCGCCTTCCACCTGCGGCTGGCCTGCGAGATCTACGCCCGGGCCGACTTCCTGACTCCCGGCAACGCGCACGCCCGGCGCTGGCAGGAGCGGTGCGGCGCCGGCCGCGACCGGCTGCGGACCGTCTACCCGGGGATGGAGGCGGACCGATTCGCCACCGTCGGGGAGTCCGCCGACCGCGGGGACCCCGACGCAATCGTGTGGGTCGGCCGGGTGGAACCCGCCAAGGACCTCATCGCCCTGCTGCACGCCTTCGCCGAGGTCAGGAGGGCCGAACCGCGCGCCCGGCTGCGGATCTTCGCCACGGCGGCGGACCCCGGCTACCTCGCCGACTGCCGTTCCCTCGCCGCGCAGCTGTTCCCCGACGAGGCCGCCGACAGCGTCACGGTCGGGGAGAACCCGGTCGCCTTCGAGGAGGTCGGCGGACCCGAGGCGCCCTCCGCGGCCGAGGCGTACGCCGCCGGACGGGTCGTCGTGCTGTCCTCCGTGATCGAGGGCTTCCCCGTCACTCTCGCCGAGGCGATGCTCTGCGGGCGCGCCACCGTCTCCACCGACGTGGGCGCGGTCCGCGAGGTCATCGGCGGCACCGGGCTCGTCGTCCCGCCGCGCAACCCGCGGGCGCTCGCCGAAGCCTGCCTCTCCCTGCTCGGGGACGCCGAGCGGGCGGAGCGCCTCGGAGCCGCGGCCCGGGCGCGGGCCCTGGAGCTGTTCACCGTCGAACAGAACGTCGCCGCCTTCCAGGAGATCTACCTGCGACTGCTGGCCAAGGGCTCCGGGCGGCCCGACGGCGGCGGCATCCCCTTCGCCCGGCCCCCGGAGGCGCGGGTGCCCGGGCACTGGACCAGCCCGACCTGGGCCAAGCCCGCACCGGACCCGACCTCGGAGGCCGTTGTATGACCACCGTCGACCCCGACACCGCGGCCGCACCCACACCGGCGGCCGGAGGGGTGCGCCGACGGGCCGCGGGTGATCCCGTCAAGGCCCTGCTGCACCGGCACCGGGCGCTGTGCGAGGGGGCCGTGGACCCGTTGGAGATCGCAGCCGGCCTGGAGGCCCACGGCATCACCGACCGCACCGCCGCCCGCTTCCGCCACCGGGACGTCTTCTCCCTCGCCGAGGAGCTGTACGCCCGCAGCCCGCGCGGGGAGGCTCCCGCCGCCGCGCCGGCCCCGGTGCCGGCCGGGCCGTCCGCTCACCGCGCCTTCGGCTGTGCGCTGCTGCCCGGGGCCCTCGCCGCAGCTGCGGCCGCCGCGGACCAGGCGTGGGCCGGGCCGGCCGCCGTGGCCGCCACCGTCGCCGCACTGGTGTGGCCGGGGCGGGCCGCCGGGGGCCGCTTCCCCTGGCTCGTGCACCTGCTGGCCGCAGCCGTCGCCGGCTGGGCCGCGTACCGGTACGGCACCGCCCTCGCGGTCGGCCTCGCGCTGGCCGTCGCCCCCGGGCACCTGCTCGCCGCGGCCTTCGCGGCCGGGGCCCGTGCCCGGCTCGAGGCGAGCCGCGCCCTGGAGGACTTCGCCGACCGGGCCCGCCCGCTGCTGCTCACGGCCGTCGCGGGCTTCACCGCGGCCGCCGCCGGGGCCGCCGCGCTCGCCGGCACACCGCTCCCGCCGGCCGTGCCGCTCGCCCTCCTGCTCTTCCTGACCCGGCTGCTGCTGCGGCACGGATCCCGCCGCGGACCCGCCGCCGCACTCGCCCTCGCCCTGATCCCGGTCCCGGCGGCGGCGACCGCCGCCGCGGCCGCCCTCCTCGTCCACGCCGTCCTCGCCCTGTCCCGCGCATCCGCGCACGCGAGGCCATGACGTCCCCCGGGACCACCACAGCCCTTCGGAGCCGACGCCGAGGCGCTCCCCTGTACCCCGCCCCATCCCGCCCACCCGTCCGCAAGGAGAAACAGACATGACCGGCCAGCCAACCAACCAAGGGGTCACGCGATGAGGGTGCTGCTGATCGGAGCCAACGGATACCTCGGCCGCTACGTCGCCGACCGACTGCTCGCCGACCCGGCCGTACAGCTCACCGCGCTCGGCCGCGGCGACGACGCCGACGTCCGCTTCGACCTCGCCACCGGCAGCCCCGGAGCACTCACGCGCTTCCTCGACGCCGTCCACCCCGGCGTCGTCATCAACTGCGCCGGAGCCACCCGGGGCGGGGCCCGCGAGCTCACCCGGCACAACACCGTCGCCGTCGCGACGATCTGCGAGTCCCTGCGCCGCAGCGGCTGCGGGGCCCGGCTCGTGCAGCTCGGCTGCGCCGCCGAGTACGGGCCCAGCCAGCCGGGATCCTCCACGGCCGAGGACGCCGTCCCGAGACCCGGCGGGCCGTACGGCGTCAGCAAACTGGCCGCCACCGAGCTGGTCCTCGGCTCCGGGCTGGACGCTGTCGTCCTGCGGATCTTCTCGCCCGTCGGCCCGGGCACCCCGGCCGGGTCCCCGCTCGGCCGGCTCGCCGAGGCCATGCGGCGCGCGATGCAGTCCGGCGACGGCGAGCTCAAGCTCAGCGGGCTCGGCGTGCAGCGCGACTTCGTCGACGTCCGGGACGTGGCGCGGGCCGTGCACGCCGCATCCCTGTCCGCCGCCCAGGGCGTGGTGAACATCGGCACCGGCCGCGCCGTCCGGCTCCGCGACGCGGCCGCCGTCCTGGCGCGGGTCGCCGGATACGGAGGAGCCCTGCACGAGCTGGACGTGCCGCACGGCGGGCCACAGCAGGCGCACGGGCACCCCGGCCGTCCGGCCGGGCTCGCGTCCATCGGCTCCCCCCGCTCCGAGGCCACCGCCGAGCAGATGGCCGCCGCGGCCCCGCAGCCGTACCCCTACCCCGACGGCTGCGGGGCCTGGCAGCAGGCGGACGTGCGGACCGCCCGCGACCGGCTCGGCTGGCGGCCCCGGATCAACCTGGAGGAGTCCCTCGCGGACATCTGGATGGAGGCGGCATGCCGCATCTGACCACTCCGCCGGGGGCCCTGACGGCAGCCGCGACCGGGGCGGGCCGCCTCGGACTGGGCATCCCCGGCTACGCGCACCCGCTGCTCGCCCCCGTGGAGTGGGCCGAGCTGACCCGCCCCGGCACCCCGCTGCACTGGGCCGTGCTGAACGTGTCGGAAGGCCCGGGCGGGCGTCCCGATCCGCACTGCACCGAAGCGGCCGCGAAGCTGCACGGGGCGGGCGGCACGGTCCTCGGCCATCTCGCGATGCGGGACGGATCGCGTTCCTTCGGGGAGGTCGTCTCCGACGCCCACCGCTTCCGGGACTGGTACGGCGTCGGCGGCTTCTACCTCGCCGACGCCCCGGCCGACCGGGCGGACCTGGAATCGGTGCGCCGGGTCGTCGACACCCTGCGCGGTCTGGGCGAGGACCTGCGGATCGTCCTCGGGCACGGCACGCACCCGTACGAGGGCTACGCGGAGGCCGCCGACCAACTGGTCACCTTCTCCGGGGCCTGGGCCGACTACCGCTGGTCGCAGGTGGCGGAGTGGACGGCGGAGTACCCGCCGGAGCGGTTCTGCCACCTGGTCCACGGGGTGCCGCGCACGCACCTGGAGGAGGCGATGAGGGTGGCTCGCTGGCAGGGCGCCGGCACGATCTGGTTCACCGACCGCCGCGCGGTGGGGGACCGTGACCCGTGGGCCTCGATGCTCGGGTACTGGGACGAAATCGTCTCACGTATCGGAACAGGTGTCTTGGAATGAAGACGGGCGTGGCAGTGTTACGGAGAGAACCACCGTTAAGTCGTAACCATCTACGGAGTCCCCGTGTCGCTGCCACCCCTGGTCGAGCCGGCTGCTGAGCTCACCGTTGACGAGGTCCGTCGGTACTCCCGCCACCTGATCATCCCGGACGTCGGGATGGACGGCCAGAAGCGCCTCAAGAACGCCAAGGTGCTGGCCGTGGGCGCGGGCGGCCTCGGCTCGCCCGCCCTCATGTACCTGGCCGCGGCCGGCGTGGGCACGCTGGGCATCGTGGAGTTCGACGAGGTCGACGAGTCGAACCTGCAGCGCCAGATCATCCACAGCCAGTCGGACATCGGCCGCTCCAAGGCCGAGTCCGCCCGCGACAGCGTGCTGGGCATCAACCCGTACGTGAACGTGGTCCTTCACGAAGAACGGCTCGAGGCCGAGAACGTGATGGAGATCTTCAGCCAGTACGACCTCATCGTCGACGGCACGGACAACTTCGCCACGCGCTACCTCGTCAACGACGCCTGCGTCCTGCTGAACAAGCCGTACGTGTGGGGTTCGATCTACCGTTTCGACGGCCAGGCCTCGGTGTTCTGGTCCGAGCACGGCCCCTGCTACCGCTGCCTCTACCCGGAGCCCCCGCCGCCGGGCATGGTTCCGAGCTGCGCCGAGGGCGGCGTCCTGGGTGTGCTCTGCGCGTCCATCGGCTCCATCCAGGTCACCGAGGCCATCAAGGTCCTCACGGGCGTCGGCGAACCGCTGGTCGGCCGCCTGATGATCTACGACGCCCTGGAGATGCAGTACCGCCAGGTCAAGGTCCGCAAGGACCCCGACTGCGCGGTCTGCGGCCCGAACGCGACCGTCAAGGAACTCATCGACTACGAGGCCTTCTGCGGCGTCGTGTCGGAGGAGGCCCAGGAGGCGGCCGCGGGCTCCACGATCACTCCCAAGCAGCTCAAGGAGTGGATCGACGGCGACGAGGCGATCGAGATCATCGACGTCCGCGAGATCAACGAGTACGAGATCGTCTCGATCCCCGGCGCGAAGCTGATCCCCAAGGGCGAGTTCCTGATGGGCACCGCCCTCCAGGACCTCCCGCAGGACAAGCGCATCGTCTTGCACTGCAAGACGGGTGTCCGCAGTGCGGAAGTCCTCGCGGTCCTGAAGTCCGCAGGCTTCGCCGACGCGGTGCACGTCGGCGGCGGCGTCATCGGCTGGGTCCACCAGATCGAGCCCGAGAAGCCGGTCTACTGATCCGTCCGCGAAGGGGCCGCACCCGTGACGCTCGTCGCGGGGACGGCCCCTTCGCGCTGTCTTCGCGCGCCCGGGAGCGGTTCCGGTCAGGCGCCGAGGGGTTCCACGGGTGCCGACGGCTGCGCGGGTGCCGACGGCTGCGCGGGGGGCTGCGAGGCCTCCGGGGGCGGGGTGCACACGGTGTTCGCGGGCGGCACCTTCCCGTCCAGCAGGTAGGAGTTCACGGCGCCCTGCACGCACGGGTCGCCGCTGTTGTACGCCCCGTGGCCCTCGCCCTTGTACGTGAGCTCCACGCCGACGCCGGGGCCCAGCCGCTCGACCATCTTGCGGGCCCCCTCGTACGGGGTGGCCGGGTCGCCCGTGTTGCCGATCACCAGGATCGGGTCGGCCCCCGGGGCGGAGACGTCCGGGGTCGACGCCGTGCCGGGCACCGGCCAGCCGGTGCAGCCCATCATGGCCCAGCCGAGGAAGTCCCCGAAGACCGGAGAGGCGGCGCGGAACGCGGGCAGTTTCGCCTTGGTCTGCTCCAGCGTGTAGCGGTCCTTGGAGTCGACGCAGTTGATCGCGGTGTTGGCGGCGCCGATGTTGCTGTAGTTGCCGTTCTGGTCACGGCCGTTGAGGGCGTCGGACAGCGCCATCAGCAGCTGCCCCTGGCCGCCCTCCGCCTCGTCCAGCCCCTGCTCCAGCAGCGGCCAGAGCTCCTTGGAGTAGAGGGCCTGGGCGATGCCGTTGGTCGCCGAGGACTCGGTCAGCATCCGGTCGCCGATCCCCGGGATGGGTTTGGCGGCCAGCTGCTTCTGCAGCTTGATGATGTTGTCCTCGATCTCCTTGGCGGTGCTGCCCTGGAGCCGGCACTCGTCGCCCCGGTCCACGCAGTCCTGCGCGAAGTTGCCGAGCGCCAGCTGGAAGCCCTCGGCCTGGCCGAGCGCGCCCTCCTCGGAGGTCGCAGTCGGATCGACGACGGCGTCGAAGACGGCCCGGCCGACCTTCTCCGGGAAGAGGTGGGCGTAGACCCCGCCGAGCTCGGTCCCGTAGGAGATCCCGAAGTAGTTGAGCTTCTCGTCGCCGAGGGCCTGCCGGATCCGGTCGAGGTCGCGGGCGGCGTTCTCGGTGCCGACGTACGGGAGCACCTTCCCGGAGTTCGCCTCGCAGGCCTGCTGGTACTTGCGGGTGTTGTCGAGGTACGCCTTCTCCGCCTGCGGGGTGTCGGGGGAGGAGTTCGAGGCGTAGTACGCGTCGAGCTGCCTGTCGTCCAGGCACAGGACGGGGGCGCTGCGGCCCACCCCCCGCGGGTCGAAGCTCACGAGGTCGTAGCGTTCGCGCAGGGCCTCGTACTCCTTGGCGGCGCCGGGCAGGGTGGTGATCCCGGACCCGCCGGGTCCGCCGAAGTTGAACACGAGCGAGCCGAGGCGCGCGTCCTGGTTCCTGGCCTTCGCCCGGATCAGGGCGAGAGGAATCGTTTCTCCTTCGGGGTCCGCGTAGTCGAGCGGCACGTGGAGCGTGGCGCACTGCCAGCCCTTGGGCGGCGCCTGCCCGCCCCCCTCGGCGGCCGTCGGAGCCTCGCAGTCCCCCCACTTCAGAGGTGGCGCCCCCTCGGTGCCTCCGGCCTTGGGCGTCTTCTCCTCCCCGCTGTCCGAACAGCCACTGGTACTGGCCGCCCCGGCCACAAGAGCGACGGCGACGGCGACCCGCAGGAGGTATCTGGGCATGTCACCATCCTGCGCGCCCCCGTCCGCCCCCGCCCGCGCGCTGACCCGTTCGGGTCGGCCGGCGGGGGCCCGCGTCCGCTCCTACGCCGCCTCCGCCAGGGCTTGCCTGTCGGCCGCGCGGCCCGTCGCCACGCAGGCCGCCATGCCCACGCCCTCGTAGGCGGCACCGCACGGGGCGAGGTCCGAAAGCTTCGCGGCCGCCTCGCGGATGTCGCGCACACGGTCGTGTCTCGCGCACGCGGTCTTGGCGGCCGACGGCGTACTGCGGCAGGTCCCGGGGCCGGCGGGTCACGCGCGCCGCGACGGGCACGCCCAGCGCTCCCACCGCCCGGCGGAGCTCGGCGATCGTGGCGCGCACCGCGCACCGCGCACCGGGCGCCGGTCCGGGCGGGCCGGCGGGCCGTCCCGGCCGACCGAGGCCACAACCCGCCCCCGGGAAGAAGCGGCTTGCCCCGACGAGCTGTTCCGCGGCGTGCTGTCGCCTTTGCACGGCGACCCTCCAGGCCGAAATCAAGGGTGCATTTCGATTGCCATGCCGGCGGATTTGCGGAAATCCGAGGCCAAAGGTCCCCGTGCGCATGACCAATTCCCGGTACTTCCGGAGCCGAGTGGATGCGAGTCTGGAAAGGACCCAACTTCATGCGGGCGCAGGCAAATTGCGCGATGGAATGCCGATTTGCGGGGAGGTGGCGGTGACGGTGGCGAGAACCGGGACGGCGACGGCAGCGAAGGCCCGCGCGAAGCGGAGCACCTGGCTCCCGGACCAGCACGGGGCGTGGGCGATGCTGGCGGTGCCCTTCCTCGCGGGCACCTTCCTGGCGCCCCGGCCGGGATGGGCGCACGCGGCGCTGTTCGCCGCCTGGCTGCTCGGCTACGTCGCGGCCTTCCACGTCCAGCAGTGGCTCCGGCTGGCCACCCGGGGGCTGCGGTCGGCGCAGCGCCACCGGCGGCCGGCCCTGGTGTCCGCGGCCGCCTTCACCGCGGCGGGCGTGCCCCTGGTGGTGCTGTACCCCTGGCTGTGGGCGGCCTGCCTGCTCGCGGCGCCTTTCGTCGCCGTGAACACGTACTACGCGTGGCGCGGCAGGGAGCGGGCTCTGGTGAACGGCCTGGCGGCGGTGGTTCCGGCCTGCGGGATGCTGCTCGTGGCAGGCCGCCTGGGCGGAGCGGAGCCGCAGGCGCTGTGGCGGCCGACGGCGGCCTGCCTGCTCTACTTCGCGGGGACCGTGCCGTACGTGAAGACGATGATCCGGGAACGGAACTCCCGGGCCTACCGGGTTGGATCGGTGGCGTACCACGCGGCGGCCCTGACGGCGGCCGCCTGCCTCTCGCCCTGGCTGGCGCTCCCCTTCACGGCCTACCTGGCCCGCGCGGCCGCCCTCCCCGGGCGCGGCCTGCGCGTCCCGATCGTCGGCGCCGTCGAGGTGGCCGCCTCCCTGGCACTGCTCACCACCCTGCTGCTGGTCTTCTGACGGCTCCCGAAGGCTCCGCGCCCCAGCGCCTCCAGGGTGCGGAGGTGGAGCGCCCCCACCTCCAGCCCGGGCGGTGTTCGCGGCGCGCGGGGGTGCGGGCGCGCCCCTCCAGGCCTGCCGGCGGCCGAGGAGCAGGCGCGGACCGCCCCGGCGGCGTTCGGGCGCGGGCGCGGAGCCGTCGGGGGACGGGCCCCGAGCGGAGTGCCCGGGTGCGCGGCAGCCCCCGCACGAAGCACCCCGCAGACCGAGCCGGAGGCTAGATCGCTTCCTTGCGGGTCAGGAAGTTGAACGAGATCCACCCCGGCAGCACCGGCAGCCAGAACGTCATCAGGCGGAACAGCAGCACCGCCGAGATGGCGACCTCCTTCTCCAGCCCCGCCGCGATCAGCCCCAGCGTCAAGGTGGTCTCCACGGCACCCATGCCGCCCGGCGTCGGCGCGGCCGAACCGAGCGCGTTGCCCGCCAGGAACACCACCGCGATGCTCGCGTAGCTGATGGCCTCGCCGCCCCCGAACGCCCGGATCGACGCGTCCAGGCACATCACGAAGCAGCCGGTCAGCAGCAGCATTCCGCCGATGCCGGTCATCAGCTTCTTCGGCCGCTGGAGGACGTCCAGCATGCGCGGCACCACACCGGCGAACAGCGCCCGCACCCGCGTGACGATGAACTTCCGCATGAACGGGACCGCCGTCACCACCAGCACCAGCACCGCCACCGTGAGCAGACCCGCGATGACCGCCCGCGACGGGGTCATCTCCGGGGTCTTCTCGGTTCCGGTCAGGTAGCCGAAGGACAGCAGCAGCAGGATGTGGCTGGCCAGCCCGAACAGCTGCGAGGCGCCGACGCTCGCGACCGCCAGCCCCGGCCGGACGCCCGCCCGCTGCAGGAAGCGCGTGTTCAGCGCCACGCCGCCGACCGCCGCCGGGGCCACCAGCTTCACGAACGACCCGGCCACCTGGGCGACCACGGTCCGCAGGAACGACACCCGCTCCGGCACGAAGCCCAGCAGGCTCATCGCCGCGGCGAAGTAGCTGAGGGTCGAGAAGGCGAGGGCCGCCCCGACCCAGCCCCACTGCGCATCGCCGATGATCGTTGCGAAGTCCACGTGCGCCAGCTGCGTGAGCAGGAAGTACGCACCGAAGGCACCCGCGATGAACGACACCAGCGTGCGCGGCCGGATCCGCTCCAGCCGGGCCGGCTCCACCGGTGCCTGGGGGCGGATGAGCAGCACCTGTCGGCGGATCTGGCTCAGCAGGTCCTCCTCGCGGGCCTCGTCCAGCGCGTCGTCGAGGGCCCTCTTCTCGGCCTTGCGTTCGGCTGCCGCCGAGGTCGGGGCCGAGGCCGCCTCGGATCCCGCCTCCCGCGCGGCCTTCGCCGCCCGCGAGGACTCCAGTACCGCCTCCCGCTCGCGCTCCGCCCGCTCCCGGGCCAGCTTGCGCAGCGTCGCCCGCGTGGAACGGCTCAGCGCGATCGGCTGGAGCAGCGGCAGGCAGTCCGCCACGATGTCCGGGCCGAGCACCGACACGGCCGAAGCCACCGAGCGCTCCGCACCGACCCGCAGGCCGAGGGTGGCCAGCAGCTGCGCGATGTCCATCCGGAGCACCAGGTCGCCGGCCGCGATCTCGCCGCCCCGCAGGTCGGTGAGGATGACGTTGCCGGAACGATCCACCACGAGCGCGTCCCCGGTGAGCCTGCGGTGCGCGATCCGCCGCGACTGCAGGGCGCGTACCTGCTCCCACGCGTTGCGGGTCAGGTCGTCGGTGATCTCCTCGTCGGGGAGGGAGTCCAGGGTCCTGCCGCCCAGGTGCTCGTACACGAGCATCACCGCGTCCGGACCCAGCTCGGAGGTGGCGATCAGCTTCGGTGCGTTCGCCCCGGCCGCGATGGCCGCGTACGCGAGGAGCGCCTCCTGCTCCAGGGCCTGGCGCAGCGACTGCAGGCTGCGGCGGGTGGTGATGCCGCGCAGGGTGAGCCGGCGCCAGACCCGGTAGAAGAAGCCCTGGGCCTGCTGCTCCCGGTCGACGACGGTGACGTCGAGCGGAGGACCGTCCTCCAGGGTGACGTGGTAGCGCCGGCCGCGGTCGCCGGCCTCGGACGCCTCCGGGCCCTCGGGCATCTCGGCGCGCATCGCGCTGACCGGCTGGAAACCGACGCGGCGCAGCCCGGCGAGGAGGTTCTGCCCGGTGGGGCGCACGTTGGGGGAGCCGACGGCGTAGAGGGTCCCGTAGGCCACGCTCCAGCCGATCAGCACGGTGAGGATGATCGAGAAGGGGGTGGTGTAGCCGTTGACCAGCATGGTGAGCGCGTTGAGCAGCAGGACCACCCACAGCGCGACGCGCCAGTGGGGTCTGCGGGTCATGCCCACCGCGGTCATGTACGCGATCACGGGCGCCAGGTAGCCGTGCACGGGATCGGTGAGGGCCCCGCCGCCCGCCGAGCGGGTCAGGGCGTCCTGGATGGTGTCGGGGGCGGCCTGGGATACCCACAGGTCGGTGGCCAGGGTGACCCCGTGCGCGAGGACGGCGGCGAGGACGCCGTCGGCGATGCGCAGCCCGTCGCGTTTGATCAGCCGCTCGATGGCGAAGGCGACGGGGAGCAGCAGCACCGCGATGCTGGAGACCAGCGCCGCCACCTTGATCAACAGGTCCGGCGCCTGGCCGGTGCCCTTGCTGATGTCCTCCTCGAGGCCGACGGTCGTGCCGTGGGCGAAGGCGGCGATGCCGAGCAGGACGGCGATGCCGAGGATGCCCACGAGGAGGCGTACGAGGTCGGAGGGCCGGTGCACGCGGGCGGCGAGCAGCGGTTCGTCGACCTCGACCCGGTCGGCGTCGGTCGGGGCGTGGCCGTGCGGGGCGCCTGAGTCGGCGCCGGCGTCGTCGGCGCCGCTGTTGTCGTCGGCGCCGGGGGTACGGCCGGTCGGCAGGTCCGGCGCGAGGTCTTCGGGGCGGTTCTGCGGGCGGGAGGCGGGGCCGTCGTCAGGGCGCGCGCCGTCGTCCCCCGCCGCGCCTTCCGGAGGGCTCACACCCTGCTCCTTCGTCGTCACATCCGTCTCTTCTTGATCACGTATCACCAGTCACCGCCCGGAAGATGGTGGCACGGACCGAAGGGCCGCCGGGGCATCAGGGTGCGCGCCGGTCCGGAACCACAACTTCCACCGGCGGGTGGCCGGCGTACTGCACCATGTGCTGAATGAGTGAGGAGCTGCCCGCGTACGCGGAGCGCGTACTGGAGGCCGTCGAGCGTATTCCGCCCGGGCGGGTGATGACATACGGGGACGTCGCCGAATGGCTCGGCGAGGGAGGACCCCGCCAGGTCGGGCGTGTCATGGCACTGTACGGGGGAGCCGTGCCCTGGTGGCGCGTGGTGCGGGCGGACGGCCTGCCGCTGCCGGGCCACGAGGCGCGCGCCCTGGAGCACTACCGGACGGAGGCCACGCCGCTGCGCCTGGCGACCGGTGGCGATCCACGCCTGGACATGCGCCGGGCACGCTGGGACGGCTCGCCGGGTGAGGAGCCCGGACGGGCCCCCGGACAGGGCCTCGGAGAGGACCCCGGACGGGAGGCCGGACGGGACGGCGGGCGCGACGAGGCTCACACCTGACAGCTTCGGCCATGCGGCGCCGGGGCGGGCGGTCGGGCGGCGGTGCCAACGGCCGTCCGGGGTACCCGGGGGGACTGCGCGGCACGCGCCGGTTGCCGTAGCGTTGCCTCTTCGGCTTCCGCGCGAGCCGTCACGCCAGCACCGCCACACCACGCAGACCCACCAGGACCGGCACCTCACGTGATCACCTCTTCCTCGGACCGCACCGAACGGCGGCGTACGCGGACCCCCGATGCGTACCGCCTCGTGCGCACCGGGCCGGAACGGGTGGATCCCCCTGTGCTGGACGCAGCGCAGCGGGCGGTGGTTGACCACCCCGGCGGACCACTACTGGTCCTGGCCGGACCGGGCACCGGTAAGACGACCACGCTGGTCGAGGCGGCCGCCGCCCGCGTGGAAGCGGGTACGGACCCCTCCCGGATCCTGATCCTCACCTTCAGCCGCAAGGCGGCGGTCGAACTGCGCGACCGGGCCGCCCTGCGGCTGGGCGGCGCGCGCGCCCCGCAGGCCACCACCTTCCACTCCTTCTGCTACGGCCTGGTCCGCGCCCACCAGGACACCGACCTCTTCGCCGACCCGCTGCGGCTGCTGTCCGGTCCCGAGCAGGATGTGATGGTCCGCACCCTCCTCGAGGGCCAGCGCCGGATCCGCTCGATCCGCTGGCCGGACGACCTGCGGGCCGCGCTGACCACGCGCGGGTTCGCCGACGAGGTCCGGGCGGTCCTCGCCCGCGCCCGCGAGTTGGGCCTCGGCCCGACGGCCCTCGCCGACTTCGCCGACCGCATCGGCCGCCCCGACTGGAAGGCGGCGGCGGCCTTCCTCTCCGAATACCTCGACGTCCTGGACATACAGGGCACGCTGGACTACGCGGAACTCCTGCACCGCGCGGTCCTGCTCGCCGAGCGGACGCCGTCGCTGGCCTCGGCCTACGACGCGATCTTCGTCGACGAGTACCAGGACACGGACGCCTCGCAGCTGCGGCTGCTGCGGGCCCTGACCGGGCGCGGCGGCACACTGGTCGCCTTCGGCGACCCGGACCAGTCGATCTACGCCTTCCGCGGCGCGGACATCAACAACGTGCTGGACTTCGAGTCCGCCTTCCCCGGGGCGCAGGTCAGGGCCCTGACGGTGGGCCGCCGCTCCGGCGCGGCCCTTTTGGAGGCGACCCGCCTCCTGACGACCCGCATGCCGGTGCCCCGCCTCCCCGCGGCCGCGGTCCGCGCGCACCGCGCGCTGCGGGCCACGCGGGAGGGCGGCCGGGTGGAGGTCTTCACCTACCCGACGGCCGGCGCCGAGCTGGACAACATCGCCGACATCCTGCGCCGGGCCCACCTGGAGGACGGCGTGCCCTGGCAGGACATGGCCGTCCTGGTCCGTGCCGGCGGCCGCACCCTCCCGGCGATGCGTCGCGCCCTGATCGCGGCGGGGGTCCCGGTCGAGACGGACGGTACGGACACCCCGCTCCGCCACGAACCGGCGGTGGCCCCCCTCCTGACGGCCCTCCGCCTGACGGCCACCCCGCCCGCCGCCCCTCCGGGCGACCCCGGCCCGGAATCGGACGCGGACGGGACCTCCGGTAGCGCCCCGGCCGACACCGCCCCGCAGTCCGACCTGGCCGCCGGCGCGGACGTCGCGCAGGGCGGGTCCGCCGAGCGATCGCACCGCCCGGCCGCGGCCCCCGAAGCCGCGGCGGCCGGCCCGTCCGTCGAGGCCGATCCGCGTGGGCCCGGGGCGGCGTACGGGTCCGGGACCGACGAAGGGGTGGAGGCGGCGCTCATGCTGCTGGCCTCCCCGCTCGGCGGGATGGACTCCGCCGACCTGCGGCGGCTCGGCCGCGCCCTGCGCGACGAGGAGCGCGCCGCAGGCGTCAAGGTCCCCGCGCCCTCCGACGTCCTGCTCGCCCGCGCCCTCGCCGAGCCCGAGCGCCTCACCGCACACGACCCCGCGTACGCCCGGGGCGCGCAGCGCCTCGGCCTGCTGCTGCGCAAGGCCCGCGAGCTCCTCCAGGGCGGCGGCACCGCCGAGGAGGCCCTGTGGATCCTCTGGGACGGCACGCCCTGGCCCGACCGGCTGGAACGCCAGGCCCGCCGCGGCGGGCCGGCGGGCCGCAACGCGGACCGCGACCTCGACGCCGTCTGCGCCCTCTTCGACACCGCCGCCCGCGCCGAGGAGCGCACCGGCGGCAGCGGCGTGCTCAACTTCCTCGAACAACTGGAGGCGGAGGACATCGCCGCCGACACGTTGACGGCCCGCACCACGCGCCCCGACGCGGTCCGGCTGATGACCGCCCACCGCTCCAAGGGCCTGGAGTGGTCCCTCGTCGTCGTCGCGGGCGTCCAGGAGGGCCTGTGGCCCGACCTCCGCCGGCGCGGCTCCCTCCTGGAGGCCGACCGCATCGGCCGGGACGGCCTCGCCGAGCCCCTCACGCCGGGCGCCCTCCTCGCCGAGGAGCGTCGCCTTTTCTACGTCGCCGCCACACGCGCCCGCGACCGCCTCGTCGTCACAGCCGTCAAGGCCCCCGCCGAGGACGGCGACCAGCCCTCCCGCCTCCTCACCGAGCTCGGCGTCACCCCGAAGGACGTCACCGGCCGGCCCCGCCGCCCCCTCGCCGTCCCGGCGCTCGTCGCCGAGCTGCGCGCCACCACCGTCGACCCGGACGCCTCGCCCGCCCTGCGCGACGCGGCCGCCCGCCGCCTCGCCCGCCTCGCCGCGCTCACCGATGACGAGGACCGGCCCCTGGTCCCCGCCGCGCACCCGCAGCGCTGGTGGGGCCTGTACGAGCCCACCCGCAGCAGCGTCCCGCTCCGCGACCGGGACCGGCCCGTGGCGCTCTCCGGCAGCGCCCTGGACCAGCTCGCCAACACCTGCTCCCTCCAGTGGTTCCTCGGCCGCGAGGTCAAGGCCGACGCCCCGTCCACCGCCGCCCAGGGCTTCGGCAACGTCGTCCACGTCCTCGCCGACGAGGTCGCCTCCGGCCGCACCCCCGCCGACCTGGCCGTCCTCATGGAACGCCTCGACACGGTGTGGGACGCCCTCGCCTTCGACGCGCCCTGGAAGTCGGCCCAGGAGAAGGAGAACGCCCGCGCCGCCCTGGAACGCTTCCTGCGCTGGCACACCACCGACCGCGGGGGCCGGGCGGCCGTGGCCACGGAGCACGAGTTCGACGTCACGCTCGAAGCCGGCGACGTCGCCGTCCGCGTCCGGGGCTCCATGGACCGCGTCGAGGCGGACCCGCAGGGGCGCGCGTACGTCGTCGACTTCAAGACCGGCAAGTCCGCGCCCACCAAGGACGAGGTCGCCCGCCACCCCCAGCTCGCCGTCTACCAGCTCGCCGTCCGCGAGGGAGCCGTCGACGAGGTCTTCGACGGAGTCCGCCCCGCACCCGGCGGCGCCGAGCTCGTCCAGCTCCGGCAGGGCGCCGCGCAGCGCGACGGCGGTGAGACGGTCCCCAAGGTCCAGGCCCAGCAGCCGCTCGACGGGGAGTGGGTCGGCGACCTGCTCGCCACCGCCGCCGGCCGGGTCCTCGACGAACGCTTCGCGCCGGCCGCGGGCCGCCACTGCGACCACTGCTCCTTCCGCAGCTCGTGCAGCGCCCGCCCGGAGGGCCGCCAGACCGTCGAGTGAGCCCGGCCGGGTGAGCCCGGTGGCCGAGCGTGCCCGGCGGTCGGGAGGGCCGGGTCGAGCGCGCTCGGCGGTCGGGGGCTGTCGGTGGGGGCGGCTAGCCTTTTCACGTGTCCGCGCGTGCGCCCGTACTGAGCGATCCCGAGCAGCTCAAAGAGCTCCTCGGGATCCCCTTCACGCCCGAACAGATGGCCTGCGTCACCGCGCCCCCCGCCCCCCAGGTCGTCGTCGCCGGGGCCGGATCCGGCAAGACCACCGTCATGGCAGCCCGGGTGGTCTGGCTCGTCGGCACCGGCGCGGTCGCGCCGGAACAGGTCCTCGGCCTCACCTTCACCAACAAGGCCGCGGGCGAGCTCTCCGAGCGCGTACGCACCGCCCTGGCGCGGGCCGGCATCACCGACCCGGACCCCTCCCCGGCCGAGGCCCCGGCGGCCGGCGGGGAGCCGCGCATCTCCACGTACCACGCCTTCGCCGGCCAGCTCCTCAAGGACCACGGCCTGCGCATCGGCCTGGAACCCAGCTCCCGCCTCCTGGCCGACGCCACCCGCTTCCAGCTCGCCGCGAAGGTGCTGCGCGACGCCCCCGGCCCGTACCCCTCGCTCACCAAGTCCGTCCCCGACCTGGTCGGCGACCTCCTCGCCCTCGACGCGGAGCTCTCCGAGCACCTCGTCGACCCCGAGCACCTGCGCCGGTACGACACCGCGCTGCTGGACGTGCTCGCCGGCACCCGGCTCACCAACGAGGACCTGCGCAAGGTCCCCGAGGCCGTGCGCGGCCGCCTCGAACTGCTGGAGCTCGTCGGCCGCTACCGCGCCGCCAAACGAGCCCGCGACCTCTTCGACTTCAGCGACCAGATAGCCCTCTCCGCGCAGCTCGCCACCACCCGGCCCGAGGTCGGCGCACTGCTGCGGGAGGAGTTCCGGGTGGTCCTGCTCGACGAGTACCAGGACACCTCCGTCGCGCAGCGGCTGCTGCTGTCCGGCCTCTTCGGCGCGGGCACCGGCCACGCCGTCACCGCCGTCGGCGACCCCTGCCAGGCGATCTACGGCTGGCGCGGGGCCTCCGTCGCCAACCTCGACGACTTCCCCGAGCACTTCCCGCTCGCCGACGGCACCCCCGCCACCCGGCTCTCCCTCAGCGAGAACCGGCGCAGCGGCGGCCGCCTCCTGGACCTCGCCAACGGCCTCGCCGCCCCGCTGCGCGCCATGCACGAGGGAGTGGAGGCACTGCGCCCCGCGCCCGGGGCGGAGCGCGCCGGGCAGGTCCGCTGCGCCCTGCTGGAGACCCACGCCCAGGAGCTCGACTGGGTCGCCGACTCCGTCGCCCACCTCGTGCGCACGGGCACGGAGCCGCGTGAGATCGCCGTCCTGTGCCGGTCGGCCGGTGACTTCGCGCAGATCCAGGCCGTGCTCGTGGACCGGGACGTGCCGGTGGAGGTCGTCGGCCTGTCCGGGCTGCTGCACCTCCCCGAGGTCGCCGACCTCGTGGCCGTCTGCGAGGTCCTCCAGGACCCGGGCGCCAACGCCTCCCTCGTCCGGCTCCTCATCGGCCCGCGCTGGCGGATCGGCGCGCGGGACCTGGCCCTCCTGGGCCGCCGGGCGCGGCTCCTCGTAGGCCGGACGCCGGCCGGCGCCGACCCCGACGAACGGCTCGCGGCGGCCGTGGAGGGCGTGGACCCGGCCGAGATCGTGTCCCTGGCCGACGCACTGGAGACCTTCCTCGACGGCGCCGGACAGACCCCGGACGACCTCCCCTTCTCCGCGGAGGCCCGGGTCCGCTTCGCGCACCTCGCGCAGGAGCTGCGCGACCTGCGCCGGTCCCTCGCCGACCCGCTGATGGACGTCCTGCACCGGGTGCTGTCCGCCACCGGCCTCGAAGTGGAGCTGTCCGCCTCCCCGCACGCGCTGGCGGCCCGGCGGCGCGAGACCCTCTCGAACTTCATGGACGTCGCGGCCGGATTCGCCGCGCTCGACGGGGAGGCCACACTGCTGGCCTTCCTGGCGTTCCTGCGCACGGCCGCCCAGTACGAGAAGGGCCTCGACCACGCCCTGCCCGGCGGCGAGAACACCGTGAAGGTCCTCACCGCCCACAAGTCCAAGGGCCTGGAGTGGGACGTGGTGGTGGTTCCCGACCTGTGCGCGGGTTCCTTCCCGAAGGAGAAGGCCCCGGAGGCCTGGACCTCGTACGCGAAGGTCCTCCCGTACGCGCTGCGCGGCGACGCCCCCACCCTGCCCGCGGACCCGGCCTGGACCTCGGCCGGCCTGAAGTCCTTCAAGGCCGCCCTCAAGCACCACAAGTCGGTGGAGGAGCTGCGCCTCGGCTATGTGACGTTCACCCGGCCGCGTTCCCTGCTGCTGGCCTCGGGCCACTGGTGGGGCCCGACCCAGAAGAAGCGCCGCGGCCCGTCGGAGTTCCTCACCGCCCTGTACGACCACTGCGTCGCCGGCTTCGGCGAGATCGAGGCCTGGGCGGACGAGCCCGGGCCGACCGCGGAGAACCCGGCCCTCGCGGGCGCATCCGCGGCCGAGCACTCCTGGCCGCTGCCGCTCGACCCGCACTCCCTCACCCTGCGCCGCGAGGCGGCAGCCCTGGTCGAGTCCTACCTGGCGGCCCCGCCACCGCCCGAACCGGACGACGCCTACCTGTGGCCCCCGGACTGCGAGGACCCCGCCTACGACGACGAGCCCTGGCCCGCCGACCCGTGGCCGCAGCCCGACCCCGGCCCGGCCGAGGGCTGGGAGCCCGAACGGGATGCCTCCGCGGCCCCTGCCGGCCCCGGCCCGGCCGAGGCCCAGGACGCGGACCCCCTGTGGGGCGGCCCGGCAGCCCTCCCGCCCCCGGCGCATCCGCCCGCGGCCCATCCCGGCATGCCCGGCGGAGCGATCCCGGCCCCCGGCGTGGAGCTGCAGGCCGCAGAGCCGTCCGCGGCGCCCCGCGGCGAAGCCCGGCCCCCGGCGGCAGCCGTCCCCGCGGAGGACGGGGACTCCGACGCCCTGGCGGGCGACCCCGCCGGCTTCGGCGGCCTGGGCTCGCCCCGAGCGGCGGGCCGGTCCCGAGCCGCCGATGCGGCGGCGCCCCCCGCCGCCACGGTCCGGACCGACGGCTTCGGGGGCGCCGCCGACCGGGCCACGGGCCCGAGTCCCCGTCCCGGCGGCCGGCCCGCCGTGCCCGCGCCGCGCGACGCGTGGGCCGACGAGGCCTGGGCCGCCGACCCCGCGGCCGCGCCGCACTCCGGGCCGCGGCCCGGAGCGCGCGGCCTCGCCGCAGGCACGCGGCTCACGTCCGAGGAGGCGCGGGCGATCGCCTCCTGGGACCGGGACCTCGACGCCCTGGAGGGCGAGCTCCGCCGTGCTCGCGCGGCCGTCCGCGACGTGGAGCTGCCCCCCGCCCTGTCCGCCAGCCAGCTGCTGCGCCTCGCCGCCGACGAGCAGGGCTTCGTACGCGACCTCGCCCGCCCCATGCCCAAGCCTCCGCAGCCCGCGGCCCGCCTGGGCACCCGCTTCCACGCCTGGGTCGAGTCCCGCTTCGACGAACTCCCGCTCCCCTTCCTCGACGTCCTCGACCCCGTCGCCGACCTCCCCGGCGCCGGTTCCGACCAGGAGATCGCCGACGAGGCCGACCTCGAGGCCCTCAAGGCCGCCTTCGAGCGGAGCCCGTACGCCGACCGCCCGCCCCACCGCATGGAGGCCCCGGTCCAGCTCACCCTTGCCGGCCGCGTCATCCGCGGCCGGATCGACGCCGTCTACAAGACCACCGACGCGGGCGGCGTCGACTCCTACGAGATCGTCGACTGGAAGACCGGCCGGACCACCGAGGCGGACCCGCTCCAGCTCGCCGTCTACCGCCTGGCCTGGGCAGAAGCCACCAACACCCCGCTCGAGCGGGTCGCCGCGGCCTTCCTGCACGTCCGCAGCGGCCGTGTGATCCGCCCGCGCGACCTCCCCGGCAGGGCCCGTCTTGAGCGGATCCTCCAAGGCGAATCGGGCCCCGGCGGCGACCACCGGGCGGACGGCTAGGCTCGGGGCATGAGCGACCCCCAGCCGGACAGCGTCGTCCGCACGTACATCGACACCCACCGCGCCGCGTTCCTCGACGACCTGGCCGAGTGGCTGCGCATCCCCTCCGTCTCGGCCCAGCCCGAGCACGCGGACGACGTACGCCGCAGCGCCGAGTGGCTCGCGGCGAAGCTCAAGGAGACCGGCTTCCCGGTCGCCGAGGTCTGGGAGACCGACGGAGCCCCCGCCGTCTACGCGCACTGGCCGAGCGAGGACCCGGACGCCCCGACCGTCCTCGTGTACGGCCACCACGACGTGCAGCCCGCCGCCGTCGAGGACGGCTGGCACACCGACCCCTTCGAGCCTGTGGTCCGGGACGGCCGCATGTACGCGCGCGGCGCCGCCGACGACAAGGGCCAGGTGTTCTTCCACACCCTGGGGATACGGGCGCACCTGGCCGCCACCGGTGGCGCCGCCCCCGCCGTGCACCTCAAGCTGATCGTCGAGGGCGAGGAGGAGTCCGGCTCCGCCCACTTCCGAGAGCTCGTCGAGACCCGCGCCGCCGAGCTCGCCGCCGACGTCGTGATCGTCTCCGACACCGGCATGTGGTCCGAGACCACCCCCACCGTCTGCACCGGCATGCGCGGCGTCGCCGACTGCGAGATCGACCTCCAGGGCCCCGACCAGGACATCCACTCCGGCGCTTTCGGCGGCGCCGTGCCCAACCCGGCGACCGCCGCCGCCCGCCTGGTCGCCGCCCTGCACGACGCCGACGGCCGGGTCACCGTTCCCGGCTTCTACGACGGCATCGCCGAGCTCACCGACGCGGAGCGCGCCCTCATCGCCGAACTGCCCTTCGACGAGTCCGAGTGGCTGCGCACGGCCAAGTCCCACGCCGCCGCCGGCGAGGCCGGCTACTCCACCCTGGAGCGCGTCTGGGCCCGCCCGACGGCCGAGGTCAACGGCATCGGCGGCGGCTACCAGGGCCCCGGCGGGAAGACCATCGTGCCCTCCTCCGCCCACGTGAAGCTGTCGTTCCGCCTGGTGTCCGGGCAGGACCCGTACGAGGTCGAGGCGGCCGTCAAGAAGTGGGTCGCGGCCCGGATCCCGGACGGAATCCGCCACTCCATCACTTTCGGCGCACCGACCCGCCCGTGCCTGACACCGCTGGACCATCCCGCCCTGCAGTCCGTCGTCCGGTCCATGGGCCGGGCCTTCGGCCAGAAGATCCGCTTCACGCGCGAAGGCGGCTCCGGACCCGCCGCCGACCTCCAGGACGTCCTCGGTGCGCCCGTGCTCTTCCTCGGAATCTCTGTGCCGTCCGACGGCTGGCACGCGCCGAACGAGAAGGTCGAGCTCGACCTGCTGCTCAAGGGCGTCGAGACGGCCGCATACCTCTGGGGCGACCTGGCCGCCGCCCACCGCACGCCCCGCACACCCGCCTGACCGGCGCACACACCTGTCGTACCGAGCCTGTCTGTCCCACCACCGGGGGAGTTGGAAGTACCAGTGAGCACCCATACCGAGCGACCTCTCTCGCTCACCGCGCCGAGCGGGATCGACCGTGCCGCGCACCACCGCCTCGACGAGGCCTGGCTCGCCGCCGCCTGGAGCCACCCGACGACCCGCGTCTTCGTCGTCTCCGGCGGCCAGGTGCTGATCGACGACACCCCCGACGGCGGCACCGGCATCGTGATGACCCCGGCCTTCGAGGCCCCGGTGACCGAGACCCACCGCTACTTCCTGGGCACGGACGAGGACGGCGTACGGTACTTCGCGCTGCAGAAGGACGCCCTGCCCGGCCGCATGGACCAGTCGGCCCGCCCGGCCGGCCTGCGCGAGGCCGGACTGCTGCTGAACGACCGCGACACCGGGCTGATGGTCAACGCGGTGGCCCTGGAGAACTGGCAGCGGATGCACCGCTTCTGCTCCCGCTGCGGCGAGCGCACCGTGGTCGCGGCCGCCGGGCACATCCGGCGCTGCCCGGGCTGCGGCGCCGAGCACTACCCGCGCACCGACCCGGCCGTGATCATGTTGGTCACCGACGAGCACGACCGCGCGCTGCTGGGCCGCCAGGTGCACTGGCCCGAGGGCCGCTTCTCGACCCTCGCCGGGTTCGTGGAGCCGGGTGAGTCGATCGAGCAGTCCGTCGTCCGCGAGGTGTGGGAGGAGGCGGGTGTCAGGGTCGGGCGGGTCGAGTACGTGGCCAGCCAGCCGTGGCCCTTCCCGTACAGCCTGATGCTGGGCTTCAACGCCCGCGCCACCAGCTCCGAGATCACCGTGGACGGCGAGGAGATCCAGGAGGCCCGCTGGTTCTCCCGCGACGAGCTGCGCGCGGCGTTCGAGTCGGGCGAGGTGCTGCCGCCGTCCGGTATCTCGATCGCCGCCCGGCTGGTGGAGCTCTGGTACGGCGAGCCGCTGCCGAAGGCCGCTGCGTAACCTTCGTCACGCCGGTGACGCGGAAGGCCCCCGCCCGGGAGGGGCGGGGGCCTTCCGCGGACGCGGGAGCCGCGCTCAGACGGCGAGGGCCTGCTTGACCTGGGCCAGGCTCGGGTTCGTCATGACGGACTCGTTGCCGGCGGCGGACTTCACGAGCACGGTGGGGACCGTCTGGTTTCCGCCGTTGGCCTTCTCGACGAACGCCGCGGACTCCGGGTCGAGCTCGATGTTGATCTCGTTGTACGCGATGCCTTCCCGGTCCAGCTGGGTCTTCAGCCGACGGCAGTAGCCGCACCAGGTCGTGCTGTACATCGTGACGGTGCCCGTGTCCTGCATGCTGCGCTCTCCTTCGTGAAGGCTCGGTGGTCCGAATGCTCGAACGTACGCGACCGCGCGGCCATTCCCGTACGTGCACATCCGTACCGCCGGTGTGACCGATACGACGAATCCGCACCGCCTGTGGACGGATTTCCCACCCGGCCCACGTGACCTGGCAGCATGGCGGAGTGACAGCAGCAACGCACTCCTCCTCCTTCCCCGCCGCCGAGGACTCGGCCGACGCGGTGCTCCTGGGCCTCGACCCGGAGCAGCGCGAGGTCGCGACGACCCTGCGCGGACCGGTGTGCGTGCTGGCCGGCGCCGGGACGGGCAAGACCCGGGCGATCACCCACCGCATCGCCTACGGAGTCCGGTCCGGGCAGCTCATGCCGGCCAGCGTGCTCGCCGTCACCTTCACCAACCGGGCCGCCGGAGAGATGCGCGGCCGGCTTCGCGCGCTCGGTGCGGGCGGGGTCCAGGCCCGGACCTTCCACTCGGCCGCCCTGCGGCAGCTCCAGTACTTCTGGCCGAAAGCCATCGGCGGGGACGTGCCCCGGCTGCTGGAGCGCAAGATCCAGTTGGTCGCCGAGGCCGGCGCCCGCTGCCGCATCCGCCTCGACCGCGGCGAGCTGCGCGACGTGACCGGCGAGATCGAGTGGGCCAAGGTCACCCAGACGGTGCCCGCCGACTACCCGGCGGCCGCCCTCAAGGCGGGCCGCGAGGCACCCCGGGACATGGCCGAGATCGCCCAGATCTACGCGACGTACGAACAGCTCAAGCGCGACCGCGGAATGATCGACTTCGAGGACGTGCTGCTCCTCACGGTCGGTATCCTCCAGGACCGACACGACATCGCCGAGCAGATCCGCGGCCAGTACCAGCATTTCGTCGTCGACGAGTACCAGGACGTCAGCCCGCTCCAGCAGCGGCTGCTCGACCTGTGGCTCGGCGAGCGCGACAGCCTCTGCGTCGTCGGCGACGCCAGCCAGACGATCTACTCCTTCACCGGCGCCACCCCCGACCACCTGCTGAACTTCCGCACGCGTTATCCGCAGGCCACCGTCGTCAAGCTCGTCCGCGACTACCGCTCCACCCCCCAGGTGGTCCACCTCGCCAACGGGCTCCTGAACCAGGCCAGCGGGCGGGCCGCCGAGCACCGCCTCGAGCTCGTCTCCCAGCGCGAGAGCGGCCCCGACCCGGTCTACGCCGAGTACGCCGACGAGCCCGCCGAGGCCGAGGGCGTCGCCCGCCGGATCCGCGACCTGATCGCCGCGGGCGTGCCGGCCGGCGAGATCGCCGTGCTCTTCCGCATCAACGCCCAGTCCGAGGTCTACGAGCAGGCCCTCGCCGACGCCGGGGTGCCGTACCAGCTGCGCGGGGCCGAGCGGTTCTTCGAGCGCCAGGAAGTCCAGAAGGCCATCCTGGCGCTGCGCGGAGCGGCCCGTTCCGGCGGGAACGACCCGCTGCTCGAGGACATCGTCGACCTGGGCTCCCAGGTCCGGGCGGTGCTCAGCTCCACCGGCTGGACCACCGAGCCGCCCGCCGGTTCCGGCGCCGTGCGCGACCAGTGGGAATCGGTGGCAGCGCTGCTCCGGCTCGCCGAGGACTTCGCCCGCACCCGGCCCGGCACCACCCTGGCCGACCTCACGGTCGAGCTGGACGAGCGCAGGGCTGCCCAGCACGCCCCGACCGTCCAGGGCGTCACCCTGGCCTCGCTGCACGCGGCGAAGGGCCTGGAGTGGGACGCCGTGTTCCTCGTCGGCCTCACCGACGGCATGATCCCGATCACCTACGCCAAGACCGACGACCAGGTCGAGGAGGAGCGGCGGCTGCTCTACGTCGGCGTCACCCGGGCCCGTCTGCACCTGACCCTCTCCTGGGCGCTCTCCCGCACCCCCGGGGGAAGGGCTTCCCGGCGCCCCAGCCGCTTCCTGAACGGCCTGCGGCCGGGCTCGGCGGCCGCGGCAGGCCGGGCGGCCTCCGCGGGCGAGGCAGGGGCCCCCAGGCGCGGCCGTCGCGGCCCTGCGCGGTGCCGGGTCTGCGGCAGGACCCTGACCGAGGCGGGCGAGCTGAAACTCATGCGCTGCGAGGACTGCCCGTCCGACATGGACGAGGGTCTCTACGAGCGGCTTCGGGACTGGCGCGCCGCCCGGTCGAAGGAGCAGGGCCTGCCCGCCTACTGCGTCTTCACGGACAAGACGCTGATGGCGATCGCGGAGGCCGCGCCCTCCGAGGCCGGGGAGCTCTCGATGATCTCCGGGGTGGGCGGACGCAAGCTGGACCGGTACGGAGCTGATGTCCTGGCGATCTGTGCAGGTCAGGAGCCCGGCGGCGAGGATCCTGACGACGCGTAGAAACTCGTCGGAAAAATAGTTTGCACATGCCCAGCGAAGACCCATAGGTTCTTAGCAACGGAAACGGTGGCTTCTCCGAAGCCCTGGATCCGTGCTGTACTTATCCGAATACGCATGGGACAGGCCCTCGGGCCCAGTCCCCGAGACGCCGAGAGGAGGCGAGACCAGTGACCAGCTTCATGACCTTCACCAAAATGACCGATCGCTCGGTTGATGCCTCCTGCCTGCTCGGTTCCGTCTCCGCTCTGGGTACCGGTGCGTCCGCGATTTCCGCCGGCCGCCCCGCCCTCCTCGCGACCCTTGCGGTCAGCGAGCGCAATGAGCGACCGACCCAGGCACCGGTGGCAGTACTGGCAGCAGAAGCACAGGCGCATGGCGCCTATGGATTTGCCGCCGCGGCCGGTGCCGGATCCCTGACGAAGCAGACGAAGCAGCAGCACCACCTGATGTGGGCCTTCCGTGGGCTCGAACCCTGGAGTGATCCAGCCTGATCGCATGATCAGGCCGGCGCCTTCAGGGCCGCGGAACCCCACCCGGGATCCGCGGCCCTTCTGTTTGTCCCCGACCGGGGGCTACGACAGAGAAGGGGCCTCGGGACTGGCAGAACCAGGTACCAGCCGCACCCGGCCGACCGGCCGGAACGACTAGCCGAACAAGACGAGGAAGAAAACACCGTGCAACTCGAAGCGCACGCCCCGTCCGTACCGCAGACCCAAACGATCTCCCCGCCCGCAGTCCCGGAGGACCACACCTTGACCCCGCTCACCGCGCTGACCGCGCTCGACGACGCCATCGAGAACCTCGGCGTCCCGGTTCCCTGCCGCACCTTCGACCCCGAGGTCTTCTTCGCCGAGTCCCCGGCCGACGTCGAGTACGCCAAGTCCCTGTGCCGCACCTGCCCGCTGGTGGAGGCCTGCCTCGCCGGAGCGGTCGAGCGCCGCGAGCCCTGGGGTGTCTGGGGTGGCGAGCTCTTCGTCCAGGGTGTCGTCGTAGCCCGCAAGCGCCCCCGTGGGCGTCCGCGCAAGAACCCGGTTGTCTCGGCATGACCGCCACCGGAACCATCGACCGCCCCCTGACGCACGACCCCCTGAAGCAGGCCCTCATGACCGCCCACACCACGAGCGAGCAGCCCCACGGCGCCGCCCACGCAGACTTCATCACCGCCGGCGCGATCACCTCGCGTCAGAACAGGACCCGCGAAATGCAACTCATCCCAGAAGCCCTGGCTCGCGCCCATATGGACGACCGCATGCGCGAGGCGGACGCAGAGCGTCACGCCGTCCGCCTGGTCGCCGCCCGCCGCATGCAGCGGCGAGCCGAGCGCGTCTCGATGCGCGCGCGCCGCGCACTGGCCATGGCCGTCATGCACTGACAGCCGAAAGCAGCCTCCCGGGGGGACCGGTCCGAACGGACCGGTCCCCCCGGTGCGTTGCGGGGGCCCGGCCACCGCGGCGGAGGTATCGTCCGGAGGTGGACCAGCCGACTCCCCAGCCCGACCCGTCGGGATCCGAGGCCCAGCCCGTCGTCTGCGCGCGCTGCGGCAAAGAGTCCCCCGGCGGAGCCCCGCCCACCTGGACCTGTTCTGTGGAGAACGGGACCAGAGAGTACTTCTGCGTCGAATGCGCCCGCGCCAACCTCAGAGCGATCGAGGGCAGGCTCGACTCCTCCTGGTGGTGACGGCCCGAGCCGTCACTCGTCGGACGCGAACCCGGGCAGCCACGTGTCCAGTTCATCGCGCAGCCGCACCGTCGCGCCCAGCTGGCACAGCACGCCGATGGTGCTCAGCGTCACCCGGTGGATCAGCAGGTACGAGGGCGGCAGGTTGATCTGCCGGCCCAACTGGTGCGCGGGGGAGCGGGGATCGGCGATCCGCGCCGCCTGACCGCGCAGCCACGGCCGCGTGAAGGTGAACTCCTCGGCCTCGGCCGGCTCGATGATCGGCTTCAGGTAGTCCAGCACTGCGTCCGGGTCCAGCTCGACGGACTCCTTCACGAACCCCTCGGCGCACAGGTGGCCGTAGACCCCCTCGGCGTCGCCGTCCAGCGTCATCCGCAGGGACCTGCCGATGGGCTTGGGCCAGCCCCCCGGCAGCCGGTCGACCGTGCCGAAGTCCAGGACGCCCAGCCGCATCCGGCCGTCCGCCCCCGGTATCAGACGGAAGTTGCCCGGGTGCGGATCGGCGTGCAGCAGACCCGTGCGCGCAGGACCGGAGAAGAGGAACCGGGCCAGCAACTGCCCGGCGCGGTCGCGCTCCTCGTCGGTGCCGTCCGCGATCACCTCCGACAGCGGGGTCCCGTCCATCCACTCGGTCACGAGCACCTGGTCGCCCTGGTGCACCACGTCGGGGACGACCACGTCCGGGTCGTCCACGAAGGCGTCCGCGTGGGTCCGCTGGGCCTCCGCCTCGAGCTCGTAGTCGAGCTCCTCCGAGACCCGGTCGCGCAACTCCTTGATCAGTGGCTTGATCTCCATGCCGGGGACGAGCGGGCCCAGCAGGCCGGCGAACCGCCCCAGCTGCTTCAGGTCCGACAGCAGCGCCTCACCCGCCCCCGGGTACTGGACCTTGACCGCCACCTGCCGGCCGTCGTGCCACACCGCCCGGTGCACCTGCCCGATCGAGGCCGCCGCGGCCGGCTTGTCCTCGAACTCCTCGAACAGCTCCCGCCAGTTCCCGCCCAGACGGTCCGCCAGCACCTGGTGCACCGTCGCCGCGGGCAGCGGCGGGGCGGCCTCCTGAAGCTTGGTCAGCGCCGCCCGGTAGGGCCCCGCGACCTCCTCGGGCAGCGCCGACTCGAAAACCGACAGGGCCTGCCCGAACTTCATCGCACCGCCCTTCAGTTCCCCCAGCGTGCGGAACAACTGCTCGGCGGTGCGCTGCTGGAGCTCCCGCGCCACGATCTCGGCGGACTTGCCGCCGATCCGCTTGCCCAGCCCCCAGGTGACCCGACCCGCGATGCCGATCGGCAGTGCGGCCAGCTTGACGGTACGGGTGACCGCCTTCCGGGGAAGATCAGACATGCCGCCCCCTCCATTTCCCAGACACCTGCGCCGCAAGCGGCGGTTCGGCAGAAACCTCGGTCCCGAAGCATCCTGTCACGGTCCTCCCGACGGGTTCGCTCCCACTCCTCTCCCCGGAGCCCGCACCGCCGGCCCGAGCCGCTGCGCGGGCTCCGACGCCGCCCCGCAGGGACAGTCGGGGTGGGGGCGGACCGGAGCCGATTCCCAGTGGAGGGTGGGCAGGGCCGCCTCCCAGCGGGAGCCCGTGGAGGCCGGCAGCTGCCCGTCGAGGAAGGCGAGCGCATGGGCCGCGGCCAGCCCCGCCACCGCCGTGGACAGGCCCAGGTCGCAGGAGGCGTTCCCGCGGCGGCGGTGGGACGACCGCCACTGCACCAGCATCCTCGGCCAGGCCGCGTCCCGGTCCACCCGGTCGCGCTCCATGCACCCGGCGCACGCCGTCGTGCCCGGCAGCACCAGCGGCCCCACCAGACCCGTCCCCTCCACCACCCCCGCGTAAAGGTGCGGAATCCCCGAGGCGACCCAGTCGGCCGCGGTGTCCGGATCCGGTGCCCAGGCGTGCAGCCCGTCCCTCGGCGCGACCACCACCAGGGCCAGCCCGGACTCCGGTCCCTCCATCTCCCCGGCCCGCGGACCCGGACCCGGAGCCGCGGAGCGGACCACTGCCGCCGCGGCCTCGGCCCGCATCCGGCCCACGCTCGCGGGACCCAGGCCGCCCGGCGCCACGTCGGCCGCTTCCACCCGGCCCCCGTCGAGCACTTCGACCCGCCCCACGCCGGCTCCCGCCAGGACCGCCGCGATCACGGCGCCCACCCGGCCGCTCCCACGCACCCGGACCCGTATCGCCCGGCGGGCCGCGATCCCCCGCAGGTCACCGCCGGGCTCCCGGTGGACCAGCGACAGAGAACCCCGGTCCGGGCCCAGCCGCTCCAGGGTCTCCGGATGCCCGCGCAGCGCCTGCGCCCGAGGACCGCCCGCCGTCGCGTCGTCGAGCAGACCGGCCCCCGCCAACCGTCTGACGAGGGCGTCGGCCAGGCCGTCGGGCAGTCCCATCCGCGTGGCCTCGGCCCGCAGCAGCTCCATGCCCCGCGTCCCGTCGATCCGGTCGACGAGCGCGCCCGTCGCCGTATCCACCGGTCCGAGCACCACCGCATGCGCCGGAGTCACCCCGAACTGCACCGTCTGCAGATCCCGCCAGGCCCGAGCCAGCGCCGGCTTCACCCTCGGAAACATGTCCGACCCCCCTCGATATCCGTGCGGCTCGCGCCGCCCCATTTCCCGCTCCCCGAAAACAGTGCCCCTTCCGCGGAATCCGCGCAGAAATTTGTCCACAGGCAGGAGGTATTCGGCATATGAGATGAAGAGCAATGCCGCTTCGGACACCGGCTCCGAACCGCCCGTGTTCGAACGCCGGTCGAGCGGACTTCCGCCACCGACACCGGGTAACGTCGTGGCGTGTCCGCCGACCCACCGCAGCGCGCCGTCGAAGTCCGCCGGAGCGCGCGCCGCCGCAGGACCGTATCCGCCTATCGCGAGGGTGACCGTACGGTCGTCCTCATCCCTGCCCGGATGTCCGAGGCGGAGGAGAAGCGCTGGGTGGGCGTCATGCTCGACAAGCTGGCCGCCCAGGAGAGCAAACGCACCCTCGGGGACGCGGAACTCACCGAGCGCGCCGAGCGTTTGTCGGAGCAGTACCTCGACGGCCGCGCCCGCCCCCGCTCGGTCCGCTGGGTCACCAACCAGAACACCCGCTGGGGCTCCTGCACCCCGGCCGAAGGCAGCATCCGGCTCTCGCACCGCCTCCAGGGCATGCCGGAGTACGTCGTCGACTACGTGCTCCTGCACGAGCTGGCCCACCTCCTCGTGCCCGGCCACGGCCCCCGCTTCTGGGAGCTGCTGGAGGCGTACCCGCGCACCGAGCGGGCCCGGGGCTACCTGGAGGGCGTGGTCGCGGCCGAGCGGCTGCCGAAGGTGCCCGCCGCCCGCGAGGAGTGACCCCGCCGGGCGGATCGGACCGGTCGGGCCGGCCTCCCGACCGCCCCGGACCGGCTCCGCAGCACCCGTCAAGTCACACAGCGTGATGTGTACCGGGTTGGTACCGGCTTGGCCGGATGTCGGCAGATGCCGTTAGCCTGTGCGGCACGAATGCTCAGTCGGGATGGGGGACGTCGTTACGCATGGCAAGGGAATTCCAACGCGGCCACAAGGCCAAGGTCAGTGATCTCACGGCGGGCACCGATCTGTACGTAGGCGTCCAGATCGCCGGGCCCGGACTCACCTTCGACATCAGCTGTTTCGGCCTGGACGCCAATGAACAGCTCTCGGACGACCGCTACTTCGTCTTCTTCAACCAGCCGAAGTCACCGGAAGAGTCCATTCAGCTGCTCGGTGCGCAGTCCGGCGACACGGAATCCTTCCGGGTGACCCTGGACCGCGTCCCGGCGTCCATCCACAAGCTGTCCTTCACCGCCACCATCGACGGCGCCGGACAGATGTCGCAGATCGGGCCGGGCTACATCCGGATCGTGGCCGGCGGCGAAGAGGTGGTCCGCTACGCCTTCAACGGCTCGGAGTTCAGCACCGAGCGGGCCGTGATGCTCGGCGACTTCTACCTGAAGGACGTGTGGCGCTTCGCCGCGGTCGGCCAGGGCTTCGACGGCGGGCTCGACGCCCTCCTGAAGAACTTCGGCGGCGAGGTCGCCGAGGAGCAGCCGCAGCAGCAGGCCCCGGCGGCCGGCGCCCCCGGCTTCGCCCCGCCGCCGCAGGCGGCCGCCCCCGCCGCGGCCCCGACATTCGGCGCCCCGGCTGCGGCCCCGCAGGCCCCCGCCCCGGCCGCGGCCCCGTCCTTCGGCGCGCCCGCCCCGGCTGCCCCCCAGCCGCAGTACCAGCAGCCCGCGGCCCCCGCCCCGGTGCACGCCGCGCCCACCATGGCCGCGCCCATCGCCCCGCCGGCCCCCGCCCCGTACGGCCAGCCGCCGCAGCAACCCTCGTACGGCCAGGTCCCCGGCCAGTACCCGGGCCAGGTGCCGCCGCCCGCCCCCGCCCCCTACGGGCAGCAGCCGGGCTACGGCCAGGTCCCGGGCCAGGTTCCCGGCCAGCAGCCCGGCTACGCACCGCAGGCCGCCGCCCCCGCGGCCGGCCTCGCCGCCGCGCTCCAGCCGTACAAGGAGGCCCCGACCGGCGCCCGCTGGACCCCGCAGAACCAGCAGCTCATGCGCGTCGACCTCGCGATGGGCGGCCAGGCCGTCCTCGCCCGCCAGGGCAGCATGGTCCTGTACCAGGGCAAGGTCGACTTCAGCTACAAGGGCGCCGGGTTCGCCGGCCGCATCGTCGGCAACGCCACCGGCCAGGAGATGCAGCTGATGCGCTGCACCGGCCGCGGTCAGGTCTTCCTCGCCGAGAACGGCGCGCACCTGCACGCCATCGAGCTCCAGGGCGACGCCATCTGCGTCTCCGCGGAGAACGTCCTCGCCTTCGACGAGTCCCTCCAGCACGAGGTCCGCCGGATCGAGGGCCACGGCATCCCCGGCGGCGCCCTGTTCACCATGCAGTTCCAGGGCACCGGCACGGTCATCGTCAAGACGCACGGCGTCCCGGTCGTCCTGCCCGTCACCCCGACCACCTTCGCGGACAGCAACGCCATCGTGGCGTGGTCGGCCGCCTCGCAGGTGATCCTCTCCAGCCAGGTCCGGCTGCGGCGCAACGCCTACCCCGGCCACAGCGGGGAGACCGTGAACCTCCAGTTCCGCGGCGCTCCCGGCAACTTCATCGTCGTCCAGCCGTACGAGGTCTGAGGGAGCCCGACATGAACGCAATGAACCAGCAGCTCGCGGCCTTCGCCCCGACCCCGGTCACGACCCGCATGGAGAACCACGGGCGGTCGATGCTCAAGGTCGCCATGCAGAGCGGCCAGGACCTCTTCGCCCGCACCGGCTCGATGGTCGCCTACGAGGGCTTCGTGCAGTACGAGCCCAACCCGCCGGCCGTCCGCCAGATGGCCTCGCAGTGGGCCACCGGCGAAGGCGCACCCCTGATGAAGTGCACCGGCGACGGCCTCCTGTACCTCGCCGACTACGGCGCCGACGTCGTCGTCATCAACCTCAACAACGACTCGCTGTCGGTCAACGGCACCAACCTGCTCGCCTTCGACGCGCACCTCCAGTGGGGCGTCGAGCGGGTCAAGGGCCTGGCGAAGTTCGCAGGCCAGGGTCTGTTCAACGTCGAGATCGCGGGCACCGGCTGGGTCGCCCTGACCTCGCGCGGCACCCCGATCGTCGTCGACTGCGGCCGCGGTGAGGACGAGACGTACGTCGACCCCGACGCGCTCGTCGCCTGGTCGCCGAACCTGAAGGTCAAGGGCAAGCGCAGTTTCAAGGCCTCGTCCATGCTCGGCCGGGGCAGCGGAGAGGCCTACCAGATGGCCTTCTCCGGCCAGGGCATCGTCGTCGTACAGCCCAGCGAGGACAGCACCGACCGGCTCCGGGTCCGGGGCTGAGGGGGAGCGGACACATCATGCAGAGCGCACTTTTCGCCCACGCCGAGGCGCAGTCCCAGGACAGGTACACCGTCCAGAACCCGCAGCTGCTGCGGGTCTCGCTGACGGGCTCCGACGACGTACTCGCCCGCAAGGGCGCGATGGTCGCCTACCAGGGGCTCATCGACTTCGACGGCGAGTACCAGAGCCAGGGCCAGCGCAACGCCCGCCGCCGCACCGGCGAGGGCCTGGACCTCATGCGCTGCTCCGGGCAGGGCACGGTCTACCTCGCCAACCTGGCCCAGTACGTCCACGTCGTGGATGTCGACCAGGAGGGCCTCACGGTCGACAGCAGCTACGTCCTGGCCCTGGACTCCACCTTGCACACCGAGGTCATCGCGGTGGACAGCCAGTACGGAATCTCCGGCTCCGGCAAGTACCAGCTCAACATCTCCGGCCGCGGCAAGGTCGCCCTGATGACCTCCGGGCAGCCGCTGATGATGCACGTCACGCCCGACAAGTACGTCAACGTCGACGCGGACGCCATCGTCGCCTGGTCCACCTCCCTGCGGGTGCAGATGCAGGCCCAGACGCACTCCAGCGGCATCTGGCGGCGCCGCGGCAACACCGGCGAGGGCTGGGAGCTCAGCTTCCTCGGCACCGGCATCGCGCTGGTGCAGCCCAGCGAGGCGCTGCCGCCGCAGAACGCACAGATCGGACAGGGCGTCGCCGCCCAGTTCGGCATGGGCCAGCACGGCGCCCACGCCCAGAACCAGAACAACGCCTGGAACTGACCCGGGACGGTGAAAGGGGCGGCCCCGTACGGGACCGCCCCTCAACGTCGTGCCGGGCCGACGCGGCCCCGCGCGATCAGCGCGCGGCGAGCCGGGCCAGGGTCGCCTCCAGCAGCAGCACGACCGAGGTGTCGGCCACCGAGGCCACCTCCTCGTACGGGAACCAGCGCACGTCCAGGGACTCCTCACTGATCTCCGCCACCGCGCCGGCCGGGGCCAGCGCCGCGTACTGCACGTCCAGGTGCCAGTTGCAGGGCGCCGGGATGGCGTGCCGGTCCAGGCGCACCGGGCCGCCGGGCACCAGGGTCAGCCCGCGCTCGATGCCCGACTCCTCCCGGGCCTCGCGCAGGGCCACGTCCGCCATCGTCGTGTCACCGGGCTCGCAGTGGCCGCCCATCTGCAGCCACATGCCCAGCTTCTTGTGCAGGGTCAGCAGCACCCGTCGGCCCACCGGGTCGATCACGAGTGCGCTGCCGGTGACGTGCCCCGCCCCGCAGGGCTTGTAGACCCCGTCCGGGTGGGCGGCCAGGTGCTCCAGGTAGAGGTCGCGCAGCTCGGTCTGGTCCTCGTAGCCCTTCAGGACCAGGATCGCGTCTTCGTAGAGGCTCACTTGTTCTCTTCGCCCTCGCCGTCGTCCTGCCGGCCGCGCTTCTCGGCGGCTTCGCCGAGCATCTTGTCGATCTCGGAGAAGTCCAGCTGCTCGCGGTGCACGAAGCCGTCCGGGTCGTCCAGGTCGGAGGCCGTCGGCAGCATGTCCGGGTGCTCCCACAGCCCGTCGCGGCCGTCGACACCGCGCGCGTCGGTCAGCGAGGCCCACAGACGCGAGGCGTCGCGCAGCCGTCGCGGCCGCAGCTCCAGGCCGATCAGCGTCGCGAAGGTCTGCTCCGCCGGGCCGCCCGAGGCGCGCCGCCGGCGCATGGTCTCGCGCATCGCGTCCGCCGAGGTCAGCCGCGGCTTGGCGGCCTCGTGCACCACCGCGTCGACCCAGCCCTCGACCAGCGCGAGCGCCGTCTCCAGGCGGGCCAGGGCGGCCTTCTGCTCGGGGGTGTCCTGCGGCTGGAACATGCCGCCCTGCAGAACCTCCTGCAGCTGCTCCGGGTTGGACGGGTCCAGCTGGCCGACCACGTCCTCCAGCTTCGAGGTGTCCACCTTGATGCCGCGGGCGTAGCCCTCGACGGCTCCGAACAGGTGCGAGCGCAGCCACGGGACGTGCGCGAAGAGCCGGGCGTGGGCCGCCTCGCGCAGCGCCAAGTACAGCCGCACCTCGTCCGAGGGAACGCCCAGGTCCTTGCCGAAGCCCTCGATGTTCAGCGGGAGCAGCGCGGCCTTGCCCGCCGGGCCCAGGGGCAGCCCGATGTCGGTCGAGCCGACGACCTCGCCGGCGAGGACGCCGACGGCCTGCCCGATCTGCTGGCCGAACATGGCCCCGCCCATGGAGCGCATCATGCCCAGCAGCGGGCCCGCCATGGCCTGCATCTCCTCGGGCAGCACGCTGCCCATGGCCGCGCCGACGCGCTCGGCGACGGGGTCCACGAGCTCCTTCCACACCGGGAGGGTGGCCTCGACCCACTCGGCGCGGCTCCACGCCACGGCCGTGGTGGCACCGGAGGGCAGCGAGGTCACCCCGTCCAGCCAGTGGTCGGCCAGCCGTACGGCCTCCTCGACGGCCGACCTCTCGGCGATGCCGACGCTCGTGTCCTTCACGCCGTCCGCCGTGCCCTGCGCGACGGTCCGGCGGGCGATGTCCTTGGCCATGTCCCAGTTCACGGGACCGCCCTCGTAGCTGAGCATCTGGCCGAGCTGCTGGAAGGCCGCACCGAGGTCGTTCGGGTTCATCGAACCGAACATCGCGGCGAACGGATTGTCCGCGCCGCCGGCGCCGCCGGCGCCCGGCAGCCCCATGCCGGGGAACCCGAAGGGATTCGCGGGGCCGCCCTGTCCGCCCTGGTTGCCCTTCTTCTTGCCTTCGTCGCCGTTGTCCGGCTCCTCCGGCGGAAGGCCGAATCCGAATGGGGTGTCGCTCACGGGTTTCCTCGGCTCGTAGGGCCGCCGGCGGGAGCCGGCGGGCAATGGTCCCGACAACACCACCCAGCGTAGACACCGGAGCCCGCATCCGGGCTCGGTGCTCCGCCGACTCCTGGGCTGCGGCAGGATGGACATCACCTGGTGGGTGCGCGTCACGGCGCGTCCCTACTGAAGACAACCGCTGGAGACGCCCGGTGAGTTCCCCAGATCCGCACGTTTCGGATAAGCGCAGCCGCGCTACGCAGGACGACGACCGCCCCGAGCACGGCGACGGCGCCCCCGGCGTTCGCCAGCCGCGAAACCCGGAAGGCCCCCGCCGGCACAGCCCCGTGATCGCCGTGACCGGCGCCGCCTCGGGCGTCGGAGCGGCCCTCGTGAGCCGCCTCGCCGCCTCCGACGAGGTCAAGCAGGTCGTCGCCATCGACGAGCGGCGCGGTGACTGCGCGGCCGCCCAGTGGCACGTGCTCGACGTACGGGACCCGGCGATCGCCGAGAAGCTGCGGGGCGCAGACGTCGTCGTCCACCTCGCCCTGGACCTCGACCTGGAGACGGACCCGGCGGCCCGTACGGCGTACAACGTGCGCGGGACCCAGACCGTCCTCACGGCGGCCGCCGCAGCCGGCGTGCACCGTGTCGTGCTGTGCACCTCGGCGATGGTCTACGGAGCCCTGCCCGACAACGACATCCCGCTGTCGGAGGACTCCGAGCTGCGGGCCACCGCCGAGGCGACCGGGGTCGGCGACCTGCTGGAGATCGAGCGCCTCGGCCGCCGGGCCCCCCGGGCCCACCCCGGCCTCAACGTCACCGTGGTCCGCCCCGCGGTCCTGGTCGGCGGCACCGACACCGCCCTGACCCGCTACTTCGAGTCCCCGCGCCTGCTCGTGGTCGCGGGCTCCCGCCCCACCTGGCAGTTCTGCCACGTGGAGGACCTGGTCAGCGCCCTGGAGTACGCGGCCCTCGAGAAGGTCGAGGGCGAGCTGGCCGTGGGCTGCGAGGGGTGGCTGGAGCAGGAGGAGGTCGAGGAGCTGAGCGGCATCCGCCGCATGGAGCTGCCCTCGGCGGTCGCGCTGGGCGCCGCGGCCCGCCTGCACCGCATCGGCCTGACCCCGTCCCCGGCCGGCGACCTCGCGTACACGATGCACCCCTGGGTGGTCAGCGTCAGCGGCCTGCACGCCGCCGGCTGGCGGCCGCGCTGGACCAACGAGGAGGTTCTCGCCGAGCTCCTCCAGGAGGTCGCGGGCCGCCACACGGTCGCGGGCCGCAGGCTGGGCCGCAGGGACGCCGCCACGGCCGCCGGTGCGGCGGGCGCGACGGTGGCCCTGCTCGGCGCGGCCGCCGCGGTCCGCCTGGCCCGCAAGCGCCGCGGGATCTGATCCCGGGGCGCCGGATCCTGCACCGGATCCTGTAGGAGGCTCCCAAGGCCGGTGCCGCGGGCCGGGCGAATCAGCTATTTCGCCCCGTCAGCGCCTAGGGCACGATGGACGGTATGGCACCGCACTTCGACCACCCCGGTGAGCAGGCCGCCCAGGACCCCGTCCGGCTGCTCGAGATCCGTGACACCCCGCTCTCGATCGACGAGGTCTTCCGGGCCGTCGGCGACGACGCCACGGGCGGCACGACGCTCTTCGTCGGCACGGTGCGCAACCACGACGGCGGCGCGGACGTCGACTCGCTCGGCTACTCCTGCCACCCGACGGCGGAGGCCGAGATGCGCCGGATCGCCGAGCGCGTCGTGGCCAAGTACCCGGTCCGCGCCCTGGCCGCCGTGCACCGCGTGGGCGACCTCGCCGTCGGCGACCTGGCCGTGGTCGTCGCGGTCTCCTGCCCGCACCGCGGGGAGGCCTTCGAAGCCTGCCGGATGCTGATCGACGACCTCAAGCACGAGGTCCCGATCTGGAAGCACCAGACCTTCGCCGACGGCTCGGAGGAGTGGGTCGGCGCCTGCTGACGGCCTCGGCCCGACGGCCGACCCCGGTCGCGGAGCGTGATCGCCGGGCGGGTACCCTCACACCCGTTCGGCCGCGCAACACGCCCTCGATTTGCGTAACCCCCCCACGGGCACGAGCGTTGAAGCCACCAACGAAACGCACTTCGGGGTAGGGAGGCACGCCCATGGCATCTCTGGCGTGGTTGCTGATTCCGCTGTTCGCCGCGATCGGCGCGGCGATATGGGGCAGCTGGGCGGCACGCGACCGCACACAGGGCGACATATCCGAGCTCGCGGGATACGCACGGTTCCGTGAAGCCATGGGCAACGGCCAGGGCCACGGCAGTGCCGACCAGGTCAGGGCGAAGGCCGAGGCCGGTTCCGCCTCCGACACCGTCTGACGCCGCCGGACCCGGCGCGGAGTGTCCCGCCCCGCCCCATCCCCGGCCGCGCTCCTCGCGCGCCCGTGAGAATCCGCTGAGAGTTTCCCCCGCGGGCCCCGTACGGACCGGCCCCGAGGGCCGCTCGCCGGGGCCGTCCCGTACTGTCGGACCCATGCCACGCCGCACCGCGACGATGCTCGCCTCAACCCTGGTGCTGTTCGCGCTGCTCTGCGCAGGGGTGTTCATCAAGGTCCCGTACTCCGAGATGAGCCCCGGACCGACCGTGAACACGCTCGGGGACTCGCACGGCGAGCCGGTCCTCAACATCTCGGGGCGCAAGACGTACCCGACCAGCGGCCACCTCAACATGACGACGGTCCGCGTCACGGGCGCCGACTACGACATGAACCTGGTGGAGGCCGTCTACGGGTGGCTGGCCGGCGACAACATCGTCGTCCCGCACGAGAACCTCTACCCGAACGGCAAGACCGACGCGGAGTCCACACAGGAGAACGCCGAGGAGTTCAGCCAGTCGCAGCAGAGCGCGAAGGTCGCGGCGCTCAAGCAGCTCGGCATCCCGGTCACCGCCCGCGTGATCGTCGCCTCCGTGGTCAAGGACAGCCCCTCCGAGGGCCGGCTGCACGCCGGTGACGTCGTCAAGGCCGTGGACGGCGCGCCCGTCACCGCGCCCGAGGACGTGGCGAAGCTCGTCACCAAGCACAAGCCCGGCGAACCGGTCGAATTCACCGTCGTGCCCGCCGCCGACGCCGCCGCGGCGGCGAAGGCCGGCCGCGAGCCCACCGGCACTTCCAAGGTCACTGTCACCGCCGGCAAGGCGGAGGGCGACGGCCGTGCCATCGTCGGCATCCGGGCCGGCAGCGACCACACCTTCCCGTTCACGATCGACATCAAGCTCGCCGACGTCGGCGGCCCGAGCGCCGGGCTGATGTTCGCGCTGGGCATCGTCGACAAGCTGACCCCGGAGGACCTCACCGGCGGGAAGTTCGTCGCCGGCACCGGCACCATCGACGACGCCGGCAAGGTCGGTCCCATCGGCGGCATCCAGATGAAGACCATCGGCGCCCGCAAGGCCGGCGCGGAGTACTTCCTCACCCCCGCCGACAACTGCGCCTCCGCCGCCTCCAACGTGCCGGACGGGCTGACGCTGGTGAAGGTCTCCACCATCGAAGACGCCACCAAGTCGCTGGAGAAGATCCGCAAGGGGGACACGGCCGGGCTGCCGCAGTGCAGCGCCAAGCCCTGACCGGTCCGCCTCCCCGGATCCCGCTCTAGGCGAAGGTCGCGGCCAGGGCCTCGGCGAGACCCGGCACCAGACCCCCGCCGGTGAGGACCTCCGTCGAGGAGTCCTTCTCGCGCAGCCGTACGGCGGACTCCCGCGAGCCGTCGCGCAGCACGGCCACCGTGATCCGGACCTCCTGCCGCTCCGGGTGCCCGGCGACCCACTTCGACAGCTGCTTGTCGCTCAGGCCCTCCGGTACGGAGGCCTCCGCGGACGGCGGCAGCATGAGGCGTTCGACGGTCAGCGCACACCCGACGACGGCGTCGGGCCAGGCGATGGTGCCCAGGAACTTGTCGAGGGGCGTCCCGGCCGGGACGGTGTCCTGCTCGATCGGGGTGAGGGAGCTCTTGCCGGCGTCGTCCGTGTCGAGGCCGAGCGTGGAGGCCAGGCGCGGCTCCTGCTTCTTGAGCCGGGCGGTGTCGACCAGCGCGAAGAGCCGCGCGGGCTTGTCCCAGCCGAGGCCGGCCGCGTACTCGTCGATCTCGAGACAGGCGCGGGTCAGCGGGCTGGCCGCCATGGGGGTGCCGGGGGAAGGCGAAACGTTGGACATGGACAACATCCTGCCTCCTTTCCGCCCCATACCGGGAACTGACCGGAGCCTCAGTAAGTTGCATGAATGGGCTCTACGATCGGGGGTCCGTTTCAATACCAGTACTCAGCGACTTTCGAGGTGCGCACCTTGGCTTTCCAGATGCCGGACCGCGGCGGAGGCCCTTCCGGGCCACGGATGAGAGTCGGACGCCCCTCCCGGCGTGCTCGCACTCTTCTCATGACCCTGGGCGTGCTGGCCGTCCTGGGAATGCTCTTCATCATGTTCGCTGGCTTCTGGACGGACTGGCTCTGGTTCCGCTCCGTGAAGTACTCCACCGTCTTCACCACCACGCTGTGGACCAAGATCGGCCTCTTCGCCGTCTTCGGGCTGCTGATGGCGGGCGCGGTCGGGCTGAACATCTGGCTGGCGCACCGGCTGCGGCCGCCGCTCAGCGCGATGTCGGTGGAGCAGCAGAGCCTCGACCGGTACCGGATGAGCATCGCCCCGTACAAGAAGTGGCTGCTCCTGGGCATCTCGGTGCTCGTCGGCCTGATCGCCGGAGCCTCGGCGGCCGGTCAGTGGAAGACCTGGCTCATGTACGTGAACGGGGTGCCCTTCGGCACGAAGGACCCCCAGTTCCACATGGACGTGTCCTTCTACACCTTCGACCTGCCCTGGTACCGCTTCCTGCTGGGCTTCGGCTTCGCCGCCGTCGTCCTGTCGGTGATCGCCGCGACCGTCGTGCACTACCTCTACGGCGGACTGCGCGTCACGAGCCCGGGCGCCCGGGCCACCGCGGCCGCGACCGGGCACCTGTCGGTGCTGCTCGGCCTCTTCGTCACGCTCAAGGCGGTCGCGTACTGGCTCGACCGGTACGGGCTCGCCGTGAAGTCCAGTGACTTCAAGGCCGCCGACAACTGGACGGGCCTGCGGTACGTCGACGCGAACGCGTACCTGCCGGCGAAGACGATCCTCGTGGCCATCGCCGCGATCTGCGCCGTGCTGTTCTTCGCGACGCTGTGGCGCCGCACCTGGCAGCTGCCGGTCATCGGCTTCGGCCTGATGGTGCTCTCGGCGATCCTGATCGGCGGGCTCTACCCGGCGATCGTGCAGAAGTTCCAGGTCCAGCCGAACGAGCAGGCCAAGGAATCCCCGTACGTCCAGAAGAACATCAAGGCGACGCGCGACGCCTACGGGATCGCCGGGGCCGAGGTCAAGGACTACCCGGGCGTGCCGCAGACCGATGACCGCACCAAGCTGCGGTCGGCGGCCGACACCACGGCCAGCCTGCGTCTGCTCGACCCCAACATCGTCTCGCCCGCCTTCCAGCAGCTCCAGCAGGTCAAGGGCTACTACGCCTTCCCGTCCACGCTCGCCGTCGACCGGTACAGCGGCCAGGACACGGTCATCGGCCTGCGCGAGCTGAACATCGGCGGCATCCCGAAGAACAACTGGATCAACGACCACTTCAAGTACACGCACGGCTACGGCGTGGTCGCTGCCAAGGGCACCACGGTGAAGGACGGCGCGCCCGACTTCACGCAGTCCGACCTGCCCTCCAAGGGGATGTTCGGCACGGACTTCGAGCAGCGGATCTACTACGGCGAGCAGACGAAGCAGTACTCGATCGTCGGCGGGCCGCAGAAGGAGCTCGACTACTCCGACGACAAGGGCGAGAAGGAGACGAGCTACCAGGGCGACTCCGGCGTCAACCTCGACAACCCGGTCAACCGGGCCGCCTACGCGCTGACCTTCAGCGAGCCGCAGATCCTGTACTCGGGCGCCATCGGCGAGGGTTCGCGGATCCTCTACAACCGCACGCCCAAGCAGCGCGTCGAGGCCGTCGCCCCGTGGCTGACCATCGACGGCGCCCCCTACCCGGCCGTGATCGACGGCCGGATCAAGTGGATCGTCGATGCGTACACGACCACCAACGGCTACCCGTACGCCTCGCGCACCACGCTGGGCCAGAGCACCGCGGACTCGCTGACCAACAGCCAGCGCGCGGTGGTCGCCCAGGAGAACCAGGTCAACTACATCCGCAACTCGGTGAAGGCCACCGTCGACGCGTACGACGGCTCGGTCGACCTGTACCAGTGGGACACCCAGGACCCGGTCCTGAAGACCTGGATGAAGGCGTTCCCGGGCACGGTGAAGGCCAAGAGCGAGATCGACAAGCCGCTCATGGACCACCTCCGCTACCCGCAGGACCTCTTCAAGGTCCAGCGCGAGCTGCTGACCCGGTACCACGTCACCGACCCGCAGACCTTCCTCAGCGGCAGTGAGGCCTGGGCCGTCCCGGACGACCCGACGACCAAGGCCGGCACGGCGGTTCCGCCGTACTACCTGTCGATGAAGATGCCGGAGCAGAAGGAGAAGGACCAGGTCTTCTCCCTCACCACGACGTTCACGCCGAACGAGCGGCCCAACCTGAGCGCCTTCATGTCGGTCAACGCCGATCCGGGCACTCCGGACTACGGCAAGATCCGCATCCTGAAGATGCCCACCAGCAAGCCGCCGGAGGGGCCCGGTCAGGTGCAGAGCAAGTTCCAGTCCGAACCGAAGATCGCCGAGTCCATCCGCCTGCTGCGCGGTGGCGACTCGGAGATCGAGTACGGCAACCTGCTCGCGGTGCCGCTCGACGGCGGGATGCTCTACGTCGAGCCGGTCTACGTCCGCAGCTCCGGCCTCAAGTACCCGCTGCTGCGCAAGGTGCTGGTGACCTACGGCAACCAGACCGCCTTCGAGGACACCCTGGAGAAGGCGCTGAACGTGGTCTTCGGGGCCGAGGCCCCGACCACGCCGGTGCCGCCGGCGCAGCCGCCGGGCGAGGGCACCGTCACGCCCCCGACCAACCAGGACCCGACGGTCAAGGCGGCCCTCTCCGACGCCCAGAAGGCGATCGAGGAGGCCGAGAAGGCCAGGCAGGCCGGTGACTGGGCGGCCTTCGGCAAGGCCCAGGACGACATCAAGGCCGCACTGAAGCGGGCGATCGAGGCGGAGGCGAAGGCCACGCCCCCTCCGTCGGGCGGCTGATGATCAATGGGTGAGGGCTCCGTCCCGCGTCGTGATACTGTGGTTTCACCGACGCGGGGTGGAGCAGCTCGGTAGCTCGCTGGGCTCATAACCCAGAGGTCGCAGGTTCAAATCCTGTCCCCGCTACTGAAGACGAAGGCCCGGATCCATGGGATCCGGGCCTTCGTCATGTCCGGACGGGACACGCGGTAGCTGAGGTGGGTGAGTTGGGGCAGGAGCGTGTTTGACTTACCCCACTGTGGGCATGTCGACAAAACGCTGTAGTGACCTCACTGACTGCGACATACCAGGTGTACGCGGGTAGCAGGTGATGCGACGATGGGATTTATGGGGGACAGGTCAACTCTGCTGGAGACAGGGCGGTTTGTGAGGGCGCAGGCCGAAGCGGGCACAGGAGCCAACGAGTCGGCACCCGTTGCCGACACGCAGACCGCGCTGACCGATGCGGATTTCGCACAGGAGATGTTCGCCGAGACCGACGCGGCGAGCGACGCCGAGCTGGAGGCCCGGCACCGGGTGGCCGCCGACAAGGGCGACCCCGGTGCCATGAGCGTGCTCGGCGCGCTGCTGCTGCGCCGCGGAGACCTGGACGGCGCCGAGCCGTACCTGCGAGGGGCCACCGCCGAGGGGGACCGCGCCGCCGCCAACAACCTGGGCGTCCTGCTGCTCCAGCGTGGCTACCCGGAGGAAGCCGCCGGCTGGTGGCGGGTCGCCGCCGTGGCCGGGTCCGCGCCCGCCGCGCACGCCCTGGGCCGCCACTTCCGCGAGCGCGGGGACGAGCCGGCCGCCGAGTACTGGCTGCGCCAGGCGGCGGAATCCGGTCACGCGCTGGGCGCGTACGGGCTGGCCGACCTGCTGGAGCACCGCGGGGACAAGGGCGTGGAGCGGTGGTTCCGCGCTGCCGCCGAACAGGGGCACCGAGAGGCCGCCTACCGCCTCGCGAGGCACCTGCGCAAGGGCGACCCCGCCGAGGCCGAGCAGTGGTACCGCCAGGCGGCCGCCCGCGGGCACCGGCGGGCGGCGCTGCACCTGGGCGCCCTGCTGGAGGCGCGCGGTGAGCTCAAGGAGGCCGGGCGCTGGTACCTGACCTCCGCCAAGCAGGGCGAGGCGCGGGCCGCGTGCGCGCTCGGCTTCCTGCTGCGCGACGCCGGCGACGAGGAGAGCGCGGCCGCGTGGTGGCACCGGGCGGCGAAGGACGGCGACGGCAACGCCGCGAACGCCCTGGGCGCACTGCACGCCGCGCGGGGGGAGACCCAGACCGCGGAGCGCTGGTACCGGACCGCCATGGACGCCGGAGATCAAAACGGGGCGTACAACCTTGCTTTGCTGTGCGCCGCACAGGACCGCACCGCGCAGGCGGAGCAGTGGTACCGGCGCGCCGCCTACGCCGGCCACCGCGAGGCGGCCAACGCGCTGGCCATCATGCTGCTCCAGGTCGGCGACGCTGCGGGCGCCGAACCGTGGTTCTCGAAGGCTGCCGAGGCGGGCAGTGTCGACGCCGCCTTCAACCTCGGCATCCTCTTCGCCAGTCGCGACGAGGACCGTACGGCGCTGAAGTGGTACGAGCGGGCCGCCTCGGCCGGCCACACCGATGCCGCCCTCCAGGTCGGCATCGCGCTGGTGCGGGACGGTGAGGAGCGGGCCGCCGAGCGGCATCTGCGGTGCGCGGCGGGCGGCGGCAGCGCGGAGGCGGCGTTCCGCCTGGCCGCGCTGTTGGAGTCGCTGGCTCCGCCGCCCGAGCCGCCGGCGCTGGGCGAGCCGGTCGGCAGCGCCCCGCGCACCGAGAGCGAGGAGTGGTACGAGCGGGCCGCCGAGCTGGGGCACCGCCGGGCCCAGGTGCGCGTCGGCATGCTGGCGGCCGCGCGCGGCGACATGGAGGCGGCCGCCCGCTGGTACCGGGAGGCGGCCGAGGCCGGGTCCCGCAACGGCGCGTTCAACCTGGGGCTGCTCCTGGCCCGCGAGGGGAGCGAGCCGGAGGCCGCCCTGTGGTGGACGCGCGCGGCGGTGGCCGGCCACGGTCGCGCCGCCCTGCGGCTGGGTCTGCTGGCTGCCCGCCACGGCGACCTCGCGGAGGGCCAGAAGTGGTGCGCCCGGGCCATGGAACTGGGGCCCGCGGAGGTCTCGGAGCGTGCGGCCCGGCTGCGGGAGGCCCTGGCGGAGGAACTCTCTGCGTGACCCGGCGGCCGATCCCCGGCCCTGTGCCGGCCCCCGGTTAACCGATTTGCATCTGCCGGGGGCCTTCACGTAACGTTGGGTTCACCGACGCGGGGTGGAGCAGCTCGGTAGCTCGCTGGGCTCATAACCCAGAGGTCGCAGGTTCAAATCCTGTCCCCGCTACTGAAGACTCAGGGCCCGGATCCATTGGATCCGGGCCCTGAGTCGTTTCCACGGGTGAAGTTCCCGGGAGGTGTGAAGGCCCGGACCCCACAGGGGTCCGGGCCTTCACGCGTCGGGGGTCCGTCGTCCGGGATCAGGCGCCGGCGCAGTTCGGGCAGACGCCGCGGTAGGTGACCTCGACCGCCGAGACGACGAAGCCGAAGCGCTCCGAGTCCGGCAGGTCGGACAGCGGGTTGCCCGCGGGGTGGACGTCGCGGATGGCGCCGCACCGGGCGCAGACCAGGTGCTGGTGCGGCCGGTGGGCGTTCGGGTCGTACCGCTTGGCGCGCCGGTCCGTGGCGACTTCCAGGACCTCGCCCAGGGAGACGAGTTCGCCCAGCGTGTTGTAGACGGTCGCGCGGGAGATCTCGGGCAGCTTGGCCACGGCGCGTGCGTGCACCTCGTCGGCCGTCAGGTGCACGTGGTCACCGTCGAGCACCTCGGCTACGACGCGCCGCTGTGCCGTCATGCGCCAGCCGCGTCCGCGAAGTCGTTCCAGCAGGTCACTCATAGACATCAGCCTAACAGTGAGGGGATTCGGTGTAACTCCCGAACCAGTGCGAACTTGGATGCTTGCTTGACTTAGACAAAGTCCATCGTAGGATCGAGTACGGCGAACGCCAAGGACAGGCACGCAGCAACGACGCAGGAGGCGCACGTGACGCAGGGACCGCTCACCACAGAGGCCGGAGCGCCGGTGGCCGACAACCAGAACAGCGAGACGGCCGGCCTCGGCGGCCCCGTCCTGGTCCAGGACCAGCTCCTGCTGGAGAAGCTCGCGCACTTCAACCGGGAGCGGATCCCGGAGCGCGTGGTGCACGCCCGCGGCGCCGGCGCGTACGGCACCTTCACGCTGACCCGCGACGTCTCGCAGTGGACGCGCGCCAAGTTCCTGTCCGAGGTCGGCAAGCAGACCGAGACCTTCCTGCGCTTCTCCACCGTGGCGGGCAACCTGGGCAGCGCCGACGCCGTGCGCGACCCCCGCGGCTGGGCGCTGAAGTTCTACACCGAGGAGGGCAACTACGACCTCGTCGGCAACAACACCCCGGTGTTCTTCATCAAGGACGCCATCAAGTTCCCCGACTTCATCCACACCCAGAAGCGCGACCCGTACACGGGCTCGCAGGAGGCGGACAACGTCTGGGACTTCTGGGGCCTGTCGCCCGAGTCCACCCACCAGGTGACCTGGCTGTTCGGTGACCGCGGCATCCCGGCGTCCTACCGCCACATGAACGGCTACGGCTCGCACACGTTCCAGTGGAACAACGAGGCCGGCGAGGTCTTCTGGGTCAAGTACCACTTCAAGACCGACCAGGGCATCAAGAACCTCACCCAGGCCGAGGCCAACCGGCTGGCCGGCGAGGACCCGGACTCCCACCAGCGCGACCTGCGCGAGGCCATCGAGCGCGGCGACTTCCCGACCTGGACCGTGCAGGTCCAGATCATGCCGGCGGCCGACGCCGCGACCTACCGCTTCAACCCGTTCGACCTCACCAAGGTGTGGCCGCACGCGGACTACCCGCCGATCGAGATCGGCAAGCTGGAGCTCAACCGCAACCCGGAGAACGTCTTCGCCGAGGTCGAGCAGTCCATCTTCAGCCCGGCGCACTTCGTTCCCGGCATCGGTCCGTCCCCGGACAAGATGCTCCAGGGCCGTCTCTTCGGCTACGGCGACGCACACCGCTACCGCGTCGGCATCAACGCCGACCACCTGCCGGTGAACCGTCCGCACGCCACCGAGGCGCGCACCAACTCCCGGGACGGCCACCTGTACGACGGCCGCCACAAGGGGGCGAAGAACTACGAGCCGAACAGCTTCGGCGGCCCGCACGAGACCGGCCGCCCGCTGTGGCAGCCGGTCGCGGTCACCGGCGGCACGGGCAACCACGCCGCACCCGTGCACAGCGAGGACAACGACTTCGTCCAGGCGGGCAACCTCTACCGCCTGTACTCGGAGGACGAGAAGACCCGTCTGATCGAGAACCTCTCCGGCTTCATCGCCAAGGTTTCCCGCGACGACATCATCGAGCGGGCGATCGACAACTTCCGCCAGGCGGACGGCGACTTCGGCAAGCGCCTCGAAGCCGCGGTCCAGGCCCTCCGCGCCTGATCGGGACCGCTTGCCGTAGCAGGACGCCGGGCCGCAGACCTCTTCGGAGGTCTGCGGCCCGGCGTGGTTTCACGCGGAGACCGCGCGCCGCGCCGGGACCCAGCAGCGGATGACGTCGCGCACGGACACGATGCCCACCGGTCCGCCGTGCTCCAGCACGATCAAGTGCCGGAAACCGCCGTGGGCCATCGCCTCGGCGGCTTCCTGCAACGTGGCGTCGGGGGTGCAGAAGACGACATTGTTGGTGGTGTGCGCACCCACCGACTCGCGGTCGGGATCGTGGCCCGCGCCGATCGAGTTGAGGATGTCGCGCTCGGTCAGGATGCCTATTCCGCTGTGGTCGGGGTCGAGGACGACGGCCGCGCCGACGCGCCGGCCGGACATCAGGCAGGCCGCCTGCCGGAGGGTGTGTGCGGGTCCGAGGGTGAGGATCACGGTGCTCATTGCGTCACGGACGAGCATGAAGAGAGCCACCTCCTGGGTGATTCCCCCTGCTTTCGGTGGGTGCACAACGCGAAGCCGCCTCCAGTGAAACGTTTCACAAAGGCACAAGCGGGGGGATTCCCAGATTCCCACGGACCGGGAGGGCCAGCAAGGAGGCGTGCGAAAGGAGCGCGCCCGGCGCGGGGGCGCGTCAGGCGCGCGGGCGGAGCAGGCCGAGCATCTCGTCGTGGAGCAGTCCGTTCGACGCCGCCGCGTTGCCGCCGTGCACGCCGTCGACCCCGTCCAGGTCGGTGAAGCGGCCGCCCGCCTCCTGGACCACGACCGCGATGGCCGCCATGTCCCACAGGTTCAGTTCCGGCTCCGCGCACAGGTCCAGGGACCCCTCCGCGACCATCATGTACGGCCAGAAGTCCCCGTATCCGCGGGTGCGCCAGCACGCCCGCGCGAGGTCCAGGAAGCCGTGCAGCCGCCCCTGCTCCTCCCAGCCGCTCAGCGAGGAGTACGCGAACGAGGCGTCGCCCAGCTCGCCCACCCGGGACACGCCGATCCGGGTGGGCTCGCCCAGCGCGCCCCCCGAGTACGCGCCGGAGCCCTGCGCCGCCCACCAGCGCCGACCCAGCGCCGGCGCCGACACCACGCCGACCACGGGGCGGAACACGCCGTCCCCGCCCTCCGCCATCAGGGAGATCAGGGTCGCCCACACGGGGACCCCGCGGACGTAGTTCTTCGTGCCGTCGATCGGGTCCACGACCCAGCGGCGCGGGCCGCTGCCCTCGAGCCCGTACTCCTCGCCCAGGATGGCGTCGTCGGGCCGGGCCGCCGCGATGCCGGCCCGGACGACCTCCTCGGCGGCCTTGTCCGCCTCGCTCACCGGGGTCATGTCCGGCTTCGTCTCGACCTGCAGGTCGAGGGCGCGGAACCGCTCCATCGTGGCGACGTCCGCCGCGTCGGCGAGTTCGAGGGCAAGGCGCAGGTCATCGTCATACTCGGGCATGCCCGAACAGTAGCGAGACTCCCGGACACCGGCCAACGAGGTCCACAGTGCGGCCGCGCGCGTCCGGCCGGACGCGCCCCTTGACAGTCGGTGCGCCCTTGACAGGGTCTGGCGGCCCGTCAACTCTGGCCGGAGAACCGAGGCGGGGAGGCGCGGATGCCAGCAGCCCGGGAGTCCTTGTTGGACGCGGCGGCAGCGGCGCTCTCGGCGCGCCCCTGGCCGGACGTCCGGATGGTCGACGTGGCCGCCGCGGCCGGGGTGTCGCGGCAGACGCTCTACAACGAGTTCGGCGGCAAGGCCGGCCTGGGCCGCGCCCTGGTACGCCGAGCGGCCGACCGGTACCTGGAAGGGGTGGACCGGGTCCTGGCCACCCCGGTCCGGGCCCCCGAGCGGCTCGCCGCGGTCGCGGAGTGGACCGTACGGGCTGCCCGCGCGCACCCGCTCGTGCGGGCCCTGCTCACCGGCAGCTGGGGGCCGGGCCTGCCCGCGGCGGGCGGGCGCGACCCGGGGCCCGGAGAACTCGCCCGGACGGTGCGCGACCGGGCGGCCGCCGCGCTCACGCCGGGGGAGGGCCCGCAGCGGTGCGAGTTGGCGGTGCGGCTCGCCCTCTCCTACGTGATCGCGCCGGGGGAGGAGCCGGGGCCGGGGGAGCTGATCGGGCTGCTCAGTGCGCCGATCCGGACAGCTGGAGCCCGATGACCCCCAGGATGACCAGCGTGATCGAGACGAGTTTGAGGGTGGAGACCAGGTCCCCGAGAAAGACCATGCCGTAGATCGCGGTACCGGCGGCGCCGATGCCCGTCCAGACCGCGTACGCCGGACCCACATCCAGCTTCTTCAGGGCCAGGGTCAGCAGGCCGAAGCTGCCGAGCGCGAAGCAGGCGAAGGCGATGGTGGGCCAGAGCCGGGTGAATCCGTGGGAGAGCTTGAGGCACACCGCGAAACCGGTCTCCAGGAGTCCCGCGACGACGACCAGCAGCCACGCCATGGCGAATGCCTCCCCGCGTCATGTGACATCGCGTCACTTGCTGCGATTATGCACTTATCCAGACAGGTCCTCCGACAAACACGGCATACCCGCCGGGTCGGTCAGTCGCCCTCGCGGCGCTCACGCGTCGCCAGCAGTCGCCGCAGCGAATAGAGCCGCGCCGGATCCGCGTGGCCGTCCTCCACCCACTTGTCGAGCGCACAGTCCTGCTCGTCGTGGCTGCACGCGCGCGGGCACTCCTCCGTACCGGGCACCAGGTCCGGGAAGGCCAGGATCACCCGGGACGGGTCCACGTGGTGCAGGCCGAAGGAACGCACGCCCGGGGTGTCGATGACCCACCCGTCACCCGAGGGCAGCGGCAGCGCCAGCGCCGAGGTGGTCGTGTGCCGGCCGCGGCCGGTGACCGCGTTCACGTGCCCGGTGGCGCGCTGGCGGCCCTCGGCGACCAGCGCGTTCACCAGGGTGGTCTTCCCCACGCCGGAATGGCCGACGAACGCGGTGATCCGGCCGGTCAGATGCTCGCGGACCCGTTCGGCCGCGCCGCCCGCGGCCAGCTCCTCGCGGTTGGTGACCACGTAGTTCAGGCCGAACGTCGAGTAGATCTCCAGGATCTTGTCCGCGGAGGTCAGGTCGGACTTGGTCAGCACCAGCAGCGGCTCCAGGCCGGCGTCGTACGCCGCCACCAGGCAGCGGTCGATCATCCGGGGCCGCGGCTCCGGATCTGCCAGGGCGGTGACGATCGCCAGCTGGTCGGCATTGGCGACCACCACCCGCTCGTACGGGTCGTCGTCGTCCGCGGTGCGCCGCAGGACGGACTTGCGCTCCTCGATCCGCACGATCCGGGCCAACGTGTCCTTCTTGCCGGACAGGTCGCCGACGATCCAGACCAGGTCGCCGACGACCGCCGCCTTGCGCCCGAGCTCCCGGGACTTCATCGCGGTGATCGTGCGGCCGTCGACCAGGCAGGTCAGCCGGCCCCGGTCGACGGTCAGGACGAAGCCCTCGGAGGCATCCTCGTGCTTGGGCCGGATGTTCGTCCGTGGCCGGTTGCCCTTGGGGTTGGGGCGCTGGCGGATGTCGTCCTCGTCGGTGTGCTTGCCGTACCTGCGCATGACGTGCCCTACGCTCCCGCACCCGCTTCGGGTCCCGCGTCCCCGGCCAGCATGTCCGTCCACATCCTGGGGAAGTCCGGCAGGGTCTTCGCGGTCGTGGCCACGTTCTCGATCTGCACGCCCTCCACGGCCAGGCCGATCACCGCGCCCGCGGTGGCCATCCGGTGGTCCTCGTACGTGTGGAACACCCCGCCGTGCATCCGGCGCGGCCGGATGCGCAGGCCGTCCTCGGTCTCGGTGACGTCGCCGCCGAGCGCGTTGATCTCCTCGGTCAGCGCGGCCAGCCGGTCCGTCTCGTGCAGCCGCAGGTGGGCGACCCCGCGCAGCACCGACTCCGAATCGGCCAGGGACGCCACGGCCGCGATGCCCGGGGTGAGCTCGCCGACCTCGCTCAGGTCCACGTCGATACCGTGGATCTTGCCGGTGCCGGTGAACACCAGTCCCGCGTCCGTCAGTTCGCAGGACCCGCCCATCTCCGTGAAGATCCGGCGCAGGGCGTCACCGGGCTGCGTGGTGCGGCGCGGCCAGTCGGGAACGGTCACCGTGCCGCCCGTGATCAGGGCCGCGGCCAGGAAGGGCTGGGCGTTCGACAGGTCCGGCTCCACGACCATGTCGCGGCCCAGCAGGGCGCCGGGGGAGACCCGCCACACGTTCTTCTCGCCGCCGGCCTCGGGGGTGTCCACCTGGGCGCCCGCCGCACGCAGCATCTCCACGGTCATCCGGATGTGCGGCATCGACGGCAGGTTGCCGCCCACGTGCCGGACCTCGACGCCCTGGTTGAACCGCGGGGCGGACAGCAGCAGGGCGGAGACGAACTGCGAGGAGTTGCTGGCGTCGATCTCGACCGTGCCGCCCTCCAGGGCCCCGCCGCCCTGGACGGTCATGGGCAGCGCGCCCCGGCCGTCGTCGTCGATACGGGCGCCGAGGGTGCGCAGGGCGGTGATGACCTGGCCGAGCGGGCGCTCGTAGGAGCGCGGGTCGCCGTCGAAGCGGATGTCGCCGTCGGCGAGGGTGGCGACGGGCGGCAGGAAGCGCATGACTGTTCCGGCGTTGCCGACGTCCACCGTCGTCGGGCCGTGCAGCGCCGCGGGGATGACCCGCCAGGCCTCGCCGCTCGCGCCGGCGCCGGCGGAGCTGGAGGAGACGGTCTCCTCGATGCCCACGCCCATCGCGCGCAGCGCGTCCGACATCAGCTGGGAGTCGCGCGAGCGCAGCGGGCGGCGCACCCAGCCCGGCTCGGAGGCGAGGGCGGCCAGGACCAGGGCGCGGTTGGTGACCGATTTGGACCCCGGCACCGTGACGGTGGCGTGGACGGTCCCATCGGCGAGCGGAGCGGGCCAGAGGGCAGGGGCGGGGGTCTCGGTCATGGCCCCCACTTTAGTGGCTTCCTCCGGGCCCGGATCTTGATCGCCTCCCGGTCTCAGAGGGTGGTCACAGGCCGAGCAGCCAGCGGCCGCCGCCGACCAGCGAGCACAGCGCGACGACGTGGAAGAAGAGCAGCCACACCACCGGGTGCAAGTGGGTGAGACGGCCCAGCTGGTCGGCGTCGGAATCCGGCGCCGCACCGCCCCGCCGCTTGGCGCCCAGCTCGAAGACCGGCCGGACCCCGCCCAGCAGCAGGAACCACACGACGAGGTAGGCGAAGCCCGCCTGCACGTCGGCCGGGGTCAGCCAGGACACCAGCAGGAAGGTTCCGCCGGTCAGCACCACCGTCAGCGCCCCGTACGCGTTGCGGATCATCACGAGCATGGCCACCAGCAGGGCCGTGGCCGCCCACAGGAGCAGCGTGATGCGGTGCGCCGACAGCAGGGCCGCCCCGCCGAGGCCGAGCAGCGAGGGTGCGGTGTAGCCGCCGGCCGCGGTCAGGATCATCCCCAGCCCCGTCGGCCTGCCCCGGCTGACGGTGACCCCGCTGGTGTCGGAGTGCAGGCGTATCCCGCTCAGTCGGCGCCCGGTGAGCAGTGCCAGCAGGCCGTGCCCGCCCTCGTGCGCGATGGTGATGGCGTTGCGCGACAGCCGCCACAGCGGGCGGGGCCCCACGGCGGCCAGGGCGACCACGCCGGTCGCGATCACCAGCCACTGCTCCGGTGCGGTCTGTATGCCCGTGAGCCGGTCCCACAGGCCGGCCGTCGTGCTGCTGTCCATAGGGTGGCGGACTCCTTGCGGTGGTGTGCGGTGGACATGGCAGTGTGGCAGCCATGTGCGGACGGTATGCAGCGAGTCGTGGACCGCAGGACCTCGTGGAGGCCTTCGGCATCGAGAAGTGGGAGCCGGAGGATGCCCTGGCCCCCGACTTCAACGTGGCGCCGACGAAGGAGGTCCACGTCGTCCTCGACCGTCCCCTGAAGGACGCTTCGCACCCGCGTCCGGTTCGCCAGCTGCGCGTCCTGAAATGGGGACTCGTGCCCTCCTGGGCCAAGAACCCCGACGGCGCCGCCCGAATGATCAACGCCCGGGCGGAAACCCTGCAGGAGAAGCCGTCCTTCCGCCGCGCGTTCGCCCAGCGCCGCTGCATCATCCCCGCCGACGGGTACTACGAGTGGGTCACCGCCCACGACGAGCGGCAACTGGAGGTGGAGGGAAGGAAGAAGCGGGCCCGCAAGCAGCCCTACTTCGTGCTCCCCTCCGACGGCTCCGTGTTCGCCATGGCCGGCATATACGAGTTCTGGCGCGACCGGACCCTGCCCGACGAGCACCCCCTCGCCTGGTGGGTCACCTGCTCGGTGATCACCACCGAGGCCGAGACCGGGCCGCTGGGGGTCGCCCCCGCCGAGGGGCCGCGCTCGCTGTCCGAGATCCACCCGCGGATGCCGCTGATGCTCACCCCCGACCGCTGGGACGCCTGGCTGGACCCCGCGAACAGCGATACCGAGGGCTCGCTGCGGGAGCTGCTCGCACCGCCGCCTGGCGGGCTGATGCGCGCCTACCCGGTGTCCACCGCCGTGAGCAGCGTGCGCAACAACGGGCCGGAACTGCTGACCGAGCTGGCCGCGCCGGAGGAGGGCACCCTCTTCTGAGGGGGCGCCATGCCGATCGGGGCGGACCGGCAGGAGACCCCCTTGCCCGGCCGGGACGGCACGATGGGGGCATGACCACGCGTACCGAGAGTGTCGACACCCCGGCGGGCGAGGCCCGCATCACGTGGCACACCGCCCCCGGGGCCCGGCTCGTCCTCGCCCTGGGCCACGGCGCCGGCGGCGGCATCGAGGCCAGGGACCTCCAGGCCCTGGCCGCCGCCCTGCCCGCCCGCGGGATCACGGTGGCGCTCGTCGAACAGCCCTGGCGGGTCGCCGGGAAGAAGGTGGCCGCCGCGCCCAAGGTGCTGGACGAGGGCTGGCGAGGGCTGTGGCCGGCGCTCGCACGGCCCGGGCTGCCGGTGGTTGCGGGCGGGCGCAGCGCCGGGGCCCGTGTGGCCTGCCGCACCGCCGAGGAGCTGGGCGCCGCCGGGGTACTGGCCCTGGCCTTCCCGCTGCACCCGCCGGGCCGGCCCGAGAAGTCCCGCGCCGGGGAGCTGACGGGGGCGGGCCGCCCCGCCCTCGTGGTCCAGGGCGGCCGGGACCCGTTCGGCCGACCCGAGGAGTTCCCGGTGCCGGGCGGGAGGCACCCGTACGAGCTCGTGGAGGTGGCCCACGGCGATCACGGGTTCGCCGTGCCGAAGAAGGCCGCCACCACCCAGGAGGAGGCCCTGCGGACGATCACCGAGGCAGTCGGGGAGTGGCTCGCGCGGCTTCCCGGGTGACGCGGACCACACGGCTCCCGGCCCGGCGGAAGCCGAAAGCCCGTGGCGCGCAGGGGAATGCGCCGCACCGCCCCCGGCGTTGTCCCGGATGCCGGTACGTACGAAACGTCGGAGGAGAGGGAACGCATGACCCAGGTCATCAGCCAGAACCGTCCGCAGGCCGCTGACCTGGACTGGACGGTCCTGCCCGCCCCCAAGCGCGGCCCGCTTCGGGCGGCGGGGGCCCGGGAGGGTCGACTATTCTCCGATTCGAGCGGATCCGCTTTCGGAGCCGCCACGCAGTCGGAGGAGGTGGGTCCTGTCGCTGGGACCGACGAAGGCCACGCGGAGGAGACGACCCTGGAGCGCAATGCGCGCTTCGAACGGGACGCCCTCGGCTACCTCGACCAGATGTACTCGGCCGCGCTGCGCATGACGCGCAACCCGGCCGACGCCGAGGACCTGGTCCAGGAGACGTACGCGAAGGCATACGCGTCCTTCCACCAGTTCCGCGAAGGCACCAACCTCAAGGCGTGGCTGTACCGCATCCTGACCAACACGTTCATCAACTCCTACCGCAAGAAGCAGCGCGAGCCCCAGCGCAGCGCCGCGGAGGAGATCGAGGACTGGCAGCTGGCGCGCGCCGAGTCGCACATGTCGACCGGACTGCGCTCGGCCGAGTCGCAAGCGCTCGACCACCTGCCCGACTCGGACGTGAAGGAAGCCCTGCAGGCCATTCCGGAAGAGTTCCGCATCGCGGTCTATCTTGCAGACGTAGAGGGCTTTGCGTACAAGGAGATCGCGGACATCATGGGTACACCCATCGGAACGGTCATGTCGCGACTGCACCGTGGCCGCCGCCAGCTCCGCGGAATGCTGGAGGACTACGCCCGCGAGCGCGGGCTGGTCCCCGCGGGCGCGGGAGAGGCGAACGACCGGAAAGGCACGGGCTCATGAGTTGCGGAGAGCCGCACGAGACAGAGTGCTCTGAGGTCCTGGACCACCTGTACGAGTTCCTCGACCATGAGATGCCCGACAGCGACTGCACGAAGTTCGAGACGCACTTCGGCGAGTGCAATCCCTGTCTGGAGAAGTACGGCCTGGAACAGGCCGTGAAGAAGCTGGTCAAGCGCTGCTGCGGGTCGGACGACGTGCCCTCGGACCTGCGCTCGAAGGTGATGGGCCGGATCGAGCTGATCCGGTCCGGGCAGGCGGTGCCCGACCACGACGTCACCGCCGACAATCCCACACCCGGCTGACCTCTCCGGTCACGGTCGGATCGCTGAACAACCGCCCCCGGAAGATCAGTTCATTCACCCGAATGTGCTAATCCGGGGGCGTCCGCATGGCGTAATACGAAAATGTGGCCCACCCCGCTCGGGGCCCCACCTATTCTCCCCAATCGGTACCGGTCCGATTCGGCACCCGGCTTGCACGGCCCAGGGGAGGAGAGCGCCATGCGGGGTCTTCCGCCGGCCGCGCGGGGATTCGTCCTCTGCACCGTCCTGGCGGCGCTCGCCTGCACCGCCCCGGCCGTGACGGACCCCGCCACGCCCTGGCCGGCCGTGACCCTGCTCGCCGTGCTCTACCTCGGCTGCGAACTCGTGAAGCTCTGCCCGCTCCCGGGCGGGCGGGTGCCCGAGGGCATCGGCTCCTTCCTCCCCGTGGTGCTCGCCGCCGTCCTCCTGCTGCCGCCCGCCGCCGCCGCGCTGGTGGCGCTGCCCGCGGGCCTGGCCGCCACCGTGGTCCAGCGGCCCGCCGCGGTGCGCCGGGTGTGGCACGGAGCCCAGCAGGCCGTCGGCGCGTGGGCGGCGGGACAGGTGTTCCGGCTGCTGGGCGGCCCGGCCGCGCTCGGCGGAGGGCCCTCCGCCGGGGCCGGGCACCCCGCGTGGCCGGCCGACTTCCCCTATGCGATGCTCCCCGCGACGGCGGCGGCGGCCGCATTCTGCCTGGTGGTCACCGCCCTCGACGGGGGCATCCTGGCCGCCGCCGAGCGCAGGCCGGCCGCCACCGCCTGGCACGGCCTGGCCACCGGCTCCCTCGCCCCGCACTGCGTCCACGGCCTCGCCGGCCTGATGATGGCCGTCATGTGGCGCAGCCCGTACGGGGTCCCGGCCGCGCTGCTCGTCCTGCTGCCGATGTACGTCTCCTGCTGGGTCTTCGCCCAGTACCACCGCGAGCGCGCCGCCCACCAGGCCACCATCCGGGCACTGGTCCACGCCGTCGACATCAAGGACCGCTACACGCGAGGCCACAGCGAACGGGTCGGCCAGGCCTCCACGATGATCGCCCGCGAACTGGGGATGGCCGAGGACCGCCTGGAAGTCGTGCGCATCGCCGGCATCCTGCACGACGTCGGCAAGATCGGCGTCCCGACCCGGCTGCTGCGCAAGGACGGGCCGCTCACCCCGCAGGAGCGGCGGACCATCGAGCTGCACCCCGAGTACGGGCACGAGATGGTGCGCGGCATCGGCTTCCTGGGAGAGGCCCGGTCCGCGATCCTGCACCACCACGAACGGGTCGACGGCACCGGCTATCCGTACGGGCTGACCGGCGAGCAGATCCCGGTGCTGGCCCGGGTGGTGGCGGTGGCCGACGCCTTCGACGCCATGACCTCGACCCGCTCGTACAGCCGGGCCCGGCCGGTGCCCACCGCCCTCGCCGAGCTGGAGCGGTGCGCGGGGGCCCAGTTCGATCCGGCGATGGTGCGGGCCCTGACGCAAGCGATCGGCCGGCACGGCTGGCATCCCGTGGTCACCTCGGACGACGACCTCCAGGTGATCGCTTCCGCCGCCGACGGGCACGCCGGGGTGCCCACTGCGGCGGCGGAGCCGGCCGCACTGCGCGGCCGGGGCTCCCGGGCGGGTCCCGGAGCCGGACCCGCTCGCGCTTCCGCTTCCGGTTCCGGTTCTGCTCCCGATTCCGGTCAGGGCGTCCCGGCGGGCCGCCGGGCCGGTGCGGGGCAGAGCGGCGCCGAGGGCCCGCTCCCGCCCGCCCGGGGCGGGCGGTGAGGGGGGCCGCCGCCTGGGCCGTGCGCGTCGCGGCCGGGGCGCTCGCCGTCGTCGCCCTCGCCCTCACCCTGTGGAACGGCCTGGCCGAGCCAGGGATCGCCCTGGCCTTCGGCACCCTGGTCGCCGTCGGCGAGCTTGCCCGCAGGGACCGTCCGGGCGCCCCCGCCCACCAGGGTGCGCCGCTCGGCTCGGCCGGCGCCCTCGCCTACGCCCTGCTCGGCCACAATGCCGACCGGCCGACCCACCACGGGGTGCTGGAGACGGTCGCCGTCGTCGCCGCCGCTGCCCTCGCCGGGATCGTCCCGCACGTGGCCCGCGGCGGCGGGCCCGCTGCCGACCACCTGGCCCGCCGGGTGCTCACGGTCGCCTTCGCCGCCGCCTGCTTCCAGCCGCTCCACCACTCCGGCCGGCTGGAGGAGCGGGTCGGCCAGGGCCCGTACCTCGTCGTCTTCCTGCTGCTCCTGCTGGTCCTCGTCGCCCTGTGCGACGCCGTACTCGCCACTGCCCTCGGCGGGGCCCGCACGGGCCGGCCGTACGGCCCCCTGTTGCGCGACGGGCTCCGCGCCCAGCTCGGCATCGGCCCGGCGATCTGCGCCACCGGCGTCGTCATCGCGCTCGGCGCGGCCGTCGCGGGCCTGTGGGCGATCCCCGTCTTCAGCGTGCCGCTCCTGCTGACCCAGCTGTCCTTCCACCGGATCACCGCGATCCGCACCACCTACCGCCAGACGATCACCTCCCTGGCCCGGGCCACCGAGATCGCCGGATACACCCCGCCGGGCCACTCCCGCAGGGTGGCGGCCCTGAGCTGCGCCGTCGGCCGTGAGCTGGGCCTGTCGGAACGGGAGCTCACGGTGCTGGAGTACGCCGCCCTGATGCACGACATCGGCCAGCTCTCCCTGGTCGACCCGGTGCCGGACGGGGCCACCGCCGCGCTGCCCGCCGCCGAGGCCCGCCGGATCGCCGCGCTGGGCGGGGAGGTGGCCCGGCAGGCGGGGGTGCCCGCCGAGGTCGCCGTGGTGGTGGAGCGGCAGGCGGACCCGTACCGGGAGCAGCCTCCGCTCGCCCGGATCGTGCGGGCGGTCAACGCCTATGACGACCTCGTCGGCGGGAACCGTCACCCGGGCGGCTCACTGACCGCCCTGGAACAGCTCCGTCTGGGCACCGGGCGCGATTACCAGCCGGAGGTCGTGGAGTGCCTGGCGAGGGTTCTGGCCAGGGGCGGACGTGGCAGAGTGGTGCCCGTCCCACCGGGGTAACCCATGGGTAATGAGCGGCCGTCCGAGTGGGCATGGTTGGATGCCAGTAAGAGTGTCCGCAAGGCTGCACCGTAGTCCCCCAGCCACCGCTGGGAGGGTGCCCCCAGGCAGGCGGGAATCGTGAGGATCTTCGGGAAGGTACGGCATCGGCCCTCCGCCTCGTGGCGGCAGGCCACCGACCGCGCGTTCACGCTGATCGGCGACGGGCGGTACGAGGACGCCGGCGCGCTTCTGACCAGAGCCGCGGACCTGGAGCCCTGGCTCTCCGAGTCCTGGTTCAACCTGGCCCTGCTCCACAAGTTCCGGCACGACTGGGAGCAGGCGAGGGCCGCCGGACTGCGCGCCGTGGCCCTGCTGGACCGTGAGACCGGCGCACCGGACTGGTGGAACGTCGGCATCGCCGCCACCGCGCTCCAGGACTGGCCGCTCGCCCGGCGGGCCTGGCAGGCGTACGGCCTGAAGGTGCCCGGCGACCCCCACGGCGGCGGGAACGGCGAACCGGTCGGCATGGAACTCGGCAGCGCCGCCGTGCGGCTCTCGCCGGAGGGCGAGGCCGAGGTGGTGTGGGGCCGCAGGCTGGATCCGGCCCGCCTGGAGGTGCTGTCGATCCCGCTGCCCTCCTCGGGGCGGCGCTGGGGCGAGGTCGTGCTCCACGACGGGGTCCCGCACGGCGAGCGGGTGACCGCGGCAGGCCCCTCGTACCCGGTGTTCGACGAGATCGAGCTGTGGGCGCCCTCGCCGGTGCCGACCTGGGTGGTGCTGCTGGAGGCGGCCAGCGAGGCGGACCGGGACGCGCTGGAGCAGCTGGCCTCGGACGCGGGCTTCGCCGCAGAGGACTGGTCCTCGTCGGTGCGGCTGCTGTGCCGGACCTGCTCGGAGAGCGAGATGCCGAGCGACGAGGGCGACGGCGAGCACCTCGATCCGCACGACCACAGCGAGCCGGGACACCCCGGGCCGCTGGGGCACCGTACGGCCGGCTCGGGATCCCTGTGGGTGCCCGAGCGCGAATGCGGCATTGCGGCCCCGGCCGGACTCGTGCGCGGCCTCCTCGACGGCTGGGTCGCCGACAGCCCTGACAGCCGCGAGTGGCGGGATCTCGAAGAAGTCTGCTGAAACGGGGCCGTAGGCTGTACGGGCACATCGGTGGCCATCGGCGACCACCGGTGACCGGGACTTACGGAAGGCGTACGGCGGACATGGCGCAGCAGGAGAACCAGGTTGTCGATGGTGGCGAGGTCGTGAACGACGGGTACGTCGTGGACACCGAGGACTGTGAGGCGCGCGAGCTGGCCCACCGGGAGCGCGGCACCGCCCGCCCGATCACGGTCGTCGGCAACCCGGTCCTGCACCGCGAGTGCAAGGACGTCACCGAGTTCGGCGACGAGCTGGCCAAGCTGATCGACGACATGTTCGCCAGCCAGAAGGCGGCCGAGGGCGTCGGCCTGGCCGCGAACCAGATCGGCGTCGACGCCAAGGTCTTCGTCTACGACTGCCCGGACGATGAGGGCGTGCGCCACACCGGTGTCGTGGTCAACCCGAAGCTCGTCGAGCTCCCCGCCGGCTCGCGGGTGCTGGACGACTCCAACGAGGGCTGCCTCTCCGTCCCGACGGCGTACGCCGCGCTGGCCCGCCCGGACTACGCCGAGGTCGAGGGCCAGGACGCCCAGGGCAACCCGATCAAGGTCCGCGGCACCGGCTACTTCGCCCGCTGCCTGCAGCACGAGACCGACCACCTGTACGGCTACCTGTACATCGACCGGCTGTCCAAGCGGGACCGCAAGGACGCCCTGCGTCAGATGGCCGAGGGCACCCCGCGCTACGAGACCGTCCCCAACGCCTGAGGCGCGCTGGCGTGCGCCGGGCCCGCCGCCGACCATGAGGATTCCGCGCGCCCCCGCCCGGGGGGCGGCGGTCCGTCGTGCCGCCGTCCCGGGGGGAACCGTATGACCCGTGAAGCCCCTGAGCTCCCCGAGCCGACCGTGCGGCGCGTGCTCGGCGGCGGGCCGTTCGCCGAGATCGGGGACCCCGCCGTGGCCGTCGCCGACGACCGCTCGGGGCTGCTCGCGGTCGGCGGCGACGTGGGCTCGGCCCACTGGAGGGGCGGACCCTGGGGCACCGGGTGGTCCGGGCACCGCATCGGCGTGTACGAGCGGGACGGCCTTCGGTGCCGGTACGTGCTGCGTTCCGGCAAGCCCGTGCGGGCGCTCGCCTTCCACCCGGTCCTGCCGCTGCTGGCCGTGGGCACCGGATGTTACGACGGCGGCTACTTCTTCGAAGGTGAGCTGCTGCTCGTCCGCCTGGACACCGGCGGCGTCGTGTCCGCCCTGGAGTACGAGCGGGAGGTCCTCGACGTTGCGTGGTGCGGCGCGGCCGACCTGCGCCTGGTGCTGAGCCCGTCCGAGGACTGGGAGGGTCCGGTGGCCCACGAGCAGGGGCACGCGGCCGTCGTGCACCGGGCGGACTGGGGCGCGGTCGGGCCGGGAGACGTCCTCGGCGAGGAACTGGACGTGCCCGTGGCGCCCTACGACCGGCCGGACCGCGGCCCGCAGGCCCGCCGCCTGCTGACGGAGCTGGCGGGGGCGGCCGGCCGGGAGTGGTCCCTGCGGCGGCGGGTGTGGGCGGTCGAGGCACTTCCGGACGGCCGGGTGCTGGCCGCGCTCGAGGGCGTCCTCGCGGAGTCGTGGCTGCCCTCGGGGGAACGGCAGTGGGCGGTCCGGGACGAGGAGGGCGGCCGTCAGCTGGTGATGTCCGGCGACGCGGCGTCCGTGTGGGCCAACGCCGAGCGGCTCCGGCCCCACGCTCCCCCCGGCTGGAAGCCGGGCGGGGCCCGGATCGCCCGCATCGAGGTCGACACCGGCCGGGTGGTGGAGACCGTGCGACCCGACGGGTACGCGGTCCTGGTGCCGGGCGGCGGCCGGCGGATGGTCCTGCGGCCGGTGGGGGAGCCGGGCGCGGGACGCGAACGGCTGTCGCTGTCCGAGCTGGAGGGCACCGCGGGTCCATCCGCATCTGCCGCCGAGGTGCCGCGGGGCCCGGAGCCCGGCGCCTTCACCCTGTTCAACCACCCGTTCCCGGTGCGCCGTCCGAGCCGGCCCTACGTGCTGGTGGGCGACCACGCGCAGTGGTCGCACCGGGACCTGTGGGTCGGCGCGGTGGACGAGGACGGCACGCCGCGGCCGCTCTTCCCGCACGGCCGGCCGCCGGGGGAGGACCACCTCGGCGGTCCGGCGGTGGAGATCGCGCAGTCCCTGGTGTACGCCGGGTCCGTCCACGAGCCGCACGCGCGCCGTCCGGGCAGCTGCTACGTCGTACGGCGCTCCCTGGGCGGCACGGTGCTGTGGGAGCACCGCGGCGACCACCGCGCGACGGCCCTGGACTCGGACGGGAAGAACGTCTACGCCGCCGACGCCTCCGGGGCCCTGACGGTCCTGGACGCCGAGACGGGCGCGGTGCGCCGGCGCATCACCCTCGCCGTCGACGGGGTCCCGACCTGCGCGCTGTCCCTCGCAGTGGCGCCGCAGGGGCAGTTGCTGGTCGGGACGGTCGACGGACGCATCGTGGAGTACGGGTGGGACCGCCCGATCGGGCCGACGGGCCTCAGGCGGCCTGCGGGCCCCGGAAGGCACGCCTGAAGGCGTTCGGCGTGGTGCCCAGGGTCCGCAGGAAGTGGTGGCGCAGGGCCGCCGCGTTGCCGAAGCCGGAGCGGCCGGCGATCGCGTCGACCGTGTCGTCGGTGGACTCCAGCAACTCCTGCGCCAGCAGGACGCGCTGGCGCAGCAGCCACTTGTACGGCGTGGTGCCGGTCTCCTGGAGGAAGCGGCGGGCGAAGGTCCGCGGTGACATGTGTGCGCGCTCCGCGAGCTGCTCGACGGTGATCTCCTCCTCCAGGTGGCGGCCCATCCACCCGATCACCTCGCCCACCGTGTCGCAGGGCGTGCGCGGCAGCGGCCGCTGGATGTACTGCGCCTGCCCGCCGTCCCGGTGGGGCGGTACGACCATCCGCCGGGCGATCGCGTTGGCCACCTCGGCGCCGTGCTCCTGGCGCACCAGGTGGAGGCAGGCGTCGATGCCGGAGGCGGTGCCGGCCGAGGTGATCACCGGGCCCTCGTCGACGTAGAGCACGTCCGGGTCGACCAGCGCCCGCGGGAAGCGCTGCGCCAGGGCCGCGGCGTGCATCCAGTGCGTGGTGCAGCGCCGGCCGTCCAGCAGCCCGGCCGCGCCCAGTACGTATGCCCCGCTGCACACGCTGAGTACCCGCGAGCCGCGCTCCACACCGCGGCGCAGCGCGGCCAGGAGCGGCTCCGGGTAGGTGCGCTCGGAGGCGTTGCGGAAGGCGGGCACGCAGATCAGGTCGGCGCTCTCCAACCGCTCCAGTCCGTGGGCGGGGGCGAACGCGAAACCGGTCCCCGACATGGTCAGGGGGCCGTCCTCCGCCGCGCACACGGCGTAGTCGTAGACCGGCAGGCCGTGGTCGCTGCGGTCGATCCCGAAGACTTCGCAGAAAATCCCGAACTCGAAGGGGGCCACTTCGTCGAGGAGGGCCACGGCCACGTTGGTCAGCATGCATCCAGTGTGGCAGTAATTCACTCTTTCATGACAGTCCTGCCACTCGCGGGGTTGTGCGTACAGAGGGACAGTGGAGACATGAACACGTTCCTGAGCTACCTCGCCGTCCTCGCCGTCGCCTCCCTGCTGCTCGCCCCCAGCCTGTACGGGGTCCTGCGCGAGCGGCGGACCGACCGGCAGCTGCGGGCCGTCGAGACCCGGCTCGTGTGGCTGCCGCGGCAGAAGGCGGGCGGCATGCCGCCCACCCCGCGCCAGCGCGGACCGCGCTCCGCGGCGTGGCGCCGCGGGCGCCTCGCCCACTGAGCCCGCCGACGCCCTCCCGCAGGCGTCCCTTCCCCCGCCCCGGACCGCGAAGAGCCGAGACGCGATCACGTCGCGTCCCGGCTCTCGGCGCATCTGGGACCGGAAGTCCCCGTCCGGCTAGAAGTCCTCGTCCAGATCGACGGTTCCCTCGACGGCGACCTGGTAGGCCGACGGGCGGCGCTCGAAGAAGTTCGTCAGCTCCTGGACGCCCTGCAGCTCCATGAAGGAGAACGGGTTCTGCGAGCCGTACACCGGGGGGAACCCGAGACGGACCAGGCGCTGGTCCGCGACGCACTCCAGGTACTCGCGCATCGACTCGGTGTTCATGCCCGGCAGGCCGTCGCCGCACAGGTCGCGGCCGAACTGCAGCTCCGCCTCCACGGCCTCCTTCAGCATGTCGGTGACCTGCTGCTGGAGGGCGTCGTCGAAGAGCTCGGGCTCCTCCTTGCGGACCGTGTCCACGACCTCGAACGCGAAGTTCATGTGCATGGTCTCGTCACGGAACACCCAGTTGGTGCCGGTGGCCAGGCCGTGCAGCAGACCGCGCGAGCGGAACCAGTACACGTACGCGAAGGCGCCGTAGAAGAACAGGCCCTCGATGCACGCGGCGAAGCAGATCAGGTTCAGCAGGAAGCGGCGGCGGTCGGCCTGCGTCTCCAGCCGGTCGATCTTCTCGACCGAGTCCATCCACTTGAAGCAGAACTGCGCCTTCTCGCGGATGGAGGGAATCTCCTCGACCGCGTCGAAGGCGGCCGCGCGGTCGTCCGGGTCGGGCAGGTAGGTGTCGAGCAGCGTCAGGTAGAACTGGACGTGCACGGCCTCCTCGAACAGCTGGCGCGACAGGTACAGGCGCGCCTCCGGGGAGTTGATGTGCTTGTAGAGCGTCAGCACGAGGTTGTTCGAGACGATCGAGTCGCCGGTCGCGAAGAACGCGACCAGACGGCCGATCATGTGCTGTTCGGCGGGCGTCAGCTTCGCGAGGTCCGCGACGTCCGAGTGGAGGTCGACCTCCTCCACCGTCCACGTGTTCTTGATCGCGTCCCGGTAGCGCTCGTAGAAGTCCGGGTAGCGCATCGGGCGGAGCGTGAGCTCGAAGCCCGGGTCCAGGAGGTTCTTGTTGTCGGTGGAGCTCATTACTGGCATGCCTCGCAGGACTCGGGGTTCTCAAGGGAGCAGGCCAGGGCATCGGCGTCGACGGCCTGCGGGAGCGCCGCCGGAGCGGCGGTGGCGGCCTGCGCGGCGCGGGCGATCTTCGTCGCCGGACGCGAACGCAGGTAGTACGTGGTCTTCAGCCCCTGCTTCCAGGCGTACGCGTACATCGAGCTGAGCTTGCCGATGGTGGGCGTCTCCAGGAACAGGTTCAGCGACTGCGACTGGTCCAGGAACGGCGTACGCGCCGCCGCCATGTCGATCAGGCCGCGCTGCGGGATCTCCCACGCCGTGCGGTACAGCTCGCGGACCTCGGCCGGGATCCAGCCGAAGCCCTGGACCGAGCCGGAGGAGTCGCGCAGTGCCTCGCGGGTCTGGGCGTCCCACACGCCGAGCTGCTTGAGCTCCTCCACCAGGTAGCCGTTCACCTGGAGGAACTCGCCCGACAGGGTCTCGCGCTTGAACAGGTTGGAGACCTGCGGCTCGATGCACTCGTACACGCCGGCGATGGAGGCGATGGTGGCCGTCGGAGCGATCGCCAGGAGCAGGGAGTTGCGCATGCCGCTCTCGGCGACGCGGGCGCGCAGCGCGTCCCAGCGCTCCGGCCAGTTCAGCTCGACGTCGTAGTGGTCCGGGTGCAGGACGCCGCGCGCGGTGCGGGTCTGCTCCCAGGCCGGCAGCGGGCCGCTGCGCTCGGCGAGGTCGCAGGAGGCCTCGTACGCGGCCAGCATGATGCGCTCGGAGAGCTTGGTGGACAGGGCCTTCGCCTCGGGGGAGTCGAAGGGCAGCTTCAGCTTGAAGAAGACGTCCTGGAGGCCCATCGCGCCCAGGCCCACCGGACGCCAGCGGGCGTTGGACCGGCCGGCCTGCTCGGTCGGGTAGAAGTTGATGTCCACGACGCGGTCGAGGAAGGTCACCGCGGTGCGGACGGTCTCGTCGAGGCGCTCCCAGTCGATCTCGCCGTTCACGACGAAGGCGCCGAGGTTGACCGATCCGAGGTTGCAGACGGCCGTCTCGCCGTCGTTGGTGACCTCGATGATCTCGGTGCACAGGTTCGAGGAGTGGACGACGGTCCCCGGCTCGGCGGTCTGGTTCGCCGTGCGGTTGGAGGCGTCCTTGAAGGTCATCCAGCCCTGGCCGGTCTGCGCGAGGGTGCGCATCATCCGACCGTACAGGTCGCGGGCGGGCATCGTCTTGCGGGCCAGGCCGTCGGCCTCCGCCTTGCGGTACGCGGCGTCGAACTCGTCGCCCCACAGGTCGACCAGCTCGGGCACGTCCGCCGGGGAGAACAGCGACCACTCGGCGTCGGCGTTCACGCGGCGCATGAACTCGTCCGGCACCCAGTGGGCGAGGTTCAGGTTGTGGGTGCGGCGCTGGTCCTCACCGGTGTTGTCGCGCAGCTCCAGGAACTCCTCGATGTCCGCGTGCCAGGTCTCCAGGTAGACCGCGGCGGCGCCCTTGCGGCGGCCGCCCTGGTTCACGGCGGCGACGGAGGCGTCGAGCGTCTTGAGGAACGGCACGATGCCGTTGGAGTGGCCGTTGGTGCCGCGGATCAGCGAACCGCGGGCGCGGATGCGGGAGTACGACAGGCCGATGCCGCCCGCGTGCTTCGACAGGCGTGCGACCTGGTGGTAGCGGTCGTAGATCGAGTCGAGCTCGTCCAGCGGCGAGTCCAGCAGGTAGCAGGAGGACATCTGCGGATGCCGGGTGCCGGAGTTGAAGAGCGTGGGGGAGGAGGGCAGGTAGTCGAGGCGGCTCATCAGCCGGTACAGCGAGGCCACTTCCTCGACGGCCTGGACGCTCTCGTCCGCGGCCAGGCCGCAGGCCACGCGCAGCATGAAGTACTGCGGGGTCTCGATCACCTGACGGGTGATCGGGTGGCGCAGCAGGTAGCGGCTGTGCAGGGTGCGCAGGCCGAAGAAGCCGAACCGGTCGTCGGCGCCCTCGGCGAGGGTGTGCTCGACCAGCGCGTCCAGGCGGCTCGCGTGCGTGCGCACGAACTCGGCGGTGCGGTCGGCGATCAGGCCCTCGCGGTGGCCGACCTCGACGGAGGCGGAGAACGAGGTGGAGCCCTGGCTCGCGGCCTCGTCGCGCACGGCCAGCGTCAGCAGACGGGCGGCGAGCTTCGAGTACGCGGGGTCCTCGGAGATCAGCCCGGCCGCGGACTCGGTGGCCAGACCGCGCAGTTCGGCCTCGTCGGCGGCGGAGCTGCGGCCGCGGAGCGCGGCGGCGGCGACGCGGCCGGGGTCGGTGTCGGGGAGGTCCGCCGTCAGTTCGGTGAGGGTACGCAGCAGCGTGGCCCCCGGGCCCTCGGTGTTGTCGCCAGAAACGGACTCGGCGCGCGGTGCGGAAGGCGCGATGGTCACGGCGGGAGCTCTCCCTCGCTCGGCCCGGTCATCGGCGGTCGGGCGCGGGCGCATGCGGGCGTGGCAGGAGGGCACACCGCATGGCGTCCACCGGCCCAACCGCGAGGCCCGGACGTGTCGGCACCCGGTTCGGTCGATCCGGGCGCGCTGCCGGCAGGTCATCGGACTTGGTGTCCGGATGCCGGACACTTCATACCGTTGCGGGACAGTTCCGGATTCCCACCGGATTCCCCTGCGGCGACAGCAGGCATGAGCATACATGTGGGGGCGCCCTTGTGCGGCAACCCCCACATGTAGTGTCGGCGTGGCTACAGCTTGAGTCGATACGTGAGGAGTGTCAGGCCCTCGATGGGCCCCCAATCCCGCTCCGGAGTGCGTACGAAGCCCAGCCGGGCGTAGATCCGGTGGGCCCCGGCCATGCTGCGCTGGGTGGAGAGGACGACCCCCGTGACGCCCTCGACGGCCCGCGCCCGGTCCACGCACGCCCGCACCAGGGCCTCGCCGACGCCCCGGCCGCGGGCCGCGTGGGCAACCGCCAGCATCCGGAACTCGGCCTCGTCCGGGCCGGCGACGTCGGCGAGCGGGCTGCCGGGTGCGGCGAAGGTCACCCCGCCGAGCAGCCGCCCGTCGCGCTCGGCGACGAGCACCTCGGCCAGCGCGGCCCGGCCGGCCACGTCGCGCAGCACGTTCAGGTAGGCGTCGTCCTCGTTGAAGTCCAGGTGCCCGTCGGCGAGGTAGGCCTGCGCCGTGATCTCGCCCAGCTGCGCGTAGTCGGCGGGCACCGCCGTTCTGATCACCATGTCCATGCGGTCGAGTGTGCAGGACGTCTGTCGGCGCCCGGCGCTGTCGTCGGAGGCGACACCGTCGGGGACCACGTGCGAGGTCTCCGTCCACAGCCAGCCCCACGGCGGGCGGTACGAGAGCGTTCACCTCGTGCCGTGTGGAACGGACATCGCGCTGCCCGGCCCCGTCGGCGTCACCCTTCAGACCGAGGTCCTCAAGGACTGGGTGCGCTGAGCAACGCGCAAGGGCCCCGCCGACGGCGGGGCCCTTCGCATGGTTCAGCAGCAGCGGAAGCCCTCGCGGGGGTCCGCCTCGCGGGCGTCCGTGCGGGCGCGTTCGAAGGCGCGGCGGGTGAGGACCTCCGCGTCCGGGTCGTGCGAGCGCGCGTGGGCCACGTACCGGTCGTAGGCGGCCTCCCCGGAGAACTCCCGTACGTAGAACCGGGCCCTGGCCAGCACGCTCCGTACGGTGTTCACCCCACCGGCTCCTTGACCTGCCCGCCGCCGGAATCGCGGCCGGCCGCGGCGGCGAGCTGGGCCCGCTCCTCGGCGGTCGCGATCAGGCCCGCCGGGGCGACGATCTTCGACTCGGTCCACGGGACCTCGGAGAGCTTCGCCGACCCCGGGTCGCGGACGGCCTTGACGCAGGTGCGCAGCGCGTCCGCGAGGACCACGACGATCAGCACCGCGAAGAGGGCGCACAGCACGCCGTCGACCGTGGCGTTGGTGACGATCGTGTGCATGTCGTCCATGTTCTTCGCGGGGGCCAGTACCTTGTCGGCGTCGATGCCCGCCTGGTACTTGTCGCGCTGTGCGAAGAAGCCGACCTTCACGTCCTCGGAGAAGACCTTCTGGTAGCTGGCGGTGAGGGTCACCGTGGCGTCCCAGACCAGCGGGACACCCGTCACCCAGGCCCACTTGAGCCGGCCGGACTTCACGAGCAGCGTGGTGCAGACCGCCAGGGCGACCGCGGCCAGCAGCTGGTTGGCGATGCCGAAGAGCGGGAAGAGCTGGTTGATGCCGCCCAGCGGGTCCTTGATGCCGACCCACAGGAAGTAGCCCCACGCGCCGACCACGATCGCGCTCGCGAACCACACGCCGGGCTTCCAGCTGACGTCCTTGAAGGACTTGTGGACGTTGCCGAGGGTGTCCTGGAGCATGAACCGGCCCACGCGGGTGCCCGCGTCGAGCGTCGTCAGGATGAAGAGCGCCTCGAACATGATCGCGAAGTGGTACCAGAATGCCTTCATCCCGGTGCCGCCGATGACGGAGGAGAAGATCTCCGACATTCCGAGTGCGAAGGTCGGCGCGCCGCCCGTACGTGACAGCAGGCTGGCTTCCTCGACGTCCTTGGCGGCCTGCGTGAGCGCCTCGGGGGAGATGGCGAAGCCGAAGTTCGTCACCGCCTGCGAGGCGGACTCGACCGTGGTGCCGATGATCCCGGGAGGGGAGTTCACCGCGAAGAAGAGGCCGGGCTCGATGATGCAGGCCGCGATGATCGCCATGACGGCGACGAACGACTCGGTCAGCATGGCGCCGTAGCCGATCATGCGGACCTGGGTCTCCTTCTGGATCATCTTCGGGGTGGTGCCCGAGGAGACCAGGGCGTGGAAGCCCGAGAGTGCGCCGCACGCGATGGTGATGAAGACGAACGGGAACATCGACCCGGCGAAGACCGGGCCGTCGCCGCGGGCCGCGAAGTCGGTGATCGAGGGCATCTTCAGCGTCGGCATCGCGATGACCACGCCGATCGCGAGGAGCGCGATGGTGCCGACCTTCATGAAGGTGGAGAGGTAGTCGCGGGGCGCGAGCAGCATCCACACCGGCAGGACCGACGCCAGGAAGCCGTACACCACCATCCAGATGACGAGCGTCTCCTTCTCCAGGGTGAAGGTCCCGGCGAAGGAGGACTCGGCGACCCAGCCGCCCGCGACGATGGCGAGCAGCAGCAGGGCGACACCGATGAGGGAGACCTCGGTGACCCGGCCCGGCCGCAGGACGCGCAGGTAGAAGCCCATGAAGACGGCGATCGGGATGGTCATGCCGATGGAGAAGACGCCCCAGGGCGAGTGCGCCAGGGCGTTGACGATGACCAGGGCCAGCACCGCCAGCAGGATGATCATGATGGCGAACACGGCGACCAGGGCGGCGGCTCCGCCCACAGGGCCGATCTCGTCCCGTGCCATCTGGCCGAGCGAACGGCCGTCGCGGCGGGTGGAGAAGAACAGCGTCACCATGTCCTGGACGGCACCGGCGAAGATCACACCCGCGACGATCCAGATGGTCCCGGGCAGGTAGCCCATCTGCGCGGCCAGCACGGGACCGACGAGCGGGCCGGCTCCGGCGACGGCGGCGAAGTGGTGGCCGAAGAGCACCCGGCGGTCGGTGGGATGGAAGTCGACACCGTTGTCGAGGCGTTCGGCGGGGGTGGCCCGGGTCGCGTCGACCTTCAGTACGCGGTGCGCGATGAAGCGCGCGTAGAAGCGGTAGCCGATGGCGTACGAGCCCAGCGCCGCGGCGAGCAGCCAGGCCGCGGAGATCTCCTCGCCGCGCGAGAGCGCCAGCACGCCCCAGCCGACGGCGCCGACGAGTCCGACGAGCACCCACACGGCGATGGACTTGGGGGAGGGCGAGCCCGATGGGGTTGCCGGACTCGCCGTGTCCCGTTGTGTTCCTGTTGCTTCCGGTTCAGGCATGACCTCGTCCCCTCGTCGATCATCTGCGTAAGCGCAGGGAATCTACGGGGGATGGCCCGGTGAGCGTAAGACCCCGTCCGCAATCCGGTATGTGAAGGAATCGGGTACGCGGGCCCGCGGTCCGGAACCGCAGTGCCAGGTCAGACGGCGGGGCGCTTGAGTCGGGCGACGAACTTGTAGCGGTCGCCGCGGTACACCGACCGCACCCACTCCACCGGTTCGCCGTCGGCGTCCAGGGAGTGCCGGGAGAGCATCAGCATCGGCAGCCCGACGTCGGTGCCGAGCAGGCCAGCCTCGCGCGGGGTGGCCAGGGAGGTCTCGATCGTCTCCTCGGCCTCCGCGAGGTGGACGTCGTACACCTCGGCGAGGGCGGTGTAGAGGGAGGTGTACTTGGCGAGCGAGCGGCGCAGCGCGGGGAAGCGCTTGGCCGACAGGTGGGTGGTCTCGATGGCCATCGGCTCGCCGCTGGCCAGGCGCAGCCGCTCGATGCGCAGCACCCGCCCACCGGTGTTGATCTTGAGCAGACCGGCGAGGGTGTCGTCGGCGGTCACGTAGCCGATGTCGAGGAGCTGCGAGGTCGGCTCCAGGCCCTGGGCCCGCATGTCCTCCGTGTAGGAGGTCAGTTGCAGGGCCTGGGAGACCTTGGGCTTGGCGACGAAGGTGCCCTTGCCCTGGATCCGCTCCAGCCGCCCCTCGACGACCAGTTCCTGGAGGGCCTGGCGGACCGTGGTCCGCGAGGTGTCGAATTCGGCCGCGAGCGTGCGCTCCGGCGGTACCGGGGTGCCGGGCGGCAGCGTCTCGGTCATGTCGAGCAAGTGCCGCTTGAGTCGGTAGTACTTGGGTACACGTGCCGTGCGAGTGACTGCCCCGCCGTCCGGCTCCGTGAGTGCCCCTTCGGTGGCCATCGCCGCCCGCCTTCCCGACTCCAGTTTCGCTGCCGTCACCGGCTCCTCCGATATGTGCGGTCACATGGTGACACGACTGGGGGTACAGGCCTTCTCTCTCCCCAGGTGTCGGTCCGATAACGGACCGGGCACCCGCTCATTAGACCCTTGACACCCCTAAAGGTCTAGGCCAAGCTCCAGCTACTGGTCTACACCAATATGGATCAGATCCCAGCCCCACGGCAGTACTTCGCGTATGTCACCGCGGCGGGCAAGGGAAGTGCAGGCAGGCATCCCTGAGGAGGGTGGCGTGAAGCGCAAGCTCATCGCGGCGGTCGGTGTCGCGGGCATGATGGTCGGACTCGCGGCGTGTGGCAATGGGGACGACGACAAGGCCAAGGCCGACGCGGGTCCCAAGGAGATCACCGTCTGGGTCATGGACGGCTCCGCGCCGAAGGCCTGGATCGACGAGGTCAACAAGGAGTTCTCGGCCAAGCACCCCGGTGTGACGGTCAAGGTCGAGGAGCAGAAGTGGACCGGTATCCAGGAGAAGGTCACCACGGCCCTCTCCGAGAACAACCCTCCGGACGTTCTTGAGCTCGGCAACACCCAGACCGCCGGCTACGCGGTCACCGGCGGTCTCGCCGACCTGACGAAGGACAGGGCAGCGCTCGGCGCCGACGCCTGGCAGAAGAGCATGCTCGCCTCGGCCGAGGTCGACGGCAAGCTCTACTCCGCCCCGTGGTACGCCGCCAACCGCGTCGTCATCTACGACAAGAAGGCCTTCGCCAAGGCCGGCGTCACCCCGCCCACCACCCGCGACGAGTGGATAGCCGGCCTGGAGAAGCTCAAGGCGGCCGACCCGGCCACCCAGCCCATCTACCTGCCCGGCCAGAGCTGGTACGTCCTCGCCGGTCTCATCTGGGACGAGGGCGGCGACCTCGCCGTCAAGGACGGCTCCAAGTGGAAGGGCGGCCTCGGCACCCCGCAGGCCGGCGCCGCGATGGAGTTCTACAAGAAGCTCCAGTCCTACTCCACCGCCCCCAAGGACAAGGACGAGGCCAACCCGCAGCAGTCCACCGACATCGTTCCCAAGGGCGGCGTCGCCTCCTGGATCGGTCTCGGCTGGGAGGCCGGCGGTGCCGAGAAGGCCCTGAAGGACGCGGGCAAGGAAGCCGACTTCGGCTACTTCCCGATCCCGGGCAAGACCGCCGACAAGACCAGCACCGTCTTCCTCGGCGGCTCGAACCTCGCCGTGGCCGAGCGCTCCAAGAACAAGGAGCTCGCCAAGGAGTGGCTGGCCCTGGCCGCCGGCAAGGACCAGATGACCAAGTACGCCGCCGAGACCAAGGGCGCGCTGCTGCCGAACCAGGCCGCTGCCAACTTCACCCCCGCCGCGGGCTCCTTCGCCGAGGCCATGGGCAAGGGCGGCGTCAACGGCAGGATCACCCCGGTCACCGCGGGCTGGGCGAACGTCGAGACCGAGCCGAACCCCATCAAGGAGTTCATGACCAAGGTCCTGAAGGGTGAGGACGCGGCCAAGGCCGGCGCCGACGCGGACGCCGAGATCGCGAAGCGCATCAACAAGTAGTCCCGCCCCGCAGCACCCGCACGACCCAGCAGTGTGAACGCACCGGGAGTGCGGCAGGTGCCCGGACACCCGCCGCGCCCCCGGTCGCGCATTTGACTCCACAGTCAACCGCGAGGAAGCCAAGCCATGACCGTGCACTCCCAGGGAGCGGTGACCAGCGCTCCACAGGACGCACCACCGAAGTCCGCCGGACGGCCCGAGACGCCGGCCCCAGCAACCGGCGCCAGCCGTACGCCGCCTCGCGGAGGCAGGAAGTCGCTCCCCTCGGGGTGGCTGCCCTATCTGCTGGTCGCGCCCGCGGTGCTCGCCCTCGCGACGCTCCTGCTGTACCCGCTGATCAAGAACGTGATCCTGTCCCTCCAGGACATCAACAAGGTCGAGTTCATCCAGCGGAAGTACCCGTTCGCCGGCCTCGACAACTACACCGAGCTCCTCGGCGACTCGGCCTTCTGGACCGTCGTCGTCCGCAGCTTCGCCTTCACCCTGGCCAACGTCGCGCTGATCATGTTGCTGGGAAGCCTCATCGGCATCCTGCTGAACAAGCTCGGCAAGAAGATGCGCCTGGTCCTGTCGATGGCGCTGGTGATGGCCTGGGCCATGCCGATCGTCGCCTCGGTACAGGTCTTCCGCTGGCTGTTCGACGAGCAGTTCGGCGTCATGAACTGGGTCATGCGCACCGCCGGCTTCTCCGGCTACGAACAGCACAACTGGATGGAGACCGGCCTCTCCACCATGGTGATCGTCACGATCCTGGTGGTCTGGGGCTCCATCCCCTTCGTCGCCCTCAACATGTACGCCGGCCTCACCACGGTCGGCGCCGAGCTGTACGAGGCCGCCCGCATGGACGGCGCCAACGGCTGGCAGACCTTCTGGAAGATCGTCTTCCCGAACCTGAAGCCCTTCTTCCTCATCACCACGTTCCTCGAGGTGATCTGGGTCTTCAAGGCCTTCACCCAGGTCTACGCGATGAACAAGGGCGGCCCGGACCGCGCCTCCGAGATCCTCCCGGTGTTCGCCTACGTCGAGGGCCAGAGCCAGGCCCACTACGGCCTCGCCGCCGCGATCTCCGTCCTGACGATCGTGATCCTCGTGATCGTCATGTCCTTCTACTTCCGCCTGATCCTGAAGCAGGAGGAGGAGCAGTGAGCACGACCACCGCCCCGAAGCCCGCGGCTCCCGAGAGGCCCGCACAGCAGCTCCGTACCCGCCGCCCGGTGCGCCCCGGAGCCGTGGCCAAGAACCTCGGCGCGCTCCTGCTGGCCCTGGTCTTCGTCTTCCCCGTGTACTGGATGTTCTCGTCGGCCCTCAAGCCGGCCGACCAGATGCTCACGAAGGACCCCGTCTTCGTCTTCACGCCGACGCTGGACAACTTCGGCAAGGCCACCGGCGTCGAGAACTTCTGGACGTACGTCACCAACAGCGTCCTGGTCACCGTCGGCGCCGTGGTGCTGGCCCTGCTCGTCGCCCTCGCCGCGAGCTTCGCCATCGCCCGCATGCGGTTCAAGGGCCGCAAGGGCCTGGTGCTCACCGTGATGATGGCCCAGATGGCCCCCTGGGAGGTCATGGTCATCGCGATGTACATGATCGCCCGCGACGGCGAACTGCTGAACAGCCTTCCGCTCCTGACCGCCATCTACTTCGTGATGATCCTGCCCTTCACCATCTGGACCCTGCGCGGCTTCATCGCCGCGGTCCCGGTGACCCTGGAGGAGGCGGCCCAGATCGACGGCTGCACCCGCGGCCAGGCCTTCCGCAAGGTCATCTTCCCGCTGCTGGCCCCCGGCCTGATGTCCACCTCGCTCTTCGGCTTCATCACCGCCTGGAACGAGTTCGCGATGGTCCTGATCCTCAACAAGGACAAGACCGCGCAGACCCTGCCGCTGTGGCTGACCGAGTTCATGTCGGCCTTCGGCAACGACTGGGGCGCCACCATGGCCGCTTCCTCGCTCTTCGCGGTCCCGGTGCTGCTCATCTTCATCTTCCTCCAGCGCAAGGCCGTCGGTGGCATGACCGCCGGCGCCGTGAAGGGATGACGCCGTCATGACTGTCCTTGCGCACCGCGCCACCGCCTCCGACGAGGTGACCCGCGACGCCCTCGCCGTCCTCCAGCCGGGCTTCGAGGGCACCACCGCCCCCGCCTGGCTGCTCCGCAGGATCGGCGAAGGCCTCACCTCGGTGGGCCTGTTCGGCCGCAACATCGCCTCGCCCGAGCAGCTCGCCGCGCTGACCGCGCAGCTGCGCGCCGAACGCGACGACGTCCTCGTCGCCATCGACGAGGAGGGCGGCGACGTCACCCGCCTGGAGGTCCGGGGCGGCTCGTCCTTCCCCGGCAACCTGGCCCTCGGCGCCGTCGACGACACCGGCCTGACCCGGGACGTCGCCCTCGAGCTGGGCCGCCGCCTCGCCGAGTGCGGGGTCAACCTCAACTGGGCCCCCTCCGCCGACGTCAACTCCAACCCGGACAACCCGGTCATCGGCGTACGGTCCTTCGGCGCCGACACCCACCTCGCCGCCCGGCACACCGCGGCCTACGTCGAAGGGCTCCAGGCCGCCGGGGTCGCCGCCTGCACCAAGCACTTCCCGGGCCACGGCGACACCAACGTCGACTCCCACCACGCCCTCCCGCGCATCGACGTGGACCTCGACACCCTCGCCGCACGGGAGCTCGTACCGTTCAAGGCCGCCATCGAGGCCGGGACGAAGGCCGTGATGAGCGCGCACATCCTGGTGCCCGCCCTCGACCCGACCCGCCCGGCCACGCTCAGCCCGCAGATCCTGACCGGCCTGCTGCGCAAGGAGCTCGGCTACGAGGGCCTCATCGTCACCGACGGGATGGAGATGAACGCCATCGCCGGGACGTACGGCATCGAGCGCGGCTCCGTGCTGGCCATCGCGGCGGGCGCCGACGCCATTTGCGTGGGCGGCGGACTCGCCGACGAGGACACCGTCCTGCGGCTGCGCGACGCGCTGGTCGCGGCCGTACGCGAGGGCACCCTCCCGCAGGAGCGGCTCGCCGACGCCGCGGCGCGGGTCCGCGCACTCGCCGCGTGGACCCTGGGGGCCCGGCCGGCCGTGCGGCCGGAGGGGAGCCGCGCGTCCGGCATCGGCCTGACCGCCGCCCGCCGGGCCCTCGTCGTCACCGGCTCGGCCGGCCCGCTGACCGGCCCGTACGTGGCGACCCTGACCCCGGTCGCGAACATCGCCGTCGGCGACGAGACCCCGTGGGGTCCGGCCGCCGAGCTGGCCGAACTGCTGCCCTCCACCGCTTCGGACCTCTACCCGCAGGGTGCCACGGCCGGGGAGATCCTGGCGGCCGCTGGGGAGCGCACCGTCGTGGCGGTGGTCCGGGACGCGCACCGCCACCCGTGGATGTCCGAGGTGCTGGACGATCTGGTCGAGGCCCGGCCGGACACGGTGGTGGTCGAGATGGGGCTGCCGCGCGCCGAGCCGCGCGGAGCCCTGCACATCGCGACGCACGGCGCCGCGCGCGTCTGCGGTCGCGCTGCAGCCGAGGTCGTCGCGGGGGCCGTCACGGGGGTGTGACGCGCCGCGGAACCGGAGCCGGGCACCTTGTCACAGGGGTGGTGCCCGGCTCCGCCGCGTACGCGCAAGGGCCGGGCTCCCCCGAGGGGGTGCCCGGCCCTACTCCCGCTCCGGGGTCTACAGCCCCTGCCAGGAGGGCTTGTTGGCGTAGGCGTGGCGGAAGTAGTCGGCCAGCTTGAGCTTGGAGGCGGCGGCCTCGTCCACGACGACGGTCGCGTGCCGGTGCAACTGCAGCGCGGACGCCGGTACCAGAGCGGACAGCGGACCCTCGACGGTCTGCGCGACGGCCTCGGCCTTGCCCTCGCCGGTGGCCAGCAGCACCAGGTGGCGGGCGTCGAGGATGGTGCCGATGCCCTGGGTGATGACGTGGTGCGGCACCTGCTCCAGGTCGTCGTCGAAGAAGCGCGCGTTGTCCACGCGGGTCTGCTCCGTCAGCGTCTTGATCCGGGTGCGCGAGGCCAGGGACGAGCAGGGCTCGTTGAAGCCGATGTGCCCGTCCGTGCCGATCCCCAGCAGCTGGAGGTCGACGCCGCCGGCCTCGGCGAGGGCGCGGTCGTAGGCCTCGCACGCGGCGACGAGGTCCTCGGCCGACCCGTCGGGGCCCATGAACGAGGCCTCCGTCAGACCGAGCGGCTCGACGACCTCGCGCAGGACGACGGCGCGGTAGGACTCGGGGTGCCCGGCCGGCAGGCCGACGTACTCGTCGAGCTGGCATATCCGGGCCGCGGAGGCGTCGACCTCACCCGCCCCGACCTTGCGCGTGAGGGCCTCGTAGACGGGCAGCGGGGTAGAGCCGGTCGCCACGCCGAGCAGGGCGTCGGGCTTGCGGCGCACCAGGGCCGCCATGGCCTGCGCGATGAGCTCGCCGCCTGCCTTGGCGTCCGGGACGATGACAACTTCCACGCGGGGCCTGCCGATCTGGAGTGGGTGGTGTGGTATAGACCAATCTAGCAGAGGGAGCCGGGTGCGGCGGGGATCCCGCCGCTTTCCATGGTGATGCCGATCGCGCCGTCCGGCCTCCTGTGGCGTCACCCGGGAGGCCGATGCGGAGCACGGTGCTACAGCTGGCCTGACCTGCGATTGGTTGCCCTGTCTACAACTCCTTTGTCGCATAAGGTGGCTTTGTTGGGTAAATCATGCTATGTGCGATTGGAGTGGTAGTCATGGCCAGGAATCCGACCTACGCCTTCGAGAGTTACAAAGCCGTGGCGAGTGCCACGCGCGCCGCCGATCTGGCGGAGACCACCTCCCCGTTCCAGATCGAGGTCCGCTTCATCGGAGGGCTGTCGAACAGCCAGAAGGACGTCTTCGCCGAGGCGGCCGAGCGCTGGGCGCGGGTCATCGTCGGTGACCTGGAGACCGCGGTCGTCCGCGACTTCAGCGGCGAGGTGATCGTCGACGACATCCTGATCGACGCAGAAGGAGTATTCATCGACGGCATCTCCGGCGTCCTCGGAGAAGCCGGGCCTCGCGTGTTCCGGCCGCAGACGGCGCTCGCCGGGGCGGGGCTCCCGGCGAAGGCCATCATGCGGTTCGACAGGGCCGACCTCGGCCAGATGGAGGACGACGGCTCGCTGCTCGACGTCATCACCCACGAGATGGGCCACTGCCTGGGCGTCAGCGGATTCGTGTGGAGCTCCTTCGGCCTGCTGAAGGACTGGCCCCCCGTCACCTCTCCCGGCAACCCCACCTTCGTCGGCCCGGGCGCCATGGCGGAGTTCGGTGTTCTCCGCGGTGCCGGGCAGCCCCTGCCGGTCCCGGTGGCGAACGTCGGCGGCTCGGGCAGTGCGGGCAGTCACTGGCGCGAGGCGGTCTTCGACCACGAACTGATGTCGCCGACGATCGCCGCGGCCGGCAACCCGCTGAGCCGGCTCACGGCGGCGAGCCTCGGGGACATCGGCTACGAGGTCGACCTCGACGGCGCGGAGCCCTACGAACTGCCCGACCTCATGGCGGTCGCGGCGGCCGGCGAACGGCTGTCCGAGGCCCCGCGGGGCATCGTGCTCCCGACCGTCCCCAGCTCCATCCCCTCCGAACGGCCGTAGAGCCGTCCGGCTAGATCAGTGCCAACTGCAGGCCGCCCGTGGCGTCAAGGTGCTGGCCCGTGACCCAGCGGGAGTCCGCCGAGGCCAGGAAGGCCACCACGTCCGCCACCTCCTGCGCCGTGCCCACCCGGTGGAAGACCGATCGGGCGGCCAGGTGGGTCCGGGTCGCGGGGTCGGCGAGCAGGGCCGCGTTCAGGTCCGTCTCGGTGATCCCCGGCCCCACCGAGTTCACGGTGATCCCCCGCGGGGCGAGCTCGGCGGCCAGCGAGCGTGTCATGGCGTTGGCCGCGCCCTTCGCCATGACCGTCGCGAGGATCGCCGGCAGCGCCAGGTCCGGGGTGCCGGTGACGTTCACGATCCGGCCACCGTCCCGCAGCCGCGCCAGGCCGTGCTTGATCACGAAGAACGGCGCCTTGGCGTTCAGCGCGTGCGCCCGGTCGTACGCCTCCTCGTCGGTGTCCCCGATCCCCGCGAAGGTCGCCGCGCCCGCGTTGTTGACGAGGATGTCCACGGCCTCGGTGTGCGCGGGATGGGCCGCGTACGCCGCCCACAGGGCCTCTGCATCCCCCGGCACGCCGAGCTCGGCCCCGATGGCGAAGGCCCGTCCGCCGGCCGCCCCGATGGCCGCCACGGTCTCCTCGGCCGCTTCCGCGTTGCGGCCGTAGTGCACCGCCACCAGCGCGCCGTCCCGCGCCAGCCGCTCCGCCACGGCCCGGCCGATGCCCCGGCTGCCGCCCGTGACCAGTGCCGTCTTCCCCTTGAGCACGCCCATGACGCGCCCCCCTCCGAAATTATTAGTGGTCGCTACAGAAAGGGACCGTATCAGATTCCCTAGCGGGCGCTATAGAATCTGCGAATGGTGACCGGACAACGCGGCAGGCCCCGCTCCTTCGACCGTGACGCCGCCCTCGACAAGGCGATGACGGCCTTCTGGGAGCGCGGCTACGAGGCGACCTCGATCTCCGACCTGACCGCCTCGATCGGCATCAGCGCGCCCAGCCTGTACGCGGCCTTCGGCGACAAGCGCAAGCTCTTCGACGAGGTCGTCGCGGTCTACGGGAGCCGGTACGGCGACTTCGCCGGCGTGGCGCTGGCGGAGGAGCCCACCGCCCGCGCCGCCGTGGAGCGCATCCTGCGCGAGGCGGCCGAGGTCTACACCGACCCGGCCCACCCGCCGGGCTGCATGGTGATCAGCGCGGCGACCAACACCACCTCGGACGAGGTGGCCCAGGCGCTGCGCGAGCGGCGCAACGCCAACCTGGAACTCTTCGAGAGCCGGATCCGCGCCGACGTCGCCACCGGCGTCCTGCCCGCGGACACGGACGCGCGGGCGCTGGCCCGGTACGCCGGCGCCGTGCTCCAGGGCATGTCGCAGCAGTCGCGCGACGGGGCGACCCGGGAAGAGCTGGAGGCGGTGGCGGAGCGGGCCATGCTGGCCTGGCCGTGAAAGGCCCCGGAGATTCCTCTGGGCCACGGTGCAGGACGGGACCCTCAACCCGTCCGGCACCGTAGCCCGGAGTACTTACGGCCGTCAGGTGTGCGGTTCCCGGCGGCCGGTGAGAGGTGTCTGCGCGGTCAGGGCAGAGCGCGCGACCACCTCGATCCGTCCTCCTGTGCGGGGAGGGCGGAGACTCTGAGTCAATTCTGGACTAGACCATTCTGTTCTGTCCATCCAATGACGGCAGCTGCAAACCCGTCACTTCCTCCAACAGTACGCGGCCCGTGCCCCTCCTGGATACTCCTGAGTACCGGCGTGGGGAAAGTCATCGTGCGTACCCGGGGTACGCTCGCAACGTGCCCTCCATGAACGACCTCGTACGCCAGCACACCGCTCTCGGAGAAACCGACCTGGAGTGGCTCCACCTGCTGGTCTCGGAGTGGCAGCTGCTCTCCGACCTGTCCTTCGCCGACCTGGTGCTGTGGGTGCCCACCCTCGATGGCACCCGGTACGTCTCGGTCGCCCAGATGCGTCCGAACACCGGCCCCACCTCCTACCAGGACGACATGGTCGGCCACCTGGTGCCGCGCGGCCGCCGCCCGCTGCTGGACGCCGCGCTCGACGAGGGCCGCATCGTGCGCGAGGGCGACCCGGAGTGGCGCGAGGAGGTGCCGGTCCGCGTCGAGTCGATCCCCGTCCGCCGTGAAGGGCGGGTACTCGGAGTGATCGCACGCAACACCAACCTGCTCACCGTGCGTACACCGAGCCGACTGGAGCTGACCTACCTGCAGTCCGCCTCCGACCTCGCGCAGATGATCGCAGCGGGCGCCTTCCCCTTCCCCGGCCAGCAGGTCGACATGGACGCCTCCCCGCGTGTCGGGGACGGCCTGATCCGGCTCGACGCCGACGGCGTGGTCACCTACGCCTCCCCCAACGCGCTCTCCGCCTACCACCGCCTCGGCCTCGCCTCCGACCTGGTCGGCCAGGACCTCGGTGCCACCACGGCCGAACTCGCCCCCTCCCGCGGCCCGGTCGACGAGGCGCTGGTCAAGCTCGCCAGCGGATGGGCCCCCCGCGAGACCGAGGTCGAGGGCAACGGCGGCGTCATCCAGCTGCGCGCCATCCCCCTGAAGCCGAAGGGGACCCGGATCGGTTCCCTGGTGCTCTGCCGCGACGTCACCGAACTGCGCCGTCGCGAACGCGAACTGATCACCAAGGACGCCACCATCCGGGAGATCCACCACCGGGTGAAGAACAACCTCCAGACCGTGGCCGCACTGCTGCGGCTCCAGGCCCGCCGCATGGATTCGCCCCAGGGCCGCGAAGCCCTCAACGAGGCCGTGCGCCGCGTCGGTTCGATCGCGATCGTGCACGAGACGCTCTCTCAGAACCTCGACGAGCGGGTCGAGTTCGACGAGATCGCCGACCGCGTGATCGCGATGGTCTCCGAGATCTCGCCGGGCCGGGTCGACTGCCGGCGCACCGGCCGCTTCGGGATCCTGGACGCGGAGGTCGCCACGCCGCTGTCGATGGTGCTCACCGAGATCCTGCAGAACGCCCTCGAGCACGCCTTCACCCAGGGGGAGCGGGGCACGGTGGAGGTGGCCGCGCTGCGCAGCGGAACGGGCCGCAAGGACGGCCGACTGCTGATCACCGTGCTCGACGACGGCAACGGCCTGCCCGAGGGGTTCGACCCCCAGCGGGCCGGCAACCTCGGACTGCAGATCGTGCGAACCCTCGTGGAGGGGGAGCTCGGCGGCACGTTCGACATGGTCCGGGCCGAGCCGCGCGGCACCAAGGTCGTCCTCGACCTGCCGTCCAGCCCGCAGAAGTAGCAGCCGAACGGTGACTCAACGTGAGTGGCGGCTCGCGGGCCGCGTGCACGCAGCGTAGCCGCGGCACAGCACTGAGCCCCGGACCGAATGCTTCGGTCCGGGGCTCAAGAGCACGTTGCTGAGCGCTTCTTCGGTACTGCGCGCTGCGCGTCGAGGCTCGAAAGTCGTTTGTCAGGCGCTGGCGTTGCGCGCCCGGTTGCGAGCGGCGCGGCGCTTCATGGCGCGGCGCTCGTCCTCGCTGAGACCGCCCCAGACGCCGGAGTCCTGACCGGACTCGAGCGCCCACTGCAGGCACTGCTCCATGACGGGGCAACGGCGGCAGACGGCCTTGGCTTCCTCGATCTGCAGCAGCGCAGGACCGGTGTTGCCGATGGGGAAGAAGAGTTCCGGGTCTTCCTCGCGGCAAACGGCGTTGTGACGCCAGTCCATGGCTGCTCCATCTCCTTGTATTGCGGGCACTTTGCTTGTGAATGTGAACGCTTTCACGAATCCCCCCGTGAGGGAAGGGCGACCGCCCGGTTTCACGCGGGTGATCAGTCAGAGATTCGTGGAGGGGTTCTGGCGGTCTGTGTGGGTGCCGGTTCTGCGGGCTGTCCCGATCGCCATGAAGAGATTCGCAAACCTCGGACGGGGATACAACCCCTTCCGGAAAGTTTTTTTTGATTCGTCGGTGTCTACTAGGTCACAGCCCTACATCGTGAGGGTGGACCGGCGTGTAAACGTTCGAGTGAAAGGCCTGTGGGCCCTTCTACTCACACAATCACACGCAGTGCACGGCGTACGCCTGTGAACCGAACGCTGGTGCGCAGTCCGAGGTGATCACCGTCCATCTGGAACGGGAGGGGAACCTTCGAATGCAAGGTGAAGTCGGTCAGATCGTGCAGAGACACCGCATGCTTGCCGTGCGGACCCCGCTCAGGAGTGGAGGTCAGGAGCTGTGTCGCGTAGCGGGCGACGGCCGGAGTTGACAAACGGTTGAGTGCCAATACGTCAAGTGCGGTATCGAAGGAGGCTTCGGGGGAGGCGTAAAGCGGACGATTCCCCAGATACGTCCACGGTGAGGTGTTGCACACTATGGACAGCACCAGGCCCGTCACCGGATCGGCCCCGGGCCGCTCCAGCGTGACCGTCCCCTGCCGCCGGTTGGGCTCCTCCCAGAACTGGCGCATCAGCTGTCGTACGTACAGGGCGTGTGTCGAACGCTTGCCGCGCTCCCGCTGCTGCTCCACCCGCCCCACGACACCCGCGTCGAAACCGAAGCCCGCGCAGAAGGTGAACCAGCGCGCCGGAACCGACTCGTCCTCCGTGCCGGGGGTGCCGGCCGCCAGCCCCAGCCCGACCGTCCGCTCGCGCTCCTCGCGCAGCGCGTCCAGCAGCGCGCCCGTCGCCTCGACCGCGTCGTTCGGCAGCCCCAGGGCGCGGGCGAACACGTTGGTGGAGCCGCCGGGGACCACCGCCAGCCGGGGCAGCCGGTCCGGATCGGGGCCGTTGTGCAGGAGCCCGTTCACCACCTCGTTGACGGTGCCGTCGCCACCCAGGGCGACCACCAGGTCCAGCCCCTCGTGCACGGCCTTGCGCCCCAGGTCCCGGGCGTGCCCGCGGTACTCGGTGGTGACCGCCTCCAGCTTCATCTCGCTGGCCAGGGCATGGATCAGGACGTCGCGCGTGCGCGCACTGGTGGTCGTCGCTGCTGGGTTGGCCACGAGAAGTGCACGCATGAGCGCCAGACTACCCACCCCTTCACGAGCCGACCCTACTGCCCGTCCCCTCCGGCCTCCGCCGGGGCGCCGCTACCCTGCAAGGGTGAGTAAGAAGCAGCCCGCGAAGGCCCCCGCCCCCACCGTCGAAGCGCCCACCGCGCTGCCCCGCCGGCTGACCGCCGCAGCCGTGCTCACCGCCCTGGAGGGCCTGGCGCTCGCGGGCCTCGGCGTGTACATGCTGTTCGTCGGCATCGCCGGCGACCCCGATTCCCCGCAGCAGGCCGAGACGGGCGGCATCACCCTGCTCGCGCTCGCCGCGCTGCCGCTGGTCGCCGCCCGCGGACTGCGCCTGGGCCGCCGCTGGAGCCGCGGCCCGGCACTGATCACACAGCTGATGGCGCTGCCGGTGGCCTGGACGCTCTACACCACCGGCGGTGCTGTGACCGCCGCCGCGGCGGCTCTCGCGGTGGCCGCGGTGGCCGTCGTCGCACTCCTGGTGAACCCGACGGCGACCGAGGCCCTCGGCATCGGAGGGCCTTCGTCCCCCTGAGGTCCGCTCACTCCTCGACGAGGAGCTTCTCGCGGAGCTGGGCCAGGGTGCGGGCCAGCAGGCGGGAGACGTGCATCTGGGAGATGCCGACCTCCTGCGCGATCTGCGACTGCGTCATGTTTCCGAAGAAGCGGAGCAACAGAATCCGCTTCTCTCGGGGCGGCAGACCCTCCAGGAGTGGTTTGAGGGACTCGCGGTACTCGACGCCCTCCAGGGCCTCGTCCTCCGCGCCCAGGGTGTCCGCGACCGCCGGCGACTCGTCGTCGGTGTCCGGAACGTCCAGGGAGAGCGTGCTGTAGGCATTGGCCGATTCCAGCCCCTCCAGCACCTCCTCCTCGGAGATGCCCAGCCGCTCGGCCAGCTCGTGCACTGTCGGGGAGCGCCCGTGCTGCTGGGACAGCTCGGCCGTGGCCGTGGTCAGCGAGAGCCGCAGCTCCTGCAGGCGCCGGGGCACCCGGACCGCCCAGCCCTTGTCCCGGAAGTGGCGCTTGATCTCGCCGACCACCGTGGGCGTGGCGTATGTGGAGAACTCGACCCCGCGGTCCGGGTCGAACCGGTCGACCGACTTGATGAGGCCGATCGTCGCGACCTGGGTCAGGTCGTCCAGCGGCTCACCGCGGTTGCGGAAGCGCCGCGCCAGGTGCTCGACCAGGGGCAGGTGCATCCGTACGAGCCGGTTGCGCAGCTCCGCCTTCTCCGGCGAGCCGTCGGGCAGTGCCCGCAGCTCGACGAACAGGGCCCGCGCGCTGCTGCGGTCGCGCGGATCGGGCAGCGCCGCAGGCGCCGAAGACACCGGGAACCCCACCGCCGGGGCCGGCGCAGCGGCTTCCGGTGGCTGTGCCGGTTGTGATTGTTCGTGCTGGTTCTCGCTCATAGGGCCCGCCCGTCGCTCCGCCGAGTCCAAAAAGCCGTCTTCCGCATCCGCGTCAGCCGGGTGCGGCCGGGCGTGCTGCTGCTCCGGGATGCCGCCGTCGACCTCGTGCCGTACCCGGGGCCGATCCCCGCCCCGCACCGGGATCTCCCCGCCGCTCACGCCGGGCCTGGTCCCGCGCCGCGTTGTTTGTAGAGGCTGATGCTCACCGTCCGGTTCTCCTCGACCGTGGCCTCGACCTTGCCGGCCAGCGCCGACAGGACCGTCCAGGCGAATGTGTCGCGCTCCGGCGCGCGCCCGTCCGTGGTCGGCGCCGAGACGGTCACCTCCAGCGAGTCGTCGATCAGCCGGAAGACGCAGCTGAGGACGGAGCCCGGCACGGCCTGCTGGAGCAGGATCGCGCAGGCCTCGTCGACCGCGATACGGAGATCCTCGATCTCGTCGAGGGTGAAGTCCAAACGTGCCGCGAGGCCGGCCGTGGCCGTCCGCAGCACCGACAGGTAGGCACCCGCAGCGGGCAGCCGGACTTCCACGAAGTCCTGAGTCCCGGGCTCGCCTGCGATCTGGGACACCCTCACCTCCAAGGTGGTACGAGCTCTTTTCGCCGGTGACGCTACCGCGATCCGGGCGATCGTGTCGCGGCACCCCTCGTGACGCCCGCTGTGAGCACCCTGCCCTGCGGCCAGTGACTGATGGTAAGCCCATGGGCACGCACAGTGGGTAGGGGTCTGCGGGGGTCAAATCGGGGGAACCGGCGGAGGGTTGAACTACCCCGCCTCAGACGATCGAACCGTCCACGAAACACCATCGCCAGGTCTCGCCCGGCTCGAAGCTCCGCATGACCGGATGGCCGGTCTCGGCGTGGTGTGCCGTCGCGTGCCGGAACGGCGAGGAATCGCAGCACGCCACGTGCCCGCACCCCAGGCAGATCCGCAGCTGCACCGGGTGGCTGCCGACCGCCAGACATTCGGCGCAGGTCAGTGCAGACGGGACCGGCTCGGGGCGCGGCAGTTCGGCAACGTGGGTGCACTCGCTCATGATGGCCAGCGTACGACCAGGGTGCGGGCGCGCGACGACGGAGGACGGATCTTCGATGGACGTATTGCAGCTGGTGGCGCTCGTCGCGGGCAGTGCGGCCGTCGCGGGGCTCGCCCGCCGCACGCCGGTGCCCGCGCCGCTCCTGCTGGTCGCCGCCGGGCTGGCGGCCTCGTACATCCCCGGCGTGCCGGCCTACACCCTCGATCCGCACATCGTGCTGCCGCTGCTGCTCCCGCCGCTGCTGTACACGGCCGCGGTGGACAGCTCGTACCTGGACCTGCGGGCCAACATCAGGCCGATCGCGATGCTGTCGGTCGGCTACGTGCTCTTCGCGACGGTCGTCGTCGGGTACGCGGCGTACCTGCTGGTGCCCGGGCTGTCCCTGCCGGTGGCGCTGGTGCTGGGCGCGGTGATCGCGCCGCCCGACGCGGTCGCCGCAACCGCGATCGCCCGCAAGCTGCGGCTGCCGAACCGGCTGACGACCATCCTGCAGGGCGAGTCCCTGGTCAACGACGCCACCGCGATCACCGCGTACAAGGTGGCGCTGGCGGCGGCGGTCGGGGTGAGTGCCGGCTGGGCGGGCGGCATCGCGGAGTTCCTGCTGGCCTCGGTCGGCGGGGTCGGCGTCGGCCTGCTGCTGATGGTGCCGATCCACCAGCTGCGCAAACGGATGAGGGAGCCGCTCCTCCAGAACACCCTCTCGCTGCTGATCCCCTTCGTGGCATACGCGGCGGCCGAGCGGGTGCACGCGTCCGGTGTGCTGGCCGTGGTCGTGGTCGCGCTCTACCTCGGGCACCGCAACTGGCAGGTCGACTTCGCCACGCGGCTCCAGGAGGAGGCGGTGTGGAAGATGGTCGCCTTCGTCCTGGAGTCCGTCGTCTTCGCGCTCATCGGCCTCCAACTGGCGGTGGTCCTCACCGGGCTGGGGGAGTACGAGGGCATGGATGCGGCCTGGTACGCGATCGCCGTCTTCCTCGTGGTGGTGGTGGCGCGCTTCGTGTGGGTGTTCCCGGCGACCTTCGTACCGCGCGGGCTGTCGCGGCGGATCCGGGAGCGGGAGCCGGACACCGACTGGAAGTCCCCGGTGATCGTGGGCTGGGCCGGGATGCGGGGCGTGGTGTCGCTGGCCATCGCCTTCTCCGTGCCGATCTCGGTGCCGCACCGGAATCTGATCCTCTTCCTGACCTTCACGACGGTCATCGGGACGCTGGTGGTGCAGGGTCTGACGCTGCCGCCGCTGATCAGGGCGCTGAAGCTGCCGCCGAGGGACGTGCAGGCCGAGACGCTGGCCGAGGCGCAGGCGCAGAGCGAGGCCTCGCGGGCGGCGGAGGAGCGGCTGGCGGAGCTGCTGGAGGAACCGGAGAACTCCACGCTGCCGCCGCCGCTCGCGGACCGGCTGCGCACGGTGCTGGAACGGCGGCGCAACGCGGTGTGGGAACGGCTGGGTGAGGTCAATCCGCTGACGGGCGAGTCCGCGGACGACCTCTACCGGCGGCTCGCGGGGGAGATGATCGAGGCGGAGCGGGAGGTCTTCGTCGCGCTGCGGGACGGCCGGCGGATCGACGACGAGATGCTGCGGGTGCTGCTGCGCAGGCTGGACCTGGAGGAGGCGGCGGCGTACCGCGAGTCGGCCTGACCCCTGCGGGGGCGCGGCGGGTGGGCGGCTGGGCTCGGCCGGGGTTCAGGGCGGGCGGGCGGCGGCGGGGTCGGGGCCGCTGCCGTGGCGGGGGTGTCGTCCTGGACTCGTGATGCATGGCGCCTCGGCCGGGTAGGCCGGGTACGGGCTGCTGCCGCGGCTGCACATCACGTTCCACGGCCAGGACACCGCCCCGCCGCGTCCCCGTCCCCGACGGCTCCCGCTACGGGCGGCCCGTGATGATCGCGGTGACGGTCGTGCCGGGCGGGAAGGTGCCGGCGCTGGTGAGGGCGGTCAGGGCCCAGAGGAGTTTGGCCACGTAGATCCGCTCCAACGGGAGGCCGTGGCGGGAGGCGAAGTCGGCGGCGAAGGACTCCAGGGCGGCCGGGACGCGGGCGTACCCGCCGTGGTGGAAGTCCTCCGCCAGGGACCAGTCGCCGACCGGTCCGCCATACGCCTCGGTCTGGAGGGAACGTATCTCCTCGGACAGGAAGCCGCCGGCCAGGACGGGAACGCCCAGCGCCCGCTGCCCGGGCGCGAGGCCGGCGGCCAGACCCGCGAGGGTGCCGCCGGTGCCGCAGGCCACCGCCGCCACGTCGGTGACGCCGCGGAGCTCGAGGCCCAGCTCGGCGCAGCCGGCGAGGGCGAGGGCGTTGCTGCCGCCTTCGGGGACGACGTACGCCCCGCTCGCGCCGGCCTCGTCCAGCAGCACCGCCTGTGTCCGCGCGTCGGCCTTGTCGCGGTAGCGCGAGCGGGAGACGAAGTGCAGGCGCATGCCGTCCGCCGCGCACCGGGCGAGGGAGTCGTTCAGGGGCCGGCGGGCCAGCTCGTCGCCGCGCACGATGCCGACCGTCCCGAGGCCGAGCAGCCGCCCGGCGGCAGCCGTGGCCCGCAGGTGGTTCGAGTACGCCCCGCCGAAGGTGACGAGCCGGTCGTGCCCCGCCTCCAGGGCCGCGCGCAGGTTCGGTGCGAGCTTGCGCCACTTGTTGCCGGGCAGCTCGGGATGGACGAGGTCGTCCCGCTTCAACAGCAGTCGCACGCCGCGCGCGGCGAACCGCTCGTCCACCGCCTCGACGAGCGGAGAGGGCGGCCGCGACTGCAGTTCGGGATGGTCCACCCGTCCATTGTGAGCCGCCCCGTGCCGTCGCACGGCCCGGGGCCGCGTCTCGCGGGTGACACCGGCGCCACCGGTGAACACTCGCCGGAAACAGGCCGTGCCTCCTTCGCCCGGCCGAACTCCCGCTCGAACGTGCCGCGGACGGCTGCGCGGTCCGGGAAACGGATTCCAGGGACATCGTCGAGTCCTGCGACGGGGAGTCGCGCCGCCGGTACGGCTCGCCGGGCGAGCCCCGCCCCGGAAGACGAAGTGGCGGCGGGCCGCCACTTCGTCGGGTGGTCACTTCAGGCGTTCGGCGATGCGGTCGCGCAGGGAGGCCATCGTGAAGCCGCGGGGGTCGACCTTGCCCGGCTGCCATTCGCGGTGGCCGATGACCGACCGGGCCGTCCAGCGGTGGACCCGGCACAGGGCCGCCGCCGCGCGGGCGATGGCGTCGATCTGGGCCGGGGGCCACGGGTCCTCGCCGTTGCCGAGGTTCACGCACTCGAAGCCGTAGAAGTGGCGGTTGCCGTCGGTGGTCGCCTCGTTGTCCGGGGGGAGCCGCCGTTCGGCGATCACCGCCGCCAGGACGTCGGGGTCGCCCAGGCCGGCGTGGTTGGCGCGGCCGTAGCCGACCAGGTGGACGCGGCCGTCCTTGCCGATCACGCCGTGGCACAGCGGCCCCGGGAGGGCGCTGTGGCCGTCGCGGCAGAGCTCGACGGAGTACGCGGTGCCGCGCGTGACGGTGTGGTGGATCATCACCCCGTGCAGCGGGCCCCAGGGCCCCTTGTGGTTGCGGTTGTGGGTGCGCCAGGCGCCGACCTCGACGACGGTCAGGCCTTCGTTCCTCAGTGCGTTGATGAACCGGTCCGCGGACATGGGTGCGGCCATGGCCGCCTCCCTTCGTGCGGTGCGCGACGGACACCCCGTGTGTCCGAGTCGTCACGCTCCGGTTTAGTGGAGGCAGCCCTTCCGCGGCTAGTGTTTTCGTACGGCGAGCGAGCGGATCCGGACAGGCCTCACGCGGAGGCGAGCCACAGGTCGGGGCCGAACACCTCGTAGTGGATGTCGGCTGCCGGCACGCCCTTGGCGATCAGCTGCTCGCGCACGGACCTCATGAAGGGGAGCGGCCCGCACAGGTAGGCCTTGGTGCCCGGGGCGACGGGTACGTCCGACAGGTCCATGAGGCCCGTGCCGTCGCCCGGCTCCGCCCCCTGCTCGTACCAGAACCGGGCCGAGGCGTCGGACAGCTTGTGGGTCAGGGCGCGGTGGTCGGCCCGCAGCGGGTGGTCCGCGGGGGAGCGGTCGGCGTGCAGCACCGTCACCGGAGCGGGGTGCCCGGTCTCGGCCAGGTGCTCCAGCATCGAGAGCATCGGCGTGCAGCCGATGCCCGCCGAGGCGAGCAGGACGGGGGCGTCGGAGTCCTCCAGGACCAGGTCGCCGTACGGGGCGGACACCCGCAGGGTGTGGCCCGCGTGCACGTGGGCGTGCAGGTGGTTGGAGACCTCGCCGTCGGGGCCCCCGGCGGCCGGGCCGTGGACCCGCTTGACGGTGATCGCGCGGACCGCGGAGCCGGGCGCGCCGGAGAGGCTGTACTGGCGGATCTGGCGGGCTCCGTCGGGGAGTTCGACCTGCACGGAGACGTACTGCCCGGGCAGGTGCGCGGGCGCCGGGGCGCCGTCCGCGGGGGTGATGCGGAAGGTGGCGCAGTCGGCCGTCTCCTCCGACCGGCCGGTGACCGTCCATTCGCGCCACACGTCGCCGGCGGCGATCCGGTGGCCTGCGTAGAGGCGCTCCTCGATGGCCGCGAGTGCGTTCGCCATCAGCCAGTAGACCTCGTCCCATGCCTGCGCGACGTCGGGTGTGACGGCCTCGCCGAGGATCTCGGCGATCGCCTCGAAGAGGTGCCGGTGGACGACCGCGTACTGCTCGCGGGTGACGCCGAGGCTGGCGTGCTTGTGCGCGATGCGGCCGAGCATCACATCGGGGCGGGTGTCCGGGTGCTCGACCAGGTGGGTCGCGAAAGCGGCGATGGAGCCGGCGAGCGCCTGCTTCTGGAGGCCCGCGTTCTGGTTGCCCCGGTTGAAGAGGTCGCGGAGCAGCTCCGGGTGGGCCGTGAAGAGCTTCGTGTAGAAGAGCTCCGTTATGTCGCCGATGGCCGCTCCGACGGCGGGCAGGGTGGCTCGGACGGTCGCGGTCGACTTCTCGGACAGCATGGGAACTCCTCGCGTGGTGGAACGGTCCATTAATTGGCATCTTAGATGCGCATTTTTGATCGCAGACGCCCGCTGTCGTGCGGACTTCTGTTCGACTCCCGTCGGGGTGAGGCTATGGCGCCCGGCGGGCGGTGGTAACCGGCCATTCGGCCCTGGCGGTCAGGGTCCTTCGGCCCCTGTGGGCGCCCTGCTCGAAATGCCGAGGAGGAGCGGCCCGGTCGGGGCTGCCACCAGGTCGTTCACCGTCAGCGGGTCCAGTTCGGCGAAGAACGCCTCCTGGGCCCGGCGCAGCGCGCCGCGCAGCACGCAGGCGCTGCGCAGCGGGCAGGGGGTGGTGCCTTCACAGTCGACGACGTCGCCGGCGCCCTCCAGCTCCCGGACCACCGCGCCGACCGAGGCGGCCCGTCCGGCCGGAGTCAGGGTCAGCCCCCCGCCGCGACCGCGCCGCGCCTCGACCAGGCCGAGATGCTGGAGTCTGGCGACCACTTTGGCCGTGTGGGTGTACGGGACCTCCATCGTCGCCGCCACGTCGCGCGTGGTGGGGAGGTCCGTCTCCTCGACGGCCAGGCGCATCAGCGTGCGCAGCGCCAGGTCGGTGAATCGGGTCAGCCGCATGCGGTCACCGTAGAAAATTCGCATCCAGGATACAAATTAAAGCTCGTCCGGGACGGGGCTTGGCCGAAACCGATGGGCGGTGAAGGGGTCAGCCAGCCCTCGGGCGCGGAGTTCGATCCGAGAGAGTGCCCCGCCCCCGACGGAGTAGTCCCACCCTTTTGTGTAATGGTCCCACCACGTTGCGTGCTGAAAGGCTGCCTCCTGCAGACCCATGGAGTGATCGAAAGGGAAAGACATGTCGGTCCAGGCAGGTTCCGAGTCCGAGGCCCAGACACCGCAGCGCAGTCTGGGGACGGCGGCCGCACGGAACTTGGCAACCACGACCAAGTCCGCGCCGCAGATGCAGGAGATCACTTCGAGGTGGCTGCTGAAGGCGCTGCCGTGGGTGTCGGTGCAGGGCGGCACCTACCGGGTGAACCGGAGGCTGAGCTACTCGGTCGGCAACGGCGTCGTGGAGTTCGTCAAGACCGGGACCCAGGTCCAGGTGATCCCGGCCGAGCTCGGCGAACTGCCGCTGCTGCGCGACTACGAGGACCTCGACGTCCTCGGCGAACTGGCCCAGCGGTGCCAGCAGGTCGACTTCGAGGCCGGCCAGGAGCTGACCTCCTTCGGCAGCCCCTCCGGCGAGGTCTTCCTGCTCGCGCACGGCCGCATCGACCAGATCGGCCCCGGCCCCTACGGGGACGACGCCGTCCTGCGGACCGTCGCCGACGGCGCGTACTTCGGCGAGGACGCCCTCGTCGATGAAGAATCGATTTGGGAGTACACCGCCCGCGCCGCCACCCCCGGCACCGCCCTCGCCCTGTCCCGGCAGGACTTCCAACTGCTGGCCGACCGGGTCCCCTCACTGCGCGAACACCTGGAGCGCGTACGCTCCGCGCCCGCCCAACGCACCAACAAGTACGGCGAGGCGGAGATCGACCTCTCGGCCGGCCACCAGGGCGAGGCCCTCCTCCCCGGCACGTTCGTGGACTACGACGCCCGCCCGCGCGAGTACGAGCTCTCCATCGCCCAGACCGTCCTGCGCGTGCACACGCGCGTCGCCGACCTCTACAACCAGCCGATGAACCAGACCGAGCAGCAGTTGCGGCTCACGGTCGAGGCGCTGCGCGAGCGCCAGGAGCACGAGATGCTCAACAACCGCGACTTCGGCCTGCTCCACAACGCCGACTACGACCAGCGCATCCAGCCGCACGACGGCGGCCCCAGCCCCGACGACATGGACCAGCTGCTCAGCATGCGGCGCGGCTCCAAGCTCTTCCTGGCGCACCCCAAGGCGATCGCCGCCTTCGGACGCGAGTGCAACAAGCGCGGGATCCACCCCGGGACGGTGGACGTCGACGGAACCCGCGTGATGACCTGGCGCGGCGTGCCGATCTTTCCGAGCAACAAGATCCCCATCAGCGACGCCCGCACCACCTCCATCCTGTGCATGCGCACCGGCGAGGACGAGCAGGGCGTGATCGGCCTGCATCAGCCGGGCATCCCGGACGAGATCGAGCCGAGCCTGTCGGTCCGCTTCATGGGGATCAGCGAGCAGGCGATCATCTCGTACCTGGTCACCGCGTACTTCTCCGCGGCGGTGCTGGTGCCGGACGCGCTCGGCGTGCTGGAGAACGTCGAGATCGGCCGTTGGCGCTGATCGAGGTGAACGCGATCGCGACCGGCGAGGGCCAGGAGGCTGCGGCCCTCCTGGAACGGACGAGGGAAACGGTCAACCCGGAACTGCGCCGCACCGTCGAGAGCCTGCCCCGTGGGATGCGGCGCGTGGCCATGTACCACTTCGGCTGGGAGCACGCGGACGGAAGCCCGGCCGACGGCAGCCCCGGCAAGGCCATCCGGCCCGCCCTGGTACTCGCCGCGGCGCAGGCCCTGCAGGGGCCGGGCGGCGGCCCGGTCGACCACGCCGTACCGGCCGCGGTCGCCGTGGAGCTGGCGCACAACTTCACCCTGCTCCACGACGACGTCATCGACAAGGACGTGCGCCGGCGCGGCAGGGCCACGGCCTGGACGGTCTTCGGGACGCCGGACGCGATCATCACGGGCGACGCCATGATGGCGCTCGCCCAGCGACTGCTCGCGGACGATCCGCACCCCGCCGCGGCGGCGGCCTCGTCCCGGCTCTCGGCCTGCATCATCGAGCTCTGCGCGGGCCAGCAGGCCGACTGCGCCTTCGAGCGGCGCCCGGACGTCTCGCTCGACGAGTGCCTGACCATGGCGACGGCCAAGACCGGCGCGCTGCTGGGCTGCGCGTGCGCACTGGGCGCGCTGTACGCGGGGGCCGGACCGGAGGAGGTCGCCGCCATGGACGCCTTCGGCCGGGAGGCGGGCCTGGCCTTCCAGCTGATCGACGACCTGATCGGCATCTGGGGGGACCCGGGGCACACCGGCAAGTCCGCCGGAGCGGATCTGATCGCCCGCAAGAAGTCCCTGCCCGTCGTGGCCGCCCTCACCTCGGGCACCGGGGCGGGCCGGGAACTGGCCGAGCTGTACGCGGGTCCCATGACCGGGGACGACGTGCTGCGGGCGGCCGAAGCGGTGGAGCGGGCCGGCGGCCGCGACTGGGCCCAGGCCGAGGCCGCGGACCGGATGGGCCGCGCGGTCCAGCAGCTGTCCCGGGCCGTTCCCGACCTCGGGGCGGCGGGCGGACTGCTGGCACTGGCGGAGTTCGTGACGCGCCGTACGAGGTGATCGCCGGCGAGAAACGGGGGGAGGCCCGTTCCGGCACCGCACGGTGCCGGAACGGGCCTTACCGCATCGCGGCGCCAACTCTAGGATCGCTGACGGTTGTTGACACGTGAGCGAAGGGTGTGACCAGTGGCGCTGGAGATACGTCAGGCGGATCAGTCGGACCGGGACGCGGTGGCGCGGCTGCTCGACGAGGCCTTCCGCACCGACCCGGTGAGCAGCTGGGTCTTCCCGGACCCGGAGCACCGGGCCGCCGTCCACGGCAGGTTCTTGGGCGTCTTCGTGGACGTCGCGCTCGCCGAGGGGCGGATCGACTACGCGGCGGACGGCTCCGCGGCGGCGCTGTGGCTGCGGATCCCCGCGGGTGAGCCGGAGGGTGAGGACGAGGTGCCCGCGAAGATGCGGGCGGTGGCCGACCCGGACAACGAGCGGTGCGAGCTGGTCGGGCGGCTGACGGGTGCGGTGCACCCGACGTCCGAGGAGCACGAGTATCTGCTGATGATCGCCGTCGCCCCGGGCCGGCAGGGGGAGGGCCTCGGTACCGAGCTGATGCGCCCGGTGCTGGAGCGCTGCGACCGCGAGGGCGTGCCGGCGTACCTGGAGGCGAGCAGCGAGCGCAGCAAGGGGCTGTACGAGCGGCTCGGCTGGGAGTTCACCGGCGAGGCGGTGCGGCTGCCGGACGGGCCGCTGATGTGGCCCATGTGGCGCAAGCCCAGGGGGTAGGGCCCGGTCGGACGCGTCCCGGGTGGGAGCTTGCGTAACCACTTCACCTGAAGTACTTTCCTTGGCGTGCCCCGGTGCGGAGGCACTGTCCGACGAAAGAGAATCGCTTGCGCAGGCTCACGTACTTCGTCGCCACCACCGTCGACGGGTTCATCGGCGCCCCGGACGGCGACGGCGATTTCTTCTACGGCCACCTCGACGGCGAGTTCGTCGAGCACCTCAAGAGCGAGTACCCGGAGACCATCGCCGCCCAGGGGCGCGCGCAGCTCGGGATCGCCGACGCCCCGCCGAAGCGCTTCGACGCGGTGCTCATGGGGCGCGCCACCTACGAGCCGGGCCTGAAGGCGGGCATGGCCAGCCCGTACGGCCACCTGCCCGAGCAGTACGTCGTCTCGCGCTCCCTCACCACCCCGCCCGACCCGCAGGTGCGGCTGATCAGCGGCGACGTGGCGGCCCGGGTCCGTGAGCTCAAGGCTCGTGACGGGCTCGGCATCTGGCTCTGCGGCGGCGCCGACCTCGCCACCCAGCTGATCGACGAGATCGACGAGTTCGTCGTCAAGACCTACCCGGTCTTCGCGGGCACCGGCATGCCGATGACGCGCGCCGGCTTCGGGGTGCGGCCCCTGGAGCTCACCGGGGTGACCACCCTCGGCGGCGGCCAGATCATCAGCACCTACGTCCGCAAGAGCTGACCCGACGGACATGCGAAATCCGGCCTACCGTGGAGGTATGGCCGGTGAACAGCAGCACGCGCACGAGACCGTGGCCCCGCAGGCCGGGCACGAACAGCAGACGTGCCCGGCCTGCGGGCTCCGCGTCGACACGGTGGTCGGGCGGCGCAAGTCCCTCGGGGTCTTCGTACCGGTGTGGAGCCGGGGTCCCTGCAGGAACCCCGACTGCGCGCACCACGTGGAGCGCGAGGGGCGGTGACTCAGCCCGCGGGGGCGAGGTCCTTCGTGCCCAGGCCGGAGGCGAAGCCGTTGGCCCAGAGCTGATTGACCCGCGTCCGCTCGGCGGAGTTCGGGGTGGCGTTCGTGCACGAGGTGCCCGGGCCGCCACCCGACATCAGCTCGCTGCACGGGCCCGAGTAGTGGTCCGGCAGACCCAGCACGTGACCGGTCTCGTGCGAGGTCACCCGGGTGGAGTTGTACTGCTGGTTCTGCCGGTAGTCGAGGAAGATGTAGCCCCGGCCGTGCCCGTCGGTGCTCGCGTACGAGCCGCGCGGGTCGTTGCCCTCGCGGTACGAGAAGTTGCCGCCGGAGGAGACCTCCTGCAGCTTCACGTTGGTGACCGAGCTGTTCCAGATGCGGGTGGAGGTGGCTATCTGGGTACGGAAGCTCGGCGCGTTGCGGGTGTTGTACGTGACGGTGACGGCGAGGGCGCCCGGGTTCGCGGCCCGCTGCTCGGCGACCGAGCGCTGCACGGCCTCGAAGAAGGCACGGTTGGCGGCCTCGTTCTCCGGCGACCGCTCGTACGCCGCGTAGCCGGCGGCGTTGCCGGCGGGGGTGGGTGCGGCGGCGGCGGTGGGGACGGCGCCGAGGGTGGCGGCGAGGCCGATGCCGACGGCGGTCGCCAGCAGGGCCTTACGGGAGTGGCGCATGTGGGGGAGCTCCTACTCATCCGGTGCGGTGGGGGGTGGGTCGTTCGGTACCGGAGTCTGCGGGAGGGGAACGGGCCGGCGGATGATGTCACTGGCCGATAGCGCCGGCCTATCGGGAAGATTTCGTCAGCCCAACTAGCGTGAGAATGGCGGGATTCTGGGGGCTATCGGTGGCTGGTGCGGTCCACGGGCCCGGCCTACCCTCGGGGCATGGAGCTTGAGGTCAGGCACCTGCGCGCGCTGTGCGCCATCGCCGACGCCGGCAGTCTGCACAAGGCCGCCCGGCAACTCGGCGTGAGCCAGCCCTCGTTGACGACGCAGTTGCGCCGCATCGAACGGGCCCTGGACGGCGAGCTGTTCCTGCGCGAGCGGACCGGCTGTCGGCCCACCCCTTTCGGCCGCACCGTCCTCGGCAGGGCCCGGCCGCTTCTCGCCGACATGGCCGCCCTGGTGGCCGAGGCCCGCGCGCAGGCCCACGGGCCGCGGCTGCGCATCGGTTCGACGGCCAGCCGGGCGCTGCCGGGGTGGCTGCGGCGCCTCCACCGGCGGCTGCCGGCCACCGAGACCTCCCTCCTGGTGGACGTCTCGGCGAACGCGCTGCTCAGGATGGTCGCCGCTGGGCAGCTGGACGTGGCGTTCGTGCACGAGGTGGAGGGCAGTCCGCTGAGGGTCCCCGAGGGGCTCCAGACGCACGTCCTGATGGAGCGGGAGCCGCAGTTCGTCTCGATGCCCAGGGACCACCCCGCCGCGAGACAGGAGATCGTGTCCTTACGGGACCTGGCCGCGGACCGCTGGGCGGTGGATCCGTCGGTCGACGGTGAATGGGACGGCCTGCGCAGGGTCTTCGCCGGAGCCGGGCTCGACCCGCCGGTGCTGCACACCGACTACCACACGGCGACCTCGCTGATCATCTCCGGCGAGGCGGTCGCGCCCTGCCAGCCGACCTCCGGGCCGCGCGAGGACATGGCGATAAGGCCGCTGTGCGGGGACCCCCTGGCCGTGCGGCTGCTCCTGGCGACCCGCCCGGGCGCGCACGCCGAGGTGTACGAGGACCTCCGCGCGGCCTACCGCGAGGCCGCCCTGCGCACGCCCCCGTACCGGGCGTGGCTCCACCACCACGCGAGCCCCCTGCTGGAGGCGGCCTGACCCGGCCCCGCGCGGGTCAACTCCGTTCGCGGGCGCGGCCGTAGGCCAGTGAGAGGACACCCTGCCCCAGCAGGAGGGCACCCGCCGCGGCCCACGCCGGGCTCCGCCGCCGGGCCGCCCACAGCAGGAGCGGAGCCCCCGCCGCGACCTGCGCCGCGCCCAGCCGCCGGGCCTTCGGACCGCGGATCCACGGGCCGAGCGGGCCCGCCTCCACCGCGTCGCGTCGGGCCCGCAGGGCGTCGCGCCGGCCCGACCACTCCAGCGCTTCGGCGCCCGCCGCCATCCGGGCCGATTCCCTCAGCCGGTCGGCCGGTTCGCCCGGCGTCAGGCCGGGCGGCAGGGCCAGTCCCGCGCGGGTCAGCAGCGCGGTCAGCCCGCGCAACCGGGCCGGGCCGTCCGCGCCGGGCCCGGAGCCGGGGCGGGTGAGCCGCTCCAGCTCCTCCAGGTCGAGTACGGGATCCAGACCGAGCCGTGCCGCCAGGGTGCGCATCGCGCCGGGATCACCGGACGCCCGACCGGCGGCGTCCCACTCCTGGACGACGGTCCGCCGGAAGCCGCCGGCCAGCGAGAATCCGGCCCGGCCGCCTTCCCACCACAGGCCCAGCACCGGCCGGTCGGTGCCGACGGCGATCGCCGCACCCCAGTCGGCGAACACCTCGGCCGCACTCTCCGCGCCCGTCAGCCACGGCTTCTCCTCGGGCACGAGCACGGTCCACGTGCCGGCCGGGGCGAGCAGCAGGCGTACGCGCAGCAGGTGCGCGGGGGAGCGGACGGCGAGGGGCTCGGTACGGCAGAGGAGCATCCCGCCGGTCGGGGGCCTGGAAATTGACATGCTCACACACTAAGGCAAATCGCCCCAAATGGCGGATTGCGACACGAGGCTTGACTTCCCACGACCGCGATATATCGTGTTCTGAGAAGACGCGATATGTTGCGTGCGTCGAGCCTGTCCGTGAGCGCACGAGGAGGATCAGCACCATGTCAGAGCAGTCGTCCCAGCCGTCGCGGTCGACGTGGCACATCGCCGAACCGCAGAAGCTCACCTTCGAGGAGCCGGTGACCGAGCTCCGTGTACGCGTCGTCAGCGGAACGGTGAACGTCGTCGCGGCCGAGGAGGGCCCGGCCCGCCTTGAGGTGACCGAGGTCGAGGGACCACCCCTGTATGTCGTGCAGGAGGGCGGCACCCTCACCGTCTCCTACGAGGACGTGCCCTGGAACGGCTCCCAGGGCCTCAAGCAGTGGTTCGAGGACAAGCCCTGGAAGGCCTGGTCGGGCTCCTCCTCGTCAGGCCGCAAGCTCTGGGAGCGCCGCGCGGCGGTCACCCTCACCCTGCCCGCCGCCACGCGCGTCCACGTCGCCACCGTCGACGCCGCCGCCTTCGTGTCCGGCATCTCCGCCGAAACGGACGTCAAGGGTGTCTCCGGCGACGCCACGCTGGTCGGACTGTCCGGCCGGGTCAAGGCGCACACCGTCTCCGGCAGCGTGGAGGCCCAGTCCGTCACCGGCGACCTCGGCTTCCATTCGGTCTCCGGCGGCCTGACCGTCGTCGACGGCGCGGGCGTGAGCGTGCGCGCCGACTCGGTCAGCGGCGACATGCTGATCGACCTGGACCCCGCTCCGGACGCGGAGCGCCCGGTGGACATCGCCCTGAACTCCGTCTCCGGCCAGGTCGCCATCCGCCTCCCGCACCCCGCCGACGCACGCGTCGAGGCCAACACCGCCACCGGCGGCGTCTCTAACGCCTTCGAGGACCTGCGGGTCTCCGGCCAACTCGGCACCAAGCGGATCACCGGCACGCTCGGCTCCGGCGCCGGCACCCTGCGGGCGACCACGGTCTCCGGCGGCATCGCCCTGCTGCGCCGCCCGCAGGCCGACCCCGATGCCCCCGCGCCGCTCGCGTCCGACAAGAAGGTGCTCTGACATGCCGCCCGTCTTCGCCCACGGCCGCCTCCGCCTCTACCTCCTCAAGCTGCTGGACGAGGCCCCGCGCCACGGCTACGAGGTGATCCGCCTGCTGGAGGAGCGCTTCCAGGGCCTCTACGCCCCCTCTGCGGGCACGGTCTACCCGCGCCTGTCCAAGCTGCAGGCGGAGGGCCTGGTCACGCATGCCACCGAGGGCGGGCGCAAGGTGTACTCCATCACCGAGTCGGGCCGCGCCGAACTGGCCGACCGCAGCGGCGAACTGGCCGACCTGGAGCTGGAGATCCGCGACTCGGTCACCGAACTGGCCGCCGAGATCCGCAGCGACGTCCGGGGCGCGGCGGGCGAACTGCGGCGCGAGATGCGGGCGGCGGCCTCGGCGTCGGCGACCAGGGTGGGCGAGGACGATTCCTGGGTGGCGGCCAAGGAGGAGCTGCGCAAGGCGCGGCAGGAGTGGAAGGAGCAGGCCCGCCGGGCCAAGGACGAGAGCCGCCGGGCCCGCGAGGAGGCACAGACGGCCCGCCGCCAGGCCAAGGAGGCCCAGGACCGCGCCCGCGAGGAGGTCCAGCGCATCGCCGGCCAGCTCCAGGAGCAGTTCGCCAGGTCAGGCGGCGTCCTGGGCAGCCTGGCCGGCGCGTGGCTCGGTGGCGGCGGCACGCCGACCGCACCCCCGGCCGATGCCGCCGGTGCGGGGGCGGACCGGGCCTCGGGCTGGGCCGCGGACCTGGTGCCGACCGGGGACCCCGCCCGTGACCTGGACCGGCTGCTGGACCGCTTCCGCGACGAGGTGCGGGACGCGGCGCGGGACCGCGGGGTGTCCGCGGCCCAGGTGGCCGAGGCCCGCGGCCATCTCGCGGCCGCCGCCGCCCGGCTGGCAACCGCGTTCGGCCCCAGGCCGTAACGCGCCCGCCGCCGCCCCCGTCCCGGGCCCCGCGCCTCGGACGCCGACAGGGCCGGATGGTGCCCGGCCGGTCCGCCGGGAGGGCGCCCGAGGAGATCCGGCGCCCGCCCTCCCGGCCCCGCCCGCGCCTGGACGTGACCCGGCGGAACGGCGGCCGCCGGGTCACGCCCAGTTCCGTCCGCCGCCACCGGGGCCATCACGCCGCGAGGCGCGTCTCGGCGGTGGCGTAGGTGATGCCGTGGTCCGTCAGGACCTCGGAGACCGTGCCGGGGCGGGAGAGCAGGGCCAGCAGCAGGTGCAGGGTGCCGATGTGTCCGTCCTTGCGGCCCAGTGCGATGCGCAGCGACTGTTCCAGGACCTTCTTCGAGCCCTCGGTGAAGGGGACGTGGCGGCTGCCGCCGCGGTCGTCCGGCTCGGCACGGCCCAGGACCGAGCGGAGCGAGGCGCCCAGCGTCCGGCGGCGTGCCGCGGGGGCCGCGAGAACGCCTTCGCCGTGCGCCTCCTCGATGCGGGAGACGATCTCGGTGAGGTCGATGCCGAGTCCGGCCAGCGCCTCCTCGTCGGCCCTGGACATGCCGCCCCGGCGGCGGGCCGCCGCGAGGTCGGCGGTCACCGCCTCGCGGTCCACACCGAGGGGGTCCAGGGCGCCCAGGGCCAGCAGGGACAGCAGCAGGTGTTCCTCGGTGACGGTGGCGGCCCGGGCCTGGCGGGCCTCGGCCACCGCCCCGGTCACGGTCGAACGGGCGTCACGGCTGAAGCGTTCGAACATCAGAGCCTCCCGTATTTCTTGTGCACGGCCTGCCGGCTCACGCCGAGCTCGGCCGCGATCTCCTGCCAGGACCAGCCCTGCGCGCGGGCACTGCGCACCTGGACGGCCTCCAGCTGCTCCAGCAGCCTGCGGAGGGCGGCCACGGCACGCAGGCCCACGCGCGGGTCCCGGTCACCGGCCCGCTCGGCGAGATCAGTGGCTTCGGTCATGCACGTCAATCTAGGTTGACACGGGAGGGGTGTCAACCCTGGTTGACGTCAGGGTGGTCAGGGCTTGAGGACGATCTTGCCGAAGAGGTCGCCCGCCGCGAGCTTCTCGAAGCCCTCGCGCGCCCGGTCCAGCGGCAGCACCTCGTCGATCACCGGCCGCAGCCCGGTGGCGGCGCAGAAGGCGAGGAGGTCCTCCAGCTCGTCCTTCGAGCCCATCGTCGAGCCGACCACCTTCAGCTCCAGGAAGAAGATCCGGGTCAGCTCGGCGTGCGCCGGGCGGTCGCCGCTGGTGGCGCCGGAGATCACCAGGGTGCCGCCGGGGCGCAGGGACTTCACCGAGTGGGACCAGGTGGCGGCGCCCACGGTCTCGATCACCGCGTCCACCCGCTGCGGCAGCCGGGCACCCGGCTCGAACGCCTCCACCGCCCCCAGCTCCACGGCCCGCTTGCGCTTGGCCTCGTCGCGGCTGGTGGCGAAGACCCGCAGGCCCGCCGCCTTGCCGAGGGCGATCGCGGCGGTCGCGACACCACCGCCGGCGCCCTGGACCAGGACGGAGTCGCCGGGGCGGACCCCGGCGTTGGTGAACAGCATCCGGTACGCGGTCAGCCAGGCCGTCGGAAGGCAGGCGGCCTCCTCGAAGGACAGCTCGGCGGGCTTGCGCAGGACGTTCCAGGCGGGGACGGTGACCTGCTCGGCGAAGGTCCCCTGGTAGCGCTCGGTCAGGATCGAGCGGGGCTCGTCCGGGCCGACCCCGTGGCCGCTCTGGCCGATCACGGAGTGCAGGACGACCTCGTTGCCGTCCTGGTCGATCCCGGCCGCGTCGCAGCCGAGGATCATAGGGAGGCTCTCCTCGCCGAGGCCCACCCCGCGCAGCGACCACAGGTCGTGGTGGTTGAGGGAGGCGGCCTTGACGTTCACGGTCACCCAGCCGGGGCGGGCCCGAGGGGCGGGGCGGTCGCCCAGCACAAGGCCGTTCAGCGGCTGGTCACGGTCGATTCGGGCGGCATAGGCAGCGAACATGCGGCGACGCTACCGCTCGGTAGGTCCCGGTTCCAGACCCCCCGCGACCGCACGGGTGAGGCCTTCGTCGCACCCGGCCCGGTCCGGGGGACGGCGGACCGAGCCCGTCGCGGCGGTGCGGGTCCAGCCGGGTCCGCCCGTCGCGGCACCGCGCGAGCGGCGCACGCACGCGAAGAGGCCCGGCCGGAGCGGGTCCGGTCGGGCCTCTTCGCGTCCTGCTCGGGTCCCTCGGTCAGGCCAGGCGGGCCACGCCGTCGGCCTTGGCCGCGGCGGCGACGGCCGCGGCCACGGCCTCCGCGACGCGCTCGTCGAACGGCGAGGGGATCACGTAGTCGGCGGCGAGCTCGTCACCGACGACACCGGCGATGGCGTCGGCGGCGGCGATCTTCATGCCCTCGGTGATCCGGGTGGCGCGCACCTTGAAGGCACCCGCGAAGATGCCCGGGAAGGCCAGCACGTTGTTGATCTGGTTCGGGAAGTCCGAACGGCCCGTGGCCACGACCGCCGCGTACTTGTGCGCGACGTCCGGGTGGACCTCCGGGTTCGGGTTGGCCATGGCGAAGACGAACGCGTCCTTCGCCATGGTGGCCACCGCCTCCTCGGCGACGGAGCCGCCGGAGACGCCGATGAACACGTCCGCGCCGGCGAGCGCCTGCTCCAGCGAGCCGGTCTGGCCCGTCCTGTTGGTCAGGCCGGCGATCTCCGCCTTGACGTCCGTCAGGTCGGAGCGGTCCGCGGACACGACGCCCTTGCGGTCGGTGACGCAGACGTCGCCGATGCCCGCGTCCACCAGGATCTTGGCGATGGCGATGCCCGCCGCGCCCGCGCCCGCGATCACGGCGCGCAGGTCGCCGAGGGTGCGACCCGTGAGCTTGGCGGCGTTGCGCAGTGCGGCCAGCGTCACGATGGCCGTGCCGTGCTGGTCGTCGTGGAAGATCGGGATGTCCAGCGCCTCCTGGAGGCGCCGCTCGATCTCGAAGCAGCGGGGGGCGGAGATGTCCTCCAGGTTCACCCCGCCGAAGGACGGCGCCAGACGGATGACCGTCTCGACGATCTCGTCCGTGTCCTTGGTGGCGAGTGCGATCGGGACCGCGTCGACACCGCCGAACTGCTTGAAGAGGATGGCCTTGCCCTCCATCACGGGGAGGGAGGCTTCCGGGCCGATGTCACCGAGGCCGAGCACGGCCGTACCGTCGGTGACGACGGCGACCACGTTGGACTTCCAGGTGTACTCGTTCACCAGCTCCGGCTGCTCGGCGATGGCGGTGCACACCTTCGCCACGCCCGGGGTGTACGCCAGGGACAGGTCGTCCTTGTCGTTCACCGGAACCGTGGCCTGGATGGCCATCTTGCCGCCCCGGTGCAGTGCGAACACCGCGTCCGGGTTGTTGTCCGTCGCACTGTCGCTGCGAGGGTTGACGATCTCCGCTGCCACTTCGTGTGACCCCTTAATTCCTTATGTTCGTTGAGGGTGGCCACTCCTGGTTAAGGGGTGGGCGGGCACCGCGTCCGTACTCCGCATCGACGGTTGGCCCGTCTCCGCGAAGGGGAGGTTCGTACGCGCGGGCGCGCCGCACGCGCGCCCTGAGCCCCGGATGAGGGGTGTAAGGATCTGTTCTACCCGAAGAACACTCGCTCAGACGAGTCGATTCCGGCTCAACCGTAGGTCAACTGCCCGCCTTTTGGTGAAAAGTCCAAACCTTCGCGTCCGGTGGGCGAGACACTCCGGAGAAACTGCGCCCAAAAGGCCTGGTCACGGCAGTATCTGCGGCCTCGAACCGCCTTGCCCGCAGTCCTGTTGGCCTACCCGGGTCGCCCGTTATGCGATTTTGACCTGACGGGCAGCCTGAATGTCTCAGTCCGAATGGCAAGATGCCGTAATCACACAAGGTCGCGACACTCGATGGTGCGTGTCCGACCGTTTTTCGATGCTTTTCCACCCCTGTCGGAGGAACGAAGCCATGACCGCAAGCACCACCCGTCGTACGACCGCCGCCCGGTCCCGGATCGCCGCGGTCGGCGCGATCGCGGTCGCCGGCGCCCTGATCCTCACCGGCTGTGGCGACCAGACCGACAAGGCGACGTCGACCCCGTCGGGTGCGGCGAACAACAGCAGCGCGCCGCTCTTCTCGAAGCTCCCGAAGAAGATCCAGGACGCCGGTGTGATCAAGGTCGGCACCGATGCGACCTACGCGCCGATGGAGTTCACCGAGGGCGGCAAGATCGTCGGTGTCGACCCCGACATCGCGGCGGCCCTGAGCAAGCAGCTCGGCGTTCAGTTCAAGTTCGAGTCGGGCACCTTCGACACGCTGATCGGCAGCATGCAGACCGGCCGCAGCGACCTGGTCATGTCCTCCCTCACCGACACCAAGGCCCGCCAGGAGGGCCTGGACGACAAGGGCGCCAAGACCGGTGCGGGCGTCGACTTCGTCGACTACTTCTCCGCCTCGACCGGCATCCTGGTCAAGAAGGGCAACCCGCAGGGCATCAAGACCCTCGACGACCTGTGCGGCAAGACGGTCGCCGTCCAGCGCGGCACCACGTACGAGGAGTCCGCGAAGACCCAGGCCGAGAAGTGCAAGACGGACGGCAAGGGCGAGCTCAAGGTCGAGTCCTTCCCGACCGACGCCGAGGCCCAGACCCGCGTGAAGGCCGGTGGCGCCGCCGCCGACCTGAACGACTCCCCGGTCGCCGCGTACATCGCGCAGACCGCCGGCGGCGGCAACGACTTCGAGGCCATCGCCAACCCGACCGACGCCGGTCTCTTCGGCATCGCGGTGGACAAGAAGAACACCGAGCTGCGTGACGCGCTCAAGGAAGCCCTCGACGCGATCATCAAGGACGGCACCTACAAGGCCGCCCTGGACAAGTGGAACGCCGGTTCCGGCGCCGTGACCGAGGCCAAGATCAACGCCGGTTCCTGACCTCCGCGTACCACCGCAGCACACTGAAGGGCAGTCACTGTGACTGACAAGCTCGACAAGGACCCGGGTCCGGCGGACACCCCGCCGGCCGGTTCCGTCCCCCCCGAGGCGATCCGTGCCATCCCGGTCCGCCACTACGGCCGCTGGATCAGTGCCGTGGTCGTCATCGGTCTGGTCGTGGCGCTCATCATCGCCTTCTCCCAGGGCAACGTGCGCTGGGCGACCGTGCCGGAGAAGCTGTTCGACCCCTCGATCCTGCGAGGAGTCGTCAACACGATCTGGATCAGCGTCACCGCCATGGCCCTGGGTCTGGCGCTCGGCGTCCTCTTCGCCGTCATGCGCCTGTCGAAGAACCCGGTGACCAGCACCATCGCCTGGTTCTACATCTGGCTCTTCCGCGGTACCCCCGTGTACGTCCAGCTCCTCATCTGGTTCAACCTCGCCCTGATCTTCCCGATCCTGAACCTCGGGTTCTACAAGGACGAGATGACCCAGGTCATGACGCCGTTCCTGGCCGCGCTGCTGGGCCTCGGCCTCAACGAGGGCGCGTACATGGCGGAGATCGTCCGCGCCGGCATCCAGTCGGTCGACGAGGGCCAGACCGAGGCCTCGCACGCGCTGGGCATGACCCGGACGCAGACCATGCGCCGTGTCGTCCTGCCGCAGGCCATGCGGGTGATCGTGCCTCCGACGGGCAACGAGTTCATCAACATGCTCAAGACGTCGTCGCTCGTCGTCGCCGTGCAGTACTTCGACCTGCTGCGCGCCGCGCAGGACATCGCCTCGACCTCGTTCGCGGTCATGGAGATGTTCTTCGTCGCCTCGATCTGGTACCTCGCACTGACCAGCGTGTTCAGCGTCGGCCAGTACTACCTGGAGCGCCGCTACGCCCGTGGCGCGCTGCGCACCCTGCCGCCCACGCCGCTGCAGAAGATCAAGGCGAAGCTGTCCAGCTTCTCGAACAGCAAGGCGGTGGCCTGATGACTGCCATGGTGAAGGCCGAGGGCGTCCACAAGTCCTACGGTGCGGCGCACATCCTCAAGGGCATCGACCTGGAGGTCGCCCCGCGTGAGGTCTTCTGCCTGGTCGGCCCGTCCGGCTCCGGCAAGTCGACCTTCCTGCGGTGCATCAACCACCTGGAGCAGATCAACGCCGGACGGCTGTACGTCGACGGGGAGCTCGTCGGCTACCGCCAGAAGGGCGACAAGCTCTACGAGCTGAAGGACAGCGAGGTCGCGGCCCAGCGCCGGGACATCGGCATGGTCTTCCAGCGCTTCAACCTCTTCCCGCACATGACGGCCATAGAGAACGTCATGGAAGCGCCGGTCATGGTGAAGGGCGAGTCCAAGGCGGTGGCCCGCGAGCGCGCCGTCCGCCTCCTGGACCGGGTGGGCCTCGGCGAGAAGGGCGGGAACTACCCCTCCCAGCTCTCCGGCGGCCAGCAGCAGCGCGTGGCGATCGCCCGCGCGCTCGCCATGGAGCCGAAGCTGATGCTCTTCGACGAGCCCACTTCCGCCCTGGACCCGGAGCTGGTCGGCGACGTCCTGGACGTCATGCGCGACCTCGCCGAGTCGGGCATGACCATGATCGTGGTCACCCACGAGATGGGCTTCGCCCGCGAGGTGGGCGACAACCTCGTCTTCATGGACGGCGGCGTCGTGGTCGAGTCGGGTCACCCGCGCGAGGTACTGGGCAACCCCCAGCACGAGCGCACCAAGGCCTTCCTCTCCAAGGTGCTGTAGCCGGCGGCGCAGGCCGCCGCACGCGGACACGGCCGAGGGGCGGTACGGATTCCCGTACCGCCCCTCGGCCGTGCCGCACCCTGTTCCCGTTCCCGGTCCCGTTGATTCCCTACTTCAGACCCAGGACCAGCGCGTCGGACGGCGAGCACCAGACGGTACGGGCCTCCGCGAATCCGGCGGCGCGCAGGGCCTCGGCGTGCCAGGCCGCGGAGGGGGTGTCGCCGTCGGCGTGCTCGCCGTAGATCTCGAAGCGCCGTGCGGTGGGCTCGGCCAGCGCCGGGTCGGCGGCGGCCAGGGCCCACCACTCGCGCCAGTCCACCGCCCCGGCCGCCTTGGCCCGGTCCATGCCGGCGTGCCGGTGGGCGCGCTCGGCGGCGTTGATGCGCGGGGTGGCCGGGTCGGGCATGTGGTCGGCGTTCATGAACGCCCCGCCGGGGACCAGAAGCTGGGCGAGCCGGCCGTACAGCACGGCCAGGTCATCGCTGTGCAGCCAGTGCAGGGCGGTGGCGGTCAGGATGACGTCGTAGTCGCCGTGGGGGAGGGCCGAGCACCAGTCGGGGTCCTTGAGGTCGGCGGTCACGAACGAGACCCGCTTGTCCCCGCAGAAGTGGCCGCGGGCGATGGTCAACAGCGCGGGGTCGAGATCGACGCCCGTACTGGTGGCTTCCGGGAACCGCTTGAGGACGCGGTCCGTAATACTTCCCGTACCGCATGCGAGATCCAGCACCCGGGGGGTGGGGCCCACCAGTGCCTCGACCATGTCCAGCATCACCCGGAACCGCTCCTCGCGGTCGGGCATGTACCACTCCTGCTGGCGGTCCCAGCTGTCCTGCCAGGCCTGCCAGTCGGTACCGGTCCGCCCCGCGCCGGCCGTGTCCGCCGTGTCCGTCGTATCCGCCATCCCGAACCCCTCCCTACGTAATACCCTCGAAGACGTCTCAGCTGTTACGAGACATTAATCCGCAGCCGTAAGGACTACAAGTGGAACTGGCCCATTACTCGGACTTCGCCGTGCGCCTGGTCAACACCGAGGAGCCGGCCCGCAACAAGGACGCCCTCACTTCGGTGGACGCCGTCCGCGCCCTGTTCGGCGCCAGCCAGCAGATGGCGCGCCGCGTCACGGACACCGACATCACCCGCTTCCGCAACGTGCGCGGCCGGCTGCGGGCCGTCTTCGAGGCCGCCGACGGCGGCGACCACGTCCTCGCGGTCGACCTGCTGAACTCGCTGCTCATGGAGTTCCCCGTCAGCCCCCAGGTCTCCGGCCACGAGACCCTGGACGACGACGGCCGTCCCGACTGGCACATCCACCTCGCCGAGCACCCCTCGAACGCCTCGGCCGGCTACGCCGCCATGGCCGCCATGGGTCTGGCCTTCGCCCTCACCGAGCACGGCCCCGACCGCCTGGGGGTGTGCCAGGCCGCGCCCTGCCGCAACGCCTACCTCGACACCTCCACCAACCGCTCCCGGCGCTACTGCTCCGACCGCTGTGCCACGCGGGCGAACGTGGCCGCCTACCGTGCCCGCAAGCGGCTGGAGGCCGAGGCGTCGGCCCGCAGCACGCGCAGCGACGAGGCCGCCCAGGACAACCGGGCCCTCAGCGAGCGCTGATCCTTCTCGCGCGGCCGGAACCGCAGGACCGCCGTCGCCAGCACCAGTTCGTCGGGCACCGGCCCGTAGACGGTGCTGTCGCCGGACTCGTTGAAGGGGTTGTCGCCCAGCACCCACCAGGCACGCCCCGGCCGCCGCTCCACCGCGCGCTTGACCACGAGCAGGTCCTGCTGGAACGGGTGGCGCAGCACCACGATGTCACCCGGCCGGACGGCGGCCCCGTACCGGACCACGAGCCGGTCCCCGTCCAGCAGTGTGGGCACCATCGACGGTCCCGTCACCTCCACCACCTCGAACCGCTTGCGCGGGCGGGCGCTCTCCACCATGCGTGTCCTCCTCCTCACTCCCGCACGGCCCCGTACATTCGCTCACCGGTCCGGCCGCGACCCTGGACTTTTGTCCTAAGCCCATGGGGGCGCCCGCGAAATCCCGTTCTCCAGCGAGTAATGTCCCCCTTGAGAAGACGATCACGAGGAGGACAAACTCCATGCTTTCCCGCCTCTTCGCCCCCAAGGCGAAGGTCTCCGCCCACTGCGACCTGCCGTGCGGCGTGTACGACCCTGCCCAGGCCCGCATCGAGGCCGAGTCCGTCAAGGCCGTGCAGGAGAAGTACCAGGCCAACGACGACGCCGACTTCCGCGCGCGCGCCATCACCATCAAGGAGCAGCGCGCCGAGCTCGCCAAGCACCACGTCTCGGTGCTGTGGAGCGACTACTTCAAGCCGCCGCACTTCGAGAAGTACCCGCAGCTGCACACCCTGGTCAACGACACCCTCAAGGCCCTCTCGGCCGCCAAGGCGTCGAACGACCCGGCGACCGGCCAGAAGGCCCTCGACCTCATCGCCGAGATCGACCGCATCTTCTGGGAGACCAAGGCCGCCTGAGCCTGGTGCCCGAAGGACGACGACGGCCCGACCGCATCACGCGGTCGGGCCGCTGTCATGTGTTCGCCCTTGTTAAGTGGTGAACAACTCCCCATGGGTGTATTGATCAATAAAGGATGCCTCTTCGTGAAATAGCGGGCTAAGTGGACAGTTGATGGACTCGAATCAGCCAGAGAGCGGCGTCCTTTGGTCAGTTGCCAGCGGGGGGCCCGCCTGGCCCGATTCGGTAGATGTGCCATGCATATGATCAGGCCCGTAAGCGCCTGACCTGCATACATCGCCGTATCCGGTCGGGTGGCAGGAAGCATGACCCGGGGGGAAGTCATGTCGGAAGACGCTGACGACGTGCTGGAAATAGGCCTGCTGGGGCCGCTGGAGGTTCGCTTCCGCGGAGCACCTCTTTCGATCACCGCGCCGAGGCTCATGGCCGCCCTGGGGGCTTTGCTGCTACAGGCCGGCAACGTGGTGCCGCTGCATCACCTGGTCGAATGCATCTGGGAGGACGAACCGCCGTCCGATCCCGCCAACCAGGTCGCAGCGTGCATGTCCATGCTGCGCAGGGCGTTCCGAAAGGCGGGCTGCACCAGAGAACTCGTGGTGACGCAGCTGCCCGGGTACGTGTTTCCTCTGGCAGGGGTGCGCCTGGACACCCACACCGTCCGCGACCTCAGGCTCGTCGCCCAGCAGCGCATGGCCGAGAACGAGCCGGAGGCGGCCCTGACCGCCCTCGAACAGGCCCTCGCGCTGTGGCGCGGGCCCGTCCTCTCCGGTATGGACCGCCGTGTGTGGCAGCCGGAGGTGCACCGCTGGAACGAGGAACAAGCGGCGATCCGCATCGCGTGTGCCGAGATCCAGCTCGAGCTCGGTCGCTACGAGGACCTCATCGCGAGCCTGTCGGCCTTCATCCGGCAGCATCCCCTGTTGGAGAAGCCCCGCGGCATCCTCATGACGGCCCTCCACCGGTCCGGACGGCAGGCGGACGCCCTGCGCCTGTACCGCAGTACGGCCGACCTGCTCAGAGAAGAGCTCGGTGTGGAGCCAGGGGCTGATCTCCAGGCGCTCCACCAGCGGGTCCTTCTCGGGGACACCGGCGTCCGAGCCCCCGACCCGACCGGCCGCCCGACGCCGGCAGGGCGGCCGGGGCCGACCGCACCGGCGGGACCCACCCCGCCGGCGGGACCGGCCGCACCCGCGGGGCGTCCCGTACCGGCCCAGTTGCCAGGCGACCTCGTGGAGTTCACCGGCCGGCAGCAGGAACTCCGTACTCTCGCGGCAGCCCTGACCAGGAGCGCGACCTCCGTTCCCGTCGTCGCGGTCGTAGGCGCGGGTGGTACGGGGAAGACCGCGCTGGCCGTGCACGCCGCCCACGACCTGCGGCCGGCCTTCCCCGACGGGCAGCTCTACGTCAACCTCCACGGCATGGGCGAATCCGCCGTGGAGCCGGACAAGGCGCTGGCCCTGTTCCTGCGCGAACTCGGTTTCCAGGGGCCGCTTCCCGAAACCCTCGACGAGCGCGCTGCGGTGTTCCGCAGCCTGGCCGCACACCGCCGCATGCTCATCGTCCTCGACGACGCGAGCGACACCCGGCAAGTGCTGCCGCTTCTTCCCGGAACGCCCAGCTGCGCGGTCATCGTCACCAGCCGGATGCGACTGGCCACCGTCCCCAGCACGTGCACGCTCGAGCTGGAGGTACTGGACGAGGGCCAGGCGCTGGAGCTGCTGGCCGGCCTGGTGGGCTCCGCTCGGCTGCAGGAGGAGCCGGACACCGCTCTGGAATTGATCCGCTACTGCGGGATGCTGCCCCTTGCCCTGCGCATCGTCGGCGCGAAACTGGCGGCCAAGCCGCACTGGTCGCTGCGCAAGGCCGCATCCCGGCTGGCCGACGAACGGCGCCGGCTGAACGAACTGTCGCACGAGAACCTCGAGGTCAGGGCATGCCTCGAACTGTCGTACAAGGGGATCAGCGCTCCCGCTCGGACCCTGTTCAGGCGGCTGTCCCTGGTGAGCGCGTCCGACTTCGCCGAATGGGTCTGCTCTCCCCTGGTCGACCTGCCGCTCACCGAGGCGCAGGACTTGCTGGAGGAGCTGCTGGACACGCGCCTTCTGGACGTGACCACGCCCGCCGGAGCCGCTCAGCCGCGCTACAGGATGCACGACCTGGTCTGGCTGTACGCGGTCGCCCTGGCGGACGAGATGGAGCCGGGCGAGGAGCGTGCGTCGGCACTGCACCGGGTCGGCACCGTTGCCCTGGCCATCGCGGACGATGCGCACCGCGCCGTGTGCGGTGGGGACTTCGCCACGGTGCACAGCCTCATCCCCCGGCCCCGGGCAGCACCCGAGGCACTCGAGACGGTCGGCCACCCATGGCTGCGGTGGTACGAGGAGGACCGGCCGACGCTCACCGCCCTGTGCCAAAAACTCGCGGTCGAGGGGCACGAGGAACTGGCATGGGACCTGGCGGCCACCTGCCGCTGCCTGTTCAGCCTGAGGTTCCATTTCGACGACTGGAAAGCGACCCACGAGGTCGCCCTGGCGGCCGCGGAACGGCACGGCAACGAACGGGGCGCGGCCGCGATGCTGTTGGGCCTCGGAGACCTGCACCTGACCAAACGGCAGTACGGCGAGGCGGTTCCGCTGCTGGCCAGGTCCCAGGAGCTCTTCGAGAAGGTCGGTGACCGGTACGGCTTCGCCCTGGCCCTTCGCAAGTCCGCGTGCGCGGACCGCGTCCAAGGACGTTTCGTGCAGGCCCTGCAAAGCTGGGAGAAGGCCATGCGGACGCTGCGCGAGGTCGGCGACATCGAGGTCCAGGCACAGGTCCTGCGGTGGACCGGGCAGACGCTGCTCGAACTGGGCCGGCCGGACGAAGCCGCCTCCTTCCTCCTCGAGGCCGCGGAGCTCGTCACGTCGTTCGGCGGACGGAGCGCGCCGCAGGTGCGGCTGAGCCTGGGGGACCTTCACCTGGCACAGGGCAAGCCGGACCTGGCGGCGGCGGAGTTCGCCCGGGGGTTCGCGCAAACGCAGGAGAACGGTGATCTCAGCGGCCACTGCTACGCACTGTGGGGTCTGGGCTGGACCGACGTCCTGCAAGGGCGGCTCTCGCAGGCCCAGGAGCGGTTGCACGCGGGCCTCGAACTCGCCCGTGCGATCCACGACCCCTTGATGGCGGCGCAGATCCTGCTCGCGACGGCCGAGGTCGAGAAGCGCAAGGGCGACCTCGAGGCGGCCGGTGCGATTTTGCGGGAGGGCGCGCAGATGTGCCTGCTGATGGGTGCGCCCGCCCGCCTCGACCTGTTCAACGGAGCCATCGCCGAGCTGGCCCGCGCTTCGCGATAGGGCTACAGGAGTGGCAGCCGGAACGTGTACGTGTTCGATCCCTCGCGGAGGCGGAGTACGGCGGCGGGCCGGGGGGCCGGGGTCACCTGGAGGGTCCGCTCGTCGCTCCAGCTCCGCAGGCGGAACTCGCCGTCGCCGACGTGGTCCAGCCCGCAGAAGAGCCGCCCGGCCAGAAGCAGCACCGGAGATCCCCGCCGGACGGCGATCTCCGCGTCGATGTCCGCGCCGCTCGCCCCGGACTGGACCCGGTGCCCGGCGCACTCCCAGTTGGAGAACAGCTCGGGCAGCTTGAAGCGGGAGCGGTACCGCTGTGCCTCGCCGGCCGACAGAGGGACCTCGGGGCGGTGCAGCAGAGCGCGCGGGCCGGACGCCCCGGCACGGAGGCGGGCGGGGAACAGCAGCTCGGTCTCGGGGGTGTGGAAGACGTCGACGATGAGATGGACGAGGTCGGCGGCATCGCGGTTGACGATCGTGTGGCTGCGCCAGGACGCCGCGAACCACAGGGTGCCCGGATCCCACGGGTGCTGCTCTCCGACGAAGAGACAGCGGGCCAGCGGCCCTCCGGCGATCGGGAGGTGGAGGCGGCAGAACCCCCAGGGCGGCCCGATCTTCGGCGCCCGCATGTCCCTGGCCTCGGTCCCGGGAGCGGCCGCCCACAGCCGGGCCCCCCGCACGGGCGCGGGCAGGCCGTCCAGAATGTCGCCGAAGTAGGGCAGCTGACGCAGCCAGGGAGTGTCGCGGAAGCTCCCGATGCCGGGACCGCCCGTGGACGTACGGCAAGGGTCGCCGTCGGGGCTGCGCAGGGGCAGGACCCTGCGTCCGTTGGCCACGCTGAAGGCGTTCCCGGAGGCGGCCACGAACCGCGCGAGCTCCCCGGCCATGCGCTCCACGTCGTACCGGGGCCGCAGCCGCACCGCGTTGGGGAACGCCCTGCCCTGCGGGTCGAAGACGTGCTGGTCGATCGTCACACCGTCATCCGAATTGGTCGTAGGCGAGCTTGACGACCATGCCCGCGACGGCGATCAGCAGTACCGCACGGACGAATCCGGATCCGCGGCTCAGAGCGGTCCTGGCGCCGAGGGCGGCACCGGCGATGTTGCAGACCGCCATCCCCGCGGCGAGGGTCCACAGCACCTGCCCTTGCGCGGCGAAGACGCACAACGCGCCCAGGTTGGTGCCCACGTTCACCACCTTGGCCAACGCAGAGCTCTGCAGGAACTCGAGGGAGAGAAGCCCGGTGAACGCGAGGATCAGGAAGGTGCCGGTACCCGGGCCGAACACACCGTCGTAGAAGCCGATCCCGCACCCTGCCAACGCGATCACCAGGATGCGCTTGCGCCGGCTGACGCTGTCCGCCCCCTCGACCGCTCCGAAGGTCGGGCGCATGCTCACGAAGACCGCCACGCCGACGAGCAGCGCCATGACCACGGGCCGGAACCAGTCCTTGGGCACCATGGACGCGGACAACGCCCCGAATCCGGCCGCCGGCACGGCCAACATCGCCGCTGGCAGGGCGACCGACCGGGGAAGCTTCGTCCGCCGGGCGTAGGTGACGGCCGCCACGGTGGTGCCCGCGATGGCCGTCGCCTTGTTGGTGCCCAGCGCCACCGCGGGGGGAAGCTGGGGGAAGGCCAGGAGCAGGGCCGGGATCAGGATCAGGCCGCCGCCTCCCACCACCGCATCGACCCAGCCGGCCGCTCCCGCTACGGCCAAGAGGCCGGCGACATCGATAAAGTCCACGATTTCTTCCTGGTTCCTGGTTCCCGTTCGGCCTCGCGATGCCTGCGGCGCTCAGAAGACGCCGGCGATCTGAGCCAGCTCCGGAACGACGCGCCGGCCGTGCATCATGTGCTCCGCCCAGCGGGGGGTGGCGCGCAGCGAGTAGCACCGTCGCAGCCATCGGTCCGCGCCGTCGTAGCGGGGAGTGAACGAGGAGCGGCCGTGCGCTGCGATGTTGTTGTCGACCAGGACGAGGTCTCCGCGATCCAGGACGATGTCGCGGCACACGGTTTCCAGGGCGGCCGACAGCGCTTCGAGGGCCGCCTTGCCCTCGGCGTCGCCGGCGGTGGTGTTGTGCGAGTTGAACCGCATGAACGACTGGCCCTCTCGGCCGAACAGGACCGGGTGGGGGCCGGCTGTCGGACGGGGACCGGGGATGTTCCGCGCGAACGAGGTCGGGTAGGCGCTCTGGAAGCGCGGGGTGCGCAGGACCTGGCGCTGCTCCTCGGTGAGGAGGGTTTCCGCCTCGCGGACGGACGCCACCCGGGTGGCCGCCACGCCCTCGTGGTCCTGTCGCAGGCAGAGCAGACCGAGGAAGTCGGGCCGCAGCGGGTGGTGCACGTTCTCCGTGTGGAAGTCGAAGGCCACCGACCCGCTGTTCTCGATGCGGGTTTCCTCGCCCCGTACGGGGTGGACGTCGTGGATCAGGGCGCCGTTCTTCTCGTCCTGGTAGCCGATGAGCGATCCCACGAGGTCGGCGACGAGCGCCATGGTGCCCGAGGTGCCGTGACCGTCCAGCAGGTGTGAGCCGTGCCCGGTGGGCGTGGGGGGCAGGTCCCCGATCTCGAGCCCGCGGAGCAGAAGGTACCCCGTATGCGAGGTTCCCCCCGCGAAACCCATGAGCGGATCCCGCACGCTTGCGGGTATGTCGAGCAGCATGTCGGCCAGCTGCGGGGTCGACGCCGCCGGAAGGGCTGCGGCCCGCACGGACAGCTCCCACATCGTCCGGCTGTCCTCGGCGGACACCTGGACCTCGGACTGCTTCAACACCGTCAGTTCCATCGGATGCTCCTTTTACGAAGAGCCGGCGACCCCCGAGTCGCCTGCTTGCTGAACCGACCGTAGAAGGAAGCGATGTCCCCTCGGTGTCAAAGCTCTGTCATCTGCCTGTCCTTGACAGGCCGACGAGGACACCCTTAATTTCGACCAGCCGATCTTGCGACTTCCCCCTCATGTAAGGAGCCTTCTTTTGCATGCCCCGGCCGACGGCAGCAAAGAACGCGAGCATGTCTCGGACCGTGCGTTCAGGATTCTCGGAGCAATGCGCAGCCTAGGGAACGGACCTCATTCCCTCCACTCCATCATCAGCCACACCAAATTAAGCCGTTCCACCGTGCAGCGGCTGATTCAATCAGCCATGCGGAACGATGTGGTATGGCAGCCGAGGCACGGCTACTACGCGCTCACCGCGTTTCAGGAAAGGAACGCGTTCTTTCCCCGGCAGTGGATTCCGGCATCGGCGGCCGGGCGCCATGTCCTCGGCGTCCTCTCCGAACAGACCGGACACACCGCCGCTCTGCATGCCGCGGTCTTGACCGACGTTCCGGTGCAGGTCTGCGTCAGTTGTCTGGACGGTCCGAGCGGCTTGTCGCAGAGGACACTGCTCGGAGTGCCGAGGCCCTTGGGCGAGGACGCCGCCGGACTGGCGATCCTCGCCCACCTCCGGCTGCCCCACCCCGAACCGGAGGAGCGGTACGCCGTCCGATTCCGCGGATGGGCCGTTTCGCCCGGGCCGGTACCGGGATCGCGGATGACCGCCGTGCCGCTGCTCCGCTTCGGGCTGCCCGTCGGGGCGCTGAGCATCACAGCCGGAGCGGAAGAGGACGGCAACGGGATACCGTCCTACGTTCCGGCGCTGAAGCGGGCGGCGCTTTCGCTTGCCGATCTGTCCGCCCGCTCCCTCGCGCCTGCAGCGGATCAGTAGACGTAGCGCGCCCAGCCCTGTCCGGGCACGTACACTTCGTGCCCCTTGCGGTTGACGTACGCGAATCCACAGCTGACGCTGGCCGTTCCGGTACCGGTGATGGCCGAACCGGTCCGCTGGGACTTCACGCCGTTTTCTGCTATGCACTCCGCCCAGGCGCGCACCTGGCGATTGCACGGATTGCTGGAGACGCGAACCGTCACCGAGTCGCGCGAGGCGGTCGCGTTCGCGCTGGTGATGCAACTCGGGTCCGCGCCGGCCGTGGAGGTGAGCGCGGGAAGTCCGCTGAACACGGCGGCGACGGCCAGCCCGAAAACGGCCTTCTTCACGGGGTTGCGAGCGATTTTCATCACGCCTGCTTTCATCTGCCGAGAACGGAGCGGAATTGCTCCTGCGTCGGAATGCAAGCGGGTCGTCACGATGAAGGTCAATGCGGTGAGTCGAATAGGTCAGCAGGTGACCCAAACGAAACCGAAAGCATGGTGGCGTATCCCTGGAAGGCCTGCGGAATGACGCCGACGACCGGACGCGTGTCCCGTGCGGGCCGGACGGCACCTGGTCGCGGCCCCGGGGTGCGACCCGGTCCCGATCGCGGGCTCTCCGTCCCGCCCCTGCCGCAGGCAACTTTTCGGCCATCCCCGAGACGTGCGGACCGAGGCTCGAAACCGCTCCGCATCGCCCGCCCGGGATGGGTTGAGCAGCGCAGGCACCCGAAAATTCACCTGTTGTTCTGGCCTGATACCCATCTTGTTCACCTCGAGTCCAGCTGCCTAGCATCGCCAAGATCAGTTCATAGGCCACGCAGTTGGCCGCCCCAGGGACAGGACTGGGCGCACACAACGGGGAGTTCGGCATGAGTCTCAACGAGCAGGGTTTCACCGTCATCGACACACCTCCGCTCGATGAATACGTACTCGGGGAGTTCGAAACGCTGCCACTGGATCCCTACACCGGGTCCACCCAGCGCTACCGGCGCTTCTCCCAGTTCCGCCTCGAGCACGACGGGGCGTGGAAGCTCGAACTGCTGCCGCACCGCCACTTCGCGCAGCCGCGCCAGTACAACGACCTCGTCGGCGGCCAACTGCGCACCCTGGAGCCGCTCACCACCGATCCGACACCGCTGATCGCGGCAGGCGCGGACGCGCTCGGGCTCGACCGGGACACCGTCTGGCAGCTCAACGTCCACCAGTGCCGCGTGGTGTCCACACCCGACGTCGAGGGCGTCGCGGCGCCGGAAGGCCCGCACCGCGACGGCCACCACTACGGGATCGTCGCCGTCACACGCCGCCACAACATATCCGGCGGCGAGACGCAGCTGATGCCCCTCGGCGGCGGCGAGCCCTTCTTCCGGACGACCCTTCAGGACGGCCAGGCGATCGTCTTCGACGACCGCCTGATGTTCCACCACGTCACCGACATCGAGCACCTCACCGAGGAGGGCGGCCACCGCGACGTCTGGCTGGTGGCGGTCAACCCGTGGGACGAGCGCCGCTACGGCGAGGAGTACGAAGCCGCCGTCCTCGCCAGCGCGAAGGCATGACCCCCATGTCCAATCCGCTCCTCGCCTCGCCCTCGCCGGTCTCCCTCGCCGGTGCCACCGCCGCCGTGTACGACAGGATCGGCATCGGCTACTCCTCCGTCCGCCGCCCCGACCCCCGCTGGGCCGCGCTGATCCACAGCGCGCTCGGCAACGCCCGTACGGTGCTGAACGTGGGTGCCGGCTCGGGTGCCTACGAGCCGACCGGCGTCAGGCTCGTCTCCGTGGAGCCGTCACAGGAGATGCGGTCCCAACGGCCCGCGGACGCCGCCCCCTGTGTCGCGGCGGGCGCCGAGCGCCTGCCCTTCGACGACCAGAGCTTCGACGCCGTCATGGCCGTGCTCACCGTCCACCACTGGTCCGACCTCGAAGCGGGAATCGCGGAACTCCACCGGGTCGCCCGCCGTTTCGCCATCGTCACGTACGACATGGACGTCCAGGCCGACTTCTGGTTCACCCGCGACTACGTGCCCGAGATCGCGGACGCCGAACGGTCCCGCGTCCCCTCGATGGAGCGCCTCACCTCGCTGCTCGGACCGTGCGAGGTCGCCGACCTCCCCGTCTGGCACGACTTCACCGACGGCTTCATGACCGCGTTCTGGCGACGGCCCGGCGCGTTCCTCGATCCCGCGACCCGCCGGGCCTGCTCGGCGTTCGCGCTGACGGACCCGGTGGCCATCGCGCGCGGCGTCGCCCGCCTGGAAGAGGACCTCGCCTCAGGGGCGTGGCACAGCCGCTACCAGGACCTGTTGGACCGCGACCACCTCGACGCCGGATTCCGCCTGGTGACGGGCGTCTCCCCGCGCGCCTCGACCGCCGGGGCATCCGGGGCGTCCGCGTGAGCGCCGACCACGAGCGCCTCGCCGGCCTCGCAGAGCGCCACGCCACTCCGTTCCACGTCCTCGACTGCGGCCGCCTCGACGCGGCCGCGGACAGGCTGGCCGACATACTCGCCACCCTGAGCCGCGAAACCCGCGTCTACTACTCGGTGAAGACGAACTACCTGCCGTTCATCCTGCGCAGGCTGGCGGCCCGCGGGATGGGCGCGGACGTCGTGTCCGGATACGAGCTGGACGCCGCGCTGTCGGCCGAGTTCGCCCCGGCGGACATCGTGTTCAACGGGCCGGTCAAAACGGCGGAGGAGCTCGCCGCCGCAGTTCGCCACGGCGTACGCGTCCACATCGACGGCGAGCAGGAGATAGCGGCCCTGGAGCAGTTGGCGGCCGAGGCCGGTCGTCCTGTGGAGGTGGGCATCCGGATCTCTCCCGGGATCCCGGTCTCGACCTCCAGCGACCCCTCCTACCGGGCCCAGGCCGCAGCCGTAGCGCTGCGCAACCGCTTCGGCTGGCCGGCGGGCTCGGCCGAACTGGCGCGCATCGTCGCCCTGATCGCTGATTCCCCCCATCTGACGCTCACCGCCGTGCACGCGCACCTGAGCAGCCAGATCGTCCACGAGGAGCTGATGCTCCAAGCCATCGGACGGGTTCTGGACGAGGCCGCGCAGCTGCACCGCCGCTTCGGCCTGAGCGAGGTGAACATCGGCGGCGGATTCGGCGTTCCGGGCATACGCCGGCCGCGCACCGGACCGCTGAGCGCACTGTGGGCACAGCAGGGCGGCACCCCGGTGCAGGACGACGAGCCCTTCCTGGACGTCGCGCGGCTGCTGCCCGCGGTCGACGAGCTCATGGAGCGCGCGGGCCTGGGCGGCGTGACCCTCGCCTGCGAGCCCGGCCGCTGGCTGGTCTCCGACGCCATGAGCCTGGTGACCAGGGTGGTGTCGCGCAAGGAGCTGCCCGAGGCGCGCTGGCTGATCCTGGACGGTGGAAGCAACGTCGCCCCCTGGGCGGGGTCCGGGGAGGTCCACCGGATGGAGCCGATCGGGCGGACCTACTCGTCCCGAACCAGCACCTGGTCGGTGTCCGGACCGCTGTGCTACGAGAACGACATCCACGCGTCCGCAGTGGACCTGCCCGACGACACCGGGCCGGGAGACCTCCTGTGCCTGCGCGACACGGGCGCGTACTCGCTGGGGCGCAGCAACAACTTCATCCGCACACGGGCGGCCGTCGTCGCCCTCGACGGGGACGAGGAGACACTGGTCTGGCGCGCCGAGACCGGAACGGACGTCTTCCTGCTGGCCGACCCGGGGGCCGACCCGGCAGCGGCATCCACACCGCCCGCCAGGTTGTCCGCAGCGCCGGCGGCCCTCGCCGCCGGGACCGAACGGTGACCGAAGGCTACGCAGAGCTGCTGCGGCTTCCGGGCGCGCGCGCGGCCGCGGCTCCCGCCGCGCTCGCGCGCCTGGCCGGCACCATGGTGCCGCTGTCCCTGCTGCTGACGACGGTCCACGCGGGGCACTCCCTCGCCGTCGCCGGCAGCGCCGGCGCCTCGTACGCACTGGGCGGCGCCGTCGGCGGACCCGTCGTCGGACGGCTCATGGACCGGACCGGCCCGAGCACGGTGCTGCGCGTGACTGCCCCCCTCACGGCGCTGCTGCTGATCGCGGTGGCGCTGGGAGCCGACGCGGCGCCGGTGCCGGTGCTGCTCGGCGGCGCCCTCGCCGCAGGGCTGACCACCGCACCCGTGGGTGCCTCGATGCGGGCCCTGTGGCCCCACCTCACCGAGGACCCGTTGCTGCGGCGGCGTGCCTACTCCTTCGAAGCCACCCTGAGCGAACTGCTCTTCGTCCTCGGGCCGACGGCGGTCACCCTCTTCGGTGCCCTGGCGGACGCCGACAGCGCCCTGCTGGTGACCGCGGTACTGCTGGGCGCGGGCGGCCTGGGATACGGGCAGTCGCCCGCCGTACGCCACCGTGCCGGCGCGGAACGCCAGGGCGGTGGCAAGGGCATCGCCGTCGCGCACGACGGGACGGCGGAAGCCACCCGCCAGGGACCCCCGAGGGTCGCGGCTGCGGCGGTGCTGGTCGCCATCGCGCTGACCGCCGCGCTGTCCGCCGCGCTGGCCGTCGCCGTCACGGCCGTCCTGCGGGACCAGGGGTCGCCCGCCGAGTTCGCGGGCACGCTCATCGCCATGCAGTCCGTGGGCAGCGTGCTGGGCGGCCTGGTGTACGGCGCCCGTGCGTGGGGCGGAACCACCTACCGCCGCTACATGAGGCTCCTCGTCGTCCTGACCCTCGCACTGGCGCTGCTGCCCCTGGTCCACCCTGCCCGCGCGGCGGGGCTCGACCCCGCCTGGACCGTCGTGCTGCTCGGCGGTCTGCTGCTGCTGAGCGGGCTGCCGATGGCGCCGGCAGGCGCCGAGGAGTTCCAGCTCATCGGCGACATGACCGCCCGGGAGAAGGCGACACAGGCCTTCGCGGGCGTCGGCAGTTTCATCGCGGTCGGTGGCGCGACCGGTTCCGCCGTGGCGGGACTCGTGGCCGAGCGCCTGGGGCCGACGGCCGCGCTGGCCCTGCCGGCCGCCTTCACCCTGGCCGCCTTGGGGGTGAGCCTGGCAGCCCGCGGGCCTATTCTCGCGGCTGTGACCCCACCCGACCCGCCCGGGCCCGCCACCCCTCCCACCCCCGAACACGGAGAACAGCGCGTATGACCACCCCCACCCACTCCGCCGGCCCCGGCGTACTCGCCGTCGTCGAGAGCCAGTTGTCCAACTTCGGCCTGACCCCCCTGCGCGCCGCCCACGAACTCGGCTTCCACACCGTGCTCGTGAGCAACGACCCCGACCGCTACCGCGTCGTGAGTCTCGCCGAGGAGGTCTTCAGCCGGCACATCGACGAGATCGTGTGCACGGACACCAACTCCGTCGACGCGGTCGTGAGCGCGCTGGAGCCGTTCCGGGCGGACGGCCGACTGCGCGGCGTGCTGACGGTCACCGACTACAACATCCCGATCGTCGCCGAGGCGGCCGCCCGCCTCGGCCTGCCCGGGCTCGACCCGAAGGCGGCTGCGACGTGCCGGGACAAGCTGCTGATGCGGGAGGCCTGCGCGGCGGCGGGCGTCGCGGTCCCCGGCTTCCACCAGGCGGTGGGCGAGGAGGACGCGCTGGCGGCCGCCGGCCGTTTCGGGTACCCGTGCGTCGTCAAGCCGATGACGGAATCAGCGAGCATCGGCGTGACCCTGTGCCGCACCCCCGACGAAGTCCTCGCCGCCTACCGCGAGATCAGCTCCAAGCCGACCGACTTCCGAGGCCAGCCCCGACGGCCCGGAGCCCTGGTCGAGGAGTACCTGATCGGCTTCGAAGTGAGCGTCGAGTCCGTGCTGGTGGAAGGCGAGCGGGTGTTCCTCGGCGTCACGGACAAGGCGCTCGGACCGCACCCGCACTTCGTGGAGATGGGCGACACCTTCCCCTCCATGCTTTCCGCGCCCGTGCGCGAGGAGTGCGCCGACCTCGCCCGCCGTGCGCTGGAAGCCGTGGGACACGACTTCGGCGCAGCGCACGTCGAGGTCAAGGTGACCGCGGACGGCCCCTTCGTCGTCGAGGTCAACGGGCGGATGCCCGGCGCCGAAATCACCCAGCTGATCCGCGAGGCGACCGGCATCTACCTTCAGCGCGAGGTGGTCCGGCTGCACGCGGCGCAGCCCGCCGACCTGACCGTCACCCGCAGCCGGGCGGCCGCGTCCCGCTACCTGGCGGCCGCCCGGACCGGTGTCCTCGCCTCCATCGGCGGGACAGACCTGGCCCGACGCGTCCCCGGTGTCGTCGACGTCGACCTCGAAGCGGGCCCCGGAGAGACCGTCCGCCCCGCCCAGAGCAATCTCGACCTGCTGGGCTACGTCGTCGCCGTCGGCGACACCACCGGCGATGCGGTACGCAGCGCGGAGGCGGCCCTCGGCCAGCTGACCCCCGTGATCGACGGCTCCGGCACTGCGGCCGGCGGCGCGTGATGGCCACACCCATGGCCCATTCCGCGGCGCCCGGCGTGACGGTCGCCCGAGTCCTGGACGAGTCGTGCACCCAGCAGTGGGACGAGCTCCTCGGACCCCGCGGCTTCTACGCCGCGAGTCCCTGGCTCCGCCACGCCCAGGCCACCGCCGACCCCTCGCCCTACTACTTCACCGCGTCACGGGACGGCCGGGCCGTGGGGGTCCTGCCCGGCTATCCGCTGCACCCCGGCACGCCGTTCGTCTTCTGCAGCCCCGGCCGCGTCGTCGACACCGTCCACCGCGAGACCACCGGGCAGGACGCCCCCTGGGCCCTCGAACTGCTGCCCGCCCTGGCCTGCGGCGGCCGCAACCCCTCGCACACCAAGGCGGGCCTGGCCGGCGACCTCGGACCGGACGCACAGCAGGAGGTACTGGCCGCGCTGGTGGAGGCCGCCGAAGGAGAAGCCCGGCGGGCGGGGCTGGAGGCCGTCTCCTTCCTCTACGTCGACGAGGACGACGCGCCGCTGCGCACCGTCCTCGGAGGGCGCGGCTACGCCGCTCTGCCCGGTCAGACCGCGTACTCCCTCGCCGTCCCCGAGCAAGGCGGGTTCGACGCGTACCTGGCCCGCTTCGACCGCCGCCGCCGGGGCAAACTGAACCGTGAGCTCCGCGCACTGGACGACGCCGGCGTGAGCTACCGAACCCAGCCGCTCACCGAGGAGCTGATCGGGGAACTCGCCCCGCTGGAACTCTCCCTGTACGCCAAGTACGGCACGCCCGCCGACGCCACGGCGTTCGAGGCCGTACTACGCAGCGTCGCCGCCAACGCCGCCTCCGCGGCCCGCGTCACCACGGCGCACGTCGGGGGACAGCTCGCGGGATTCGCGCTCACCTTCACCCACCGCGGCGAGCTGTACGCACGGCAGGCCGGCTTCGACTACGCCGTACAGGGCAGGATCCCGCTCTACTTCGGCCTCGTCTACTACGAGCTGCTGCGTCTCGCGCTGCGCGAAGGGATCACGCACATCCACTACTCCACCGGCTCGGACCGGGCGAAACTCTCGCGCGGCTGCACCCCGCGCCGACAGATCGCCTACGTCAAGGCCCGGCGCCCCGCGCTGCAGGAACGGCTGGAACGGCTCGCCGAACGGTCCGCCCACCGGGAGGCGGTGGCCCTCGCGACCGGCCGCCGAACCGAGGCCACGGGGGTGTCCGGCAGCTCGGCGTCGGACAGCGCCTGAGGCCGGGCCGGGTCCGCACGCGGCCTCGCCCCACCGGTTCCTGGAGCCCGGGCCGGGACCGCGGAGTGGGCAGAACCGGCCAGTAGGAGTGGGGTCCGGGTGGGGCCGGGCAGGCCGCCGCCCGGCCCCGGGGGATCACTCGTCCTCGTCGTCCTCGTCGTCCAGCCGGGCCAGCCAGGTGGCCAGCCGCTCCACCGGAACCTCGAAGTCCGGGTTCAGGTCGACGAAGGTGCGCAGCTGCTCGGCGAGCCACTCGAAGGTGACCTCCTCCTCGCCGCGCCGCTTCTCCAGCTCCTCGATGCCGCGATCGGTGAAGTACAAGTCGGGCTCCGTGCCGTGATGTGGATGTGCAGGGGGTGTTTCCCGCCAGGATAATCCGCGACGCCCGGGAGACCTCCCGCCCCCGGCGCCACCGCCGCTAGCCTGGATGTCTCACGAGCGGGCGGGGGGCGTGGATGACCGACGGGCGCACGACCGGGACGGCGCGCGCCTTCGAGCTCCTCGAACCCCTCGTCCAGGCGGCGACGGTACGCGTCCACGCCCCGCCGGGCGGGTATGACAACCCCGGCAGCCATCGGACCGGTCCCACCTGGGGGAGCGGTTTCTTCATCGCCCCCGGCTGGGTCCTGACGTGCGCGCACGTGGTCGGCGAAGGGGGGGCCGCCGTGCGTCTGACAGGCCGCGAGGTCGGCATCACCTTCCACTCCGCAAGGCACCGCCACGGCGGCACCGGCGCGCCCGGCGCCGTCACCGGGACGGTCACCGGGCGGGTGGAGTGCGTACTGCCCGAGCGCCTGGAGGACCGGCGGCCCGGCCGGCACGCCCTGTGGGACCTGCCCGACCTGGCGCTGGTCCGGGTGCTGGCCCCCGTGTCCCACGCCTGCGTCTGGCTCACCGACCGCTCCCGGCCGCGCTTCGACGAGGTCGCCTACTTCGGCTGCACCGAGGACCTCGGCACCCCCGAGATCACCGGCCGCACCACCCGGCTGCGCGGCACCGCCGGGAACGGCGCCGCCATCCGGCTCGCCGACGACGACGAGATCGACCCCGGCATGTCCGGCGGGCCCGTCGTGGACCTGGCCCGAGGGGAGGTCGTCGGCGTGGTCAAGGCCCGCCGGCAGACGGGGGGCGGCGGCCTCGCCGTCTCCGTCGTCCAGCTGCGCACCCTCCCGATGGCCGCGCGGGGGCAGGTCGGCCTCTACCGCCGGATCATGCAGGCCCATGACCTGTACCACTACGACCAGCACCTCAGCGACCTCGACAACCGCCGCACCTGGACCGACGTGCACGGCGAGCTCCCGCCGCAGGAGCGCGACCCCTACGGCGGCCGCGGCCGGCTCACCCCCGGCGAGCGCACCACTCTGTGCGGCCTCCTGGCCGAACTGCCCCCGCCCAGCTCCTCCGAGGCCGTACGTGCCCTGGTCGAGGCCGTCCGCGGCGAGGAGCCGGACCCGCAGCCGCCGGCCCCGCTGAGCTGGCGCGACGGGCTGGGGCTGCTGCACGACCCGCCGGGTTTGACCGGCGAGGCCGCGGCCATGCTCCGCTACGCCACCGACGTCAGCGTGGCCGACTACCGCGAGCCCCCGACACCGGGAGCCGACGAGGAACTGTGGGACTGGGTACGGGCCACGGCCGAGAGGCTCTGGCGGCCGCTGCGGCGCGAACTCGGCGAACGCCACGAGCGGGGCCTCGCCGAGCGGGAGCGCCGCCGCCGGGCCTCGGCCGGGCGGTCCGCGGGCGGCCCGGCCCGCCGGGACGGCGGACTGCCGCCCGGGGCGTCGGTCCTGCTGGAGGTGTGGGCGCACGGCTGGGAGCACCTCTACGACTGGCGGGTCTCCGTGCTGGCGGGCCCGGCCCACCCCGGCCGGCTGACCCCCGTGGACTCGGGCGTCCGGGCCACCGTGGCGGACCTGCCGGAGCGGTTGCGGGCCCCGCTCGCGGAGGCCTTCCGCCGGTGCGACACCCACGTGGCGGCGGCTCTGCTCGAAGTGGCCGTGGCCCCCGAACTGTTCGGACTGCCGGTCGAGGACTGGGTGGTGGCAGGCGGGGTTCCGCTGGGCGTGCAGCGGCCCGTGGTGCTGCGCCACCCCGGTGGCGAGAACTGCCATGTTCAGGACGCCCACCCGGGCGGTCCGGACGCCCACCCGGCGGACCACGAGGGGAGCCGGGCCGCCGCCCGGTGGGCCCGGGTACAGGCGGGACCGCTCCAGGACGAACGGGCCGACTGCGCGGGCGGCCGCCCGCGCGCCCCCTCCGCCGCATGGCTGTCGGGCCTGCCCGAGACCACCGTCCCGGTGCACTGCCGGGCCGCCGACCAGGAGCCCACGCTGGGGTCGCTGCACGCGGTACGGGACGCCGGCTACGGGGTGGCCGTGACCCGCAGGCCGCCGCCGGACCCCGGGGTGTCGTGCGCGCCGTTCCACCGCGGGCTGCGGGAGGAACTGGCCGACGCGGGCCGGGCGGAGGTGCTGCCGCTGCGGTTCCAGACGTTGCGGGGACGGGCGTACGGGGCGGACCCCGACGCCTACTGGGCTGCGGGGGCGGGGCTGGTGTGGGAGGACCCGGCACGGCCGCTGCCGGACGTCGAGCCGCTCCACGGCGACCTGTGACGGCGCCCGGCCCGGCGGATTCGAGGGAGGGAACACGCACCATGAACGACGACTGGCTCATCTACCGCGGGGCGGGCGAGCCCCACGACGGCATCGACGCCCTGCCCGACCCGCCGCCCTGGCGTGACTTCGACGGCGGGCCCGTCGTGGAGCCGGGCCCCGCGGCCGCGGCCGCCGAGGGCAACGTCGCCCGCCGGCTCGGAGCCCACCGGCAGGCCGCCGAACTGCACCGGCCGGAGCCCGAGGAACTGGAGGCCATCAACGCGGCGCTGTACCTGCGGCGGCCGCTGCTCGTGACCGGCTTCCCCGGAACCGGGAAGTCCACCCTTGCGCACTCCGTCGCCCACGAGCTGAAGCTGGGGCGGGTGCTGCGCTGGCCGGTGGTGTCGCGCACCGTGCTCCAGGACGGGCTCTACCGCTACGACGCCCTCGCCCGGCTCCAGGACGTGCAGCTCGCGGCCGGTGGCGCGGGAGCCGCGGCCGGGGCCGCCGGCACGGTACCCGGCGCCGTCGCCGGCATCGGGAAGTACATCCGGCTCGGCCCCCTGGGCACCGCCCTGCTGCCCACCGCACGGCCCCGCGTGCTCCTCGTCGACGAACTCGACAAGAGCGACATAGACCTCCCCAACGACCTCCTGAACGTCCTGGAGGAAGGGGAGTTCGCCCTTCCCGAGCTGGAGCGGGTCGCCGACACCGAGCCCGAGGTCGAGGTGCTCACCGACGACGGGACGAAGGCGACCGTGCGGGGCGGCCGGATCCGCTGCCGGGCCTTCCCCTTCATCATCCTGACCAGCAACGGCGAGCGGGACTTCCCCGCCGCCCTGCTGCGGCGCTGCATCCAGCTCAAACTCGGGCAGCCCGGCGAGAAGCGGCTCGCCACCATGGTCCGCGCCCACCTCGGGGAGGAGGCCGCCAGGCTGGGCGGCGACCTGATCCGTGAGTTCCTGGGCCGTTCCCAGTCCGAGCTGGTCGCCGCCGACCAGCTCCTCAACGCCGTCTACCTCACCCACTACGCCTCCCCGGCGACCCGGGAGGACCTCGCGGACCTCCTCATCCAGCGCCTCGACCGCCCGAGGTGACCGGCCGTGTCCGAACCCGCCCTACCCGCCGTACCCCCGTGCGGCGCCGCGCCGCCGCCCGCCGCGCCCGGCGTCCGCGAACTGGCCGCCCTGCTGCGGGCCGCCGGGCTCGACCCGTCCGCCGAGGAACTCGCCGACGCCCTCTGGCTCGCCGGCCACATCCGCGGCCCCGGCCCCGCACGGCCGCCCTCCCAGGGGCCCGACCCGGAAACCGGCCCTGAGGATCCGGCCGCGGAACCGGTGGAGCCCGTACGCGCGGACGCGGACACCGAGGACCCGGTGCGGCTCTACGCACCGGGGGCGCACCCCGCCGTCGGAGCCGAGGGCGAGCCGCCCGAGGAGCCGCTCGAGGAGTACGGAGTACCCGTACGCGTGCCCGGGGCCGCCGCCCTGCCCCGCATCCTCGACGTCCAGCGGGCCCTGCGCGCCCTCCAGCGGCACCGCCCGCCGGCCCCGCCCACCCGCCTGGTGATCGACGAGGGCGCCACCGCCGACGCCAGCGCCCGCGCCCTCGGGCTGCTCATCCCGGTGCTCCGCCCGGAGAGCCGGCGCGAGGCGACCGTACGGCTCGTGATGGACGCCTCCCCCTCGATGGCGGTCTGGCAGGACATGTTCGACGAACTGCGCTCCGTCTGCGAGCGGTTGGGGGCCTTCCGGGACGTCCAGGTGCACTACCTGCACCGCCGCCCGGACGGCACGGCGGCGCTCGGACGCGGCCCCGCCCCCGGCTCCGGACTGCGCTCCGGGGACCAGCTGCGGGATCCGACCGGCCGCGCCCTGACCATGGTGGTCTCCGACTGCGCCGGGCCCCTGTGGCGCGAGGGTGCGGCGCAGCGGCTGCTGCACCGCTGGGCCGAATGCACCCCGTGCATGGTGGTCCAGCCCCTGCCGCAACGACTGTGGGGGCGCAGCTGGCTGCCGACCGAGCGGGGCACCCTCGCCCGGCTGGAGGGCGCCGGGCAGAAGCTGCGGTTCCGGCCGGACCGGCCGGCGGCGCCCGGGCGCCGCACGGGCGGGATCGCCGTGCCGGTGCTGCCGCCGAGCCCGACCGCCCTCGGGGCGTGGGCCCGGCTCGTCGCCGGCCTCGGCACCGGTCCCGTCCCCGCCGAGGTGGGCCGCGTACGGGCCGACCACCCGGCCGCGCCCGTCCCGCCGCCACCCGCCGTCCGCCCGCCGCGGGAACTCGTGGCGCGGTTCCGCTCCTCGGCCGCGCCCCGCGCCGTTCAGCTGGCCGTGTACCTGTCGGCGGCCCCGCTCACGCTGCCCGTGATGCGGCTGGTGCAGCGCACGATGCTGCCGGACTCCGAGCCGTCGGACCTGGCGGAAGTGCTGCTCAGCGGGCTGCTGAAGCGCAGCGGACCGGGTCCGGGGCACTGGTACGACTTCGTCCCCGGAGTGCAGGACGTCCTGCTGGGGCCGCTGGGGCGGGACGAGGCCGCGCTGGTCCTCAAGCACTGCTCGGAGTACGTACGGGCGCACTTCGGGGCCGGCGTACGCAACTTCCCCGCGCTCGCGGTCGCACAGCTGACCGGTGTGGCCCCGGCGGTGGCCCCCGGGCCCGACGACGAGGAGCGTTCTCCCGAGGGGCGGCTTCCCCAGGCCTTCGCACAGGTTTCGGCCAAAGTCGTCCGGCGCTACCTGCCCGGAATGCCGCAGGACGGACAGCCGGTACGGCAACCCGCGTCGGCTCCCCTGATCGCACGGGCCGGGGCGGTGCGCGCCGCCCGGGACCGGCTCGCCGACGCGGACGCCGACGGCGACGCCGGTGCACGGGCCCTGCACGAGGCGGTGGCGGTCCTGCGACGGGCCGTGACGGCCCCGGCCGGGCCCGCGGACCCGCCGGAGGAGGCCGAGACGGAACTGGCGGGGGCGCTGCTGCGGCTGTGGGCCGCCGAACGGGACCCGGAACTCCTCGCCGAGGCGGAGCGGGCCGTGACCGGGCTGCGGACCGCCGCGGCATGGGCGGTGCGCGGGCGGGTGCTGTACGAGCGGGCGCTCGCCGCCGGCCCCGACCCCGAACTGCTCGCGGCGGCGGACCGCGAGTTCGCGGCGGCCGCCGCGTCCGACACGGCCGAACCCGAGCTGCGGCGGGACTGTGCGGTACGACGTGCCGAGGCCCTGATCCGGCTCGGCGGGCTGCGCGAGGACCCGGGCGCGCTCCGCGAGGCCCGCGCGGCCCTCGAACCACTGGCGGGCCCCGTGCCCGGCGGGGACCCGGGCCCGGACCCGGACGCGCCCCCCGACCCGTACACCGAGCCGTATCCCGAGCTGCAGTCGGTCCTCTGCCGGGTGCTGCTGGCGCTCCTGCCCCGGACCCCGGACCCGGCCGAGCGCACCGCCCTGGCCGAAGAGGCGGCAGCCCGCCTGGCCGCGGTCCTGGCCGCCCAGCCCGCCGGGGTCGGCCGCACCGGCGCGGCGGCCGCCGCCCAGGTACGCGTGGAACTGGCGGACGCGCTGCGCCACCTGCCCGCCCGGCTGGAAGAGGCCGCCGGACAGCTGGCTGCCGCCCTGGAGGAGACCGGCGGGGACCCGGAGCTGCGGGTGGCCGCCCTGCTGTGCCTGGCCCGGGTGCACCGCGAGCGGTACGCGCGCGACGCCGACCCGGCGGCGCTGGAGGACGCGGCGGAGGCGTACGGCCGCGCCCGCAGGCTCGTACCCCGCGACGGGGACGCCTTCCGGGAACTCCTCCCCGAGTGGGGGGACGTACTCCTGGACCGGGCCCGCTGCGCCGGCGGCCGCCGGTTCACCGGGGCGGCCGTACGCGTGCTGCGCGAGAGCCGGGCGGCGGTCCCGCAGTCCGACCCGGAAGCCGCGCACCGGCTGATGCGGCTGGCGACCGGGCTGCGGCTGCGGCACGCCTACGAGAAGGACGCGGTGGACCTGCGGGAGGCCGAGTACCTGCTGGAACTCGCCGTCCGCAACGGCCGCGGCCCGCTGGACCGGGCCCGCGCCTGGCGGGACCACGGCGACGTGCAGCAGGAGATCCACGGCCACACGCGGGCCGCGGACCGCCTCGACCGGGCGGCCGAGTCCTACCGGCTGGCCTGGCGGGCCGCCCTGGAAGCCGACCGCGAGGGACGCGACGACCACGAGGGCCGTGAGGAACCCGACGGCCGGGCGGGCCGCGAGGACACCGCGCTGCGGCTGGCCGCGCGCGTGCAGGAGTCCCGCGGGGAGGTGCTGGAGCGGCTCGCGCGGCCCAGGGCCGCGCTGGAGGAGTACCGCTCGGCGCTCCAGCTGTGGAAGCGGATCGGTACCGACCCCGACGGGCGCTCCGACGGGCTCCGCGCGCGGGTGCGGGCCCTGGAGGCGGGGCGGTGACGGCCGCGCCGCGGGCAGGGCCCGCTGTTTCCGCCGACCGGGCCGGGGGAAAAGGCAGGGGACCGTCCGGAATGCGACGCGACATGGGGAGCGGCGGCACATGGTGACGAAACGTCAGGACGAGGCGCCGGCCACCGCCCCGGGATGCCCCGGGCGACTGCCGGACCTCTCCGGGCTCGACCTGGCCGCGCTGCGCGGGATCGACCATCCCGTACTGGCCGAGGTGATCGAAGGCCTGGTCGAACGCGTGACCCACCCGGCCGAGATCCTCAACGCCTTCGACTCCAGCGCCGCCTGACCCTCCCGGGGGTGGCCGGGCCGCGGGCCGGCCCCTGGCGCCCCGCCCCGGACCCGCGCCTCGATCCCCGGCGAGCCTGAGGTCGGCTGCGCGTGCCCGGTGGAACCGGCGGGTGCGGGGCGGTGCCCCCAGGCCGGGTCGTCGTGCGGCTTCTGCCCGTGCGTGCGGGGTGGCTCGGGTGTGGGGCGGTGCCCCGCCGGGGTGTCTCCTCGGCCGGGTCGCTGCGCGGCTCGGGGGTCGGCGCTGGCTTTGCCCGTGCGTGCGGGGTGGCTCGGCGGGGCGGGCTTAGGCGCCGGGCGGTGTTCCGCCGGGGTGTCTCCTCGGCTCGGCGCGTGCGGATGTCTCTCGGCCAGGCGGCACCACCGTGGTCGCGCGCTCGCCCTGCGGGGACACTCCGCCGTGTCCCCGCCCACGGCGTGCTCCGACAGTACGGAGCGGGACAGGGGAGGGCGTGCCCCCGCAGGACGAGGCGCGGCCGCCGGGTACGGCCGAGAAGGCACGCACGCTCCGAGCCGAGGAGACAGCCCTCGGCGGCCCCGCGGACCGCCCGGACCGCGCCGGGTCCCGCCCCGCAGGGAGGGCGGGCTCCGGGGCCGGCCCCGCAGCTGCTGCCCCTGCGGGAGCGGACGGGTTGACCACTTTCCGCCGTTAGCCGGGTCCGGCGGCAGGGCAGGGATGGACAGTCCGCCGGGGCGCCCCCGGCGGCGGGCGGGGAGGAGCGCGGCGATGCGGCGAGCGATCACGAGCAGCTCCCAGCTGCCCGCGCCAGCCCCGCACGCGGACCCCACCCGGCACACCGGCTCCACGCAGCAGGGGCCCGCCATGCCACACGTGGATCCCGTCCGAGGTCCGGGCCCCGCCGGGCAGGGCCCCGCCATGCCGCAGGTGGATCCCGTCCGAGGTCCGGGCCCCGCCGGGCAGGGCCCCGCCATGCCGCAGGTGGATCCCGTCCGAGGTCCGGGCCCCGCCGGGCAGGGCGCCGCTGTGCCGTACGCGGATCCGGGCCCCGCCGGGCAGGGCCCCGCCATGCCGCAGGTGGATGCCGTCCGAGGTCCGGGCCCCGCCGGGCAGGAGGGCTTCGGGCCGCACGCGGATCCGGTCCCGGGCGGGGGGCCGGGCTCCGCCCGGTCCGGCGGGCCCGCCGCGCACGCGTCCCGGCACGCCCGCAACGCCCCCTGGCCCTACACCCGGCTCGACGTCGCCGCCGCGCGGGCCGCAGGGCACCCGCCCCATCCCATCCGCCAGTTCGTGCTCAAGACCCGCAGCCGCTGCAACCTCGCCTGCACCTACTGCTACGTGTACGAGATGGCCGACCAGGGCTGGCGCGACCAGCCCGTCGCCATGGCCCCCGCCACCACCGCCCGCGCCGCCCAGCGCATCGCCGAGCACGCCGCCGCCCACGACCTGCCCCGCGTCGACCTGGTCCTGCACGGCGGTGAACCCCTCCTCACCGCCCCCTCCGCACTGGCCGCGCCCGTGGAAGCCGTGCGCGCCGCCCTCGCCGCCACCGCTCCCCGCACCCGGATCACCGCCACCGTCCAGACCAACGGCACCCTGATCACCCGCGGCCGCCTCACCGCCCTGGCCGCCGCCGGGATCCGCGTCGGCGTCAGCCTGGACGGAGGACTGCCCGCACACAACACCCGCCGCGTCGACCACGCCGGACACCCCGGCTTCGGTGCGGCCGCCCGCGGCCTGCGCCTGCTCGCACGCCACCCGGACAGCTACGCCGGCGTGCTCTGCGTCGTCGACCTCGGCCAGGACCCGGTGGAGACCTACGAGTCCCTGCTCGCCTTCGCCCCGCCCACCGTCGGCCTGCTGCTCCCGCTCGCCAACTGGAGTACCCCGCCGCCCCCCGGACCCGGCCGCCACCCCGGCGGGACCCCGTACGCCGACTGGCTCCTCGCCGTCTTCGAGCGCTGGTGGCACGACGGAGCACGGCGCACCCGCATCCGCATCTTCGAGGAGATCATCGCCCTGCTCCTCGGCCTGCCCGCCACCACCGAGACCCTCGGGCTCGCGCCCGCCGCCACCGCCGTCATCGAGACCGACGGCTCCATCGAACAGGCCGATTCGCTGAAATCCGCGTACGAGGGGGCCGCGGCCACCGGCATGGCCCTCGACACCCACAGCTTCGACCAGCTCCTCGACCACCCCGGCTTCGCCGCCCGCCAGCTCGGACGGGACGCCCTCGCCGACCGATGCCGCGCCTGCGAACTCGTCGAGGTCTGCGGCGGCGGCCACTACCCGCACCGCTACCGCGCCGGCGAGGGTTTCCGCCGGCCGTCCGTCTACTGCGCCGACCTCCAGGTCCTGATCCGGCACATCGCCACCGCCGTACAGCACGCCGTCACCGGCAGCAGGCGCCGCGCCACCCCCGCACACCCCCCGGCAGCCGCCTCATGACCGCCGCCCTCGCCGCCTTCACCGTGTCCTCCCGGACCCTGCGCGCCCTCGCCTCCACCGAGCCTTCCCCGGAAGGCACCCGCCTGGTCCGCGACGTACGCCGCTCCAAGCGCCTGGTCCTGCTCCGCGCCGTCCTCGACGCCGCGCCCTGCGGCAGCTCCGGCCGGACCGCCGACCACTGGGCCCTGCTGGAGGAGGCCGAACGCCGCGACCCGGCGGCTGTGCGCGACGTACTGCACTACCCCGCCACCGGTGTGTGGGCCGAGGAGACCCTGCGCCGGCTGCACGCCCCCTTCGGCCCGCCGCCCGACCTCGCCCACCTCGGCGCCCTGGCCACGGCCGCCGCCCTGCGCGCCGGGATCACCTTCACCCACACCCTGCGGCCCGTGCACGGCCGCCTCGTCCTGCCCACCCTCGGCCTGCTGCGCCCGGACCGACCCGGCCCGCTCGTCCTCACCGAACGCTCCTGGGACCCCGACAATCCCGCCGCCCTGCCCCTGCACGCACTCCCGGGGGGCCGCACCGCCCTCGACGACCTCGACCCCTACCGGGCCCCCGGACCCGCACAGCCCGCGCCCCTGCGCCCCGCCCGCCGCCTCACCCCCAAGGGTCACAAACGGTGGGACACCCAGTGGTCCGGCGCGCTCACCCTGCTCCAGCGCTACGACACCGTCCGCGCGGAGGAGACCGTGCAACTGCTCCGCTCCCTCGTACCGCTGGCCGGCGGATCCCGCTCCAGCGGCGCCACCCTCCCCGCGGCCGCCGGCTCCGTACTGGCCCGCGCACAGGCCCCGCCCGCCCTCGCCGCGACGCTCGTCCACGAGGTCCAACACGGCAAACTGACCGCCCTCGCCGACGTCCTGACCCTGCACACCGCGGACGCCGCACCCCGCCACTGGGCCCCCTGGCGCAGCGACCCCCGCCCCCTGGAGGGCCTCCTGCACGGCACCTACGCGCACCTGGCCCTGGCCGGGTACTGGCAGCGCGCCGCCCTCTACGGAGCGCGCGGCGCCTGGGCCCAGCACGCCCGGATCCGCGCCCAGGTCGCCGCCGTCCTGCCCGCCCTGCGCGCACACGACGCACTGACCACCGCGGGCCGGGAGTTCACCGACGCCATGGCCGCCGCCGAACGGGCCATGGACGAGCTGCCGCCCCCCGGCGACCAGCACGCCGCGGCCCGCCGCGCCGTCGACCGCGAACGCCGCGCCTGGTGCGAGGCACACCCCGAACTCGCCCCGTTCGCACAGGTCTGACGAACCGTCCGCTGCGGTACCTTTTCAGTCCCGTCCACTGCCCGCAGCCCAGGGAGACGGCAGCATGACCACCGGTAGCCGGCAGGACCGCGAATCGGCGCAACAGCCGCAACAGCCTCTCCAGCCCCAGCAGCCGCAGCGCTTCGTCATCAGCTTCGCGGGCTTCAACCGCCCCTGGGCCGTGTGGATCGCCCACCGCCTGGAGGAACACGGCCACCGCGTCGCCCTCCAGCGCTGGGACCCGCAGAGCAGCCCCGGACTCGCCCAGGCCCTCGACGACCTCGCCCGCTCCGGCAGCCGCGTCCTCCTCGTCCTCAGCGAACGCTACTTCTCCGCCGGCACCCACACCGACGACGAGTGGAACACCGCCCTGCGCGCCGTCACCGACGACCACCCCGACCGGTTCGCCGCCGTCTGCCTCACCGACGCCCCCCTGCCAAGCGCCGTCGCCGTACTGGAGAAGACCGACCTGTGGGGTCTCGACGCGTACGAAGCCGAATACCGCGTCCTGCGCCGCCTCGAACTGCCCACCGACCGCATCGGCACCGAAACCGGCCGCCGCGGCCCCCGATTCCCCAACGACCCGCCCGAGATCTGGGGCCGCGTCCCCCGCCGCAACCCCCGCTTCACCGGCCGCAACGACGTCATCGGCACCCTGCGCCAAGCCCTCGCCGAAGCCCCGCCCGGCGCGTCCACCGTCACCCTTCTCGGGCTGTCCGGCGTCGGCAAGACCCAGGTCGCCACCGAGTACGCCTACCGCTTCGCCTCCGAGTACGACGTCGTGTGGTGGGTCCCCGCCGAGGACCGCCCCACCCTCCGCGAACGCCTCGCCGACCTCGCCCCCGCCCTCGGCCTCCCGCGCGGCGCCGGCAGCTACGGCGAGCAGATCCGCGCCGTCCTCGAAGCGCTGCGCCGCGGAACCCCGTACAGCCGCTGGCTGATGGTCTTCGACGGCTGCGACAACCCCGACGACCTCATCGACCTGCTGCCCGCCGGCGGCTCCGGCGACGTCATCATCACCTCCCGCAACCGCGAATGGGCCGCCCGCCACACCAGCCTCGTCGAGGTACCGCTCTACGCCCGCCCCGAGTCGATCACCTTCATCCGCCGCCGCGCCCTGCGCCTCACCGCCGCCGAGGCCGACCAGCTCGCCGAGGCCCTGGAGGACTACCCGCTCGCCCTCGACCAGACCGCCGGCTGGCTCGCCGACTCCCCGCTGCCCGTCGGCGACTACCTCACCCTGCTCCAGCGCCGCATGGACTCCCGCGAGGCCGTCACCCTCTCCGAGGACTACCCGCTGCCTTTCCCCACGGCCCTCGCCATACTCCTCAACAACGTCCGGGAGAACTTCCCCGACGCCCTCGCCCTGCTGCGGCTGTTCGTCTTCTTCGCCCCCGGCCCGGTCCCGCTGCGCCTGCTGCGCGAATTTCCCGCAGACGACGTGCCCGAACAGCTCGCCGGACTCATCAACGACCAGATCCGGTGGAACGGCGCCCTCAACAAACTCGTGCAGTTCTCCGTCGTACGGCTGGAGTACTCCGACCTCCCCGTGGAGGAAGGCGGCGGCGGTCTGGAGACCGTACAGCTGCACCGGATGGTCCACGGCATCGTCCGGGAGGACCTCTCGGAGGAAGAAGCCGAACCCCTCGCGCGAGCCGTCCGCCAGGTCCTCGCCGCAGCCGACCCCGGCCGGCCCTCCGACTCCCGGCTCTGGCCGCGCTACGCCGAACTCGTCCCCCACCTCACCCCCTCCGGGGTCATCACCAGCAGCAACCCGCGGATCCAGAACTTCCTGCTGCACTGCCTGCGCTACCTGATCCTCGCCGGCGAATACCGCACCTGCCTGCGCCTGTGCGAGGAGACCGACCAGATCTGGCGCGCCCGGCTCGGCGAGGACCACCCCAAGGTCCGCGAGCTCAGCTACCAGTACGGCAACTCCCTGCGCAATCTCGGCCTGTTCCGCCGCGCCGAGATCCTCACCAGGTCCGTCGCCGACCGGATCACCGGGGAGCGCGGCGACCAGGACCTGGAGAGCCTGCGCGCCACCAGCGCCTACGGCGGCGTCCTGCTGTGCATCGCCAAGTTCGAACCCGCCCGCGAGATCTTCGAGCACTGCCTGGCCACCTACCGCGAACTCCTCGGCGAGGACGACTCCATCACCCTCGACGCACAGAACAACCTCGCCGCCACCTACCGGCTGCTGGGCCGCTATCAGGACGCCTACGACCTCGACCTGGACACCCTGCGCCGCCGCGAACGCGTCCTGATGCCCCTGCACATCTCCACCCTCGCCTCCGGCATCGCGTGCGCCATGGGACTGCGGCTCATGGGCCGCTACCGTGAGGCCCAGACCCGGCAGGAACAGGGCGTCAAGCTCAACACCCAGGTGCTCGGGCTCGGCCATCCCCAGACCCTGCGCGCCGAGCACAATCTCGGCCTGTGCCTGCGCCGCTCCGGCGACATCCCCGGCGCCGGCCTGCGCCTGCGCACCGTCTGGGAACGCGCGACACGCGTCTTCGGAGTCGACTACCCGTGGACGCTGATGGTCGCCTCCGACTACGCCACCTACCTCCGGGAGTACGGCGACATCGGCGAGGCCCGCCGCATCTCCGAGGACGTCGTCCGCGGCTACCAATCGCAGCTCGGCCTCGCCCACCCGTACAGCATCGGCACCGTCGGCAACCTCGGCCTGGTCCTGCGCGCCCAGGGCGAACGCGCCGAGGGCCTCTCCCTCGCCGAGCAGGCGCTGGTGGGCATGCGGGGCGCGCTCGGCAGCCGGCACCCGTGGACCCTGGGCTGCGCCCTCAACGCCACCGGACACCGCAACATCACCGGCCGGCTGGAGGACGCCCTGGACCTCAGCCGCGAAACCCTGCGCACCGCCGAACGGGTCCTGGGCCCCGACCACCCGATGACGCTCAGCGCCCAGATCGCCCTGGCGGCGGACCTGCGCTCCGTACGCGAGGACACGGAGGCGGGCAAACACGAGGACGCGGGCATCAAGGGCCTGACCCGCACCCTGGGCGCCCAACACGTCCACACGGTCTCCGCGAAGCAGCGCGCCAGGCCGTACTGGGACTTCGAGCCGCAGCCGTAGGGGAGGGACAGGGGAGGCTGTGGCGCCCTGCACGACGGCGGCGGGGAGTCGCTGCCCGGGCGGAGCCCGGTGAGCCCGGGATCGCTACGCCATCCTGTCCGACGGCGTCTGCAGGTCTCGTCGTCGCTCCGGGAACGCCTACTCCCCCCGCCGTTCGGGGCGGGGCTTGCTCTGGGCCTGGTCGAGGGCGTTGGCCAGCCGGGCGATGGGATCGCCGACGGGTCGGTGGCGGGAGACGCCTGTCGGCCAGGTGGAGATTCCGTCGTCCTCCCACCGTGGGACGACGTGGAGGTGCAGGTGGTGCACGGACTGTTCGGATCCGGGGCCGCTGGCGCTCAGGATGTTGACGCCGCTGGCGCCCAGGGTGGTCCGCATGGCTGCCGCGACGCGTTGGACCAGCGTCATGGACGTGGCCAGGACATCGGGCGGTGTGTCGAAGACGCCCGCGTAGTGGCGGGTGGGAACCACCAGGGTGTGCCCCGGAGCGAGGGGGTTCAGCGGGCTGAAGGCACATGCCTCGGTATCGCGGGCCACCCAACGTGCGGTGCCCTCACGGATGAGCCCACAGAAGACGCAGTCCATGGCGGGCAACACTGTCACATGCCCGCGTGAGCCGGAACGGCCGACTGCCCGGCCGGCACGGACGGTCTCGGCATGACGCGTGGCCTCACTCCAGGTGGCGGGCCTCCTCGCCCACGTGCGGGGCGCGAAACCGCCCGTGAAGAAGCCCGTGCCCTTGCTGCGGGGTATCCACCCACGGCTCGACTGCGCGACTAACACAGCAATTTTCGGTGTCAAGTCCCGTGATGATGTGACGTGTGTCGACTCCCCGGATCGGGTTTCTTGGTATCAGGCCTTCCACCACTGCGGGGGCCGCGAAGATATCAAATCCGCGGGGCGGGCTCGAGAAAGTCCCGCACTTCCGAAATGGAGAAAACCGATGCGTAAGATTTCCCGCAAGGCGATCCTGGCCGCAGCTTCTATGGCTCTGGCAGGAGGGATGGCTCTGCCGGCAACAGCCTTTGCCGCTCCCGCACCCCAGACGACTGTAAGTACGGTGGATTCGACGACGAAGAAGACCTGCAAGAAGGCAAAGGGCTGGTGTAAGAAGGCGGTCAATTCGAAGGCCCCGAACA
>NZ_JBVJFK010000001.1:346592-346932 GCF_055587885.1 Streptomyces sp. NPDC046349
CACTCCGAACACCCCGAACACGCCCAACACTCCGAACACTCCGGGCGGTGCGGGTAACACTCCGAACACCCCGAACACGCCCAACACTCCGAACACTCCGGGCGGTGCGGGTAACACTCCGAACACCCCGAACACGCCCAACACTCCGAACACTCCGGGCGGTGCGGGTAACACCCCGAACACCCCCAACACCCCGAACACCCCCGGGTGATCCGAGGTGGACAGCGGCGCCGCGCAGTGAATTCACTGCGCGGCGCTCTGGTGCGCGGCAGAGCTTCTGGTGCTCGCCTACGTATTGGGGGTGTTCGGAGTGTTCGGGGTGTTGGGGGTATTGGGCGTG
>NZ_JBVJFK010000001.1:347031-801267 GCF_055587885.1 Streptomyces sp. NPDC046349
GTTCGGCGTGTTCGCCGTATTGGGGGTATTGGGCGTGTTCGGAGTGTTCGGGGTGTTGGGCGTGTTCGGAGTGTTCGGGGTGTTCGGAGTGTTCGGGGTGTTGGGGGTATTGGGCGTGTTCGGCGTGTTCGCCGTATTGGGGGTATTGGGCGTGTTCGGAGTGTTCGGGGTGTTGGGCGTGTTCGGAGTGTTCGGGGTGTTCGGAGTGTTCGGCGTGTTGGGCGTGTTGGGCGTGTTGGGCGTGCTCGGGGTGCCCGACGCCGTGAGAGCGTATGGCGCATATGGGGCATAGGGTGCGTATGGAGCGTAGGGGCCGTACGCTACCGGGGTTGCGCCTGGGCTCATCGTCGTGGTTGCCGGGGTGTGCTGGCCCTGCGATGTCTGGGCGAGCCGCACCAGGTGGGTGAGCTGCGGCAGCTGGGGGAGGCGCGGGAGCGGGGGGAGGGCCGGGAGTTGCGGCAGGGCCGCCCGAGGCGTGTGCACCGCTGCGGTCCTCTGGTCCGCCTGGGCGGATCCGGACCCCAGGGCGGCCAGCGTCCCTGCCGCCAGCGCGACGATCACAACCTGCTGAAGCTTGCGCATATGCCCTCCGTGGCTGTACTTCCGCGCACCGGTTACGCAATGCGCTGGGTTGAGCGCTAAAAGTACACAAATGGGCGGGTTTCGGCTCGGTCGGTAGTACGCGTCGCCGTTCCATCACCCATTCGTTCCGTTCGGGAGCCCCCGCATGCCGGAAGGCCCGGCCCCCTGTGTGGGGCCGGGCCTTCCGGTCTTGGTACTGGGTTGGCTACGCCTCGAAGACCTCGTCCAGCAGGAGCTGCTGCTCCGCCTGGTGGCGCTTCGCGGAGCCGACCGCCGGGGACGAGCCGTGCGGGCGCGAGACGCGCCGCAGGCGCTCGCCCGCCGGGACGTCCGCGCCGACCGCCAGGTCGAGGTGGTCGATCAGGTTCAGCGCGATGAACGGCCACGCACCCTGGTTCGCCGGCTCCTCCTGCGCCCAGATGTACTTCGCCGCGTTCGGGAACTTGGCGATCTCGGCCTGGAGCTCGGCACCCGGGAGCGGGTACAGGCGCTCGATGCGGATGATCGCGGTGTCCGTGATGCCGCGCTTCTCGCGCTCGGCCTCCAGGTCGTAGTAGACCTTGCCGGCGCAGAAGACGACCTTGCGGACCGCGTTCGCGTCCACCGTGGTGTCACCGATGACCGGACGGAACGAACCGCTCGTGAACTCCTCCGCCTTCGACGCCGCGGCCTTCAGACGCAGCATCGACTTCGGGGTGAAGACGACCAGCGGCTTGTGGGCCGGGTTGTGGACCTGCCAGCGCAGCAGGTGGAAGTAGTTCGACGGGAGGGTCGGCATCGCGACCGTCATGTTGTTCTGCGCGCACAGCTGGAGGAAGCGCTCCGGGCGGGCGGACGAGTGGTCCGGGCCCTGGCCCTCGTAGCCGTGGGGGAGGAGCAGCGTGACGCCGGAGGTCTGGCCCCACTTCTGCTCGGCCGAGGAGATGAACTCGTCGACGACGGTCTGGGCGCCGTTGACGAAGTCACCGAACTGGGCCTCCCAGAGGACCAGCGCGTCCGGACGGGCCAAGGAGTAGCCGTATTCGAAGCCCATGGCCGCGTACTCGGACAGCAGGGAGTCGTAGACGTTGTAGCGGGCCTGGTCGTCGGACAGGTACAGCAGCGGGGTGTAGTCCTCGCCGGTCTCCCGGTCGATGAGGACCGCGTGGCGCTGGCCGAAGGTGCCGCGGCGGGAGTCCTGCCCGGACAGCCGGACCGGGGTTCCCTCCATCAGCAGCGAGCCGAAGGCGAGGGTCTCGCCCATGCCCCAGTCGATGGTGCCCTCGTCGATCATCGCCGCGCGGCGCTGCAGCTGCGGCAGCAGGCGCGGGTGGACGGTGACGCCCTCGGGGATGTTGACCTGGGACTCGGCGATCCGCTTGACGACGTCCTGCGAGATCGCGGTGTTCACCGCGACGGGGAAACCGGCCTGGTCGGGCGCCGGCGCCGCGGAGACCGCGGGCTGCGTGGCGGCCTCGCGGACCTCCGCGAAGACCTTCTCCAGCTGGCCCTGGAAGTCCTGGAGCGCCTGCTCGGCCTCTTCCAGGGTGATGTCGCCGCGGCCGATGAGGGACTCGGTGTAGAGCTTGCGCACCGAGCGCTTCTTGTCGATCAGGTCGTACATCAGCGGCTGGGTGAACGCCGGGTTGTCGGACTCGTTGTGACCGCGGCGGCGGTAGCAGATGAGGTCGATGACAACGTCCTTGTTGAACGCCTGGCGGAACTCGAAGGCGAGCCGCGCGACGCGGACGACGGCCTCCGGGTCGTCGCCGTTCACGTGGAAGATCGGCGCCTCGATCATGCGGGCCACGTCGGTCGCGTACATCGACGAACGCGACGACTCCGGGGCGGCGGTGAAGCCGACCTGGTTGTTGATGACCACGTGCACGGTGCCGCCGGTGCGGTAGCCGCGCAGCTGCGACATGTTCAGCGTCTCGGCGACGACGCCCTGGCCCGCGAAGGCCGCATCGCCGTGGAGCGCGAGCGGGAGGACCGTGAAGTCCGTGCCGCCCTTGTTGATGACGTCCTGCTTGGCGCGGGCGACACCCTCCAGGACCGGGTCGACCGCCTCCAGGTGCGAGGGGTTCGCGACGAGCGAGACCTTGATCTGCTCGCCGTCGAGGCCGGTGAAGGTGCCCTCGGCGCCCAGGTGGTACTTGACGTCGCCGGAGCCGTGCATGGACTTCGGGTCGAGGTTGCCCTCGAACTCGCGGAAGATCTGCGCGTACGACTTGCCGACGATGTTCGCGAGGACGTTCAGGCGGCCGCGGTGGGCCATGCCGATGACGACCTCTTCGAGGCGGGCCTCGGCGGCCGAGTCGATGACGGCGTCGAGCAGCGGGATGACGGACTCGCCGCCCTCCAGGGAGAAGCGCTTCTGGCCGACGTACTTCGTCTGCAGGAAGGTCTCGAACGCCTCGGCGGCGTTCAGGCGGCGCAGGATGCGCAGCTGCTCCTCGCGCTCGGGCTTGGTGTGCGGGCGCTCGATGCGGTCCTGGATCCAGCGGCGCTGCTTCGGGTCCTGGATGTGCATGAACTCGACGCCGGTGGTGCGGCAGTACGAGTCGCGCAGCACGCCGAGGATGTCGCGCAGCTTCATCATGGACTTGCCGGAGAAGCCGCCGACGGCGAACTCGCGCTCCAGGTCCCACAGGGTGAGGCCGTGCTCGGTGATGTCCAGGTCGGGGTGCTTGCGCTGCTTGTACTCGAGCGGGTCGGTGTCGGCCATGACGTGGCCGCGGACCCGGTAGGAGTGGATCAGCTCGAAGACGCGGGCGGCCTTGGTGACGTCGTCGTCGTGGCTGGCGTCGATGTCGCGGTTCCAGCGGACCGGCTCGTACGGGATGCGCAGCGACTCGAAGACCGAGTCGTAGAAGCCGTTCTCGCCGAGCAGCAGGTTCGCGACGATGCGCAGGAACTCGCCGGAGGCCGCCCCCTGGATGACCCGGTGGTCGTAGGTCGAGGTCAGGGTCATGACCTTGGAGATGCCCAGCTTGTTCAGGGTGTCCTGCGAGGTGCCCTGGAACTCGGCGGGGTAGTCCATGGAGCCGACGCCCATGATGACCGACTGTCCGGGCATCAGGCGGGGCACGGAGTGGACGGTGCCCAGGCCGCCGGGGTTGGTCAGCGAGACGGTGACGCCGGTGAAGTCGTCCATCGTCAGCTTGCCGACGCGGGCGCGGCGGACGATGTCCTCGTAGGCCTGCCAGAACTCGAAGAAGTTGAGGGTCTCGGCCTTCTTGATGCCGGCGACGACGAGCTGGCGGTCGCCGTTGGCCTTCACCAGGTCGATGGCGAGGCCGAAGTTCACGTGGTCGGGCTTGACCAGGGTCGGCTTGCCGTCCTTCTCCGCGAAGGAGTAGTTCATCGACGGCATGGCCTTGATGGCCTGGACCATCGCGTAGCCGATGAGGTGCGTGAAGGAGATCTTCCCGCCCCGGGCCCGCTTCAGGTGGTTGTTGATGACGATGCGGTTGTCGAACAGCAGCTTCACCGGGACGGCGCGGACGGACGTGGCCGTCGGGACGTCGAGGGAGGCGTTCATGTTCTTGGCCACGGCAGCCGCCGGGCCGCGGAGCGTCACCAGCTCGGGGCCCGCGGGGGCCTCGGTGGCGGGCGCGGCCTTCTGCGGGGCTACGGAGGCGGGGGCGGGCGCGGCCGGTGCGGCGGCCGGGGCCTGGGAGGTGACAGTCACAGCAGGGGCACCAGAGGGGATGGCAGGAGCAGGGGCAGGAGCTGACACAGGCGGAGGAGTCGGCGTCGCGGTGTGCGCGGGCGCGGCGTCCGCCGCCCCCGTGGCGGCGTCGGCGACCTGCGGAGTCCCGGCGACGGCGGTGGCGGCCTGTGCGGAGGCGCCGTCCGTCGGCGTGGACTTGTCGGGACCGGCCGACGTCACCGGAGCGGCAGCGCCCCCCGGCTTGTAATCGGCGAAGAAGTCCCACCAGGCCCGGTCGACCGACTGCGGGTCCTGGAGGTACTGCTGATAGATCTCGTCGACGAGCCACTCATTCGCGCCGAAGCCTGAGGCAGGGTTCTTCCCGCCCTCTGCTGCTTCGGTCGTGGTGCTCGAATTACTGGGGGACTGTGGCGACACGGCGGCAACCGCCCTCTTCCGCTTCACAAGGTATGGACAGCGGGAATAAAGGCTACGCCTCCTCGACCGCTGCATGCAGGCCGGGCGGGACTTACGTCGTGCAGGTCACATCGAACGGCGGGTTTCATGACGTGGAATGGCGGGAAACCAGCCTGGTTCGGGTAGGGGGCACCGAGGTTGCGGCCCCCTTGGCTTCGCACCCCTGACGGACCCCGGGTACGTGTGGCCGAGATCATGTCCTTCCCAGTCGAACCCTACGTCAACACGGGACCTACGAGCTGCCCGGAAGCGTGACGAGGATGCGGCAGCCCCGTGACGATTCGGCCACCCCGATCCGGCCGCCGTGCAGCTCCACGGCCCAGCGGGCGATCGCCAGGCCCAGTCCGGTGCCGCCGTCGCCGCCGCGGGCGCTGCCCCGGTTGAACCGCTCGAAGACCCGGTGGCGCTCGGCCTCCGGGATGCCGGGGCCCTCGTCCCGGACCTCCAGCGCCAGGCCTCCGGGCGCCTCGCCGGCCCGGGCGCGGACCGTGACCCTGCCGTGCGGCGGGCTGTGCTTGACCGCGTTGTCGATCAGGTTGGCCACCACCTGGTGCAGCCGCTCGGCGTCGGCGTACGCGCACAGGTCGGGCGGGAAGACGTCCAGGTGCAGGTGGACGTCGTTGCGGGTGTGCCCGCCGGAGCCGGAGAGCAGCCCCGGCCGGCCGGAGGCCGCCAGCCCCGACTCCTTCAGCACCCCGGACAGGTACGGCCACACCTCGAAGCGGCGGGCCTTCAGCGGTACCACCCCGTTGTCCACCCGGGACAGGTCCAGCAGGGTCTCCACGAGTCGGCCGAGGCGCTCGGTCTGCTTGAGCATGGTGCGCATGGTCTCCGGGTCGGCGGCCGAGACCCCGTCGACCACGTTCTCCAGCACCGCACGCAGCGCGGCGATCGGGGTGCGCAGCTCGTGCGAGACGTTGGCGACGAGCTCCTTGCGGTGCCGGTCCACGGCCTCCAGGTCGTCCGCCATCAGGTTGATGGTGGAGGCCAGGTCGCCCAGCTCGTCGCGGCGTCCGGCGCCCCGCACCCGCCGCGTGAAGTCGCCGTGGGATATCGCCCGGGCGACCGTCGTCATGTCGTCGAGCGGTGCCGTCAGGCTGTGCGCCACGAACTGCGTGATCAGCATCGAGGCGATCACGGAGAAGACGGTGATGAACCGCAGCTCGGTGTCGGTGCGCAGAGCCACCAGGAGCAGGCCGGTCGTGATGAAGACCGAGACCACCACGAGCGTGCCGAGCTTGGTCTTGATCGAGAACGGCGAGAAGGGCCGCAGCCCTCCGGTGGGCCGCTGGCGCGGGCGCTGGCGCGGCCCCTCCGCCCGGCCGGTCACGGCTGGGCCGGGGTCTCCAGGGCGTACCCGACGCCGTGGACCGTACGGATCCGCTCGGCGCCGATCTTGCGCCGCAGGGCCTTGATGTGGCTGTCGACCGTACGGGTCCCGGACGCGTCGGCCCAGTCCCAGACCTCCGCCAGCAGCTGCTCCCGGGAGAGCACGGCCCGCGGGGTCCCGGCCAGGCACACCAGCAGGTCGAACTCGGTCGGGGTCAGGTGGACGTCCTCGGTCTGCACCCGGACCCGGCGCTGCGCGTGGTCGATCTCCAGGTCGCCCAGGCGCAGGGTGGCGCCGCGCGGGGTGTGGGCGGCGATCGTGGCCCGCTCCACCCGCCGCAGCAGGACGTGGACGCGTGCGGCCAGCTCGCGCATGGAGAACGGCTTCGTCATGTAGTCGTCGGCGCCGACGCCCAGCCCGACCAGCATGTCGGTCTCGTCGTCCCGGGCGGTGAGCATCAGGACCGGGACCGGGCGCTGCGCCTGGACCCGGCGGCACACCTCCAGACCGTCGAAGCCGGGCAGCATGACGTCGAGGACCAGCAGCTCGGGCAGCCAGCTCTCCGCCGCGGCGACGGCCGCCGGGCCGTCGGTGGCCGTCTGTACCTGGAAGCCCTCGGCGCGCAGCCGGGCCGCGATGGCCTCCGCGATGGTGCGGTCGTCCTCGACGACGAGCACACGCCGCTGGGCGCCGGGGGTTGCCGCGGCGCCGGTGTGGGTGGTGTGTGTCTGTTCCATGTCCGCCCCTGAAGATCCCGCTGAATGGGGTGCAGCGTAGAGGAGGCTCCGGCCTGCGGCTACGTGGGGTTCGGACACGGCATATGCGCTGGACCTGAGTAAATGGAATGGGTTGTACCGGGTGCCGGCCGTCCTGCGGGACCGGCATCCGGCGGGTGGGGCGGTCAGGCGCCCCACCGGCTTCGACCCCGTCGGATCCCTGTTGGAGGGGGCCCACAAGGCCGGTCCGCGACCGTGGGGGCAGACCGGTTCGTGAGTGTCCTTCGGCACATCGGGACGGAGTGCCGCGACCGCCGCCGTCGAACGCGGGAGGCCGAAGGGCAGGCGCCCCTCGGCTGCGGCCCGACCGAAGGCCGCACCGAGCTGCGCGGAGTCCGCGTGGACATGCCGGCCCGGCCGCGCGGGTGCCCGTACCGGCTGCTGCGGGAGCTCAGCCCTGCGTGAACGGCGGCAGCGCGTCCACCACCTTCACCAGGGCCGGCGGCAGGGACCCCTGCTCGCCCGCGACCTCGTACCCGCCGTGCACGAAGGCGTAGAAGAACCCGTCGTAGATCTTGGGACCGCCCGTCGCCGTTTTGGGCAGACGTGCGAAGTCCGCCTCCCGGAGCGCGGTGCGCAGCGCTGCCAGGCCCTGCTCCGACAGCTTCCCGGCACCCTCCGGCCCCGCCTTCGCGTCCAGCCGGGACCAGGAGCCGTCACCCCTCACGACGAGGGTATGGGTCTCCCCGGCGAAGCCCCCGCTGCGGGTGACCCGGACCAGGGTCTCCCCGGGGGCGGGCACCGCACCCGTACTCGCGCCCGGCCCGGCGCTCCGGCCGGGGCTGGGGCTCGCGGCCGGGTCCGCGCCCGGGCCGGCGCTCCGGCCGGGGCTGGGGCTCGCGGCCGGGTCCGCGTTCGCACCCGCACTCGCGGCCGGCCCCGCGGAGCCCTTCGGCGGCGCGTCGTCGCCACCCCCGGAACCGGACGGTCCGCACCCCGCCAGGACCACCGCACCCAGAAGTACCGCCGCCACCGCCCGGAACGCGCGCACACCCACCTCCGCAGCCACTCGGGTCCACCCCCGAGTATGGAGTCCGCACCCCCGATCCGACAGCTTCAGGAGGCCGCCATCAGACGCATCGCGCCATGGCGCCTGCTGCCGCCGCTGCTCGCCGCGGTCCTCGGCCTGTGGGGCCTGGAGCGGGGCGGCAGCATGTGGCGCGACGAATCCGTCACCTGGCAGGTGGCGCACCGCACGCCCGGCGCGATCCTGGACCTCCTCGCCCGGGTCGACGCCGTGCACGGCCTGTACTACGTCCTCATGCACGGCGTGTTCCGGGCCTGGGACGGCGGCCTGTGGGCGCTGCGGCTGCCCTCCGTCGCCGCCACCGCCCTCGCCGCGGCGGGCGTGGCCGCCGTCGCACACCGGCTCGCGGGGGAGCGGGCCGCACTCGTCTCCGGCTGCCTGTACGCCCTCCTGCCACCCGTCCAGATGTACGCCCAGGAAGGCCGCTCGTACGCGCTGGTCGCGGCCGCCGTGGTGTGGTCGACCTACCTGATGCTCCGCGAGCGGTGGATCGCCTACACCGTCGTGCTGCTGATCGGCTGCTGGCTGCACGAGTTCGCCGCGCTTGCACTGCTCGCCCACGCCTTCACCGCCCGCCGCGCGCCCGGCTGGCGGTGGAGCGCCGCGACCGTCGTCGTCCTGCTGCTGCCGCTCGCCGCGGTCAGCGTGCGCCAGGCGCACCAGCAGCTCGGCTGGCTCGGCCGGCCGAGCTGGCAGGACTGGGCCGCGTACGCCGTGGTGGGCGCCGCCTCCCTGCTGCTCGCCCGGGGTGCCCCGAAGGACCTCGCTCGGGTGGCGCTGCCCCTGGTCCTGCTGCCGCCCGGACTGCTCATGGCGATCTCGCTGCTCAACCCCTGGTACGTCGACCGGTACGTGCTCTACGCACTGGCCGGGCCCGCCCTGCTGGCCGGCGCACGGCTGGCCGCCGCCCGGGAGTGGTGGCCGTGGGTGCTGGCGGGCGCCCTCCTCGTACCGTTCGGCGTCTGGTCGGCGTGGCTGCGCACCCCTGAGAGCCGCAAGGACGACGTCCTCGCGGTGGCCGCCGCGGTCCGCGAGCGGGCCCGCCCGGGGGACGCGGTGGTGTTCATGCCCTCCCGCAGGCGCGAGTGGCTGCTGTCCTCGCCGGACGTCCGCGCGGGCCTGCGCGACGCCGCTCTCGCATCCGGCCCGGCCGCCTCGCACAGCCTCCAGGGCACGGAGCTGCCCCCCGAGCGGATCCGCGCGGCGCTGCTCGCCTCGCCCCGGGTGATCGCCCTGCAGGACCCGGCGGGGCAGCCCCTGGACCCGTACCCGCGAGAGGCGGTCAAGCGGGAGGTGCTGGCCGGCCGCTTCGACCTCTGCTCGGTCACCGGCGTACGGGGCGCCCGGGTCGCCGTCTATGCCCGTCCGGGCGGCTGCAGCACCCCCTGAGGGGGCGCCCGGCCGCCAACCCGCCCGGGACGGGGGGCGGTTGCGGGCCGGGCCGGGCCGCGCCGGAGGATGGGGGCGACCGCGTCGCACAGTCGGCGGCCGCACCCCCCCCGCGGGCGGGTGCGGCCGCCGAGCCTTCAGGAGGTGCTGCCCTATGCCCACGTCCGACCACCCCGCGCCCCGCGAGCCCGGCCCCGCGGACCCCGGACCGCTGGTCGGGTCCGACTGGCTCGCCGCCCGGCTGGGCGCCTCAGGACTGGTCGTCCTCGACGCCTCCGTCGGCGCCCACCGCGCCGCCGGCCGGCGCATCCCGGGCGCCCGCCCCTTCGACCTCGACGGAGCCCTCTCCGACCACACGGCCCCCGCCCCGCACACCATGCCCGGCCCCGCCGCCTTCACCGAGGCGCTGCGGGCCCTCGGCCTCCACGACACCGACACCGTCGTCGTCTACGACGGCGCCGGCGTCTACTCCAGCGCCCGCGCCTGGTGGATGCTGCGCGCCATGGGCTTCGACCGGGCCGCCGTCCTCGACGGGGGACTGCCCGCATGGACGGCCGCCGGCCTGCCCGTCGAGACCGCCGCCCCGGACTACGGGGGGCCGCGCGGCTCCTTCACCGCCCGGCCCCGCCCGGGGCTGCTGATCGACGCCGATGCCGTCGCCGCGGCCCTGGCCGACCCGGCCGCGGCCGTCCTGGACGCCCGTACCCGCGAACGCTTCGAGGGCACCGCCCCCGAACCCCGTCCGGGCCTGCGCGGCGGCCACATGCCCGGCGCCGTCAGCCTCCCCTTCGGCGAACTCCAGGGCCCCGACGGCCTGATGCGCCCGGCCGGGGAACTCCGCGCGGCCCTCGAGGCGGCCGCGGGAGGCCGTGAACGCCTCCGCTTCAGCTGCGGCTCCGGGGTGACCGCCTGCGTACTGGCACTCGGCGCAGACCTCGCCGGCTACCGGGACCTGGCGGTGTACGACGGCTCCTGGAGCGAATGGGGCCTGCCCTCGCCGCAGCGCCCGGTCGTCACCGGCCCGGGCCGGTGACGGCGGTTTCCCACGGGTTGCGGGAGCCGGGGTCCGGTGGCCGGTGGCCGGGCGCCGCCGGAGACGGGGGATAACCCGACACCGGATCCGGGTACCGGCACCATCGGCCGTCCGGCGCCGGCGCCGGAGGATCGGTGCATGACTTCCCACACCACGGCGGGCCGGGCCGCCCGCGCGGCCGTCGCCCTCGCGGCCGGCGTCCTCCTGGCCGGATGCTCCTTCGTCGAAGGCCCCCGCAAGACGGCCCGCGCCGACACGGCGGTCACCGAGGCGGTCACCGCCGTCGAGGTGACCGGCGCCCGGGCGGGGTCGATCGCGGTCACGCCCGGCACCGGTCCCGGCGTCACGGTCCGCCGCACCGTCCACTACCGCGGAGCCACCGCCCCCACCCCCGGCCAGCAGGTCAGCGCGGGAGTGCTCACCTTCACCAACGGCTGCTCCGGAGACTGCCGCATCGACTACCGCCTGGAGGTCCCCGCCTCCGCGAAGGTCACGCTGGAGAGCGACAGCGGCGACATCACCGTGACCGGCGTCGCCGCCGCCGAGTTGGAGGCCGATTCCGGCGACATCCGGGCCGAGGGCATCGCCGGACCTCTGAGGATCAGCACCACCTCGGGCGAGATCACCGCCACCGGCCTGTCCGGGCCGAGCGCGTCGGTGCGCTCGGCCTCGGGCGACGCGCGCCTGGACTTCGCGAAGGCGCCCTCCTCAGTGCTCGTCGAGACGGCCTCCGGCGACGTCAGCCTGAAGGTGCCGCCGGCCCCCTACCGCCTGGCGGTCTCCACCACCTCCGGCGACCGGGACGTCACCCTCCCCGACGACGCCTCCGCCCCGTCCCGCCTCTCGGCGAAGACCACCTCGGGCGACGTACGCATCTCCCCCCTGAACAGCTGACCGAGCCCGGTCCGGGCACCGCCGAGGGCCTGTTCGCCCCCGGCGAACGGGGGTTGGGGAACATCACGAGGCGCAGATGCATTGAGTCGGCATAGCTCAACTTCACTGCCGGAGGGAAGATCATGGCTTCGACGTCCGTATCGCTCACCCTGCCCGTACTGCCGCTCGACGACGAGGTCGTGCTGCCCGGAATGGTCGTCCCGCTGGACCTGTCCGACGCCGAGGTGCGCGCTGCCGTGGAGGCCGCGCAGGCCGCCGCCGGAAAGAACGGCAGCGGAAAGCCCCGGGTGCTGCTCGTGCCGCGGGTCGACGGCACGTACGCGGCGACCGGAGTGCTCGGAACCGTCGAGCAGGTCGGCCGCCTTTCCGGCGGCGACCCCGGCGCGCTCATCCGCGGCCTCGGCCGCGTCCGGATCGGCGCCGGCACCACCGGCCCCGGAGCGGCGCTGTGGGTCGAGGGCGAGACCGTGGACGAGTCGGTCCCCGATCCGCTGCCGGGCGCCGTCGCCGAGCTGGTGAAGGAGTACAAGGCCCTCGCCACCAGCTGGCTCAAGAAGCGCGGCGCCTGGCAGGTCGTGGACCGCGTCCAGCAGATCGAAGGGGTCTCCGCCCTCGCGGACAACTCCGGATACTCGCCCTTCCTGACGGTCGAGCAGAAAGTCGAACTGCTGGAGACGGCCGACCCCGTCGCCCGCCTCAAGCTCGCCGTCAAGGCGCTCAGCGACCACCTCGCCGAACAGGACGTGGCCGAGTCCATCGCCAAGGACGTCCAGGAAGGCGTCGACAAGCAGCAGCGCGAGTTCCTGCTGCGCCGCCAGCTGGAGGCCGTACGCAAGGAACTGCGCGAGCTGAACGGCGAGAAGGACGGCGCGGAGTCCGACGACTACCGGGCCCGCGTCGAGGCCGCGGACCTCCCCGAGAAGGTCCGCGAGGCCGCGCTCAAGGAGGTCGACAAGCTGGAGCGGTCCAGCGACCAGAGCCCCGAGGGCTCCTGGATCCGCACCTGGCTGGACACCGTGCTCGAACTCCCGTGGAACGAGCGCACCGAGGACCAGTACGACATCCAGGGCGCCAGGGCCGTGCTCGACGCCGAACACGCCGGTCTGAGCGACGTGAAGGACCGCATCACCGAATACCTCGCCGTGCGCAAGCGCCGCAGCGAGCGCGGCATGGGCGTCATCGGGGGCCGGCGAGGCGGCGCCGTGCTCGCGCTCGTTGGCCCGCCGGGAGTCGGCAAGACCTCGCTCGGCGAGAGCGTGGCCCACGCGATGGGCCGCAAGTTCGTCCGCGTCGCGCTCGGCGGCGTACGGGACGAGGCCGAGGTGCGCGGCCACCGCCGGACCTACGTCGGCGCGCTGCCCGGCCGCATCGTCCGGGCCATCAAGGAAGCCGGATCCATGAACCCCGTGGTCCTGCTCGACGAGATCGACAAGGTGGGCTCCGACTTCCGCGGCGACCCCGCGGCCGCCCTCCTGGAAGTCCTCGACCCGGCCCAGAACCACACCTTCCGAGACCACTACCTGGAGGTGGAGCTGGACCTGAGCGACGTCGTCTTCCTGGCCACCGCCAACGTCCTGGAGTCCATCCCGGAGGCCCTCGCCGACCGCATGGAGCTCGTCCGCCTCGACGGCTACACCGAGGACGAGAAGGTCGTCATCGCCCGCGACCACCTGCTGCCCCGCCAGCTGGAGCGCGCCGGGCTCGCCGCCGACGAGGTCGTCCTGGAGGAGGACGCCCTGCGCAAGCTGGCCGGCGAGTACACCCGCGAGGCGGGCGTGCGCACCCTGGAGCGGGCCGTCGCCCGCCTGCTGCGCAAGGTCGCCGCCCAGCACGAGCTGGGCGAGCGCGAACTGCCCTACCGCATCGGGGCCGGCGAGCTGCGGGGCCTGATCGGCCGCCCGCACCACGTGCCCGAGTCCGCCCAGGACCCGGCCGAACGGCGCACCGCCGTCCCCGGCGTGGCCACCGGCCTCGCGGTGACCGGAGCGGGCGGCGACGTGCTCTTCGTGGAGGCCTCGCTGGCCGACCCCGAGACGGGCGCCGCCGGACTGACCCTCACCGGCCAGCTCGGCGACGTGATGAAGGAGTCGGCGCAGATCGCGCTGAGCTTCCTGCGCTCGCACGGCGCCGAACTGGAGCTCCCCGTCGCCGACCTGAAGGACCGGGGCGTGCACATCCACTTCCCGGCCGGAGCGGTGCCCAAGGACGGCCCGAGCGCGGGCATCACCATGACCACCGCCCTCGCCTCCCTGCTCTCCGGGCGGCAGGTGCGCACGGACGTGGCCATGACCGGCGAGGTCTCGCTGACCGGGCGGGTCCTGCCGATCGGCGGGGTCAAGCAGAAGCTGCTCGCCGCCCACCGGGCCGGCCTGACCACCGTGATCATCCCGAAGCGCAACGAAGCCGACCTCGACGACGTCCCGCCGGAGGTGCTGGAGGGGCTGGAGGTGCATCCGGTGACCGACGTCCGCCAAGTGCTGGAACTCGCCCTGGACGGGGCGCTGGCGCCGGTCACCGCCGCCGCCTGACGGCGGACCGCCACTCTCCGGACTGCTTCCGGACGGCCCGGGGCGCCGCTGCGGCGGGGCCCCGGGCCGTCCGCGCACCCGCTGCGAAATACTGGGCCCCCACCCGACGGGGTGCCGGACATCGAAGAAGGAGCGGGACGTGCACGGGAGTGAAGACCAGGAGTTCCTTGCCCTGGAGCGGGAGCTGTCCGTCTTCCTCCGGAGGGCCCGCGCCTCATCCGGCGAGATGGCCCGCGAGCTCCACCCCGAGCTGGAGCCCGCCGCGTACGGGCTCCTCGTACGGCTGGAGGCGGCCGGCCGGCAGCGGGCCACCGACCTCGCCTCCTACTTCGGCGTCGGCAAGGCCACCATGAGCCGGCAGCTGCGGGCCCTGGAAGTCCTGGGCCTGGTAGCCCGTGAGCAGGACCCCGCCGACGGACGGGCCTTCCTCGTCGGGCTCACCGAGGAGGGCCGTGCGCGCTTCCTGCGGGTACGCGGCGCACGGCGCGAGCAGTACATGCGCAAGCTCGCCGGCTGGGACCGCGGCGAGGTGGCGGAACTGGCCCGGCTGCTGCACCAGTTGAACGCCGGCGCCGAGTAGCGCGGCGGCCGGGCCGCGCCAACGGCGCGCTCAGAGTTCCGCGTAGGCCGCCGACGCGTCGTCGTGCCGCTTGTAGCGGGCCGGCGGGCGGGCCGGGTCGGACTCGATGGCGCGGACCCGGCCGATCAGGCCCGCCGCACCCTCCTTCCGCAGTACCGCCAGGCACTCCGCCCAGTCGCCCTCCCCGAACGTGTCCGTCCACCTGCTCGCCCCGTCCGTGAGCGCGGCCACCGCCCGCACCAGCCCCCGCGGGGTGCGCCCCGTGACCGCCCGGGCCGCCACGGCCGGGTCCGCGGCCGCCGTGAAGAAGCCGCCCTCGGCGTTGCGCAGGGCATCCGTCGCGGCCACCGAGCGCAGCACCTCCCGTGGCAGCCGGTCCAGCCGGTCGTCCAGCACCGCGGTCACCTCGCCCCCGTGCGCCTGGAGGAGGAGCACGGAGTCCGAGAGCACGAGGTGCTCCACGTACGCCTCGTCCCAGCGGACCACGACCACCGTCGCCTGGGGGGTGCGGGCGTGAGAAAGGTCACACGTGTCACGGTGGGCCGCGGCCGTGGCGCGGACGGCCTCGGCCAGGATCCGGTCCAGCGGCATGTCCCGTCGCGATCCGGACAGTTCGGTCAATCGGCCGCCGAGCCGGGTTGTGAACCACGGCACCCCGTGCACGCACCCGTCGTCGCCCGCCGGCGGGGTGACCCCGTCGAGAGCCACGAGGACTCCGCCTCCCGAAGCGGGCGCCGAGGCCGACACCCAGTCCTCATTGGGGCGTTCCTGACTGCCGGGGGCCGTGGCGAGGTCGATGCGCATGCGGGCATTCTGCCCGCCGGAGGCCTGAAAGGCGGGCTTGGTACGTACCAGGGGTGGAAGGTAGATGTCCCCTGTCCGCGAAGCGCCCGGGGCCCGGGCCGGCAAGGCCCGGGCGCGGGAGGGCCGATGTGGGCGGGCATACTGCCAAAGCCCGCATCGATCTTTCAACCGCCTGTCCACGGAGCGGCTCTGGGACCGGGTGCCCGAGTTGGTCGCCAACTCATCCGTGATGTTCACTCGTTCGAGTGGCCGGGTGGGCGATGTGCGGCTCTCTCCCCAACACGCTGCAAAGGTCTGAGGCGGTACGAGGGGGCAGGGGGCGTTTACTTGTTGACCGGCCGATACCTCGGCCACACGAGTAGACGAGCAAAAGCACACGTACAGGATTGCGAGCACCGGTGCAGAAGAAGCGGTCTCGGAAGAACGGCACCGCCGCCGAAGGCCCGGCCCCCACAGGACGCCGCGTCCGCGTGCGCAGCCGGCTGGTCGTCGGCGTCGCCGTCGCGGGACTCACCGTCCTCGCGGCCGGCACCCCCGCCGTCGTCACCGCCGCGAGGGAGCTGAACGACTCCCAGCGGCTGGTCACCCTCGCGGAGCAGACCGGCCAGATCCTCACCCTCACGCACGTCCTCGCCGACGAGCGCGACGCCGTCGTCGAGTACGCCGCCAAGGGCCGCCCCGCCGCCGCCAAGGGCGGCCTCCAGGAACGCACCCAGCGCACCGACCGGCAGATCGCCGAGGCCGCGGCCGTGGTCGACGAACCCCTCGCCCTTGCCCTCGCCCGCGTCGCGTCCGTCCGTACCGAAGCCGTCGACGGCAAGGGCACCGCCCTCGCCGCCCACCAGGCCTACACCGGCGTCATCACCGAACTCCTCGCCCCGGGCACCCGGCTCGCCGAGCTGACCCCGCCGCGCGCCGAGGCCGCCCTCGCCACCACCCGCCCGCTCGCACCCCTGGGCCAGGCCGTGGACCAGGCCTCGGCCACCCGCGGACTGCTGCTCGGCGCGCTGGCCGTCCCCCGCGGCGAACAGCCCCCGGGCTCGGCCACGGTCGACGAACTCACCGCCGCCGCCCAGCGCTCGCGCGTACGGGAACAGGCCGCCCTCGACGACTTCACACGGGTCGCCCGGCCCGACGTACGCCAGACCCTCACCGCCACCGTCACCGGCCCCGAGGTCAAGGCCGCCGACGACCACCTCAAGCGGCTCCTGGACCGGCCCACCCTGGCCACGCCCGACCGCAAGACCGACGGAGCCGCCGTCGGCGCCGCGCTCACCTCGCGCATCGACCGCATGCGCACCGTCGAGGCCACCCTCGCCGGCGAACGTGCCTCCGCCCTCGCCTCCCTGCGCGACGACGACGTGACCCGGCTGGAGATCCTCGTCGCCCTGCTCGGACTGCTGTTCCTCGTCGCCGTCGGCTTCGCCACCGCCGTCGCCCGCTCGCTGACCCGCCCGCTGTCGGTCCTGCGGCGCGGCGCGGAGCGGCTGGCGACGCCCGAGGGCTCGGTGGAACCGGTGCGGTTCACCGGCCGCAACGACGAGTTCGCCGAGGTCGTCCGGCACCTGAACGCCGTACGCGACCAGACGGTCTCCCTGCACACCCGGATCGCCGGGCTCGACGCCGACAGGCGCCGCATCATCGGCCGCAACGAGGCGCTCGCCTCCGGCCGCGAGGTGCTCGAGGAGGAGCTGACGAAGCTGCGCGCCGGGCTGGAGGAGCACCGCCGCATCATGTCGACGACCTCCGTCTCGCTCTCGCTGCGCACGCTGGGCCTGGTGGAACGCCAGCTCGCCGTCATCGAGGAGCTGGAGTCCAAGGAACAGGACCCGGACCGGCTCGCGACCCTCTTCAAGCTGGACCACCTGGCGACCGTGATGCGCCGCCACAACGAGAACCTGCTCGTCCTCGCCGGGCAGGAACACGGCCACGGGCAGGGCCTGCCGGTGGCGCTGGTCGACGTGATGCGGGCCGCCGTCAGCGAGATCGAGCGCTACGAGCGAGTCGACCTCACGGCGCTGCCCTCGTACACGCAGGTCGCCGGGCACGCCGCCGACGACATCTCGCACGTGCTGGCCGAACTGCTGGAGAACGCCACGACGTTCTCCCCGCCGGACGTCAAGGTGAAGGTCTCGGGCTGGACGCTCGACAACGGCGACGTGGTGCTCTCCGTCGTCGACCAGGGCATCGGTGTCACCGGGGACCGCCTGGAGGCGCTGAACGCCCGGCTGGCCACGCCCGAGGCCTACGACGAGGAACCCGAGGAGGAGCACGGCCTCGGCCTCGGCCTGTACGTGGCCGGGCGGCTCGCGGCACGGCACGGCGTCACCGCGGAGCTGCGCGGCGCACGCCACGGCGGGACCGAGGCCCTGGTGGTCGTCCCCGCGGCACTGCTGCCCGCCACCCCGCCGGCCTCACCCGTCCACACCCTGGCCACCCCGGGCGCACCCTCCCTGCACCTGCCGGGCGTGATAGCGGAGGCGAACGAGAACACCCTCCCGACCCGTCGCCGCGGTGCGCACGCCGCGCCCGAACAGCTGGGCGAAGAACTCACCGATGCCGCCGGGCCCGCCGTCCCGGCCGAGCCGGTCACGCCGGTCACCCTGGCCGAGGCCCTGGCGGCCCCGGCCGACGCCGGCCTCCCGTCTCCCGACGAGGTACCCACCGCGTCCCCGGCCGACCAGGCCTCCCCGGCCGAAGCCGCGTTCCCGGCGGACCAGGCCCCCGCGGCGGCCCCGGCCGAGGACGAGTTCCCGGCGGACCAGGTCTCCACGGCGTCCCCGGCCGAGGACGAGTTCCCGGCGGACCAGGTCTCCACGGCGTCCCCGGCCGAGGACGAGTTCCCGGCGGACCAGGCCCCCGCGGCGTCCCCGGCCGAGGACGAGTTCCCGGCGGACCAGGTGTTCACGGCCGAGCCCCCCGCAGGGGAGCAGCTCCTCGCCCGCATCGTCCACGACGCGGACCCGGCCGACTTCACGCTGCCGGACCCCGCCGAGGCCAACCCCGCCGAGCCCCCCGCAGGGGACCACGCACACGCTCCCGCCGAGGCCGACTGGCTCCCCCGCCAGGGCAGCCACCCTGCCGACCCTGCCGACCCCGCCGACCCCGCCGACGGCGGCGGCCCCGTCACCGACAAGGGCCTGCCGAAGCGCACCCCGCGCACCGTCGCCGCCCCGCGCAGGGAGGACGTACGGCCCGAGCCGCCGCGCCGGGTCGACGCCGAAGAACTGCGGCGCCGGCTCGGGGGCTTCTACCAGGGAGCCCAGGACGGCCGACGCGTCGTCGCCGCCGAACTCGCGCAGGACCTGCGGCAGGACCTCGAGCAGGACCGGGGGCAGGGACAGAGCAATACCGACCAGGGGGACAGCGCACAGGAGGCACGCACATGACCGCGCCCAGTACGTACGGACTGAGCACCCAGGCCCGCAACCTGCAGTGGCTGCTGACCGACCTGGTCGAGGAGGTGCCCGGCGTCAACTCCGTGGCCGTCGTCTCCTCGGACGGGCTGCTGCTCCTGTCCTCCGACCCCGCAGGGGGCGGCGCGGGCGAACCACAGGCGACGCCGAGGCCCAAGGGGCCACGTGGGGCGTCCGCCGACCTCGCCACCATCGTCTCCGGACTCGGCAGCCTCACCACCGGGGCGGCCGCCCTCATGGAGTTCGGCGCCGTCAAGCAGACCATGGTGGCGATGGAGAACGGCTCGGTCTTCGTCATGGCCATCAGCGACGGCTCACTGCTGGGCGTGCACGCCACGCCCGACTGCGACATGAGCGTCGTCGCCTACCACATGGCCCTGTTCGTCGGCCGCGCCGGACACGTCCTGACCCCCGAAGTCCGCAGTGAGCTGCGCCAGTCGATGGAGAACACCCCGTGAGGAGACCGGCCGCCGACCGACTCCCGATACGCGGAGCCGACCGCCGTCCCGCCCGCGTCCGCCCGTACTCCCTCACGGGCGGACGGACACGGTTCACCCAGGTCCTGCACGTCGAGACCTTCGTCGCCGCCCTGGACACCAAGGCGTCCGAGCCGCAGAAGCCCGACCGTATGCCCGAGATGCCCGCCATCATCGAGGTCTGCCGGCGCATGCGCACGATCGCCGAGATCGCCGCGCTCCTGAAACTGCCGCTCGGTGTGGTCCGCGTCCTCGTCAGCGACCTCGCCGACCAGGGCCGGATACGTGTGTACGGAACGGGTCACGGCTCCGGCCGGCCCGAACGCGCGCTGCTGGAAAGGGTGCTCGGTGGCCTTCGCCGTCTCTGACAGACCGGAGCTGGACGACGAACCTGTCCAGCCCTGGCAGTACGACCGCTCCCGCGCACCCGTCGCCGTCAAGGTGCTGGTCGCGGGTGGCTTCGGGGTCGGTAAGACCACCTTCGTCTCCTCCGTATCCGAGATCACCCCGCTGCGCACCGAGGCGGTGATGACCCAGGCCAGCGTCCCCACCGACGACCTGACCGGAACCCCGGACAAGCACACCACCACCGTCGCCATGGACTTCGGCCGCGTCACCCTCGACGACGACCTCGTCCTCTACGTGTACGGGACCCCGGGCCAGGAACGGTTCTGGTTCATGTGGGACGACCTGGTCCGCGGGGCCATCGGCGGGCTCGTCATGGCCGACACCCGCCGCCTGCGCGACTGCTTCCCCGCCCTCGACTACTTCGAGAGCTCCGGGCTGCCGTACGCCGTCGCCGTCAACCACTTCGAGGGCTCACAGTCGTACGAGCCGGAGGACGTGCGCGAGGCGCTCAGCGTCCCGCCGCACGTACCCGTGGTGATCATGGACGCGCGAGAGCGCCGGACGGTGATCGAATCCCTGCTGGCGCTGGTGGGCCACGCCCTCGACAGCACTCCCGAATAGAGGACTTGAGAGATGCGCAGGATACTTGTCGTCGGAGCCGGCCAGTCCGGTCTCCAGCTCGCCCTCGGACTCCAGGCGAAGGGCTACGAGGTCACCCTCATGTCCAACCGGACCGCGGACGAGATCCGCACCGGTCGGGTCATGTCCACCCAGTGCATGTTCGACACCGCGCTCCAGCACGAGCGCGACCTCCGGATCGACTTCTGGGAGCAGCAGGCCCCGAAGATCGAGGGCCTCGGCGTCTCGGTCGCCGCACCCGACGGCAGCCGCCCCATCGACTGGCTCGGCCGACTCAAGGGCTACGCGCAGTCCGTGGACCAGCGCGTGAAGATGTCCGGCTGGCTGGACGCCTTCACCCAGCGCGGCGGCCAGCTCGTCATCCACGGCGCGTCCGTCGCCGACCTCGACTACTTCTCCCGCACCTACGACCTGGTGCTGATCGCCGCCGGCAAGGGCGAGCTGGTGTCGATGTTCGGTCGGGACGCGGCGCGCTCCCCGTACGACGCCCCGCAGCGCGCGCTGGCCGTCTCGTACGTGCACGGCCTCGGCCCGCGCCCCGAGCACCCCGAGACGGAGGCGGTCCGCTGCAACCTGGTCCCGGGCGTCGGCGAGCTGTTCGTCATGCCGACCCTGACGACCTCGGGCCGCGCGGACATCCTCTTCTGGGAGGGCATCCCCGGCGGTCCGCTCGACGTCTTCGAGGGCGTCAAGGACCCGGCGGAGCACCTGGCGCTCACGCTGGGGCTGATGGAGAAGTACACGCCGTGGGAGTACGCGCGGGCGACGAAGGTGGAGCTGACGGACGCGGGCGGCACCCTCTCCGGCCGGTACGCGCCGGTCGTCCGCAACCCGATCGGGCGCCTCCCGGGCGGCGGGCTGGTCCTCGGGGTGGCCGACGTGGTCGTCGCCAACGACCCGATCACGGGGCAGGGTTCGAACTCCGCCTCCAAGTGCGCGGCCTCGTACCTCTCCTCGATCCTCATGCACGGGGACAACCCGTTCGACGAGGCATGGATGAAGGCGACCTTCGACAAGTACTGGTTCACCACGGGCAAGCCGGTCACCCAGTGGACGAACGCGATGCTGGGCGTTCCGCCGGAGCACGTGCTCAACCTGATCGGCGCGGCCGGGCAGCTCCAGCCGGTGGCGAATCGATTTGCCAACGGCTTCGACAACCCGGCCGACTTCGACGCGTACTTCTACGATCCCGAGGACGCGGCGGACTACCTGGCCGAGGTGGCCGCCTCCGCCTCCGTCTCCGTCTCCGACTCCGACTCCTCGGCCGTGGGAGCCTCCTCGGCGGAGTAGCCGGCGTCGTCCCCCGCCGCCGCCCCCGCCGCCTCGGGCAGCGGCGGCGGGGTGAACTCCGCCAGCGGCGTCCCGCCCGGGTCCGGCCGCACCGCCCCGAGCAGCGGGTTCGCGGCGATCGGCGACACCTTCACGACGGACCCCGGCCGCGGCGCCTGGATCACCTTGCCGTCGCCGACGTACAACCCCACATGCGTGGCCTTGGGGAAGTAGACCACCAGGTCCCCCGGCCGCAGCTGGTCCAGGGGCACCTTCGGGAGCTGCGCCCACTGCTCCTGACTGGTCCGGGGAATGCTCCGCCCTGCGTGCGCCCAGGCCTGAGAGGTGAGGCCCGAGCAGTCGAAGGACCCGGGCCCCTCCGCGCCCCAGACGTACGGCTTCCCGATCTGCGCCGCCGCGTACGTGAGGGCCGCGCCGCCGGCGGCCGTGGGGGTGCCCGTGCGCGTGGGCAGGGCCCCGGAGGTCACCAGCTCCCGCTGCGCCGCCGCGGTCTTCTCCGCCTCGCGCGCCCCCAGCCGGGTGAGCTGTTCCGGAGTCAGCGAGGCCAGCAGCCGCTCGACCTGCTTGAGCTGCGAGGCGACCTCGTCCTTGTGCACCTTCTGCCGCGCCGCCAGTGTCTGCCGGGTGTCCAGGGCCTTGCGGGCCCGCACCGCCAGCGCGTCGGCCTCCTTCTCGCCGCGCGCGAGACGGCTCAGCGCCGCGGCCCGGCGGGCGCCTTCGCGGGCGGCGAGCCGACGCTGCTCCAGGGCCGCCTGCGGGTTCCCGGCCAGCAGCATCCGGGCGTACGGGGACAGGCCCTGGCCACCCTGGTACTGCTCGCGGGCGAGCCGCCCGGCGAGGGCCCGCTCGGAGTCGAGGGCCGTACGGGCTCTGCCGAGCTCGGCGGCCCGCGACCGCTCCTCCCGCCGGCCCGCCTCCAGGGCGTCCTCCGTGGCCTTGTACGCCTCGGAGGCCTCCTCCGCCTTCTGGTAGAGCCCCTGCAGGCGGGTGAGCAGCGCGCCGACGTTCTCCCCTTCGGGCAGACCGGGCTCGGCGCCGGCGTTCTGGACCGGCCCGGCGACGAGGAGCGCTACGGCGATGCAGGCAGCGCGAAGCCCCCGATATGACATGGGATCACCTCCGAGACCGCCGATGCTGCCACGCCCGGTATGACAAATCGCCCAACGGAGTCGGCCGGTCGAAAGGCACCACCCGGTTGGCGGCGGGACCGCGGCACGGCGCGCCGACACCGGCCGGGGGCGGGAGGCGGGGGCGGGAGACAGGGGCGGGGGGCGTAACGCCACGGGGTAGGGGGCGCGGCGGGGGTAGGGGTGCGGCGGGGTCGGAGCACGGCGGAAGCGGGGCGGGGGTGGGGTGTGGGAGGCGCGGCGAGGGTGTGGGGACCGGCCCGAACCGGAGAGACGATGGGACTGACGGGAAACCCCCAGCACATCCCTGATCCCGCCCGGCCGAAGCCCGGCTGCCCGGCCGAAGCCCGGCTGCCCGGCCGAAGCCCGGCTGCCCGGCTGAAGCCCGGCCGCCCCGCCGCCCGCCGCCCCCGCCGCGTCCCCGAAGCCGTCCCGTGCCCCTCCCGCACTCCGGCCCCGCCGAGACCTTGGCCGCGCCACGCGGGGTGACCTGTCCGCACTGTGACGGTCCCCGGGCCGGAAGTGTGGGTTCCATCATGGTCGGCGAGCAGCCCGCCTGATGGACTCGGCCGATGGCGCTCCTCCTCCTGCTGCTCATTCCGGCCGGGCTGCTCACGGCCCCGGCGCTCCTCGGCCGCGGCCTTGCCGCCCTCATCCGCTCCGGGCGGCGCGGTTGGCTCACGGCCCTCGCCTGTCTGCTGGGCGCCTGCGCCCTCGGTTTCTACACGTGGGGGCTGCTCCACATCGCCGGCGCGGTCCTGGACGCGGAGGACGGCGGAGCCGGATCGTCGCCGCTGCCGCCCTGTCGGGCGGCGCCGGCGGAGCGCGTGGGGCAGGTCGTCGACTACAGGGTGAGCTACGTGCCGCTCGGCTTCGTCTGTGAGACCACGGGCGGCGGGGACTACGACTCCGGCTCCGTCCCGGGATACGTCAATCCGACCGTCCTGGGCCTCGGGCTGGCCGGTGCCGCCGCCGCGGTCGCAGCCGCGGGGCGGCGCGCCGCCGTCAGCGGTTCAGCAGCCGGGCCTTCGCCGTCGTGAACTCCTGAGGCGTCAGCAGGCCCTCGCGGGCCAGGTCGGCGAGTTGGCGCAGTTCCGCGGCCAGGCCGGCGGGAGCCGACGGACCCGGCTCCGGTCGGGTGTGCCAGTACACCGCGTCGATCGGCTCCGGTTCCGGCTCGTAGTCGGCCTCGGGCTCCGGCTCGTCCATCGGCTCCGGTTCCGGCTCCTCCAGGAGATCCGGCTCCGCCGCCCGCACCGCCCGGGCGAGCAGGCCCCCGCGCGGGGGCTCCTCCGGGCGCACCGCGCCCGCCGTCTCCTGCGCCACGCCCGAGGCCCGTGCCAGCAGCCCCCGCAGCAGGGGGGAGCCCGCCGGGCGGTTCGCGGCGTGGACCGTCACTCCCATCGGGCGGATGAACATCAGGCCACCCCTGCCCGCGGGTCCGCCGGGACCCGGTCCGGTGGGATGCGGACCGAGCCCACGATCCGCCCGCCCGCCGCCCGTACGGCGATCGCCGCGTCCTCGGCCCATACGTGCTCGACGACCAGCAGCAGCGCGCAGCTGCCGCGTTCCAGCAGGTCCGCCGCCTCGTGCACGTCCTCCGGCCCGATCAGCCGGGCTGCGTCCCGCCCCGTCAGCAGGCCGTGCAGTTCCACGAACTCGTCGAACTCGGCCGCGAGGACCTCACCCGACGCCGTCTTCGTGGCGACGAGCCCGTCGATCAGCCGGACCACCCCCGTCTTGCGCAGCCCCATCACGGCCTCGACGGCCGGCACGCGCAGCTGCTCCTCCGGGAAGGCGAGGACGATGAATTCCACAGGCCCCATGCGCCTCGGCTCCTCACTTTCGACAGTTTCGACCGTTTATGACGACTCTTCGGCACACTATGACATAAGCGGACATACCATCCGTCGGCTTGCTACGTTTCGGGGTATGACCGCTCTGACGGCGAAGGTGGCGGAGCCCTCCCCGCCCCCGCCACCCCAAGCCGGCGCGCCCAAACGCAGGGGAGTCGAGCTGGCGCTCCTGACCGGCGCCGTCCTGATCTCCCTGCTCGGTCATCTCCACGTCGGCCTGGTGACCACAGGCCGCATCCCCGACCCCGCCGACCGGTACGCCGTCGGCCTCGCCGCAGCCGCGCTGCTCGCACACCTCGCCGTCCGACTCCGGGCCCCCTACGCCGACCCCCTCGTGCTCCCCATCGCCGTCCTGCTCAACGGCCTCGGCCTGGTCCTCATCCAGCGCCTCGACGCGACCGCCCCCGGCCACCCCACCGCCGACGACCAGCTCCTGTGGTCCGCCCTCGGCGTGGTGCTCTTCGTCCTCGTCGTCGCGCTGCTCCGCGACCACCGGGTGCTCCAGCGCTACGCGTACCTCTCCGTCGCCACCGCCCTGGTGCTGATGCTGGTGCCCGTCTTCTTTCCCGCGGTCAACGGCGCGCACATCTGGATCCGCTTCGCCGGGCTTTCCTTCCAGCCGGGAGAGTTCGCCAAGATCCTGCTCGCCGTGTTCTTCGCCGCCTACCTCGCCGCGAACCGCACGGCCCTCGCCCTGACCGGTCGGCACCTCTTCTGGAAGCTGCGCCTCCTGCCCGGCCGCGTGCTCGGCCCGATCCTTGCGATCTGGCTGCTCAGCGTCGGCCTGCTTGTGCTGGAACGCGACCTCGGCACCTCGCTGCTGTTCTTCGGCCTCTTCGTCATCATGCTGTTCACAGCCACCGGGCGGATCGGCTGGATCGCCATCGGACTGCTGCTCGCCGCCCTCGGCGCGTACGCCGTAGGGACCTTGGAACCACACGTGAACAGCCGCGTGGACGACTGGCTGAATCCTTTCGCCTCCATCGAGCGCGGCGAGGGCCCCGGCCAGCTCGCCCAGTCCCTCTTCGCCTTCGGCGCCGGCGGGCTCCTCGGATCCGGCCTCGGCCACGGCCAGTCCTTCCTCATCGGGTTCGCCGCCAAGTCGGACTTCATCCTCGCCACCGCCGGCGAGGAACTCGGGCTCGTCGGCCTCACCGCGATCCTGCTCCTCTACGCGCTCCTCGTCGCCCGCGGCTTCCGCGCCGGCCTCGCCCTGCGCGACCCCTTCGGCCGGCTGCTCGCCACCGGCCTCGCCTCGATCGTCGCGCTCCAGGTGTTCGTCATCGCGGGCGGCGTCACAGGGCTTATCCCGCTCACCGGCATGGCCATGCCCTTCCTGGCCCAGGGCGGCTCCTCCGTCGTCACCAACTGGATCATCGTCGCCCTGCTGGTCCGGCTCAGCGACAGCGCGCGCAGACCCCGTCCCGCGCAGGAGGCGGCCGAGTGATCCGCTACATCCGCTGGTGCGCGTACTTCTGCGCGCTGCTGCTCCTCGCCCTGCTGGTCAACATCGCCCGTGTGCAGGTCTGGGAGTCCGCGGCGTACGGGGCGAACCCGGCCAACAAGCGGGCCGCCATCGAGCGTTACGCCGAGCCCCGTGGGGACATCCTCGTCGACGGACGGCCCGTCACGGGCTCCCGCGACAGCGGCCAGCTGCTGCGCTACGAGCGGACCTACGCGAACGGCCCGCTCTACGCGCCCGTCACCGGCTTCTCCTCCCAGACGTACGGGACCAGCTTCGTGGAGCGCGCCGAGGACGCCATCCTGTCGGGCACGGACCCGGGGCTGTCGGCGTTCCCGCTCTGGTACGACCTGGCCCGCGGCCGCCCGGCCGGCGGCAACGTCGGCACCACCGTCCGCGCCGCCATGCAGCGGGCCGCGTACGCCGGGCTCGGCGGCAAACGCGGCGCGGTCGCCGCCCTCGAACCGGCCACCGGGAAGATCCTCGCGCTGGTGAGCAGCCCCTCGTACGACCCTTCCGTACTCTCGGGGACGGGTACGAGGGCAAAGGCGGCCTGGACGGCGCTGAACGAGGACCCCGCCAGGCCGATGCTCAACCGGGCGCTGCGCGAGACGTACCCGCCCGGCTCCACCTTCAAGATCGTGACGGCTGCGGCGGCCCTCGACGCGGGCGTGGTCACCGACGTGGACGCGCCGACCCGGACCCCGGACCCCTACCCGCTGCCCGGCACCAGCACCCTGCTGCCGAACGCGGCCACGGGCTGCGAGGACGCCTCCATGGCCGAGGCCGTGCAGTGGTCGTGCAACACGGTGATGGCGAAGATCGGGGTGCGGATCGGGCTGCGCGGGATGGTGGACGCGGCGCGCCGGTTCGGCTTCAACACAGAGGGTCTGCGGGTTCCCTCGTGGGTTTCCCGGTCCAACTTCGACACCGACATGAGCCTGGACCAGCTGGCCCTCTCCTCGATCGGGCAGTTCAACACCACGGCGACACCGCTCCAGATGGCGATGGTCGCCGCGGCCGTCGCGAACGGCGGCGAGCTCGCCGCCCCGTACCTGGTGGAGCGGACCACCCAGGACGACGGTTCCCCGGTCCGGCGCAGCGACCGGCGCAGCCTCGGGCGGGCGATGAACCCGGCCACCGCGCTGCGCATGCAGGAGCTGATGGTGAAGGTGGTGGAGAACGGCACCGGAAAGAACGCGGCGATCCCGGGTGCGGTGGTCGGCGGGAAGACCGGCACCGCCCAGCACGGCGTCGGCAACGCGGGGACCCCGTACGCGTGGTTCATCTCCTGGGCGCGCACCGAGGGCGCTGCCCAGCCGGCGGTGGCGGTGGCGGTGGTGGTGGAGGACGCGTCGGCGAACCGGGGCGACATCAGCGGCAACGGCGCCGCGGCCCCGATCGCGCGGGCGGTGATGGAGGCCGCGCTGGCCGCGCGCCGGACGGGGCCGCAGGCTCCGTAGACCGCGTGTGGGGGACCGCAGGCAGGCGGCCGGGCGGCTGTGCGGCCGGGCGTGCTGTGCGGCCGAGCGGCCGGGGGCCTCGCGGATCGTGGCCGTCCGGCCGGCCGGCCACCGGGCCGCCCGGTACTCAGTACGAGCAGCCGCTGGTCGGCAGTGAGCTCGGCGCCTGCGGGGCGAGGCCGTCGTAGAGGTCGCGGAGCATGGCCTGGGGGCAGTGCTTCACGCCGCCGATGCGGATCTCGAAGTGCAGGTGCGGGCCGGTGGACTGGCCGGTGTTCCCGGACTCGCCCAGGTACTGGCCGGGGGCGACACTGGACCCGGCCGCCACGCCCCGCTGGTTGAGGTGCCCGTATATGTAGGTGGCGCCGTCGGCGCCGTTGATCTGGATGCCGTTGCCGAAGCCGCCGTCCAGGTAGCTGACGGTTCCCCTGGTGACCGCATAGACGGGCGTGCCGGTCGGCACCTGGATGTCGATGGCCGCGTAGTCGTGGTGCGGGTCGTCGAGTTCGCTGCGCGGCACAGCCGCGTGCGGCAGGACGTAGGCGTAGTTCCCACCGGAACAGGTCGCGGTCCCGGGCTGCGCGGACAGGAGGGTCTGGGTCCAGCCGGAGACGTCGACGGGGTCGTCGTTGTGGTACACGATGTCGGTGCCGGAACGGTCTGCCGGGTTCACGTCCTGGTACCAGTACATGCCGCCGGCCCCGGTGACTCCGTAGTAGAGGCCGCCGCCGGGGGAGACGAGCTGTTCGAAGGCGGACCACCCGGAGGCCACCAGCTCGGCTCCCGACCAGCCGCCGGCGCTGTCGATCCTGTACTCCAGGAGGCGGCCGTCCGCGGTGTTGGCGATGAGCCGGTCGTCGTCGGAGGAGGACAGGGTCTTCAGGACGAAGCCGGTCCCGATCTCCTTGCGCTGGCCGATGTGCTGGGAGCCGGCAGGCTTGTCCTGCGAGACCAGGTACTGGATGAGCACGCCGCCGGCGGTGCCGTAGAGGTGGCCGTGGCCGTCGTAGGTGAGTTTGTCGTGGGTCCAGCCGGTGCCGATCTGCACCGGGGGGCCGACCAGGCCGAGCGAGAGGTTGTTCGTCTGGACGTCGACGCGGTAGAGCGCGCCGTTGGTGTCGGTGACCAGGACCGTGTTGAAGTTCAGCGTGGCCATGGCCTTGGGCGTGAAGCCCAGGTCCGGTCCGACCAGCGTCTTGATGCGGTCGCCGTTCGACGGGTTGATCTGCGAGTACGTCAGCCGGCCGTCGGCGAGGGCGCCGTACAGCGAAACCGACCCCGTACAGGCGGCCGTGGCGGCCCGGGCGGGAGTGGCGGTGACGGACCCCAGGCCGAGCGTCATGATGCCGGCGAGCAGGGCGCCGAGCACGGGGCGGGACACAGCGGACTGCACAGTCGTCCTCCAACAGGTCTTGCGGTCCGGGAAGATGATCAGGCGCAGAAGTTATCCACTTCCCTCGACCGGGGGAATGGATCTTCGCGCCACATCTCCGGAGGCGCATACCCGCCGGTCGTATCCGGCCCGGGCCGGATTCCGCCGTCACGGTTGCGGCCGGCCCCGGCGTCAGGGTTGCGGCCGGCCGCCGCCGTCGGCGATGGCGGCCTCGACCTCCGCCATCCGCGCCGACTCCTCGGCCGCGAAGCGTTCGCGGTCGAGGGCCTCGGCGATCTCCTCGTCCTGGCTCATCAGCAGGTCCAGGTTGGAATCGCCCATGTGGAAGACGCCCAGGTCCACGTACGCCCGCTGGAGCCGCTCGCCCCACAGCCCGATGTCCTTCACGCACGGCACGATCCGGCTGAACAGCAGCGTGCGGAACAGGCGTAGGAACTCGGACCGCTCGCTGAGCCGCTCCGCCTCCTCCGCCGGGAGGCCGAAGTTCTCCAGGACCTCCACCCCGAGCAGCCGGTTCCGCATCAGGTAGCAGCCCTCGATCACGAACTCCTCGCGCTCGCGCAGTTCGGCGTCCGTCAGCTGCCGGTAGTAGTCGCGCAGCGCCATCCGCCCGAACGCCACGTGCCGGGCCTCGTCCTGCATCACGTACGCGAGGAGCTGCTTGGGCAGCGGCTTGGTGGTCGTGTCCCGGATCAGACCGAAGGAGGCCAGCGCCAGCCCCTCGATGAGCACCTGCATGCCCAGGTACGGCATGTCCCAGCGGGAGTCGCGCAGGGTGTCGCCGAGCAGCCCCTGGAGGCTGTCGTTGACCGGATACAGCATCCCGACCTTCTCGTGCAGGAAGCGCCCGAAGATCTCGGCGTGCCGGGCCTCGTCCATGGCCTGCGTGGCCGAGTAGAACTTCGCGTCGAGGTCCGGAACGGATTCGACGATGCGCGCCGCGCACACCATCGCGCCCTGCTCGCCGTGGAGGAACTGGCTGAAGTTCCAAGCGGTGTAGTGCCGGCGCAGTTCGCCCTTGTCCTCCTCGGTGAGCTTGGCCCAGTGCCGCGTCCCGTACAGCGGCAGGGCCTCGTCGGGGGTCCCCAGCGGATCGTACGGGTCCACCTCGATGTCCCAGTCGATGCGCTTGGCGCCGTCCCACTGCTTGTCCTTGCCCTTCTGGTACAGGGCGAGGAGTCGCTCGCGGCCGTCGTCGTACTCCCAGCTGAAGCGGGCGGAGCCGGAAGCGGGGACCTGCCAGACGGCCTCGCCCGGGTCCCCGGTGTAGAGCTCGTGCGTCGACACTGACGCCCCCTCGTCTCGCGTACTGCCGTGCAGGACCGGACAGTTGGCAGAGTCACACGTTGGTAGACGCGGGGTCAACAAGTCGTGCGCGGGGGATTGACGACCTTGCTGACAAGCAGTCTCATAAGCAGTGACCGCCGGTAACTCGACGACGAGGTGTCCGAAGCCATGACGACCGTGACCGAACGAGCCGCGCTCAGGGACGCCCTCGGCCTCCTCAAGGACCGGGAGCAGATAGCCGAGCGCCTGCTGGAATCCTCCGCCAAGCACTCCTTCGACCCCGACAAGGAACTCGACTGGGACGCCCCCATGGTCGAGGGCAAGTACTACTGGCCGCCCGAGCTGCTCTCCCTCTACGACACCCCGCTCTGGAAGAAGATGGGCGAGGAGCAGCGCATCGACCTCTCCCGCCACGAGGCGGCCGCGCTCGGCTCGCTCGGCATCTGGTTCGAGATCATCCTCATGCAGCTGATGGTCCGGCACATCTACGACAAGTCGTTGACCAGCAAGCACGTCCGGTACGCGCTCACCGAGATCGCCGACGAGTGCCGGCACTCGATGATGTTCGCCCGCATGATCCAGAAGAGCGGCAGCCCCGCATACCCGGTCTCCCGCCTCAACCACAACCTCGCCCGGATCCTGAAGACCGTCTCCACCACCCCCGGTTCCTTCGCCTGCACCCTGCTCGGCGAGGAGATCCTCGACTGGATGCAGCGGCTGACCTTCCCGGACGAGCGCATCCAGCCGCTGGTCCGCGGCGTCACCCGGATCCACGTCATCGAGGAGGCCCGGCACGTCCGGTACGCCCGGGAGGAGCTGCGCCGCCAGATGCTGACGGCCCCGCGCTGGGAGCAGGAGCTCACCCGGATCAGCTGCGGCGAGGCCGCGCGCGTCTTCTCCCTGGCGTTCGTGAACCCGGCCGTCTACGACAACGTCGGACTGGACCGCCGCGAAGCGGTCGCCCAGGTCCGGGCCAGCGGCCACCGCCGCGAGGTCATGCAGACCGGAGCCAAGCGGCTCACCGACTTCCTCGACGACATCGGCGTACTGCGCGGCGTCGGCCGGAAGCTGTGGCAGAGCTCGGGCCTCCTGGCGTAGAGGAGGCGACGGGGGAGGGGGCCGGGCCCCGGCGGAGGATTTCGGGCGGGGCGGACGGGGGCGGGACTTCGCGGACGCGGGCCTCGGCCGGCCGCCCGCGGGCTACCCTGCGGTCATGACCGTACGCGCGTACCGCAGGCTGAGCGTCGAGGAGCGGCGGGCCCAACTCCTCGACGCGGCCCTCTCGCTGTTCGCGCACCGGGCCCCGGAGGAGGTCTCGCTCGACGACGTCGCGGAGGCCGCCGGGGTCTCGCGCCCGCTCGTCTACCGCTACTTCCCCGGCGGCAAACAGCAGCTGTACGAGGCGGCCCTGCGCTCGGCGGCCGACCTGCTCGAACTCTGCTTCGCCGAAACCCAGCAGGGCCCCCTCACCCGGCGGCTGTCCCGGGCCCTCGACCGCTACCTCGCATTCGTCGACGAACACGACACCGGCTTCGCGGCCCTCCTCCAGGGCGGCAGCGTCGTGGAGACCTCCCGCACGACGGCGACCGTCGACGGGATCCGCAGGGCCGCGGCCGAGCAGATCCTCCTCCACCTGGGTGTACCGGCGCCCGGACCCCGGCTGCGCATGATGGTCCGCACCTGGATCACGGCGGTCGAGGCCGCCTCCCTCATATGGATCGACGAAGGCAAGCAGCCGGAGGTCGACACCCTCCGCGACTGGCTGCTCGACCAGTTCATCGCCCTGCTGACGGCCACCGCCGCCACGGACCCGGAGACCGCGGCCGCCGCCCGGGCGGCCCTGGCCATGGAATCGGCGGACGGCCCGGTGGGGCACCTGGCCCGGCGTGTGATGCCGGTGGTCTCCGAGGCCGCCCACCTGCTGTGACACTGGTGGGGTGAGAAGCGAACCGACCCCGTTCGAGGGCGGCCCGATGGACGGCCGGGTCCTCCCGATCCTGACCGGCCCGACCGGACACCCGCCGAAGTGGTACGAGATCCCCGTCCCGACGCCGGACGGCCCGCCGACGGTGCTCCTGTACGAACGCGTTCCGTCGGGCTACTCGAAGCGGCTGGGCCTGCAGAAGGGCTGGAAGTACGCGTTCCGCCCCTCGGGCACCAAGCCGCGACCCCGCTGGCCCTGGACCAAGACCCCCCGGCCCAAGGACTGACACCCGCCGGCCGGTGCCGACGGCCACCGGGCGGCGGGCGCCGTCGGGCCTGGGTATCGAGCCCGCTTCGGCCCGGATCGGCCGCCCGGGCCGCGACCGAGCGCGGCGCCTGCGGCCGCGTCGGCCGGCCTCCGGCTCCGCTCCGGCGTTCCGCCCCCGGCCCGATTCCGGTCCTGAGGTCCGGCTCGGAGTCCGCGCTTGCCCGGCCTACGGCCCGCCTGCGGTTTGCGGTTCCGGCCTGCCGGCCCGGCCCCCGGCCTGAGGCCGCGCCTGCGGCCCTCCGGCTCAGCTCGGGCCTGCGGCCCGGGTGGGCAGAGGTCCGCGCCCGCATTCGGCCGGCGGCGAATTGGCCGGTCCCAGCCTGCGGTACGGCCTTCGGCCCCGGTCCGGCCTGCGGCCGGGATTCGGCCGACGCCGGGGCCGCGCCGGCCGGCCTCCGGCTCCGCTCGGGCCTGCGCCTGCGGCCTGCGGCCCCGGGCCCCGGCCTGAGGCCGCAGCCCGTCGGCCTCCGGCTCCGGTCGGCCCTGCGGCCCGGGGCCGGCAGGGCCGCCCCCGTATGCGCCCGGAGGCGGAATGGCCGGCCCCGGCCTGCCGTCCCGGACCGCGGCCGCCTCCGCCCGGCGGTGGACTGGCGGCGGCTCGGCCGGCTCCGACGCCTCCGCTAGGAACCGGGGAGGGTGAGGACCGCCAAGCCTCCGCCGTCCTCCGCGGCGCGGAAGCGCAGCGTCGCGCCGATCGCGGCCGCCTGGCCCACGGCGATGGTGAGGCCCAGCCCATGCCCCTTCCCCCCGCTGCGGAAGCGCTGCGGGCCGTGTGCCAGCAGGTAGTCCGGGAAGCCGTCACCGTGGTCCCGTACCGTCACCACCTGCCCGTCCACCGTCAGCACCACAGGCTGCCGCCCGTGCTGATGGGCATTGGCCACCAGGTTCCCCAAAACCCGCTCCAGCCGGCGCCGGTCCGTCTCCACGTGGGCATCCCGCAGGACGACCACCTCCGTGTCCGTCCCCGAGGCCCGGACCACGCGCCGGGCCAGCCGCCCCAGCTGGTGGAGGTCCGTCTCGACCGCCTCGCTGCCCGAGTCCAGCCGCGAGATCTCCAGCAGATCCTCCGTCAGCTGCCGCATCGTGCGGACCCGCTCGCGCACCAGCTCCGTGGGCCGGCCCTGCGGCAGCAGCTCCGACGCCGCCTGCAAGCCGGTCAGTGGCGTGCGCAGCTCATGGGCCACGTCCGCCGTGAACCGCCGCTCGCTCTCCAGCTTCGACTGCAGACTTCCCGCCATCGTGTCCAGCGCCCCGGCCACCGTCGCCACTTCGTCCTGGCGCCGCGAGGGGTCCTTCGTCCGCGGGTCGTCCACCCGGGCGTCGAGGTCGCCCTGTGTGATCCGCCGCGCCACCGTCGCCGTCTGGTGCAGCCGCCGCGTCACCCGCGTCACCGCGAACACGCCCACGAGCAGCGTCCCGCCGATCGCCAGCACCGACGACCCGATGATCGCGTTGTCCAGTCCGCTGATGGTACGGGCGCTCTGCCCGTAGTCGATCGCCGTCGCCAGGGCCCGGCCGTCCGCCGGGCCGGCCGCCCACATCATGGGGCGGCCGCGGTGCTCCCCCACGACCGTTCCGCGGTGCCCGCCGACCGCGAGCGCCCGCAGTCCCGGCGGCAGCCCCACCGGGTCCAGTCCGGAACCGGGCGGCAGCGGCTCGCCCGCCTCGTACCGGTCCGTGACCTCGCTCAGCTTGCCCAGCGCCTTCTCCCGCGCCGTGGCCACCGTCTGGCGGGTCACCTCCACGTGCACCAGCGCGCCGAGCACGGCTGCCAGTGAGCAGCACATCACCGCGATGAAGCACGCCGATTTCCAGGTCAGCGTGGCCGTCCAGGCGGGCAGCCGCAGCTTCAGCCGCAGCCGCAACCGCTTCCGGCCTCCGGTCCGCATCCGCCCTCCGGCCCGCGCCCGGTCCTCGCTCCCGCGCAGCGTCACGGTCACGGCCGGTCCGGTGCGGGCCCGGGACCGCCGCCGCGGCCCGGGCCGGGGCCCGGGCCGGAGCCCGTCCCGGGTCCGAGACCGCCACCGCCACCGCCACCGGTGCCGGTCCCGGGACCGGTCCCTGGACCGCGGTCCTCCGGACCCGGCGGGTTCGCGGGCACCCGTACGATCTGCTCCCGCGTCGGCAGCATGGTGCGCTGCTTCTCCTCCCAGGACCAGGCGGTGATCAGCTCGTAGCCGCGGTTGCCGCTGGGCACCCGCAGCACCACGTCCCGACCGGCCAGCTCCACCGAGACGACGGTCTGCGTGGTCGCCATGATCCGGTTCAGACGCCCGTCGCCGTCCGCCGTGTAGACCCGTACGGACATCCTCTTGTCCGGGAACTCGATGCCCACTATCAACTCGTCCTTGCCGTCGCCGGTGAGGTCCCGGTAGTACGGCGCCAGCACCGGGCACGACGCGGGCTCCGCGGCCCCCTGCTTGCAGACCTTGATCGCCGCCGCGGTTTCGGCCGGCATCCCGTCGGCCCCGACCCCGGTCTTCGGATGGGCCCGCAGCTCCGCCTGGACGAGGATCACCGGATCCACCCCGTGCACGTCCTGGTCGCGGACGGGCGGGATCCCCTTCACGTACTCGGGCGGGGCGCCGGCCGGATCGGCCGGCGGTACTGTCGCCCCCAGGCGCTCGGGCCACAGGTGGACGGGGCCGCTCGCGGTCGCGGTCGCCCCGGCGCCGACCAGGCCGCCGGTGTCGCCGCAGCCCGCCAACAGCGGGAGCACGGCGAGGAGCAGCAACGGGGCCACGGCGGGAGCGGTGGAACGGCGGCGCGCGGAACCGCCGAAAACGAACCTCTTCACGGCACCCCTGTTCACAGCCCCCCGTGCCCTTCTGCGCGCCTTGCGACGACGGTCGATCGCATCCACCCTATGCGGAGGTGCGCCCCTTATGCCCGGGCCGACCCTTCGGTGGCCGCGATGCGGGCGAGCGGGCCTTCCGCGCGTACGGGTGTACGGACGGCGGTCAGGCGTCCGTGCGTCCCCGGCGCAGCATGGCGAAGCCGAGCCCGGCCGCCCCCACGGCGGCGATGCCGCCGCCGGCGGCAAGCAGCAGCAGGCCGTCGCCCGGCTCGTCGGCCAGCGTACTCAGTCGTCGGCCCTCCGCGGACGCGGCCTCCAGGGCGCGGGTGTCGCCCGCGGCGGCCCGCTGCTCGGCCGACACCGGGACGATCTGCCCGTCGCGGGTGCCGGTCTTGTGCCCTTCGCCCACGACGGCGTGGCTGCCGCCCCGCGCGGGGGCGTCGCCCGCCCAGGAGGTCAGCCGTCCCTCGGCGTCCAGGGCGGCGTGCAGGTTGCCGGAGCCGCCGATCTCGGTCACCCCGTCACGGCTGGTCAGAGTGGTGGCCCTGGCGCCGTCGGCGGCCAGGATGTCGGCCTGGTAGGCGCCCTCGGCCGTCCGGTAGATCCTCGCCGTGGACACCCCGTCGGCCAGCGAGAGGCTCTTGACCAGGGTCCGCTGCGGGGCCGAGGAGCGCGCGGACGAGGCCGCCGGAACCCCTTCCGCCAGAGCGGCGGCGGTGGGCAGCGCCAGCAGGCTGCCGGCACAGGCGGTCACGGCGGCGGCGCGAACGAGAGTGCGGCGGCGGACGGTGCTCACGAGAGGTCCTTCTGGCTGGGGCGTCGGTGCCCTGGTCGGGGCCTGGTGTCTCCAGGTGCGACAAACAAACCTAGGCGGCGGCCGTTGCGGCGACACCCCGTTCGTGTAACAGCGAAGTCGCAAGGTTCCGTCGGAGTCGTTACACAACCGAGGGATTGCCGTGCGGCGCCCCGGCTGCTCACATGGACGGCGGGGGTGAGGGCGAATGCGCGGACTCAAGGTACTGCCCAGCGGCCGGCCCGGACGGGGCCGACTGTACGTCAACCTGCCCGACGGGCAGGCGGTCGCCTGGTACGACCGCCAGGCCAACCGGATCAGCGTCCTCGCGGACGACCACCGCGATGCCGTCCTGGCCGTACTGCGGCCCTATCTGAGCGGCTCGGTGTCCATCGGGCCGCCCCCGGTCCCCACCGCGGCCGACCTGCGCCGCCTCGCCATGCCGCCGGATGCGGACCTGGCGCCGAACCGGCCCGGCGAAACCCTCCTGGCCGAGCTGGAACACGGCTCCGGGGGCACCCGGTCGCGACACCGGCTGCGCCAGGACCTGACCGCGCAGCAGCGGATGGGCGACGCCTTCGACGCCCTGGAACCGGACGGCTGGCGCACCCTGCACTGCGTGCCGCTCCTGGGGTTCGGCCACATCGACCACCTGGTCATCGGCCCGGCAGGGATCTTCTGCGTGCGTACGGTCCCGGGGCGGCGGCAGCGCGCGGTGGTCGGCGACCTGCTGCTCACGGTCGGCCGCGCGGAACCCCGCCCCGACCCCCGCTGGATCCGCGCAGCCGCGGACCGCGCGACCGCGGTCCTGGCCGCGAAGGTCACGCCGGCCCTCGCGGTGGTGGACGCCTCCCGCCTGGAGGCCGCCCCGACGGTCCGCGACATCCGCATCCTCCAGCCGCCGACCGCGACACCGGACCTCCTGGCCTCCCCGGAGGCCCTGAAACCCCCCGACGTCGAAGCCCTGTTCGCCCAGGCCCGCGACACCCGGACCTGGCTCCCGCCGGCCCCGCCGCCCCGCTCCCGGCCCACTCCGGCCCCGCGCGGGTTCGAGGCGCGAGGTGGGCGGGCCGCCCCGGATCCGGCCCCGTCGGCGCTCCGAGCGCGGGGCCCGGGGCGGAGCCCCGGACAACAGTGAAGGGGCGCGGCGGAGGAGAGCGCCGCAGCCCCCGCCGGGGAGGGAGGAGAGCGCCGCAGCCCCCGCCGGGGAGGGAGGAGAGCGCCGCAGCCCCCGCCCCGCCCACCGGAGCGCCTTTCAGGCAGAGGCCCGCTTTCGCGGCGTTGCGGCCTTCTTCGCCCCCGCCGCCGTACCGGCCTTCTTCGCACTTGCCGCCGAAGTGGACTTGTTGGCAGTCGACTTGGTCGTTCTCGACTTGGCTGCGGTCGACTTGGCAGTAGTCGATCCGGCCGTCCCCGACTTGGCGGTGGTGGACTTCTTCTTGGACGTGGTCCTCGCGGCCGCCGCGGTCTTCTTCGCCGAAGCCGCCGTCGACTTCTTCCCGCCGACGGCCTTCGGCGCAGCCGTCGTCTTCCGGCCCGGACCGCCCCGCCGCCGCATCGGCGTGACGTCGGCCCCTTCCCCAGCGCCTTCCCCGGCTTCGGCGCCGGAGCCGTCCTCCGCCCCGCCCCCGCCCTCGCCCCGCGACGCCTTCGCGGCCCGCACGCTCTTCTCCAGCGCCGCCATCAGGTCGATCACCTGCCCGCCGGCGGGCTCCACCGTCGCCTCCGCGGGCTCGAACGCCCCGCCCGCCTTCGCCGCGATCATCGCTTCCACGGCGTCCCGGTAGTCGTCGTGCAGTGACTCCAGCTCCACCTCGCCCAGCGTCGCCATCAGCGCGTCCGCCAGGTCGAGTTCGGCGTCCCGCACCCGTACCTCCGCGTCCGGAGCGACTCCCTCCGGCACCCGGATCTCGTCCGGCCACAACAGCCCGTGCATCGCGATCACGTCATCGACGACCCGCAGCATGCCCAACCGCTCCCGCCCCCGCAGCGCGTACTTGGCGATCGCCACCTTCCGGCTCCGCTTCAGCGCCTCCCGCAGCAGCGTGTACGGCTTCGCCGCCGTCGCCCCGTTCGCGGCCAGGTAGTACGCCGCGTCCATCTGCAGCGGATCGATCTCCTCGGCGGGCACGAACGACATGATCTCGATCGTCTTCGCCGTGGTCAGCGGCAGCTGCGCCAGGTCCTCCTCCGTGATCGGGATGACGGACCCGTCCGCCTCCTCGTACCCCTTGCCGATCTCGGCGCCCGGCACCTCCTCGCCGTCCAGCTCGCACACCTTGCGGTAGCGGATCCGGCCGCCGTCGGCGAGGTGGATCTGGCGGAAGGAGATCGAGTGGCTCTCGGTGGCATTCACGAGCTTGATCGGAATGCTGACGAGGCCGAAGGAGATCGCTCCGTTCCAGATGGATCGCACGGTTCCTCCTGTTTCGTGGCAATCTCATCGTATGACGCCGATCACATTGGTGGAGGGCCGTCGCATCGCGCTCAGCAACCTCGACAAGGTCCTCTACTCGGAGACCGGCTTCACGAAGGGCGAGGTACTCCACTACTACGCCACCGTCGCGGAGCCCCTGCTCGCCCAGATCCACGACCGGGCGGTGTCCTTCCTGCGCTATCCGGACGGACCGGACGGCCAGCTGTTCTTCACCAAGAACCCGCCACCCGGCTCACCCGACTGGGTGAGGACCACCCCCGTACCCCGCTCGGAGGACCCCTCCGCCCAACAGGTGGTCGTCGCCGACATGGCCACCCTCATGTGGTCCGCCAACCTCGTCGTCGAGTTCCACATCCACCAGTGGCCGGCCGGCAGCCCCGGCGTCGCCGACCGCATGATCCTCGACCTCGACCCCGGGGCGCCCGCGTCCGTCGTCGAGTGCAGCGCCGCCGCCCTGTGGCTGCGCGAGCGCCTCGCCGCCGACGGCCTCGACGCCTACGCCAAGACCTCCGGATCCAAGGGCCTGCACCTGGCCGTGCCCCTGGAGCCGACCCCGTCCGCGCAGGTGTCCGCGTACGCGAAACAGCTCGCCCAGGAGGCCGAGCGCGAACTCCCCGACCTCGTGGTGCACCGCATGGCCAAGGCCCTGCGCCCCGGCAAGGTCTTCGTCGACCACAGCCAGAACGCCGCCGCCAAGACCACCGCCGCCGCCTACACCCTGCGCGCCCGGGCCCGGCCCACCGTCTCCGCCCCCGTGTCCTGGGCGGAGGTCGAAGCCTGCCGCACCCCCGCCGACCTGGTCTTCCTCGCCGACGACATCGGACCGCGGCTCGGCCGCGACGGCGACCTCTTCGCCCCGCTGGCCGACCCCGCGCAGGGCCGGCCGCTCCCCAGGGCCCGGCCGTGATCCGCGTGGCGCTGGCCGCCGCCGTACGCACCCTGCCGCGCGGGGCGGGGCTGGCGTACGAGCCGAAGTTCGACGGGCACCGGCTGGTCATCGCGCGCTCGGCGGCCGACGTGGCCCTCCAGGCCCGCTCCGGGCGGATCGTCACCAGCGCGTTCCCCGATCTGGCCGCGGCCGCCCTGCGGTTGCCCGCCGGGACGGTCCTCGACGGCGAGGTGGTGGTCTGGCACGCGGGCCGCACGGACTTCGCACTGGTGCAGCGGCGCGCGGCGGCCACCGCCGCGCGGGCCGCCCTGCTCGCGCAGAGCCTCCCGGCCTCGTACGCCGCCTTCGACGTGCTGGAACTGGCCGGGCTGGACGTGCGCGCCCGCCCGTACGAACGCCGCCGGGCCCTCCTCGTCGACCTGCTCCTGCCTCTCGGGCCGCCGCTCCAGCCGGTCCCGATGACGACCGACCCGGAACTGGCCGCCACCTGGTACGAGACGCTCCCCGCCAGCGGCATCGAGGGCCTCGTCGTCAAAAGGCTGGACCAGGCCTACCCCGCCGGGCGGCGCGGCTGGCAGAAGCTGCGGCACACGGACGTCCGGGACGCGGCGGTGGTCGGCTACACCGGCACCCCGCGCCGGCCGCTCGCCCTGGTGCTCGTCCTGCCGGTCGGGGACGAGACGCCGCTGGTGTCGAGCCCGCTGACGGCGGCGCTCCGCCGGGAGGTGGCCGAGGCCGCCGCCGCGCGCGGGACCGCCGAGCCGCTGGCCACCGTCACCGCCATCGGGCTCGGGGAGGTCCCCTACCGCGTCCTGGACCCACCGCTCACGGCGGAGGTCCGGCACACCTCGGCCCGGCACCCGCCGCCGGAGGTGCTGCGGCTGCGGACAGACCTCTGACCCGCGCGGGAGGCGCGGGCCAGAGGGTGATCGGGTCGTGTCGTCCCCAGGACGGCCGGACGGCCGGACGGCGGACTCCCCGGACCAGGCCGGACGGCCGGCTCCCCGGATCCGCCGACTCTCGCCGGACCGCAGGACCGACGGGTCAGGAGTGCGCCCTCCGACTCTCGCAGGACCGCAGGACCGCAGGATTGCCGGTTCAGGAGTGTGCCCCGCGCCCGGCGTCCGGGGGAGCCCCGGGCTGCGGGTGCGGCCCCGGTCCTTCCGGCAGCTTGTATCCGGACTCGCGCTCCTTGCGGACCTCTTCCGGGTGGCTGGAGGTGGTGGAGCCGAAGTTCCCGTAGCCCTGCATCTCGTGCGGCCTCAGGCCGCCCTCGGGGATCTCCACCTGATCCCGCTCCTCGCGGACCTCGTAGACGGCTCCCCCGTTCGGCAGGTGGGGCTGCTCCTCGGCGGCGGGGGGTGGCGGCTCCTTGGCCCTGACCAGCTGGCCCAGCTTGAAGCCACCGAGCAGCATGGCGACGACGGCCAATCCGATGACCGGGAACCACGCCACATCCGTGAGGATCGAGTCCACGCTCAGGATCATGTCCATACGGAGCATTTTCTCCCACATCGCCCGTTTATGCGCTTTGCGGGCGCACCGAGGTGGCGTGAAGGGCTCAGGCGTTGATCGGCCCGTCGGCGTCCCGCAGCGCCCCCGCCTTGCGCGCCCCCAGCACCCCGAGGATCTCGGCGCAGATCGCCAGCGCGGTCTCCGCAGGCGTGCGGGCGCCGAGGTCGAGCCCGATCGGCCCGTGCACCCGGGCCAGCTCCGCCTCGGTGACCCCGGCCGCGAGCAGTCCCTCCCGCCGGCGCGCGGTCGTACGCCGCGACCCGAGCGCCCCGATGTACGGGACCCCCGCGGCCAGCGCCGCCCGCAGCGTCGGCACGTCGAACTGCTCGTCGTGGCTCAGCACGACCACGCACGCGGCGTCCCGGCGCGCTTCGATCACCTCCACCGCCGGCCCGGCGGCCTCGACCCGCACCGCCTCCCAGCCCAGCAGCAGCGCCTGCCGCTCGATGACGGCGGCCAGCTCACCGCCGCCGCCGATGACCACACAAGGGGCCGACGGGTGCGCCTCGACCAGCACCAGGCCGGACTCGCCGTACAGGGTGTCCCGCCCGGCCCGCCGCGTGGCCAGCAGCTCCCCGGCCCGCCGCCCTGCATCGTCGCCCGGCACCGCGGTGGCCCTCACGACCTCGCTGGACGCCCGGTCGGCGGCCTCGTTCAGCCGGGTCACCAACGCCACCCCGGCACCCTCGCCGAGCAGCTCCCACCACTCGGCGGGAATCGCCGAGAGCGGCTGGAGCAGCACCTCGGCCTGCCCGCCGCAGGTCAGCTTCGCCGCCACGGCCTCGTCCCCGGCCACGGACACCTCGCACACCCGCGCGGTGGCCCCGGGCGCCAGGGCCGCGGCCTCGGCGACGAGTTCGGCGTCGAAGACCCCGCGGTACAGGCTTCCGACGCACTCCCCCCGCGGGTCGACGAGCACGGCCCCCGCGGGATCCCGCGGCCCGAAGCCCCGCTCGGTGACGGGCCGGGCCAGATACCCCGCCCGCCCCTCGGCCACCCACCGCTTCGCCGTCTCCACCAGCTCACGCATCGCGCCGCCCCATCCACTTCGAGCTCTCCCCGCAAAGCACCAGGCAGGTCGGAGGCGCCCTGCGGCCCACCACCCACCTTAGGCAGGGTGGGGTCCCCCACCCACCCCCCGAACCCACAGCATTCCCGTCCCACCCCTCGTACGGACCACCGGAACCGGGGGCCCGGCGCGCGGCACGGCGCTCAGCCGGTTCGTGACCGACGTCCGGACCCGGGTGCGGAGCCCGTCTCGGCGCAGGTCCCGCGGAACCGCCGGTGCATCGGCCAGGCGACGTATCAACGCGTCGGCGGAGGGGGTGTGTTGCATACGACGCGTTCAGTGCGGGGTTTCCACCAGTCCGCTCGCGATGAGTTCCTTGGTCCGGGCGACCGCTTCCGCAATGTCGGGGTGCCGGCCCGCAGGCGGGTAGAAGTCGACCGCGCCGACAGCGCCGTGGTTCGCCCACACACAGGTGGTCATGGGGAAGGTCTCCCACACGTTCTTCTGGCAGGTGATCGCGGCGGTCCGGGTGGTGACCGTCTCCGCCTCGCCGACCAGGGTGCGTTCGTCCTCCTCGGCCAAGGACTCGCGGTACACGGTCCTGACGGTCTTGAGCGGGTCCGGAACGGCCTCGTAGAGGTCGTACTCGGCCGCGATGTGAGGTGCCGTCCACGTCCGCCCCCCGGCGGCAAGGCTGATCCGGTCCGGGCCGTGGCATACGTAGTTCTCGGAGGCGTTCGCTCCCTTGTGCTCGGGCAGGGAATCGTCCTTGCGGGCGCGGAGCCCGTACCGGGTCGAGCCGCGCTTGCGGTCACAGGCCATGTCCTGGACCGTCGGCACCCGGGACTTGTCATACCGGACCCCCGTGTCCTTGCCGAGCGGCTCCGACTCCGTCTGCGATGCGCCACCGCCGCACCCCGCCAGCAGCAGAGCCAGCCCCACGGCCCCCGCTGCGCTCTTCCCTCCGCGCACGTCCGCGCCCCTCACCGCTCACACCGCCTGATGATCAACTCCGAAACCATAGGCGAACAGAGCCGGTTGTCCGCCATCCGGCAGGGAGCGGGGGAGAGCGCCTCGCGCTCGCCGGGGTCGGGCGGCTCTTGCCGGGCCGTCGAGCCGGTCGTCCGTGAGTCGCTGCTGCGCCTGCTGCCCGATGAGAGGTGGCCGCAGACGGAGGCGGTCGGCGGTTGGTGGAACCGGCAGAACAACCCGGAGATCGACCTGATCGGCGCCGACCGTGAACCCGTGGCAGGGCGGGTCCACTTCATCGGCCCGGTGAAGTGGTTGGAGTCGCAGCCGTTCGGCCGGGGTGAGTACGACGCCCTGGTGCGGGACATGCTCGCCGTGCCCGGCGGCGAGCCGAGCACGGCGCTGGTGGTGGTGGTGTCCCGTTCGGGTGTCGAGGCCGATCTGCCTCTTGCGGCGCACGGGAGTCCGGAAGACCTTGTCCGTGCCTGGCAGTAGTCAGGGAAACCGCCAGGAGGAGGCATGGTGAGGTACGCGCGGCGGCACTGAGCGCGGCGGTCTGAGGGGACGGACACGGCCGGTTCAGCTTCGGTGGCCCGGCGACGCTAGCCTGGCCGGGTGAATGCGCGCACCACCCTCGCGAATTGGCTGGGCACCCTGGATTCCGAGCGGCTGACCGCCTTGCTGGAGGAGCGCGATCTGCCGCTCGCCGCCCAGTACCGGCGGATCACCACCCTCCGCGAGCTCGCCGAACACCTGCTCACCGACGAGTCGGTGGGCCAGGGCCTGATGGCGGGCACCGCCGGAGAACTGGAACTGCTCGCCTCCATCGCCGCCCTCGCCCTGGAGCGGCACGGGCCCGTAGCCGGCGGCGAGGCCGAGGACGGGCCCCGGTATCCCTGGCAACAGCGCACGCCTTTCGCCCCGGTGGAGCCCGCGGACCGACTGGTACCCGAGCGGGACGTACTGGCCTGGTTCGAGCCGGGAGAGAAGCGGCGGCGGGCAGAGCACACGCTCGCCCGACTGCGGGAGCGCGCACTGTTGCTCCCCGCGCCCAAGGGGAAACTGGCACTGCCGCCGCTGCTGCATGTCCGGGCCGCCGGGTTCGACGGTTACGGGCGCACCGCCACCCGGCTGCTGACCCACGCCTACAACGCCCCCGAGATCAAGCGGATCGCCGCGAACCTCTTCGGCGAAGGCACGGCCCGTACCCGCGACCAGGCCCAGGAGCTGATCACCGCCCTGCTCGCCGATCCCGCCCGGGTGCGGGCCCTGCTGGCGGACGCACCGGTCCGCGCGCTGGAACTGCTGGACCACCTGGTACCCGGCCCGCCACTGCTGCGCACCCACTGCTTCGTCGGCCGGTACGGGTCGCAGTACGCGGGCCCTGACACGAAGTACGTCTTCCGGGAGGGCGGCAGCGGCGACGAGGGCACCGACTGGCTGGCCGCGCGCGGACTACTGATCCCCTCCGGCCTCGACCTGGTGGAACTTCCGTACGAGGTAGCCCGTGCGCTCCGCGACGAGGGCGCGGCGCCCAGCCCCCGGCTGGAACCGGAGCCGTTCACCGCCACCGCGCCGCTGCCGTCCGGCTGGGAGGGCGAGGGCGGCACGGCCGCCGCGGCGGCCGCCTGGCGGGCCGAACTGGTCCTACGGGCGCTGGCCGCCGAGCCGGTCGCGATCCGCAAGGCGGGCGGGATCGCCGTACGGGACACCCGCCGGCTGGCCAGGGCAGCCGGGGCCGATGAGGCCGACACCCGGCTGTGGCTGGACCTCGCGATGAACGCCGGCCTGGCCGCGCCCAAGACGGACGAACCGGCGCCGCCCTCCCGTGGCCGCCGGAACTCCAAGGCCCCCAAGCCCTCCGCCCGGCTGCTGCCGAGCGACCGCTACGACGCCTGGGCCGCCGCCCCCGCCGCAGGCAAGCTGCTGCCGCTGCTGGCCGCCTGGGCTGTGCTCCCCGCGGTTCTCACCCACTGGCCGGACCCCGACGAGACCCCGGTCGCGCTCATCAGCCCGCAGGACGAGGACGCCGTGACCCTGCGCACCGGGGTCCTACGAGCGCTCGCCGTCCTCCCCGACGGACACGGGCTGACCGCGAACGCACGTGGATACACCGAACTGCTCTCCCTGGCCGCATGGTTCCAGCCCGCCCTGCGCGCTCACCTGGCCGCAGACGCCACGGGGGAGCCGACCGGCCTGGACGGAGTCCTCGACCGCACGGCGGCCACCCTGGCCGAGGCGGCCCTGCTCGGCGTGGTCGCCCACGGCGCGCTCACCCCCGTCGGCCGGTCCCTGTGCCGCCTGCTGGAGGCGGGCGCCGCCCACCACTACCCGGCCGTACCCGGCGCGGACACGGACCCGTCTGCCCGCGGCTCCGAGGGCCTGAGCGAGGACCTGTCCCTCCGCCCCACCCTGGCGAAGGCGGTGACCACCCTCCGCGAGGACCTGTACGCAGCGCTGCCCGAGCCCAGCGACACGGCCCGGTTCCAGAGCGACCTGACCGCCACCGTCACCGGCGCCCCCGCACCCGCCCTGGCCGACCTGCTCTCCGCCGTCGGCGACATCGAGTCCGAAGGGCACGCCGTGGTCTGGCGGATCACGGCGACCTCCGTCCGCCGGGCCCTGGACGCGGGCTGGAGCGCCGACGAACTCCTCAACGGCCTCACGGCGGCAAGCGAGCGCGGCACCCCTCTGCCCCAGCCGCTCGCCTACACGATCAAGGACACTGCCCGCACCCACGGACAGCTCAAGGTCGTCCGCTCCGCCTGCTGCATCCGCTCCGACGACACCACCCTGATCGCCGAGGTGGCCCAGGCCCGCGGCCTGACCAAACTCCGCCTGCGCCGCATCGCCCCCACCGTCCTGATCTCCACAGCACCCCCCGAGGAGACCCTCACCGCCCTGCGCGCCGCCGGCTACGCCCCCACCCAGGAGGCCGAGACCGGCATCACGCTCCTCGACCGCGCCCCCAACGACCGCGCCCCGAGCCTCATGCCCACCCTGGACCAGGCCCACCCCGCCTACGGTGAACCGGCCCGCGCCATCCGCTCCAGCGCTCGCCTGTTGGCCGCCACCCTCACGTCGGGCGGCTAGGAGGCACCCGCCAGACGTCGGCGACGGTGCCCGCGTCTGGCGCACACGGCACCGGAGCGACAGGGATGGGGGGTGCGATCCGTGCTGACCGTGGCCGTTCAGGGGGCTCGCCCCGCCCGTTGTCCGAGCCGCGGCAGCCAGTACTCCGGGGGCTGAGGGTGTGTCGCGTACCCGGCCCATTCCTCGTCGGGTTGTGGAGACCTGGGTGCCCAGGTGCGCCTTGCGGGCAGAGCGGGTGCTGCCCGCACGTGCTTATCCATCGCGTGAGGGGGGCCACTTCCGAAGCGTTCGATGATGAAGTCCGTTACGTCAATCAGGCAGACGACCACTACGACGGGGTCGGTAACCGCGACGGTGGTGCAGGACAGTCAAGGGGTCACAGCTGGGCGAAGATCGGCGAGGCCGCGGAGGCGGCCGACACCCTGGCCGCCATGCTCCTGTACGACGAGTGCGCCGCCGTCGTCCGCCGGCACCATGACGACGCCCTGCCCGTCATCGAGGTCATGCCGGACCTGGAGCTCAGGCAGCGGGCCAACGCCGTCTTCGATGCGTACGGGGAGTGGGCGGCAGGCACTGCCGAAGCGTTGTCGAATCTCACGACCCGCCCGGATGCCGCCGGGCTGGACGGGACGCGTGAGCAGTTCTACGAGCGGGCCCGACGGGTGATCAGCGATGCGTCCGGCTGACGCGTGGCCCACACGCTCCTCACACGGGGACAGTGCGTAACAACGACAAAGGCCCGGACTCAGTGGGACTGAGTTCGGGCCTTCATGCTTGGCACTTCAGCAGGTCAGCGGCGTGATCGCGCTGGTCTGGCTGGAGTGCCCCCGGCAGGATTCGAACCTGCGCACACGGCTCCGGAGGGCACGCCTGAGGCCGCCCAAGTGCCCCATCTGAGCTGCGATTTTAGCGAGGCGGATCCCGTGAGCCAGCGAGTTCTATCGCATACCGTGCACGCGGCTACCGCCGTTGGAGGCGAGCAGACTCTGAAGTTGGGCTTTCCCGGCCGGGTGGCACGGTGTCATTCCTTGACGGGTGCCGGCCACGGTGGCATGACACCGGGCGTACGGCCTCAGTGCGCTGACAGCCGTGTTACACCTTCGATCCTGCCAGCTTGGCGGGGCTCAACGGTCGCAGCGGCCATAGGTGAGTCCGGGGCAGCTTTGTCACTGGCTGACGTTAGCCTTCCTCAGCACGTGGGCCTGTGATCCAGAGCGGAGGGGTGTTGAAGACCTGCACGTTTGAAGGCTGTGAGCGACCCCATGCAGCCAAGGGCCTTTGCAACACGCATTGGAAGCAACTGCGAGAGGGAAAAACGCTTACGGCGATATCGGTTCGGCAACCTCGAAAACCGTGCGCCTACGAAGAGTGCGACAGGCTCAGTGATACTCGCGGTTACTGCGGGGGGCATGCCATGCAGCTAAAGAACGGGCGTCCCCTTGCGCCGCTACGAAGCAGAGCTGGAGGGCTATGTGAGGTGGCTGAATGTAGCCGGGCCGTCTACGCGTGGCAGCTTTGTAATGCTCATTACAAGCAGCAGCGGACAATTGGCGGGATCCGGTCGATTGCTAAGCGTCGAACGCTGGTCGAAGTTGAGGCAATACGGAAACGGGGTGAAATTATCTGTGATGACTGCGACCAGGTTCTTCCCCTCGGGCAATTTGCAGTGCGGGGGGCTAACGGGCGCCGGAGACGTTGCCGTACTTGCCAGTCCCAGCGGGGACGCGCGCAAAGATTTGGCACTACGGCAGCCTTCTTGAGTGCACTGTTGGCGGCGCAGGGAGGCGCCTGCGCGATTTGTAGGGCGATAGAGCCAGGTGGTGGGCGTGAGTTTCACGTCGATCACGATCACGCATGTTGCGGGACCCGAGCACGGGGTTGCGAAAATTGCATTCGGGGCCTGCTGTGCAGCGCTTGCAACGCGCGGGGGCTGCCGTGGTATGAAAGCCTGCCTATAACTATGCGCACGATTCCAACGGTGAATGAGTATCTAGCGAACCCACCCGCTAGATCAATCGTCGCAGATCCGGTTTTCTCGCGCAGGATGGATGCGGCGCGGATCGACATGCGCCAGGTCAACTGTTTGATCTGGAAGGCCGAGGCGGACCGGTTGTATAAGGGCGACGACGGAGCGATCGGCGTGCTCGCACCGGTCAACTGAGTCGCGTGGACGAGTGGGCGGCGCCCCGTGTGGGGCGCCGCCCACTACTGTGCCGCCTAGGTGCAGTGGAGTGGACGGCTGGAAGTACGCCGCTGCTTGGCAGCAGGGCGACCACAGATGCGAGTCGTCCTTGCTGCGCTCCTCGGCTAGCCAGGGGGCTACGGCTAGTTCGGCATAGGGGCGCCCTGCGGCCCCTGCTGCCGCTACGATGCGGCCATCCATAGCATGGCAAAGAAGCCAACTGCGAGAACGGGGACTCCTCGTGGCCGCTGTCAGGGTGCACAAGATCAGGAAGATCGGCGCGGGAGGGCAAGGGGAGGTCTGGCTTGTTCGGGAAGGGGCGGCGCAGGACGTTGTTGTTCTAAAGAAACCACTAGAAAGCGTTGACGCAAGCGAAGGCAGTGCGGATCGCATCAGATTCGAGCGGGAAGTCCGAATCCAGTCCACTCTCCGCCATGACGGCATTATGCCAATTCTGCGGATTTACAAGAGTCCCGATGGTCCGTTCTTTACCATGCCGTATGCGGAGATGTCGCTGGAGCAGCGGATATCTGCCGGACGGCTTTCCGAGGAGGAAAGCGTTGACATCATTCTTGCCATTTCCGAAGCGGTGGAGTTTGCGCACAGTGAAGGTGTGTTGCATCGAGATTTGAAGCCGGCCAACATCCTGTATCTGAATGATCGGTGGGTTGTTTCCGACTTCGGCTTGTGCAGGGATGTGAACTCGGATAGTGCCAAGATTACCCAGTCCAAAACTGTTGTGGGTAGCGTGGCTTACATGGCCCCCGAGCAGTACGATGATGCTCACGAGGTGACTCAGAGTGCGGACGTATTCTCCATCGGGAGAATCTTCTATCATTGCCTGACTGGAGTCGTCCCTTTTCCATATTTCAGGCGTGAGCTGATTCCTGCGAAATTTCGCTACCTGATTACCAAGTCTGTGGCTGAGGAGCCGCTCGATCGATATCAGGCGATGAGTGAGTTTCGGCAGGAGCTAGAACTGCTTGTCACTGGCGCGCCTGACCTCACGCCGCCGATGGAGAGGGCGCGCGTTCTGAACGCGGAGTCGCTGGAAGGAGATTCGGAGGCCACGCTATCGCTGGCCCGGCTTCTCGTTGAATCAGCGGACGACGAAGTCTTCTACAAGGATTTCGTCCCTGCACTCTCGGTCGAAACGCTTCGTCGCCTAGAAGAGCATGCGCCGCGCGAGTTTCGCCAGATCGTTTCAATGTTCGATCAGTTCTCTGAGGGGAGTCACCCTTTTAGCTATACGGATGATATTGCAAAATTCTTCCGTAAGGTGGCGCTGGTTGCCCCGAGTGACGACTATGAGATCCGAAGGTTGGTGCTGCGGAGAATTCTAATCGTCGGGGCGACTCACAATCGATTTTTCATTGGCGAGATGTTCGCTTTGATTGTTTCCCGAATGAGGGAGGCTGAGGACGTGCTGTTGGTTGCGTCGCTTCTTCGCGAGTATCCAGAAGAGGCACGTTTCATGAATTTCTACCTTCGGCAGCATTCGCTACCTACCGCTATCCTGTCGGCTCTGCCTTCCGAGTAGAGCAGGTTCGTCAAGGATCGCCACGGCTGGTTCGTCGAGTGCCTGTGTGGCCCCGAGCGGCCGTCCAGTCCGTCAGACGGAAGCGCATGCGACGCTTGAGGCGTCGTTGTCTGGCTACCTAAGGGGAATCGGGTGTCCGAATCCAGTCCGCGCGGGACCTACCTCGTGATCTCAGAGGCTCTGCGTGTGCGGATTGCTGGAGGGGCCTACGGTGATGGTCTGCCGTCCGAATCGGAGATCGGGCGGGAGTTTGGCGTAGCGCGAACGACGGTTCGGCGAGCCCTGCGGACCCTTGAGGAGTCGGGCGAGATCGTTGCCGTGGCGGGCGTTGGCTGGCAGGCCGCTGCTGCGCGACATCTAGCACCCTACGAACGGATCGTGACGGAACTTCAGGAACAGATCCAAAATGGTGTCCTTCCCCCTGGAGCCCGCCTCCCGAGCGAGGCAGAGCTGGCGGAGACTTACGGTGTGGCTAGGGGGACCGTACGTCGCGCTGTACGTGAGCTTGAGGCGGCTGGGTACGTCGAAGCAAGGCAGGGTATTGGGCGCTTCGTCAGCCCAACCTCTTAAATCAATGCGGCCACGGAGGGCATGCACTGTGAAGCTGGCTAGGTGGGCGCATGATCTTGCCGAATCGCTGCTCGCGGAGAGTCTCCCGAACCGGTGGGCTCACTCTCGGCGGGTGTACGCCCAAGCGTTGACCCTCGCGCCGGCGCTCGGCGACGACGCAGAACTACTGGCCGCGGCTGCCATTGCGCACGACGTCGGCTATGCCCAGGCCGCCGTGGCCACGGGCCAGCACATGATTGACGGCGCCCGGTACCTCCGTGACGTGGTTGGAGCGGACCCCCGCCTGTGCAGCATCGTGGCCTTCCACACATCTTCTCCGTGGGAGGCCGCCGAGCTGGGATTGTCCGAGGCTCTTGGGGAGTTCGGCCCTGCGGAACCTGAGCTGGTGGACGCGATCACCTACTGCGACTTGACCAGCAGTCCCACGGGGCAGCTCGTTGACCCCGGCCAACGGTTGGTAGAGGTGCTTGACCGCTATGGGCCTGATCACGTCGTGTTCCGTGCGGTTTCCGCTGCCCGACCCGAGCTGCTGAGCCGCGTGGACCGCGTACAGAGGCGTTGGGCCGGGGCTGTGCAGGAGAGCGTCAGCTGATTCGAGGGGTAAGCGAGCCGCGGAAGCCCTCCTCGACTCGCAGCCTTGTCGTAGGCGACATGTCGAGTGAGTTGACTTCGGCACGTGGGACCCATCGGACATCGAGCGATTCCGAGCTGACCTTGATATTGCCTCCGACGGGACGTGCCCGGAAACAGAGAGAGAATTCCTGGCGGACCTCGCCGTCCGAGAACGCGATCACGTGCCCGGGGTCAGTGAAGATGCCGACCAGGCCGACCACCTCGACCGTGATGCCAGTCTCCTCCGAGACCTCTCGTACGACCGTAGTGGCGATGTTCTCGCCGATCTCTTGGACGCCCCCGGGCATGCCCCACCGTCCATTGTCTGAGCGGCGTTCCATGAGGATCTCGTCTGCGTCGTTGACCACGAAGGCAGTTACCGCTGGCACGATGCTGTTCGCCCGTGGGGCGAAGGGATCGTTAAAGTAGTCAGTGCGGCTCATGCGTGCCTTTCGATGGGTACGGCCTCGCTCCAGACCTTCTCGAAGCTCTGCTGGTAGGTGGAAACGAGCTCGGCCCCGGCCACCTTCCGCAGGTGAAGTACGGGAGCCATGGGAGCGCTGACACCATAGACCTGTGTGTTGACCAGCCACTCATCGTCGGACCGGTACAGCGAGTTGTGAAGTGTCGACCGGTGCAGACGGAACTCGACACCGGGTACGTGGTAGAGCGGTCGGTAGAGCTTCAGTACTTCGCGGACCTTGTACGCAACGCCTTCTCCGATCTCCTCCTCTTGGCCGCGGCGCTGGATTTCTGGGCTCTGCGGGTCTCCGAGGAGTATCCGGGCGCGGATGCCGGAGGACGCCTTCAGCTTGAGTAGCTGCGTCCAGCGTGGGTTTTCCGCAAGGAACACGCCAGCGTGGACCAGGACGCCGATTTCCCGCTCCGCTCTGCCGAAGAGTTGTAGCCAGAGATCGGCTGGGACGTAGGACCGGTGCGGGTAGACCTTGAGGACCTCGGCGTCCGCCGCGTCCTTTCGCTGGCCGTCAGGCAGCCCGTCGGGCCAGAGGTACGCCTCGTCTTCGCGCAGGTGGGCCGCGATGGTGAGTCGGTGTCGGCGATACGGCGCGCGCCCCTGCGTGATCCACCGTTCGACGGTCTTCGGGTCAACCCCGACATGCTCTGCCATGGCGTCAACCGTCACGCCGCTCGACAGCATGGCGGACCGTAAGCGCTCGTTTGCCATCTGCACCCCCAGGGACGTCCAGGGACGTACTCGCCCCACGGAACGCTATCGAGGACGTCCCAAGTCGTCCAGTGACGTGGTGACTTCGTCCCCGTCTCCGGCGGCACTCTGATGGCACGCCGCAGCGGCTCGGAAATCACGAAGGGCTTGACAGCCCGGACCGAGCGAGCCACTGTGAGGTACATGTTCAAGCATGTATCGCTTTGGTGATGCAGGGCTCCACCTGTTTGTGCCCGGAGGAAAGCCCGAGGGGGCGAGTACGAAGGCAGCGTTCGTTCCTTGAGAACTCAACAGCGTGCCAAGCGAAACGAGACGGGGCGTGACCCCCGTCCCCATGGCGACGGGCTGTCGTCGGCGGCAACACCTTCTCTTGCGTTCTGGCTCTGGAGAACACCCGCTTCAAAGGGGGTGCCACCCGGTACGCGCCGCCCTGCTGGCGTCAGAGCAGTGACGATGACGCACCCGACTCCCAGGGCTCGGGACTGGAGCGCCGTGGCAACGGCGTGCCGGTGAAGCCTCACCCCTCCGGCTTGGAGGCTCCTGTGATCCACCGACATCTACGGGCGCTTGCCGTACTGGACCGGTACGGCTGGCCGCGCCCCTTGTGTCACCGCTCAACCGCCTTGCGATGCATCTCCGGGCTTCACCGCCGGGCATTGCTCGCACGGCTGGCTCTCCCTTCCGCAGCGCTCGCAGCGCTGCGGCCGGTTGCCTCCCCCGCCCGTCATGCACGGGCGGGGTGCGGGGAGCCGCGAAGTTCGGGCTTCACTCCCGGGGCGCTGCCTCTCACCACGGACCGAGGCGCCCCGGTTCCCTTCGCTCATCAGGAGAGATCGACATGCGTTCGTACATCGGTAATCACCAGATCGTGAACCCCGCCGAGTTCGAAGAACTGGCGCTCGGCTTCGATGAACTGCCCCTCGGGCTCGACCGGGATCTGTTCCGTGGTCCGCTCACCCCGGAGACCGCCCAGGAGCGTGCGGCCCGCGAGGCGGTGGCCCGTGAGGTCATCGCGGAGCTGGCAGCGCTGGGTGAGGGTGGCGACGAGATCGCCGCGTGGGACGCGCTCTACGCCGACGCCCTGACCCGCACGGTTCCGTTCCTGCGTGCCGCTGCCCGTGACGCCGGCCGTTCCGCCCGGATGGGGGACGCGGCATGAGCCACACCATGACGGCGCTGGCCGCAGCACTTCCTCTCGCGTCCGGCTGGTCCGTTCACAGCCTGTGGATGCGGCGCCGGATTGCGGCGGCCCGCCGTGACCCGCTCACCGGGCTGTTGACCCGCGATGGTTTCACCGAGGCTGCCAGGCGCTGGCTGTCGTCGATCAGGCCGAGGGCGGTGTGCCTGATCGACCTCAACGAGTTCAAGCAGATCAACGACACCTTCGGCCACGCCGCCGGGGACGCGGTCATCCGCGCCGTTGGCGAGCGGCTGGGGGAATGGGCGCTCAGCAACTCGGCCGTTGTGGGGCGCTTGGGGGGCGACGAGTTCGCCGCCGTGGCTCCCGCGTACAGCGAGAACCAGCTCGCCGAAACCCTCGCCAGCCTGACCGCTGGGCTGGAGCAGCCGGTAGACGTCGGGGGGCACTCGCTGACCATCAGCGCTGCGATCGGCGTGGTCCGCTTCAACCCGCGTACGGACCGGGCGGACCTGCCCGAGCTGCTGCGGGTGGCGGATGAGCAGATGTACCGAGCCAAGCGCACCGGCACCCCATGGATCCAAGCCCACGGCTGCGCCCCCGAACAGGCGACGGTCAACGGCCGCCGCGACGGCCGCCCCGGCACCTGTGGGGAGGTGGCGTGATGAAGACCCGCAAGGCACTGACTGTCGTGCAGAAAGTCGTGCTGACGGCCGCGTTCGTGCCCATGCTCGCCACCGGTGTCGCCGGTGGCGCGGGTACCTACAGCAACATCAGCCGTGCCTACGGCAAGGGCACAGCGCTGGGCGCAGTCGCGGCCGGCGAGGGTGCGACCGCGGTTCTCGCGCTGGTTCTGCTCGGGCTGACGATGCTCGGCCAGTCCTCCCCCCGCATCATCCGGGTGGGCTTGTGGGCCCTGCCCGCTGCCGCCTCGGTCATGGCGGCGATGGCCGCCGATGACCCGGGCCGCACCGTGATCTACGCCGTGACCCCGATGGGCATGTGCGTTGCGGCCGAGGGCATGGCGTTCCTCGCCCGGCGGATCGTGGTCCACCAGGACGGCCGCGACGCCGAGGCAGAAGCCAAGGCGGCCGCCGTGGTGCGGTCCCTGGCCTACCACCGCGCTCGTGCCGCGAACCACCCGTGGGCGCTGGTTCGGAAGTGGTCCGATCAGACGTCGTGGCGGCTGGCCCGCAAAGTCGGGTTGGGTGACGCGTCGCTGGGCGCCCGACTCCTGGACGTCCAGCGCGACAGGCTCACCAGCGGCGCCGACGCTGCCCTGGCCGCCATGTTCACCCCTCCCGCAAACCAGAATGAAACGCTAGGGATCACCGTAAATCGGTTGGGGTCTGACCTGCACGAGTCGACCCCCGAGGCGCCGACCGTGACAGCCGACCTTCCTGCCCTTGAGTCGGCCGACCCGATCCCCGCCATCGAGTCGCTGGCACTGCCCGAAGCGGTTGCGGTAGTCGAGCCGGTCGAGCTTCCCCAGTCGGCCCCAGTGAAGTCGGTTGCCGCTGCGGAGTCGGCTCCGCGCCGGGCGACCGGTCGGGTACCGAAGTCGGCCCGCACGCCCCGACCGACGCGCGATTCGGATGAGCTGCTGGATGAGGCCCGGTCGGTCACGGCCAACTGGACCGATGGCGAGCTGACGGCCGAGGCCATCCGCAAGGCAGTCCGCACCTCCTCCGCCAACGGCCGTCTGTTGCGCGACACGCTCAAGGCCGAGCGCGCCGCCGAGGCTGAAGCGCCGGCCGCGTGATGGCCGGGCACGGCATCCCCGTCTACTCCTGGAGGCTCGCCCCGGACGGGCTGGCCACCCGCCGTCAGCTCCGCGCGGCTGGCCTGCGCCCCGGCGGGCAGGACGTCGTGGCCCAACTGGAGCGCCCCCGCCGCCGGCGGGATCCGCTGACCGCCTACCTGTACCGCGTCGACCTGGCCAAGCCGGTCCGGCCGATGACCCCGGGCAAGGCCGCAGCGCTCGCCAAGGCGAACACCGCCCGCCGGACCTGCCCCGAGTGCCGCACGGACGCGGGCTACGTCATCCCGACCTCGCTCGGCATGTGCGTGCCCTGCGCCTACCCCGAAGACCAGCGCGCTGCCTGACCTGCACGGCGGGCCCGAACACCTCGCTGTCCGGGCCCTTCCACCCGACTCGATATGAGGGAGCAGACCACCGTGTCTGATGTCCACGCCACCGGCCAGAGCGAGGAGCCCGAGCGTCCCGGCGCCGAGGTCTTCGACATCACCACCAAGCGCCCCGCCAACCCGACCCCCGCCCCGGCAGCTCCGCCGGCCGACCCGGACGACGACGAGGACGAGTCGCCCCGGCCGAGGCCGGTCGACTCGCCCAACCTGCCGTCCCCGGGCGTCACCACGTACAAGCGCCTGCCGATCATCCCGACCTGGCTGAAGTCGAAGCCGGGGATCATCTCCACCACCCAGCGCGCCGCGAGCAACGCGTTCTACGCCACGGCCTTCCACGGCATCCGCACCCCCTGGTACGCGCTGCAGCTCGGCATGCTCGCCCCGCGCGGCATGGCTCGGCTGGTCCGTGACACCAACCGGTGGGTGTGGGACGCCGAGGCGGCCCCGCTGCGGGCCTATGAGGTCTACAAGGAGAACACCGCCGAGTACCTGAAGCTGTCGCGGCAGCGGGACAGCCGGGTGCGCCTGCGGACGCTGGTCACCGTGGTGGGGCTCATCTTCGGTACGGGCTTCGCGCTGACCATGTACGTCATGGCCCCCGGCTGGCTCGCCGTACTCGCCTCGGCCGCGGTCCTCACCGCGGGTTTCTGGGGTGCCCCGAAGGATCAGCCGGTGATCGGGCCGGCCGTCCTCAAGACTGAACTCCAGAAGCTGACCGGGATGCTCGTGCTCCGGGCTCTGGACAACATCGGCAACGCGAAGCTGTCGGCCGCCATCAAGAAGGGCGGCGACATGAACGGCCTGCGGTTCACCTCGGAGATCACCCGGGACGGGCCCGGCTACCGCGCCGACCTGGACCTCCCGTGGGGCGTCACGCCCGAGGACATCATGGAGGCCCGTAAGCCGCTGGCCTCCGGCCTGCGCCGCAAGGTGGGCTCCGTGTGGCCTTCGGCCGACCCGACCGAGCACGAAGGGCGGCTGGTCTTGTGGGTGGGCGACAAGCCCATGAACGAGACCAAGAAGCCCGCCTGGCCGCTGCTGAAGTCCGGGCAGGTGGACCTGTTCAAGCCGGTTGTCTTCGGCAACGACCAGCGCATGGCCGACGTCGCCGTCACCCTGATGTTCGCCTCCGTGGTCGTCGGGTCCATCCCGCGTATGGGCAAGACGTTCCTGATGCGCCTGTTCCTGCTCATCGCCGCTCTAGACCCGCGCGCCCAGCTCTACGCGTTCGACTTCAAGGGCACCGGCGACTTCGGCGCGCTGGAGCCCGTCTGTCACCGCTACCGGGCCGGGGATGAGGATGAGGACATCCTTTACGTCCTCGAATCGCTGCGGGAGCTGCGGGCCGAGCTGCGGCGCCGGGCGAAGGTCATCAAGTCGCTGCCCCGCTCGCGCTGCCCGGAGTCGAAGGTGACTGCCGAGCTGGCCAATGACAAGAGCCTCGGTCTACACCCGATCGTCGCCGGATTCGATGAGTGTCAGGTCCCCTTCGAGCACGAGAAGTACGGCAAGGAGCTCGAAGAGATCTGCACCGACCTGTGCAAGCGTGGCCCGGCCCTCGGGATGGTGACCCTGTTCGGCACCCAGCGCCCGGACGCGAAGTCGCTGCCCACCGGGATCAGTGCGAACGCGGTGCTGCGGTTCTGCCTGAAGGTCATGGGCCAGCCCGCCAACGACATGGTGCTGGGCACGTCGATGTACAAGGCCGGATACCGGGCCACGATGTTCTCCCGCACCGACCGCGGCATCTGCTGGATGGCCGGTGAGGGCGACGACCCGCGCATCGTGGCCTCCGCGTTCGTGGACGCGGTGGCCGCCGAACAGGTCGTCGTCCGCGCCCGCAGGATGCGCGAGGAGTACGGCAACGTCACCGGCCACGCCATCGGCCAGGAACCCGAAAGCGGCGAAGCCTCCTTCGACCTCCTCGCCGACATCCTCAAGGTCGTTCCGGCCGATGAGGAGAAGGTCTGGAACGAGAAGGTCGCTGCCCGCCTCGCCGCCCTGCGCCCCGAGGTCTACAGCGGCTGGAAGGCCGAGACGGTCACCACGAATCTCAAGCCGCACGGCATCACCGCCCAGGACGTCTGGGGCTCCACCACCGCCGGCAAGGGCACCACCCGCCGCGGCATTGCCCGCGCAGACATCACCACCGCCATCACCCTCCGTGATGGCAAGCGGTCCGGGAGCTGACTCGCACCGCTGCTAGACCTAGCGGCCATTGCTGCTAGGTCTAGCACCCCCGCTAGCACCCCGAAACGCTCCCCATCAGCGATCTCGCATCTAGCAGCCGACCTGCGCAAACACCGGAAACCCCGCCCGGAAGGCACCTGATGGCCCTCATCCTCCTTGCTGGCGCCTGTCTGCTCGTCGTCACTCTCGGTTACGTCAGCCTGTGTGCGGGATCGCCGTTCGGCACCTGCCGCAAGTGCCGTGGCTTCGGCTTCGCGATGAAGACGGACCGCAAGGGCCGACTCAAGCGCGGCAAGCACTGCCGCCGCTGCGACGGTCACGGCAAGCGCATCCGCGTCGGCCGCCACCTCTACAACCTCTGGCTCCGCGCCTACCGCGACGCCAACCCCGCCCCGCGCAAGACGTTCGCCCCGAAGGGATAGCCCCATGGCCATCACCGTCTCGCTCGTCGCCCTGTTCGGGCTGGTCCTGTTCTTCCTCCTGCGCTCCAAGACCCTCGGCTACGGCTCCGCGTTCGTCGCCATGATGTTCGGCTTCTTCCTCGCCTCCACCGGTGCCTCCGGCCCCATCAACGAGCTCACCACCGCGATCATCAAGGCCGTCTCGGACCTGGGGAGCCAGGGATGAACGAATCCATCACCTACCGGCACTGGGCCGTCGATCTCGCCCCCAAGGCAGCTCCCGCCGTGGCCACCACGACCGTGCTGATCCTGGGCCGGATCTGGAACGCGAACGGCGCCGAACACTCCGTCGGCAACGCGGCCTTGATGGTCGTCCTCGCCACCGGGGCCGCGACGGCCGGCGCGTTCTCGGCGGGCAACCACTCCGGCGGCAGCGTCATCGCCGGAACCGCGTTCGCCGCATCCGGCGGTCTGGCCCTGGCAGGAGTCGCCGGGTACGCCGACGGCCTCTCCCTCCCGATCCTGCTGTGGGCGCTGGCCACGGCTGTCGCCTATGGACTCGCCGCCCGTTACTGGCGCACCGACCGCCGCGAGACCGTCGCGCACGAGCGGCACACCCTCGGCCGCCGCGAAGACCACGCGCACGTCGAACGCGTCGAAGCGTTGCGCGCCGGAGCACAGATCGAAGTCGCCCGCTCTGGCGCCGCCTACGCCGAACAGCTCGCCAACGCCCTCATCACCCGCGCCAACCTCCCCGGCTTCAACCCGCAGGCCATAACGGACGCGGGACTGCCCGAACTGCGCACCGCCGAGGGGAAGGACTGGTGACCGGGCCCGAGGCGGCCTACGCCACCGCGCCGAGCATCATCAGCGAAATCGGCTGGACCGTACGCGGAACCCGCGACTGCCGCCGCGGCATTCACGTCCGCGAGTTCTGGCTCCGCAAGGCCGCACTCCTGGACCGCATCGCCCTCACCGACGACGACCCCGTCAGCGGCGACGCCGCGACCTGCGCCACCGAAGCGGCCCGGCGGCTCATCGAGATCGACCACGCGGACGGCCCCCGTACCGCAGACCCCCGCGGCTACGTCCGCCAGGAATACGCCCTCTGGATTCGCCACCACTGAGGAGAGATCACCTTGAGTTCCAGTCCCGCCCTGAGCACCACGCAGCACCCCACGATGCACACGCAGGTCGACGGCCGCCGCTACCGGCCCGAGCGAGTCAGCGTGATCGCGGTTCTGTCCCACATCCGCAGCGCCCGCAAGAGCCCCAAGAAGGCCGACGCGGTCAACGTCTACGCCTTCACCGGCCGCGACGGCATCCCGCTGCACGTGGTCTACATCCACCACACCCCCGGTCGCTGGCACGGCGTGAACGACGTCATCGACGTCTACGAGATCCCCACCGCCGCGCTCACCGACCTCTAGCTATGCCCGGGGCGGCCGCCTCTCACCACAAGACCGCGACCGCCCCGGCTTCTCCGTCCCTTCGCAGAAACAGGAGAGCCCCCAGCATGACACCAACCCCCACCCCTTCGCTGCTGCGCGCCGCTCTGGCCGCCGCCGAGCGCGGCTGGCCCGTCTTCCCGCTCCGCCCCGGAGACAAGCGGCCCGCCGGCCACCCCGAACGCAACTGCCCCCGCACCGGCCGCTGCACGGACGGCCACCGCACCCCCGAACAGCGCGCCACCCTCGCAGCCGAACAGATCACCGCGTGCTGGCAGAGCGCCCCGTACAACGTCGGCATCGCCACCGGCCCCGCCGGCCTGCTGGTCGTAGACCTCGACATCCCCAAGGACGACGAGGGACCCGCGCCCGCGGACTGGGCTGGAGCGACCGACGGCCTGGACGTGTTCGCCATGATCTGCGAGCGGGCGGGAAAGCGGCTGCCGACCGAGACGTTCACGGTGCGCACCCGCCGTGGCGGACAGCACCTGTACTTCGCCGCCCCCGCCGAAAAGCAGCTACGTGGCAGCGCAGGACGGTTGGGGTGGAAGGTCGACACGCGAGCCTGGGGCGGGTACGTGGTCGCGGTCGGCAGCACGGTCGGCACCGGCTCGTACGAGATCATTCACGACGCACCCCCGGCCCCCCTCCCCACGTGGCTCGGTGACCTTCTCATCACGGCGCCTGCACCCGCCCCGGTCCCCGTGGCCGTACTCCGCTCCCGCATCGGAAAGGCCGACCGGTACGCGGCGGCCGCCCTGAACGGTGAGGTTGCCAAGGTCGCTGCTGCCGTCACTGGCGCCCAGAACACGACGCTGTACAACGCGGCCTATGCCCTCGGCCGCCTCATCGCCGCCGGGGCCCTCACCGAGGCGGAAGTAACCGACGCGCTCACAGCTGCCGCACCGACGGGACTCGCTCCTTCTCGCATCGCGGCGAGTATCCGCGATGGCATTCACCGCAGCGCCCGCAACGCCACGGGAGATGCGGCATGACCGCGCAGCCCGTGGACGCCGACCTGTGGGCAGGGTTCGACGCCCTCGCCGCGGAGGACGTGACCGGGCCGGTCTGGGACGAGCCGGTCCCGCTTACCGGCCGCCGGGACCTCCCCGCTTTCCCCGTGGACGCCCTCCCGCCGTGGCTGTCCGCCATGGTCGCCGCCGTCGCCGAGGAAACCCAGACCCCCGCCGACCTCGCCGGATGCCTGGCCCTGGCAGTCATCGCCACGGCCGCCGGCGGCCGGGCCACCGTCTGCGTCCGCGGCCGGTGGCGAGAGCCGGTCAACCTCTACACCGCTGTGGCCCTGGACCCCGGCAACCGCAAGAGCGCCGTGTTCGCCCTGATGACCGAGCCACTCATGGCCGTAGAGAAGGCACTCGTGGAACTCTCCGGCCCGGCCCGCGCCGAGGCCGAAACCACCGCGCGCCTTGCCAAGGCCGCCGCCGACAAAGCAGCGGCCAAGGCAGCGAACGCCGAGCCGGGACTCCGGGACCAGCTCACGGCTGAAGCCGTAGCCCTCGCACAGGCCGCCGAGGAGATCAAGGTCCCCTGCAAACCCCAACTCGTCGCGGACGACGTGACGCCCGAGAACCTCGCCACCCTGCTCACCGAGCAGGAAGGCCGGATCTCCGTTCTCTCCCCGGAGGGCGGAATCTTCGAAATCATCTCGGGCCGCTACAGCGGGGCACCCAACATGGAGATCTTCCTCAAGGGTCACGCGGGGGACATGGTGAGGGTCAACCGGCAGGGCCGCGAGGCCCAGCACGTCGAACACCCTGCAGTCACGATGGGCCTCGCCATTCAGCCCGAAGTTCTCGAATCCATCGGGCAGATCAAAGGGGCAGATGGCCGTGGCCTGCTGGCCCGCTTCCTGTACGCGCAGCCTGAATCGCTGGTCGGCCGCCGCAACCTCACCCCGGAGCTGATCCCGGATGACGTGGCCGACACCTACACCCGGCAGCTCGGAGGGCTGGCCATGGCCCTGAACGGCTGGACTGATCCGGCCGTACTCACCCTCACCCCCGACGCCGATGCCGTCATGCTCGCCTACCAGAAGGTCACCGAGTCCCGGATTGGAAAGGGCGGCTCACTCTCGGGAATCGTCAAGTGGGCGAGCAAGCGAGACGGCGCGGTCGCCCGCATCGCTGGCCTGCTCCACCTGGCCACCCACCCCGACAGCGGGTGGACCCGACCGATCGAGGCCGCCACGCTGGCCGATGCCAGCCGTCTCGGGGACTACTTCACTGCCCACGCGCAGCACGTGTTCGACGCCATGGGCGCCGACCCGGCGCAGGAAGCAGCGCGCCAGCTCCTCACCCACATTCGGGACGCGAGGCTGAGCGGATTCACCAAGCGGGACCTGTTCCGGCAGCTCTCCCGCGGAGACTTTCCCGCCATGGCTGACCTCGATCCGGCCCTGGCCCTGCTGGAGGAACACGGCTGGCTCCGTCAGCAGCCCCCGCCCCCGCGCACCGGACGCGGCGGCCGGCCTCCCTCCCCGAAGTACGACGCGCACCCCCGCCTCGGGCGTGGCGACGCCTGACAGAACCCCGGTCAGACCGACACAACTGACAGAACCTCCGCCCTAGCGCGCTGACCTGCGCAAACATGCCTTCTGGCCGTCGTGACAGAACCTCCGGAAACTCTGACAGAACCCACCCGCCAACCCCGGCAGACCACCGCCGGAGGTTCTGTCAGAGTTTCCGCGAGTTTTGTCAGAGCCGCTCCAGGCCTGAAACTCGCAGGTCAGCGCGTTTTCACCCAGGTTCTGTCAGTTCTGTCAGCGGTCCGGGGGGTTCTGCTCCGCAACTCATCCCCTTGTCTCCCCGAAGGAGCCTCGCCGTGGCCAAGCCTCGCGACGAAATGCTGACCATCCCGCAGGTAGTCGAAGAAATCGGTGTTCCGCGAGCCACGTTCTACCGCTGGCGGCAGTGCAAGAAAGGCCCCAAGTCCATCAAGCTCCCGAACGGGTCCGTGCGCATCCGGCGGTCGGAGCTGACCCGTTGGCTGGAGATGCGAGAGGAAACCGCGTGACGAACGGCGCTGATTCCGGGTCCGAGCAGACTAACGGCTCGGGCCCGGAAGGGTTTTCCCTCGACATTCGGCTCTGGAATGTGACCAAGGCTCAGAGCAAGACCCGCCCCTATCAACTCCGCTGGATCGTCGGAGGCAAGGTCAGTAGCAAGACGTTTGCGACCGTGGCGCTTGCTGGGAGCCGCCGGTCCGAACTGTGGTTGGCGATGAAGCGCGGCGAGGCCTTCCGTATCAAGGACGGCCTTCCTGAGTCGGAAGTCCGAGCCGCCGCGCAGGCCGCAGAGCCCGCAGATGCCCGCGAGGAACTGTCCTGGTTCACGTTCTGCCGCGAGTACATGGCCATGCGCTGGCCCACAGCCGCTGCCAAGACCCGTGAGGGCATCGCGGACGGACTCGCGGCTGTCACCCTGGCCATGGTCGAACAGGGCAAGCAGATGCCCAAGGTGGAGGAACTACGCCTCGCTCTTCGCTGGGCTGTTGTCCCGGCAAACGCCGAGCTGGAGCCGCCGGCCGAACTCGATGACGCTCACCGATGGCTGTCAGAACGGGCGCTCCTCGTATCGGCCCTCGAAGACCCGAAGATCTTGCGAGACGTCCACTACCGCCTCTCGTTCAAGCTGGATGGCTCGCCGGCCGCAGGTGAGACTGCACGCCGCCGTCGCCGAGCTCTGAACACGGCGGTGGAGTACGCCATCGAGCGGAAGCTACTGATGGAGAACCCCCTTGTGGCGCTCAAGAAGGTGAAGACCTCGGCATCGGATCGCGTGGATCCGCGGGTTCTCGTGAACAAGACGCAGGCCGCTCAGCTCCTGGCCGCGGTCTCCTACGTCGGGACATGGGACCGCAAGAAGGGGCGCCGTCTGGTCGCCTTCTTCGCTGTCATGTACTTCGCAGCGCTCCGCCCGAGCGAGGCTGTGGGCCTGAAGAGTCGGGACTGCCACTTGCCCGAGACAGGGTGGGGGACACTCACCCTTCGCGACACGAATCCCGTCTCCGGGAAGCAGTGGACCGACAGCGGCGAGCGTCACGACAAGCGAGGCCTGAAGTCCCGCGAAGCCAAGGAAGACCGCCCGGTCCCGATTCCCCCGCCGCTGGTCGCCATGCTCCGTGACCACCTGCGCGAGTTCGGCACCGCCACGGACGGCAGGCTGTTCACCAACGAGCGTCTCGGACTGGTCGGCAGTAGCACGTACTGGCGGGTCTGGAAGGACGCCCGCGAGTACGCACTCCCGCCGGACCTCCAGGAATCCATCCTCGGGGGCCGGCCGTACGACCTCAGGCACACCTGCATCACGACCTGGCTGAACGCTGGAGTTCCGGTTGCCGAAGTCGCCCGTCGGGTGGGTAACTCACCTGAGGTGATCCATCGTGTCTATGAAGGGTGCATCTACGGACAGGAAGCAGCTATGAACTCGAAGATTGAGGCGGAGCTGGATTGGGAGTTCTAGCCGCTCAACCGAGCATCCGCATGACCTGTTGGCCGAGCCCGAAAGCGCCGGTGCCGATGCTGATCATTCCATTGACGGAATTGATCCAATCGCGGAATCTGTCGACAAATCCTGCTTCGCGCATCGACTCGACGTGCTCGGGCCTTCGGATGACAGATCCGAATAGAGCATCGAATGTCGCCTCAATGTCCTCGCGGCCTGTCACTCGGGCGACGTGCACTGCCTGCAGCATGGCGTGCAGGTGAGACAGGAGCAGGATTCGAAGCTGTCCGGGGAGCGCAGCCGTGCCGACCTCGCTCATCATCTCGGTGATCAGGCTTTCGAGCCGTGCGAGGTCGTCCTCAGAGAAGAACTGAACCGGGCTGGCGCGATGCAATGTGCGACTAACGGAGAGTAGCCCGTGCATGGCCGCGCTCTGGGGGATGTGCCCACCAGGGACGATCTCGAAGAACACCTGGTAAAGCGGCTTGCGTGCGGCAACTCCAGCCACCGCTCTTTCCAGTAGGTCGAGGCCGTGGAGAAGGTGCTCCTCCTCGTCTTGCTCCTCGCCCAGGGCACGTACCGCCGCGATGATTTGGCTGGGGAGCTGAATCACGCTGGCGATGGCGTGTACGCCGTCCGCGGTGTTCTCGCCCACCTCAAGTGTTTGGGCGAACGCGGTCCATGCGAGGACCTGTTCTTGGTCTCGCTGGCCGGGGAACCTGGCGTGTACGGCGAGCAGCACGTCTCGAAGTCGCGCAGCTGGGTTGTCATGTTGCGGTGCCATGGCGACACGTTAGGTGCTCGTTGATCGGCCGTCACTGGTTCCAGCTGCTCTATCGCAGGTCTATCGCGATCAGTGCGTAACAACGACAAAGACCTGGACTCAGTGGGACTGGGTCCAGGTCTTCATGCTTGGCACTTCAGCAGGTCAGCGCCCTTGCGGTGCTGTTCTAGCTGGAGTGCCCCCGGCAGGATTCGAACCTGCGCACACGGCTCCGGAGGCCGTTGCTCTATCCCCTGAGCTACGGGGGCGTGTCGCTTGTGGTGCGGCGACGGGTTGAACACTACCAGCTTCCACGGGGTGATCAGGAACCGTTTTGTGGGGGACGGGGGAGTGGGTCGCCCGCACGGGGTGGAAGTGGCAAAAACCCGGACGCGGGGGCCCGGGCGGACCTACTCTCGAGTTGTGTCAGGCGTCTCGGGCCGGGTCCTCGTTGTCGACGACAACAAGGTCATCCGGCAGCTGATCAAGGTCAATCTCGAGCTGGAGGGCTTCGAGGTCGTGACCGCGAACGATGGTGCCGAGGCTCTGGACGTGGTGCACCGGGTGTGTCCCGACGTGATCACCCTCGATGTGGTCATGCCGCGGTTGGACGGCTTCGGGGCCGCCGCGCAGCTGCGGGCCGATCCGCGGACCCGCGACGTGCCCGTCGCCATCGTCAGCGCCTGTTCGCAGCATGAGGTCGAGGCCGGGATCGCGGCCGGTGTCGACGCCTTCCTCGCCAAGCCCTTCGAGCCCACCGAGCTCGTACGCGTCGTCCGCCGGCTCATCGAGCGCAGGGACCGGCGCGACGGGAGGAAGGGCGCTCCCGCGGGGAGGGGCCGGGGCTGAGCCCGGGCCGGGTCGGGCCGCTGTTCACATGGCGAAACCCATCGCGGGATGACCGGGCGTCTCCCCTAGGCTGGTCCCGTGACCCCCGCAGACCTCTCCCGTTGCGTCGTACGCGCCGTGCGCTGCGCCGTCGCGGACGGGGAGCTGGCCGCCGGTGCGGCCGTGCCCGAGCGGGTCGTCGTCGAACGGACCCGGCCCGGCGGGGTGGGGGACTACGCCACCCCCGTGGCCTTCCAGGTCGCCAAGGCCGCCGGACGCCCGCCCCGCGACGTGGCCGGCGTACTGGCCCGCCGGCTCGGCGCCGAGCCGGGCATCGAGCAGGTCGAGGTCACCGGAGCAGGATTCCTCAACTTCGTGCTGCCCGCCCCCTCCGCGCCCGCCCTCGTGGCGGACGCGAACGCCCGGTACACCGCCATCCGGGACGTCCGCCGGGCTGCCGCCCCTGCCGTCCCCGCCGACGAGAGCGGGCTCGGGCTGCGCGAGCGCGTCGTCCGCCGGAGCGTGCTGCGGCTCCTGCGCCTCCAGGGCGCCACCGAACCCGTGCACCTGCCCGTCGCCCCCGTCGCCAAGCGCGACGGCGACGTCGTCGCCCGCTACGGGGCCGACGCCGCCTGCTGGGCGATGCTCGCCACCCCCGCCCGGGAGACCCCTTCCTTCTCCGACGAGCAGCTCCTCGTACAGGGCGAGGCCGGGGAGTTCTTCCGGGTGCGGTACGCCCACGCGCGCAGCCGGGCCCTCGTACGCAACGCCGCACAGCTGGGCTTCCACCCGGAGGCGGGCGAGGTGGACGACGCCCCCGCCCTGCTGCGCCTCCTCGCCGACCACCCCCTCGTCCTGGAGGCCGCCGCGCACCACCGCGCGCCCGAGCGGCTCACCCGGCACCTCGTCGAGCTGGCCGACGCACTGCTCGACTTCCAGTACGGCGTACTGCCCCAGGGGGACGAGAAACCCTCGGCCGCCCACCGCGCCCGGCTGGCACTCGCCGAAGCCGCCGGGACGGTGCTGGCCGGCGGCCTGGCCCTGCTCGGCATGGACGCACCCGAACGCCTATGACCCGCGAAGAGAGAAACCGATGAGCCGCTCCGCCCACCCCGCCGGGCCCCGCCACGCCGACGTCCTGCCCGAAGGGCACTACTCCCCGCCGCCCGCCGACCTGAACGCGCTCGACGAGAAGGTCTGGGCCCGCACCGTCCGGCGCGAGGACGACGGCGTCGTCTCCGTCGGCGGCATCGAAGTCACCAGGCTGGCCGAGGAGTTCGGGACGCCCGCGTACTTCCTCGACGAGGACGACTTCCGGGCCCGCTGCCGGGCCTGGGCGACCGCCTTCGGCAAGGACGCCGACGTCTTCTACGCCGGGAAGGCGTTCCTCTCCAAGGCCGTCGTGAAGTGGCTGAAGGAAGAAGGCCTCAACGTCGACGTGTGCTCGGGGGGAGAGCTGTCGACCGCCCTCGCCGCCGGGATGCCCGCCGACCGGATCGCCTTCCACGGCAACAACAAGTCCGAGGGCGAGATCCGCCGGGCCGTCGGGGCCGGTGTCGGACGGATCGTCCTCGACTCCTTCCAGGAGATCGCCCGCGTCGCGCACATCGCCCGCGAACTCGGCGTACGCCAGCCCGTGCAGATCCGCGTGACCGTCGGCGTCGAGGCGCACACGCACGAGTTCATCGCCACCGCCCACGAGGACCAGAAGTTCGGGATCGCCGTGGCCGACGGGTCCGCCGCCGAGGCCGTGCGCCGCGCCCTCGGGCACGACTCGCTGGAGCTGCTGGGCGTCCACTCCCACATCGGCTCGCAGATCTTCGACATGGCCGGCTTCGAGGTCTCCGCCAAGCGCGTCGTGCGGCTGCTCGCCGCCGTCCGCGACGAGCACGGCGTCGAACTGCCCGAGATCGACCTCGGCGGCGGTCTGGGCATCGCCTACACGTCGAACGACGACCCCCGCGAGCCGCACGAGATCGCCAAGGCGCTCACGGAGATCGTGGCCCGTGAATGCGAGAGCGCCGGTCTGCGCGCCCCCCGCATCTCCGTCGAGCCCGGCCGCGCCATCGTCGGCCCGACCGCCTTCACGCTGTACGAGGTGGGGACGATCAAGCCGCTCGAAGGGCTCCGTACGTACGTCAGTGTCGACGGCGGGATGTCCGACAACATCCGTACGGCCCTCTACGACGCCGAATACTCCATCGCGCTCGTCTCCCGTACCTCCGACGCCGAGCCGATGCTCGTGCGCGTCGTCGGCAAGCACTGCGAGAGCGGTGACATCGTCGTGAAGGACGCGTTCCTGCCGGCCGACCTGGCGCCCGGCGACCTCCTCGCCGTGCCCGCGACCGGCGCGTACTGCCGTTCCATGGCCAGCAACTACAACCACGCGCTCCGCCCGCCCGTCGTCGCCGTGCGTGACGGACAGGCGCGAGTGATCGTTCGCCGCGAGACGGAGGAAGATCTCCTGCGACTCGACGTCGGATAATGAAATAGGTGTCTCAGCCAATGGACCGAAGATGGAAAGTGCTGTCCATTGGGTGAGACTGGTTCAGACCCTGCGTGCAAACGGTGCGCGGGGTAATGATGGAAGATCGAAAGGCGTAGGTCGAATGATGCGTACGCGTCCGCTGAAGGTGGCGCTGCTGGGCTGTGGAGTGGTCGGCTCAGAGGTGGCTCGCATCATGACGACGCACGCCGACGACCTCACGCAGAGGATCGGCGCGCCCGTCGAGCTCGCCGGCGTGGCCGTGCGCCGCCCCTCCAAGGTGCGTGAGGGCATCGATCCCGCGCTGATCACCACTGATGCGACCGCCCTCCTCAAACGCGGTGACATCGACATCGCGATCGAGGTCATCGGCGGCATCGAGCCGGCCCGCACCCTGATCACCACCGCCTTCGAGAACGGCATCTCGGTGGTCTCCGCGAACAAGGCGCTCCTCGCCCAGGACGGCGCCGCGCTGCACGCCGCCGCCGAGCAGGCCGGACTCGACCTCTACTACGAGGCCGCCGTCGCCGGCGCCATCCCGCTGATCCGCCCGCTGCGCGAGTCCCTCGCCGGCGACAAGATCAACCGCGTGATGGGCATCGTCAACGGCACGACGAACTTCATCCTCGACAAGATGGACTCGACCGGCGCCGGCTACCAGGAGGCGCTCGACGAGGCCACCGCCCTCGGGTACGCCGAGGCCGACCCGACCGCCGACGTCGAGGGCTACGACGCCGCCGCCAAGGCCGCGATCCTGGCCGGCATCGCCTTCCACACCCGCGTCCGCCTGGACGACGTGTACCGGGAGGGCATGACGGAGGTCAGCGCCGCCGACTTCGCCTCCGCCAAGCGGATGGGCTGCACCATCAAGCTCCTCGCCATCCTCGAGCGCGCCGCGGACGGCGAGTCCGTGACCGCCCGCGTCCACCCGGCGATGATCCCGCTCAGCCACCCGCTCGCCTCCGTCCGTGAGGCGTACAACGCCGTCTTCGTCGAGGCGGACGCCGCCGGGCGGCTGATGTTCTACGGGCCCGGTGCGGGCGGCGCCCCGACCGCGTCCGCGGTCCTCGGCGACCTCGTCGCCGTCGCCCGCAACAAGCTCGCCGAGGCAACGGGGCCCGGCGAGTCGGCGTACACCCAGCTGCCGGTCAGCCCCATGGGCGACGTCGTCACCCGCTACCACATCAGCCTCGATGTGGCCGACAAGCCGGGCGTCCTCGCCCAGGTGGCGACGACGTTCGCGGAGCACGGTGTGTCCATCGACACCGTCCGGCAGCAGGGTCGTCCAGACGGGGTCGGCAAGGAGGCCTCCCTCGTCGTCGTCACCCACCGCGCCGCAGACGCCGCCCTCTCCGGGACCGTCGAGGCGCTGCGGAAGCTGGACACCGTCCGCGGTGTCGCCAGCATCATGCGTGTTGAAGGGGAGTAAGGACCCATGAGCAGCAATCGCACCCACCAGTGGCGCGGGATCATCGAGGAGTACCGGGACCGCCTGCCGGTGACGGAAACGACTCCGGTGGTCACGCTCCGCGAGGGTGGCACTCCCCTCGTCCCCGCGCAGGTGCTGTCCGAGCGCACCGGCTGCGAGGTGCACCTGAAGGTCGAGGGGGCGAACCCCACCGGGTCCTTCAAAGACCGCGGCATGACCATGGCGATCACCAGGGCCAAGGAGGAGGGCGCGAAGGCCGTCATCTGCGCCTCCACCGGCAACACTTCGGCGTCCGCCGCCGCCTACGCGGTGCGCGCCGGGATGGTCTGCGCGGTGCTGGTGCCCCGCGGCAAGATCGCGCTGGGCAAGATGGGCCAGGCCCTCGTGCACGGCGCCAAGATCCTCCAGGTGGACGGAAACTTCGACGACTGCCTGGACCTCGCCCGCGCGCTGTCCGACAACTACCCGGTGGCGCTGGTCAATTCCGTCAACCCGGTGCGGATCGAGGGCCAGAAGACGGCCGCGTTCGAGATCGTCGACGCGCTCGGCGACGCACCGGACGTGCACGTGCTGCCGGTGGGCAACGCGGGCAACATCACCGCGTACTGGAGGGGGTTCAAGGAGTACAAGGCCGACGGCCTGGCCTCCCGTACGCCCCGTGTGTGGGGTTTCCAGGCCTCCGGTTCCGCGCCCATCGTGCGCGGCGAGGTGGTCAAGGAGCCGCACACCGTCGCCACCGCGATCCGCATCGGCAACCCGGCCTCCTGGGACTACGCGCTGCAGGCGCGGGACGAGTCGGGCGGCTTCATCGACGAGGTGACGGACCGCCAGATCCTCGCCGCCTACCGGCTGTTGGCCGCTCAGGAGGGCGTCTTCGTCGAGCCCGCCTCGGCCGCGTCCGTGGCCGGGCTGCTCAAGGCCGCCGAGCTGGGCCTGGTGGACCCGGGGCAGAAGATCGTGTGCACCGTGACGGGCAACGGCCTCAAGGACCCCGACTGGGCTGTCGCCGGCGCTCCGCAGCCGGTCACCGTTCCGGTGGACGCCGAAGCCGCCGCGGTGCGCCTCGGCCTGGTCTGACCGAGCGACCGTGAGTCGGGTTCCGGAGGTTCCCCGAGTGCCGTGACGGCGCTCCCGGGCCCTCCGGAACCCGGCAACTCACCTCGTACGACGACAAAAGTGCGGCCGAAGCGGGTCCAACCCGGTCGAAGCCCGCGACACGCATCGTGCGCCTCCTGTGCGCCCTATGTCGCGAGAGAACCTTCCTTCGATACGCTGTACTTACATCCGCCACCGCGCATATGACTGCGGTGCTGCCCCGAGGGCCTTCGGGTGTCGTACGTTCTCCAGTACATTCACAGCGAGCCAGCGAAGAGCGAAGTTCTCGCACAGTCACAAGGAGTGTCATCGGACGATGGCCGGTCCAGCGTTCCGCGCCGCCGCCGTACGGGTGCGCGTCCCCGCCAGCAGTGCCAATCTCGGCCCCGGGTTCGACGCTCTGGGCCTGGCCCTGGGGCTCTACGACGACGTCGTCGTCCGGGTGGCCGACTCCGGCCTGAACATCGACATCGCGGGCGAGGGTGCCGACACCCTCCCGCGGGACGAGAGCCACCTGCTCGTACGCTCCATGCGCACCGCCTTCGACCTGCTGGGCGGACAGCCGCGCGGCCTCGAGGTCGTCTGCGCCAACCGGATCCCCCACGGCCGCGGCCTGGGTTCCTCCTCCGCCGCCATCTGCGCCGGCATCGTCGCCGCCCGCGCGGTCACCATAGGCGGCGAGGCGAAGCTCGACGACGCGGCGCTCCTGGAGCTCGCCACCGAGATCGAGGGCCACCCCGACAACGTCGCCGCCTGCCTGCTCGGCGGCTTCACCCTGGCCTGGATGGACGGGGGCAGTGCCCGGGCGATCCGGATGGAGCCCGCCGAATCCATCGTTCCGGTGGTCTTCGTACCTTCCCGGCCGGTCCTCACGGAGACGGCCCGCGGCCTGCTGCCGCGCACCGTCCCGCACGTGGACGCGGCCGTCAACGCGGGCCGTGCGGGCCTGCTCGTGGAAGCCCTGACCAGGCGTCCCGAGCTGCTGCTGCCGGCCACCGAAGACCGGCTCCACCAGGAGTACCGGTCCCCGGCGATGCCCGAGAGCGTGGCACTCGTCAACCGACTGCGGGCGGACGGCATCCCCGCGGTCATCTCCGGCGCGGGCCCCACGGTCCTCGCGCTGGTCGACAACGACGCGGCCGACAAGGTCGCGCAGCTCGCGGGCGAAGGGTGGGCGGCGAACCGGCTCGCCCTCGACGCCGCGGGCGCGAGCGTACTTCCGCTGGGCACCCAGGGCGGCTAGGCCTGCTCCTCGAGCAGGACCAGTCGGCCAGGGGCGGGCGGCCAGGGCAGGCCGCCCGCGCGGAAGGGCGCGATTGCCGGTGATTGAGAGGGGGAATATCTATTGGATCCGGTAGTGTTAGTCTCAAGTGCGCATCGGAAGCCGCAATGGCCCGGTGCTCAGTGTCCCCATCCGGGACCACATTTCTTCCGGGAGCCTCCCCGACTGCTTTGATCGCTTCCAGCAGTTTCGAGCACGCTCCGGAATCGGCGTGATCTTCCCACGCTCTCAGCTCGGGGGCTTCTCGCCGGAACCCACGCATGTTTCTTTCCGCCGTATCTCTATCGGCGGACCACCGCCCCGGCACGGTCCACACCTAGGACCGTCGTCGGACAGCACAACCGGTCGCCGAGCCAGACAGGCCGACGTCCGCTCCAGGGAAGGACCCTTCGTGAGCGACACCACCGATCTGATGGGCGCTGCCGACACCTCTGTCGACACCAGTGCCCCCGCCGCGGGCGCCGCGGCCGCCCCTGCCGGACGGCGGCGACGCACCGGCACCGGCCTTGACGGCATGGTCCTCGCCGAGCTGCAGCAGGTCGCGTCGGGCCTCGGGATCAGGGGCACCGCGCGGATGCGCAAGAGCCAGCTGATCGAGGTCATCAAGGAGGCGCAGGCGGGCAGTGGTGCCCCCAAGGCCGCCGCCTCCGCCGCCGCGGACACCGCCGAGGCCAAGCCGAAGCGCCGTGCCACCAGCAAGGCCCGTACGGCTGCCGCCGACGCCGCACCGGCGGAGGCCCCCGCTGCTCCCGCCGAGAAGCCCTCCGCGCAGGCGCAGATCGAGATCCCGGGCCAGCCGGCCAGCGACGACGCCCCGGCCGGCGAGCGCCGCCGCCGTCGCGCCACGGCCCCCTCCGGCAGCCCGGAGGGCTCGGCCCCCGTCTCCGTACAGGTCGAGCAGAAGGCCGACACGGCCACCGCCACCGCGCCCGCCGAGCCCAAGGCAGAAGCCGCCACCGCGGTCTCCGCCGGCCAGGCCCAGGGCCAGGACGGCGAGGGCCGCGGCCGCCGCGACCGCCGGGAGCGCGGCGACCGCCAGCGCGACCGCCGCGACCGTGGCGCGAAGACCGACGAGCAGGGCCAGGGCGGCCAGGCCCAGGGCCAGCCCGCGCAGGGCGGCCAGGGCGGCGGCCGTCAGGACCGCGCCGACCGTCAGGACCGCCAGCAGCAGGGCGGCCGCGGTCAGGGCCAGGGCCAGCAGGGGCGCCAGGACGCCGGCCCGCAGGACGACTTCGACGACGAGGGCGGCCGTCGCGGCCGCCGCGGCCGCTACCGCGACCGCCGGGGCCGCCGCGGCCGCGACGAGTTCGCGCCGAACGAGCCGCAGGTCGCCGACGACGACGTGCTGATCCCCGTCGCGGGCATCCTCGACATCCTGGACAACTACGCGTTCATCCGGACCTCGGGCTACCTGCCCGGCCCCAACGACGTGTACGTCTCCCTCGCCCAGGTCCGCAAGGCGGGTCTGCGCAAGGGCGACCACACCACGGGTGCCGTGCGTCAGCCCAAGGACGGCGAGCGCCGCGAGAAGTTCAACGCCCTGGTGCGCCTCGACTCGGTGAACGGCATGGCGCCCGAATCCGGCCGTGGCCGACCGGAGTTCCAGAAGCTGACGCCCCTGTACCCGCAGGACCGGCTGCGCCTGGAGACCGACCCGGGCGTGCTGACCACCCGCATCATCGACCTCGTGTCGCCGATCGGCAAGGGCCAGCGCGGCCTGATCGTGGCCCCGCCGAAGACCGGCAAGACCATGATCATGCAGGCGATCGCCAACGCGATCACCACGAACAACCCCGAGTGCCACCTGATGGTCGTCCTGGTCGACGAGCGTCCGGAAGAGGTCACCGACATGCAGCGGTCGGTCAAGGGCGAGGTCATCTCCTCGACCTTCGACCGCCCCGCCGAGGACCACACCACCGTCGCCGAGCTGGCCATCGAGCGCGCCAAGCGCCTCGTCGAGCTGGGTCACGACGTGGTCGTCCTGCTGGACTCCATCACCCGTCTGGGCCGCGCGTACAACCTCGCGGCGCCCGCCTCCGGCCGCATCCTGTCCGGTGGTGTCGACTCGACCGCGCTGTACCCGCCGAAGCGCTTCTTCGGTGCCGCGCGCAACATCGAGGACGGCGGCTCGCTGACCATCCTGGCCACCGCGCTGGTCGACACCGGCTCGCGCATGGACGAGGTGATCTTCGAGGAGTTCAAGGGCACCGGCAACATGGAGCTCAAGCTCGACCGGAAGCTCGCCGACAAGCGCATCTTCCCGGCCGTCGACGTCGACCCGTCGGGCACCCGCAAGGAGGAGATCCTCCTCAACGCGGAAGAGCTCGCCATCGTCTGGAAGCTGCGCCGGGTGCTGCACGCGCTGGACTCGCAGCAGGCGATCGAACTGCTCCTCGACAAGATGAAGCAGACGAAGTCGAACGCCGAGTTCCTGATGCAGATCGCGAAGACGACCCCGTCGGGCAAGAACGACGACTGAGGTCCGTCGGCCGGCGTCCCGCGCCGGTCGTGAGGCATCGCCACGGCAGCCCCCCCGCACACCCGCGGCGGGGGCTGCCGTGCTTTCTCCACCTGCAACCGGGGGTACCTCGGGAGGGCGTCGGGGCCGTGCGAGCTTCGCCACACCGCACCCGGAGCGCGGCCTCCCGCCACATACCCCGAAACCGCAGGTGAGGAAGGCGCTACCCAGAGTTTTGTCCCGGTTCGTACGTCAGTGGCGGCCGTACGGTGGTTGTGCCGGCCATGGAACCCTTCACGTCGTTCGCCCGTCTGTGTCAGAGGACCCGCGGGGTGGACGGCGGGCCGGCAGGACCCGGGGACCGGACTCAGGACCGAGGAGACCATGACCGAGGACAGCAAGGGCCGCGGCCGGCGCGGCGCCGGCAGGCGGCGCAAACCGGCGCCGCGCCGCCGGGCCCTCGTCATAGCCGCGTGGAGCGCCGCCGTGGTGGTCCTGCTCGGCGGGGCGGGTCTGGGCTGGTTCTACTTCAAGCTCAACGGCAACCTCAAGACGGTCGACATCGACCAGGCGCTGGGCACCGACCGCCCGGCGAACGTCGACAACGGCTCGATGGACATACTCGTCCTCGGCTCCGACTCCCGGGGCGGCGCCAACGGCGAGTACGGCCGGGACGACGGCGGCTCCGCCCGCTCCGACACCGCGATGATCGTCCACCTCTACGAGGGCCACCACAAGGCCGGCGTCGTGTCCATACCCCGCGACACCATGACCGGCCGCCCCGAATGCGCCGTCGGCGGCAAGGGGAGGACCGACCCGGGCGGCCGTCGCAAGCAGTTCAACGAGGCCTACACCGTCGGCGGCGCCGCCTGCGCGGTCAAGACCGTCGAGAAGATGTCGGGGATCCGCATGGACCACTACATCGAGGTCGACTTCACCGGCTTCAAGAAGATCATCGACACCCTCGGCGGGGTCGAGGTCACCACCAGCAAGCCGATCAAGGACGAGTACAGCCACCTGGACCTCCCCGCCGGCCCCAACAAGCTGAACGGCGAGCAGGCCCTCGGCCTGGTCCGCACCCGCCACGGCGTCGGGGACGGCGGAGACCTCGGCCGAATACAGCTGCAGCAGGCCTTCATCAAGGCACTGATCAAGCAGGTCAAGGGCGTCGGGGTGTTCGACAACCCCAAGAAGCTCCTCGACCTCGCCGACGCCGGGACAAAGGCGCTCACCACCGACAAGGCGCTCGGCGACGTGAAGTCGCTCGCCGGCTTCGCCCAGAGCCTCCAGGGCATCGACGCCGCCGACATGCAGATGATCACCCTGCCCGTGACCGCGGACGCCCTCGACGCCAACCGCGTCGCGCCCCTGCAGAAGGAGTCCAAGATGGTCTGGGACGCCCTGCTGGCCGACCGCCCGATCCCCGCCGAGGCCACCGTGAACTCCACCGGGGACAAGAGCACGGCCGGGACCGTCGTCCGGTAGCCGCGGCCCCAGGGGTCTCTCGGGAGCACCCCGGAAGGGACCCCGGAATAGACCGGGACCCCCTCCCGTTGAGGGTGGTGTCCTCAGAATTTTGACAGGCAGCCCGGTCCTGGCAGACTGGTCTGTCGGCCCCGGTTCACGCAGTGCGCAATTCGGCTCCTGCGACCCGGCGCCCTCCCGAATCTAGGAGACACCTTGAAGCGCGATGTTCACCCCGAGTACGTCGAGACCGCGGTCAGCTGCACCTGCGGCGCGTCGTTCACGACCCGTAGCACCCTGACCGAGGGCACCATCCGTGCCGAGGTCTGCTCCGAGTGCCACCCGTTCTACACGGGCAAGCAGAAGATCCTCGACACCGGTGGCCGTGTGGCCCGCTTCGAGGCGCGCTTCGGCAAGGGCGCGGCCAAGAAGTAGCGCGACCCAGGCGCCGGTCTTCGGCCGCCCCCTGTCCACTCGGGGGCGGCCGGACCGGCGCCTTTGTCGTCGTTCAAGCCCGTCCCCCGTGCAGTCCCCCCGCACTTTCACCACAGGAGTCCCCCGATGTTCGAGGCGGTCGAGGAACTGGTCGGCGAACACGCCGACCTTGAGAAGCAGCTCGCCGACCCTTCGGTCCACTCCGATCAGGCCAACGCGCGCAAGCTGAACAAGCGCTACGCGGAGCTGACCCCGATCATCGCCACCTTCCGTGCCTGGAAGCAGACGGGCGACGACATCGAGACGGCGAAGGAGTTCGCGGCCGACGACCCGGACTTCGCCGCCGAGGTCAAGGAGCTTGCCCAGCAGCGCGAGGAGCTCACCGAGAAGCTCCGCCTGCTGCTCGTCCCGCGCGACCCCAGCGACGACAAGGACGTGCTCCTCGAGGTCAAGGCGGGCGCGGGCGGCGACGAGTCGGCCTTGTTCGCCGGCGACCTGCTGCGCATGTACCTGCGCTACGCAGAGCGCGTGGGCTGGAAGACCGAGATCATCGACGCCACCGAGTCCGAGCTCGGCGGCTACAAGGACGTCCAGGTCTCCGTCCGCACCAAGGGCGGCAACGGCGCCACGGAGCCCGGCCAGGGCGTGTGGGCCCGCCTGAAGTACGAGGGCGGCGTGCACCGCGTCCAGCGCGTTCCGGCCACCGAGTCCCAGGGCCGCATCCACACCTCCGCCGCCGGCGTGCTCGTCACCCCGGAGGCCGAGGAGGTCGAGGTCGAGATCAACGCGAACGACCTCCGCATCGACGTGTACCGCTCCTCCGGCCCCGGCGGCCAGTCCGTCAACACCACCGACTCGGCCGTGCGCATCACGCACATCCCGACCGGTGTGGTCGCCTCCTGCCAGAACGAGAAGAGCCAGCTCCAGAACAAGGAGCAGGCCATGCGCATCCTGCGGTCGCGCCTGCTGGCCGCCGCCCAGGAAGCCGCCGAGCAGGAGGCCTCCGACGTGCGCCGCAGCCAGGTCCGCTCCGTGGACCGGTCCGAGAAGATCCGTACGTACAACTTCCCGGAGAACCGGATCTCGGACCACCGCACCGGCTTCAAGGCGTACAACTTGGACCAGGTGCTCGACGGCGACCTCGACGCGGTCATCCAGGCCTGCGTGGACACGGACTCCGCGGCCAAGCTCGCCGCCGCGAACTGACCGACCGGCTTCACCCCCCGTACGACAGCAGCCCGGAGGACCAGCGTGAACTTGCTGCTTGCCGAGGTGGCCCAGGCCACCCAGCGGCTGGCCGCCGCAGGCGTGCCCTCACCGCGCTTCGACGCGGAGGAGCTCGCCGCCTTCGTGCACGGCGTCAAACGGGGGGAACTGCACCACGTCAAGGACGCGGACTTCGACGCCCGCTACTGGGAGGCCGTCGCCCGCCGCGAGGCGCGCGAACCGCTCCAGCACATCACCGGGCGCGCCTTCTTCCGCTACCTGGAGCTCCAGGTCGGCCCCGGGGTCTTCGTGCCCCGGCCCGAGACCGAGTCGGTCGTGGACTGGGCCATACAGGCCGTCCGGGCGATGGACGTCGTCGAGCCGCTGATCGTCGACCTGTGCACCGGATCCGGCGCGATCGCGCTGGCCATGGCCCAGGAGGTGCCGCGCTCGCGCGTGCACGCGGTCGAGCTGTCCGAGGACGCCCTGCGGTGGACCCGCAAGAACGCCGAGGGCTCCCGGGTCACGGTCCACCAGGGCGACGCCCTGAGCGCGCTGCCCGAGCTCGACGGCCAGGTCGACCTGGTCATCTCCAACCCCCCGTACATCCCGCTCACCGAGTGGGAGTACGTGGCGCCCGAGGCCCGCGACCACGACCCGGAGATGGCGCTCTTCTCCGGCGAGGACGGCCTCGACACCATCCGGGGCCTCGAGCGCACCGCACACCGGCTGCTGCGGCCCGGCGGGATCGTCGTCGTCGAACACGCCGACACCCAGGGCGGCCAGGTGCCGTGGATCTTCGCCGAGGAACGGGGCTGGGCCGACGCGGCCGACCACCCCGACCTCAACAACCGCCCGCGTTTCGCCACGGCCCGCAAGGCGCTGCCGTGACCGGCCCGACGAACCCCGCCACCACCCTGCTGCACGAGGAGGCCCGCTGATGGCCCGGCGATACGACTGCAACGACGCGACGGACCGCAAGACGGGTCTGCGCGAAGCCGCATCCGCCGTGCGCCGCGGCGAGCTCGTCGTGCTGCCCACCGACACCCTGTACGGGATCGGCGCGGACGCCTTCAGCCCGGAGGCCGTGCACGACCTGCTCGCCGCCAAGGGCCGCGGCCGCGGCATGCCCACCCCGGTGCTCATCGGTTCCCCGAACACCCTGCACGGCCTCGTCACGGACTTCTCCGAGCAGGCCTGGGAGCTCGTCGACGCCTTCTGGCCCGGCGCGCTGACTCTGGTCGCCAAACACCAGCCCTCGCTGGCGTGGGACCTGGGCGACACCCATGGGACCGTGGCCGTCCGCATGCCGCTGCACCCCGTCGCCATCGAGCTGCTGACGGAGGTCGGCCCGATGGCGGTGTCCTCGGCCAACCTCTCCGGGCATCCGGCTCCCGAGGACTGCGACGCGGCGCGCGAGATGCTCGGCGACTCGGTCTCGGTGTACCTGGACGGCGGTCCGACGCCCGGCATCGAGCCGTCGTCCATCGTCGACGTCACGGGGAAGGTTCCCGTGCTGCTGCGCGAGGGGGCGCTCAGCGCCGACCAGCTGCGGGAGGTCGTACCCGACCTCGAGGTGGCCCCGTGAGCCCTGAGGGGCGTGGCATAGCAGGGGGAAACACTTTCCGCATACTCCACGTCAGCACGGGCAACGTGTGCCGCTCGCCGATCACCGAGCGGCTGACCCGGCACGCCCTCTCGCACCGCCTCGGCGGCCCCGTCGGCGGCGACCTCATCGTGGAGAGCGCCGGCACGTGGGGCCACGAGGGCGCCCCGATGGAGGCGAACGCCGCCGCCGTGCTGGAGGACTTCGGGGCGGACACGTCCGGGTTCACCGGCCGCGAGCTGCTGGACGAGCACGTCATACGCGCCGACCTGGTGCTGACCGCCACGCGCGACCACCGTGCGCAGGTCATCTCGATGGGTCATTCGGCGGGGCTGCGCACCTTCACGCTCAAAGAGTTCACCCGGCTGGTCCGGGCCATAGACCCGGCCACGCTGCCGCCGCTGGACGACGGCATGGCGGAGCGGGCCCGGGCGCTCGTACGGGCCGCCGCGGCGCTGCGCGGGTGGCTGCTGGCACCGTCGCCCGACGCGGACGAGGTGTACGACCCGTACGGGGCGCCGATCACCTTCTTCCGCTCCATCGGCGACGAGATCAACCAGGCACTGGACCCCGTGGTGACGGCCCTGACGGGCGTCACGGCCCGCCGCTGACCCCGGCGGCCGGAGGAGGGCGCAGCGGCCGGTGCCCAGGAGGCCCGCGGGCGCCGAGCGGTGCGAGGAGCACGGCGGCAAGGTGCCCGACCGGCCGCCGCCCCGTGGCGACGGCCCTGATGGGCCCCACGGCCCGCCGCCGGCCCCGGCGGGGGACCTGCCCGGCGGGGCCGCGTCGCCGCGAGGCGTGACGGGCGGGCCGGGCCTACAGTGGCTGGTACCCGGTACCCCCCTGGAGCCGCGCCATGAGCGTCATCACCCAGCCCACGGACCTGCTGCGCCGGCAGGACCCGCAGATGGCCGACGTACTCGCGGGGGAGGGCCGCAGGCAGGCCGGCACGCTGCAGCTGAGCGCGGCCGAGAACTTCACCTCGACGGCCGTGCTGGCGGCGCTGGGCTCCCCGCTCGCCAACAAGTACGCCGAGGGCTACCCCGGCGCCCGCTACCACGGCGGCTGCGAATACGCGGACCTCGCCGAGCAGATCGCCGTGGAGCGGGCCAAGGCGCTGTTCGGGACCGAGCACGCGAACGTGCAGCCGCACTCCGGATCCTCGGCCGTCCTGGCCGCCTACGCGGCGCTGCTGCGGCCGGGGGACACCGTGCTGGCGATGGGGCTCCCGTACGGGGGGCACCTCACCCACGGCTCGCCCGCCAACTTCTCGGGCCAGTGGTTCACCTTCGTCGGGTACGGGGTCGACGCCGGGACGGGCCTCGTCGACTACCGCCAGGTGCAGGCCCTCGCCCGGGCCCACCGGCCGAGGGCCATCGTGTGCGGGTCCATCTCCTACCCCCGCCACCTCGAGTACTCGGCCTTCCGGGAGATCGCCGACGAGGTCGGGGCGTACCTGATCGCCGACGCCGCGCATCCCATCGGGCTGGTGGCCGGCGGCGCCGCGCCGAGTCCGGTGCCCTACGCCGACGTCGTCTGCGCGACCACGCACAAGGTGCTGCGCGGGCCGCGCGGCGGGATGATCCTGTGCGGCGGCGAGTTCGCCGAGCGCATCGACCGGGCGGTGTTCCCCTTCACCCAGGGCGGCGCACAGATGCACACCATCGCGGCCAAGGCGGTGGCCTTCGGCGAGGCGGCCCGGCCGGCTTTCGCCACCTACGCCCACCGGGTGGTCTCCAACGCCCGGGTGCTGGCCGGGGCGCTGGAGGAGCGCGGGTTCACGATCACCACCGGAGGCACCGACACCCACATGATCACCGCCGATCCGGCGCCGCTGGGCGTGGACGGCCCGACCGCCCGCGGCCGGCTGGCCGCCGCCGGGATCGTGCTGGACACGTGCGTGCTGCCGTACGGGGACCAGCGGGGCGTGCGGATGGGCACGGCGGCCGTGACCACGCAGGGGATGGGGGAGCCGCAGATGCTCCGGATCGCGGAGATGTTCGCCGCCGCGCTGCACGGGGAAGCCGCGCAGACACGTACGGACGTCGGAGAGCTCACAGCAGGATTTCCCCCTTACGGGGGGTAAATGGGACAAGGGGGGTGTAGTGGAACCGGTATACGGCCCCCTCGCGTCCTCGGTGGAGGGGACATCGCAGCTAATGTGTGGGGCTGAGATGGCCGGCGATACATCTGGGGCAGCCAGTGCGTGAATATCTGCTGACGCTTTGCGTCACGGTCGCGGTGACCTACCTGCTGACCGGGCCCGTGCGGAAGTTCGCGATCGCGGCCGGGGCCATGCCGGAGATCCGCGCGCGCGACGTGCACCGCGAGCCGACGCCGCGCCTCGGCGGGATCGCGATGTTCGGCGGCCTGTGCGCGGGCCTGCTGGTCGCCGACCACCTGCAGAACCTCAACGCGGTCTTCGAGAAGTCGAACGAACCGCGCGCCCTGCTCTCCGGCGCCGCCCTGATCTGGCTGATCGGCGTACTGGACGACAAGTTCGAGATCGACGCCCTGATCAAGCTCGGCGCCCAGATGATCTCCGCCGGCGTGATGGTCATGCAGGGTCTGACGATCCTGTGGATCCCGGTCCCCTTCATCGGCACCGTTCCGCTCACCCAGTGGCAGGGCAACCTGCTCACCGTGGCGCTCGTCGTGATCACCATCAACGCGGTCAACTTCGTCGACGGACTCGACGGCCTCGCCGCCGGCATGGTCTGCATCGCCGCCGCCGCGCTCTTCCTGTACGCCTACCGGATCTGGTTCGGCTACGGGATCGAGTCCGCGGCCCCCGCGACCCTGTTCGCCGCGATCCTGATGGGCATGTGCCTGGGCTTCCTGCCGCACAACATGCACCCCGCGCGGATCTTCATGGGCGACTCCGGCTCGATGCTGATCGGCCTGGTCCTGGCCGCCGCGGCGATCTCCCTGACGGGTCAGGTTGACCCGGACGCGCTGGCCCTGTTCGCCGGTGGTGAGCGCAACGCGACGCACGCGATGCTGCCCGCCTACATCCCGCTGATCCTGCCCCTGACGGTCATCGCGATCCCGATGGCGGACCTGATCCTGGCCATCGTGCGGCGTACGTGGAACGGCCAGTCGCCGTTCGCGGCCGACCGCGGACACCTGCACCACCGGCTGCTGGAACTCGGCCACTCGCACAGCCGCGCGGTCCTCATCATGTACTTCTGGTCGGGCCTGATCGCCTTCGGTACCGTGGCCTACTCCGTGCACTCCACCGCGATGTGGATCGTGCTGGTGATCGCCGTGCTCAGCGCGGTGGGCCTCTTCCTGCTGCTCCTGCCGCGCTTCACGCCCCGCACCCCGGCCTGGGCCGAGCGGCTGGTCCCGCCGCGCTACCGGCACGCCGCACGCGCGGCCGAGGCGGCCGCGGAGGCGGCCGCACAGGACGCGTCGGGCGCCGAACCCCAGCCCGCCAGGCCCATCGCCGCGGGCGTCTCGGGCGTCAACGGAGCGACCGCCGTGGGCCCCCGTTCGCGCTTCCCCGAGCGGCGTAAGGCTGAATCCACTCGCTGACGGCCCCATCGCATATCCGACATGGGTGCCCATTAGCAGGCAGTCGGCCCTCCTGTCGCGCACACACGCGCAGGGTCACTCTCATGTGTGACAGTCGGCACACCCGGCAGGTAAAGCTCTCATCAAATAGTTTGTGATACCGTTCACTAAACCCGGCGACAGAGCCGAAGGACCGTAGTGCGACGGTCCCTTGGCCCGAGGTTCTCTCTCGGACCGGGCTTACGCTCGTCCCGTACGAGTCCAGTGCCCCCACCACCACGCGGAGCAAACCGCCATGCGGTCAGATGACGTCCGATCCCTTCTGCAAGCCGCCGTGCCCACGGCCGTCGCCGGCGCACTCGCCGCGTTGATCAGTGGGCTTGTCGTCGGCGGCAAGGGTGTGGTCGGAGCCGTCGTCGCGACGCTGGTCGTGATCCTGTTCATGGGCATCGGATTCGTCGTTCTGCAGCGCACGGCGAAATCGCTTCCGCACCTCTTCCAGGCCATGGGGCTCATGCTCTACACGGCCCAGATCCTGCTGCTTTTCGTCTTTGTCGCAGCGTTCAAGAACACGACGCTGTTCAACCCCAAGGCCTTCGCCATCACGCTCGTCGCCACCACCCTGGTGTGGATCGCCGCGCAGACGCGTGCCCACATGAAGGCCAAGATCCTTTACGTCGAACCGGACTCGGTGAAGGGCGACAAGCCCGAAAATCCGGGACCGAAGTCGTGAAGGGTAGGGCCGGGATAAGTGGGCGTTCGAGATCCTGCTATCGTCCGGTGCCAACTGCGGCACTGCGGGCGCGGGCATCTGAGCTGACGCCTGTTCCATCGCGAGGCTCGATGCCTGACTGCCGCCCCACCATCCGTTACACCAGTCCAGTGCCGAACCGCGGCTGTGCGCCGCGCCGACACAACGAGGTTGCCGTACCTATGCGCCACGCTGAAGGAGCCCTGCGGTGAGTGCTGCTGACATGACGCTCGCCTTCGAGATCAATTGTCATTTCGAAGACGGCACTGGCTGCGGCTTCCCGGGCCCGACCCTGTACTCGTTCCTGTTCAAGCCGATGTTCGGCGATGCGGACGGCCTGTACTTCAACAAGACGATGCTCCTGGCCCTGCTGGGCTCGGTCATCATCGTCGCCTTCTTCTGGGCCGCGTTCCGGAAGCCGAAGGTCGTCCCGGGCAAGCTGCAGATGGTCGCCGAGGCGGGCTACGACTTCGTGCGCCGCGGCATCGTCTACGAAACGCTGGGCAAGAAGGAGGGCGAGAAGTACGTCCCCTTCATGGTCGCGACGTTCTTCTTCGTCTGGATGATGAACCTCTGGTCCATCGTCCCGCTCGCCCAGTTCCCGGTGACCGCGGTCATCGCGTACCCGGCTGGTCTCGCCCTCGTCATCTACGTCATGTGGATGTCGGTGACCTTCAAGCGCCACGGCTTCGTCGGCGGCTTCAAGAACATCACGGGCTACGACAAGACGCTCGGCCCGGTTCTGCCGATGGTCATGGTGATCGAGTTCTTCTCGAACGTCCTGGTCCGCCCGTTCACACACGCGGTCCGACTGTTCGCGAACATGTTCGCCGGTCACACCCTGCTGCTGCTGTTCACCATCGCCAGCTGGTACCTGCTGAACGGGATCGGCATCGCGTACGCCGGCGTCTCGTTCGTCATGGTCATCGTGATGACCGCCTTCGAGCTCTTCATCCAGGCCGTCCAGGCCTACGTCTTCGTGCTGCTGGCTTGCAGCTTCCTGCAGGGCGCGCTCGCCGAGCACCACTGAGCGCGGCCCGCTCCAGGCAATCCCCCCAGTCGTCCGGTGGCCAACCCCCACCGGTCCGTGAAAGAGAAGGAAGAACTGGCATGTCCCAGACCCTTGCTGCCGTCACCGGTTCCCTCAGCTCCGTTGGCTACGGCCTCGCGGCGATCGGCCCCGGCGTCGGCGTCGGCATCATCTTCGGTAACGGCACCCAGGCGCTCGCCCGTCAGCCCGAAGCTGCCGGTCTGATCCGCGCCAACCAGATCCTCGGCTTCGCCTTCTGTGAGGCGCTCGCCCTCATCGGTCTGGTCATGCCGTTCGTCTACGCCTGACGAACACGACTAGTCCGAATCGACGAAAGGCACTGATGTGAACCTCCTGGTTCTCGCGGCCGAGGAGCCTCAAAACCCCCTCGTTCCGCCGATCCCCGAGCTCGTCATCGGTCTGATCGCCTTCGTCATCGTCTTCGGTTTCCTCGCGAAGAAGCTCCTCCCGAACATCAACAAGGTTCTGGAAGAGCGCCGCGAGGCCATCGAGGGCGGTATCGAGAAGGCGGAAGCCGCTCAGACCGAGGCTCAGAGCGTGCTGGAGCAGTACAAGGCCCAGCTCGCCGAGGCCCGGCACGAGGCCGCGCGCCTGCGCCAGGAAGCGCTGGAGCAGGGCACTGCGCTCAAGGAAGAACTGCGCGCAGAGGGCCAGCGGCAGCGTGAGGAGATCATCGCTGCCGGCCACGCCCAGATCGCGGCTGACCGCAAGGCCGCCTCTCAGGCGCTGCGTCAGGACGTCGGCAAGCTCGCCACCGACCTGGCCGGCAAGCTCGTCGGCGAGTCCCTCGAGGACCACGCCCGGCAGAGCCGCACCATCGACCGCTTCCTCAGCGAGCTTGAGGAGAAGGCCGAGGCGGCCCGATGAACGGAGCGAGCCGCGAGGCGCTGGCCTCCGCGCGCGAGCGTCTCGACGCGCTGACGGACAACACGTCCGTCGACGTGGCGAAGCTCGCCGGTGAGCTGGCCGCTGTCACCGCGCTGCTCGACCGTGAGGTCTCGCTGCGTCGGGTCATCACGGACCCGGCGCAGGCCGGCGAGGCCAAGGCCGAGCTCGTCGCTCGGCTGCTCGGCGGTCAGGTCGGCGGGGAGACCCTCGACCTGGTGTCCGGCATGGCCCGGTCCCGCTGGTCGCAGTCCCGCGACCTGGTGGACTCGCTGGAGGAACTGGCGGCCACCGCCGACCTCACGGCGGCCCAGCAGACCGACGCGCTCGACAACGTCGAGGACGAGATCTTCCGCTTCGGCCGGATCGTGTCCTCGAGCACCGAGCTGCGTGCCGCGCTGACCGACCGCGCGGCGACCGCCTCCGCCAAGAGCCAGCTGCTGCGCAGCCTGCTCGGCGGCAAGGTGAACGCCGTCACCGAGCGCCTGGTGATCCGTCTTGTCACGCACCCGCGTGGACGTAGCCTGGAAGCGGGACTCGAGTCCCTTTCCAAGCTCGCCGCCGAGCGCCGTGACCGCATGGTCGCCACCGTGACCAGCGCGGTTCCGCTCAGCGACGTGCAGAAGCAGCGTCTCGGCGCGGTGCTGGCCAAGCTGTACGGCCGCCAGATGCACCTGAACCTCGACGTGGACCCCGAGGTCCTCGGCGGGATCTCGGTGCGAGTCGGCGACGAGGTCATCGACGGCACCATCGCGGACCGCCTCGCAGAGGCGTCCCGCCGCATGGCCGGCTGACCAGCCACCAAAAATACAAAGCATTCCTAGCGGCCCGGTTGGGCCGTGCAGAACTTGCAGAAGATTCCTGGGGGTCACCCCCAGACCCCTAAGAAGCTTCAGGCCCAACAAGGAGAGCAGGGAACCCAGATGGCGGAGCTCACGATCCGGCCGGAGGAGATCCGGGACGCACTGGAGACCTTTGTCCAGTCGTACCAGCCGGACGCGGCCTCGCGCGAGGAGGTCGGAACGGTCAGCGTTGCCGGCGACGGCATCGCGAAGGTGGAGGGCCTGCCCTCCGCCATGGCGAACGAGCTGCTGAAGTTCGAGGACGGCACCCTCGGTCTCGCCCTCAACCTCGAGGAGCGCGAGATCGGTGCGATCGTCCTCGGCGAGTTCAGCGGTATCGAGGAGGGCCAGCCGGTGCAGCGCACCGGTGAGGTTCTCTCCGTAGGCGTCGGCGAGGGCTACCTCGGCCGCGTTGTCGACCCGCTCGGCAACCCGATCGACGGCCTCGGCGAGATCGCGACCGAAGGCCGCCGCGCCCTCGAGCTGCAGGCCCCGGGCGTCATGGTCCGTAAGTCGGTGCACGAGCCCATGCAGACCGGCTACAAGGCCGTCGACGCGATGGTGCCGATCGGCCGTGGCCAGCGTCAGCTGATCATTGGTGACCGTCAGACCGGCAAGACCGCTCTGGCCGTCGACACGATCATCAACCAGCGCGACAACTGGCGCTCGGGCGACGTGAACAAGCAGGTCCGCTGCATCTACGTCGCCATCGGCCAGAAGGGCTCGACCATCGCGTCCGTTCGCGGCGCCCTGGAAGAGGCCGGCGCGCTCGAGTACACGACGATCGTCGCCGCCCCGGCGTCCGACCCGGCCGGCTTCAAGTACCTGGCGCCGTACACCGGTTCCGCCATCGGCCAGCACTGGATGTACGCCGGCAAGCACGTCCTGATCATCTTCGACGACCTGTCGAAGCAGGCCGACGCCTACCGCGCCGTCTCGCTGCTGCTGCGCCGCCCGCCGGGCCGCGAGGCCTACCCGGGTGACGTCTTCTACCTGCACTCCCGTCTGCTGGAGCGCTGCGCGAAGCTGTCCGACGAGATGGGCGCCGGCTCGATGACCGGTCTGCCGATCGTCGAGACCAAGGCGAACGACGTGTCGGCGTTCATCCCGACCAACGTCATCTCCATCACCGACGGCCAGTGCTTCCTGGAGTCCGACCTGTTCAACGCGGGCCAGCGCCCGGCGCTGAACGTCGGTATCTCGGTCTCCCGCGTCGGTGGCTCCGCCCAGCACAAGGCCATGAAGCAGGTTTCGGGCCGTCTCCGCGTCGACCTGGCCCAGTACCGTGAGCTGGAGGCGTTCGCCGCCTTCGGTTCCGACCTGGACGCCGCGTCGAAGGCCTCGCTGGAGCGCGGCAAGCGCATGGTCGAGCTGCTGAAGCAGGGCCAGTACCAGCCGATGCCCGTCGAGGAGCAGGTCGTCTCCGTCTGGGCCGGCACCACCGGCAAGATGGACGACGTCCCGGTCGCCGACATCCGTCGCTTCGAGTCGGAGCTGCTGGAGCACCTGCGCCGCGAGCGCAAGGACCTCCTCACCTCCATCGCCGACGGCGGCAAGATGTCGGACGACACCCTGGGCTCGATCGCTGACGCCATCGCCGCCTTCAAGCGCCAGTTCGAGACCTCGGACGGCAAGCTCCTGGGCGAGGACGTGCCGGCCGTCAACGTCTCCAAGTGACGACGGAAGGGACCTGACTCATGGGAGCGCAGCTCCGGGTCTACAAGCGTCGCATCCGTGCCATCACGGCGACCAAGAAGATCACCAAGGCGATGGAGATGATCGCCGCCTCGCGCATCGTCAAGGCGCAGCGCAAGGTGGCGGCGTCGATGCCGTACGCGACCGAGCTCACCCGTGCGGTGACCGCGGTGGCGACCGGTTCGAACAACAAGCACGCCCTGACCACCGAGGTCGAGGCGCCGACCCGCGCCGCGATCGTGCTCATCACGAGCGACCGCGGTCTGGCCGGCGGCTACTCCTCGAACGCCATCAAGCAGGCGGACCGGCTCACCGAGCGGCTGCGGGCTGAGGGCAAGGAGGTCGACGCGTACATCGTCGGCCGCAAGGGTGTCGCCTACTACGGGTTCCGTGAGCGCAAGGTCACGGAGTCGTGGACCGGCTTCACCGACAGCCCGGCCTACGCCGACGCCAAGCGCGTCGCGGCACCGCTGATCGAGGCCATCCAGCTGGACACGGCCGAGGGCGGCGTCGACGAGCTGCACATCGTCTACACGGAATTCGTGTCGATGATGACGCAGAACGCGGTGGACGGACGGATGCTGCCGCTCAGCCTCGACAAGGCTGCGGAGGAGGACGGTGCGAAGGGCGAGATCCTTCCGCTGTTCGACTTCGAGCCGTCGGCGGAGGACGTCCTCGACGCCCTGCTGCCGCGCTACGTCGAGAGCCGTATCTACAACGCACTGCTGCAGTCGGCCGCTTCCGAGCACGCCGCCCGCCGCCGCGCGATGAAGTCGGCGACCGACAACGCCGGAGACCTCATCAAGAGCCTCTCCCGGCTTGCCAACGCGGCCCGCCAGGCCGAAATCACCCAGGAAATCAGCGAGATCGTCGGTGGCGCCAGCGCCATGGCCGACGCGACCGCGGGGAGTGACAAGTAATGACGACCTCTGTTGAGACGGCCGCCGCCACGGGCCGCGTCGCCCGGGTCATCGGCCCGGTCGTCGACGTGGAGTTCCCCGTCGACGCGATGCCCGACATCTACAACGCGCTCAAGGTCCAGGTCGCCGACCCGGCCGAGGACGGCGCGCTCAAGACGCTGACCCTTGAGGTCGCCCAGCACCTGGGTGACGGCCTGGTCCGCACCATCTCCATGCAGCCCACCGACGGTCTGGTCCGCCAGGCCCCGGTGACCGACACGGGCGAGGGCATCACCGTCCCCGTCGGCGACTTCACCAAGGGCAAGGTCTTCAACACGCTGGGTGAGGTGCTGAACTACCCCGAGGCGAACGCCGAGGTCACCGAGCGCTGGCCCATCCACCGCAAGGCCCCGAGCTTCGACGAGCTCGAGTCCAAGACGGAGATGTTCGAGACCGGCGTCAAGGTCATCGACCTTCTCACCCCGTACGTCAAGGGTGGAAAGATCGGTCTGTTCGGTGGTGCCGGTGTCGGCAAGACCGTTCTGATCCAGGAAATGATCTACCGCGTCGCCAACAACCACGACGGTGTGTCGGTGTTCGCGGGCGTCGGTGAGCGTACCCGTGAGGGCAACGACCTCATCGAGGAGATGGGCGACTCCGGCGTCATCGACAAGACGGCGCTCGTCTTCGGCCAGATGGACGAGCCCCCGGGCACCCGTCTGCGCGTGGCCCTGGCCGGTCTGACCATGGCGGAGTACTTCCGCGATGTGCAGAAGCAGGACGTGCTCTTCTTCATCGACAACATCTTCCGGTACACCCAGGCGGGTTCCGAGGTGTCGACCCTGCTCGGCCGTATGCCCTCCGCGGTGGGTTACCAGCCGAACCTGGCCGACGAGATGGGTCTCCTCCAGGAGCGCATCACCTCGACCCGTGGTCACTCGATCACCTCGATGCAGGCGATCTACGTCCCCGCGGACGACCTGACCGACCCGGCGCCGGCGACCACCTTCGCCCACCTCGACGCGACGACGGTTCTCTCCCGTCCGATCTCCGAGAAGGGCATCTACCCGGCCGTGGACCCGCTGGACTCCACGTCCCGCATCCTCGACCCGCGGTACATCGCGGCGGACCACTACGCGGCCGCCATGCGCGTCAAGGGGATCCTGCAGAAGTACAAGGACCTCCAGGACATCATCGCGATCCTCGGTATCGACGAGCTGGGCGAGGAGGACAAGCTCGTTGTCCACCGCGCCCGTCGCGTCGAGCGCTTCCTGTCGCAGAACACCCACGTCGCCAAGCAGTTCACCGGCGTGGACGGTTCGGACGTTCCGCTCGACGAGTCGATCACCGCGTTCAACGCGATCTGCGACGGTGAGTACGACCACTTCCCCGAGCAGGCGTTCTTCATGTGCGGTGGCATCGAGGACCTGAAGGCCAACGCCAAGGAGCTGGGCGTCTCCTGACCGGCGCGCTCCGCGAGGGGCGCACCCGGTTCGCAGGTTTCACAGGAGAGGGGCGGGTGCGTCCCGTCCCTCTCCCCACGCCCATTAGAATTTGACCCAACACCCGGCAGACCCGCCGGGTGGTGACCCGAGGAGCCACCTTGGCTGCTGAGCTGCACGTCGAGCTGGTCGCGGCGGACCGCAATGTCTGGTCCGGCGAGGCCACCCTTGTTGTCGCCCGCACCACGTCCGGCGACATCGGCGTCATGCCCGGTCACCAGCCGCTTCTCGGTGTGCTGGAATCGGGCCCGGTGACCATCCGCACCAGCGAGGGCAACACTGTCATCGCCGCGGTGCACGGCGGATTCATCTCGTTCGCGGACAACAAGCTGTCCCTGCTGGCCGAGATCGCCGAGCTCGCGGACGAGATCGATGTCCAGCGTGCGGAGCGGGCACTGGAGCGCGCGAAGGCGGAGGCCGACGCGGCCGCCGAGCGTCGCGCGGATGTCCGGCTGCGCGCCGTAACGGGCTGATCGCCCGTCGGAGTTTCAACCGCTGAGTCCCGGAGGGCGACCTGCGGGACTCGGCAGACCTCAGCCGCGGTCCGTTCTGGAACTTTCCAGACCGGGTCGCGGCTGAGGCGATGCAGGTCCGTTTTTTTCTCATGCGTATTCGATGAGCGAGGAGGTCGGTGAAGATGCTCCTCGCTCTGCTTGTGAGCGGCCTGGTCGTAGCCCTGGTGGTGATCGGGCTGTTCGTCTTCGGACTGCGGCGCAGACTGATCCAGCGGTCCGGCGGCACCTTCGACTGCAGCATGCGCTGGGGTGTGTCCGAAGAGCCGGACATCTCAGGCAAGGGCTGGGTGTACGGGGTCGCGCGCTACAGCGGTGACCGTATCGAGTGGTTCCGGGTGTTCTCTTACTCCCCGCGCCCGCGCCGGCTGCTGGAGCGGTCCTCCATCGAGGTCCTCGCCCGCCGCGCCCCGGAGGGCGAGGAGGAGCTGGCCCTGCTGTCCGACGCCGTCGTGCTCGGCTGTCTCCACCGGGGGACACGCCTGGAGCTGGCGATGAGCGAGGACGCGCTGACGGGCTTCCTGGCGTGGCTGGAGGCGGCTCCGCCCGGCCAGCGGGTGAACGTCGCCTAGCCCCCGAGCTGGGGGGCTACCCGATTCCCGGTACCCCGGCGGGGCGGCGGGCCGGGGCGGGCGAGAGGCGCATGAAGAAGCCGGGGAGACGGGGGGCGGACCCGTCTCCCCGGCTTCCGTCTGCCTACTGGAGTCCGGTGTGGACCGCGTTCGCGAGTTCACCGCCCGCGGTGTCGCCGCTGAACTCCCAGTAGAAGGCTCCCCTGAGGCCCTGCTGCTTGGCCCAGGTCATCTTGCCGGCGATGGTGGCGGGGGTGTCGTAGCTCCACCAGTTGCTGCCGCACTTGGCGTAGGCCGTACCGGCGACGGTGCCGGTGGCCGGGCAGCTGTTCTTGAGCACCTTGTAGTCCTCGATGCCCTGTTCGTACGTGCCCGGGGCCGGTCCGGTGGCGGTGCCGCCGGGTGTGGCCTGGGTGACGCCGGTCCAGCCTCGGCCGTAGAAGCCGATGCCGAGGTTGAGCTTCGAGCCCGGTACGCCCTTGGCCTTGAGCTTGGCGATGGCGTCGGCCGAGTTGAAGCCGGCCTGCGGGATGCCCGCGTACGAGGTCAGCGGGGAGTGCGGGGCGGTCGGACCCTGGGCCGCCCAGGCGCCGAAGAAGTCGTACGTCATGACGTTGTAGAAGTCGGTGTACTGCGCGGCGCCCGCGTAGTCGGCCTTGTCGATCTTGCCGCCGTCCGAGGCGTCGGCGGTGATGGCCGCGGTGACCAGGTTGTTCGCGCCGAACCGGGCCTTCACGGCCTGCATCAGGTTCTTGAAGGCGGCCGGGCCGCTGCTGTCGCAGGACAGGCCGCAGGCGTTGGGGTACTCCCAGTCCAGGTCGATGCCGTCGAAGACGTCGGCCCAGCGCGGGTCCTCGACCAGGTTGTAGCAGGACTGGGCGAAGGCCGTCGGGTTGGCGGCGGCCTGCGGGAAGCCGCCGGACCAGGTCCAGCCGCCGAAGGACCACAGGATCTTGATGTTCGGGTAGGCCTTCTTCAGCTTGCGCAGCTGGTTGAAGTTGCCGCGCAGCGGTTGGTCCCAGGTGTCGGCGACGCCGTCGACGCTCTGGTCGGCGGTGTAGGCCTTGTCGTAGTCGGCGTAGGCGTCACCGATCGTGCACTGGCCGTTCTGGACGTTGCCGAAGGCGTAGTTGATGTGCGTGATCTTGCCCGCCGTACCCGAGGTGACCAGGTTCTTCACGTGGTAGTTGCGCCCGTAGACGCCCCAGTTGGTGAAGTAGCCGAGCTTGACCTTGTCGCCCGGGTCCGGCGGGACGACCCCGCCGGTCGTGGTGACCGTGGTGGAGCCGGAGGAGGGGCCGGTCTGGTCGACGGTGTCGCGGGCGGTGACGCTGTAGGTGTACGTCGTGCCCTTGGTCAGGCCCGCGTCCGCGTAGCTCGTCCCGGTGACGGTGGCGATCTTGGCGGACCCCCGGTAGACGTCGTAGTTCTTGACGCCCTTGTCGTCGGTGGCCGGGGTCCAGGTCAAGGTCAGAGAGGTGTCGGCGACGTTGCTCGCCGCGGGGGCGCCGGGGGCCGTGGGGGGATTGTCGCCGGGCTGGGTGCCGCCGTCGCAGGAGGCGCCGTTGATCTTGCATCCGCCGGGTGCGCCGGAGCCGGAGCCGTTGAAGCCGAAGCTGGCGGTCGCCCCGGGGGCGAGGGTGCCGTTCCAGCCGACGTTCTTGGCCGTCCAGTGGGTGCCCGAGCCGGTGACGGTGGCGTCCCAGGCCGAGGTGACCGAGGTGCCCGCCGGGTAGTCCCACTCCACGGTCCAGCCGGTGAGCGTGGTGGTGCCGGTGTTCTTCACCACCCACTTGCCCTCGAAGCCGGAACCCCAGTCGGAGACCTTGGTGTACGTCGCGGTCGCGGACGCCGCGGCCTGGGCCGGGCCGGCCAGGGCCACGAGCCCGGTCACGGGCAGGGCGAGCACGGCGACGACCGCCGCGACTCGGGTGAAGAACCGGGTGCGCCTGGTGGGGGGTGGGGATGCTGTGCTCAAGGGTGATCCTCCGTAGGTCCGTCGCCGTCGTGGGGCCGACGCCGACATGGGGGTGGGACCTGCGCCGCCCGTGAGCACGCTTTGTCATGGCACGCTCACCACAGTGTTGCCCGTGAGAGTAGAAAGGTCTGGACCAACCGTCAAGAGGTCCAGACCGGTGCCACTCCTCGTCCGTCAGATGCCCAACTCCTGCGCCAACACTGCCGCTTGGAGACGACTGCGCAGCTCCAGCTTGCCGAGCAGGCGGCTGACGTGCGTCTTGGCCGTCGCCTCCGCCATACCCAGGCGCTCGGCGATCTCTGCGTTCGACAGCCCTTCGCCCAGCGCGCCCAGCACCTCCCGCTCCCGGGGGGTGAGAGAGGCGACCGCCGCCTCCCGCTCCGGCGCAGGACCGCTCCGTGCCGGACGCGGCGCCGCGAACTCCGCGATCAGCCGCCTGGTGACCGCCGGGGCGATCAGGCCCTCCCCGCGCGCGACGGTCCGCACCGCCTCGATCAGCTCCGCCGCGTCCGCGTTCTTCAGCAGGAAGCCGCAGGCCCCCGCCCGCAGCGCCCCGAAGACGTACTCGTCGAGGTCGAACGTGGTCAGCACCAGCACGTCGGCCAGACCCTCCTCGACCACCAGGCGGGTCGCGGACACCCCGTCGAGCCGGGGCATCTGCACGTCCATGAGGACGAGATCCGGCCGCAGCTCCCGGGCCAGGCGCACCGCCTCCTCCCCGTCGGCCGCCTCGCCCGCCACCTCGATGTCGCCCGCACTGCGCAGGATGAGCACCAGCCCGGCCCGCACCGCGGCCTGGTCCTCGGCCACCACCACCCGGATGGTCACATCTCCACCGCCTTCTCCTCGGCGGGCAGGATCGCCCGCACCTGCCACACGCTGCCGGCCCTGCCCGCCGTGAACTTCCCGCCCAGCAGTTCCGTCCGCTCCCTCATACCGATCAGCCCGGCGCCCGAACCCGGTGCCCGCGGCCCGGGGCGGTCGCCGTAGGGGGAGTCCACCACCACGCTCAGCAGTCCGTCCTCGTGCGCCACGCGTACGGTCACCGTGCCGGGCGCCGCGTGCTTGAGGGCGTTGGTCAGGGACTCCTGGACGATCCGGTACGCGGCCAGCTCCACGGGGGCCGCCGCGGGCTCCCCGGGCGGCCGGTCGTCGTGCAGGACGAAGGTCAGCCCGCTCGCCGAGCCGTTGGTCCCCGCCTGCCCGATCAGGGCGTCGAGCCCGTCCAGCGAGGGCACCGCGACCGCCTCCTGGCCGCCCCCGGCGTCCCGCAGCAGCCCGATCAGGCGGCGCATCTCGGCAAGCCCCTGCACGCTGTTCTCGCGGATCACACCGAGCGCGTCGCGGCTGGTCGCGGCCGTGTCGATGGAGAGCGCGGCGGTCGAGTGGATGGCGATCGCCGAGAGGTGGTTGGCCACCATGTCGTGCAACTCCCGGGCCATCCGGGCGCGCTCGGCGGCCACGGCCTGGCTACGGTCCATTTCGGCCAGCAGCGCCGTCTGCTCGGCGCGCAGCCGGGCTGCCTCGGCGGCCTCGCGGTGGTTGCGCAGGGTGGCTCCGGTCAAAGCGGGGGCGAAGCTCACGATGCCGGTGATCGCGCCGATCAGCAGCGCCTGCGGGGTGCGCAGCCAGGCCACCGAGGCGATCGTGACGACGACGGTGATCAAGCCGGTGGTCACCGGGAGCCGCCGGGCCATGGCCGGTTTTCCGTACACGACGGCGGCGTACATCAGGTCGGTGAAGATCACGACGGTGGCGAGGCTGCCGACGGTGAACTGGTCGGCGATCACCCCCAGCGTGCCGACGGCCAGGGTCACCCGCGGGGCGGTGCGGCGCAGCAGCTCCATCGTGCCGAGCACCACGAGGGGCACCAGAGCGGCCCAGGCAGGCAGCGGACCGCGCCCGGGGCTGCTGTAGACGCCGAGCGACCAGAACACCAGGCCCGCGGCCACGCTGACCACCGCGAGGAGGACGTCGTCACGGTGGGGGCGCAGGCTCTTCTCGGTCACGGTCCCATCCAACAGGGTGTACGTGCCCCGCACCTCGGCGGAGCGGCCGAGGTCCGGGTACATCGAAGGGTGCAGACGCACATGGTCATCCGCGACGACGAATCGGGCGGCGGCGGACGGGAGCCTTGAGGGGAACGACCAACCCGAGCGGACGGAGAGTCCCGTGATCGTCGCGCTGATCATCGCCTGTGAGATCGGCTTCTGGGTCCTGCTGGCGGCGGGGCTGGCCCTGCGCTACCTCGCGAAGATGCCCCGGCTGGGCGCCGCGGTCCTGCTGTGCGAGCCGCTGATGGAGCTGGTCCTGCTCGTCGTCACCACGATCGACCTGAAGAACGGCGCCGAGCCGGACTGGAAGCACGGCGTGGCCGCCCTCTACATCGGCTACACCGTCGCCTACGGCCACTACACGATCAAGTGGCTCGACGGGCACGCCGCCCACCGGCTGGCCGGAGGCCCCAAGCCGGCCGGTGCCGGCTACGGGAAGGCCCGGGTCGCGCACGAGTGGAAGCTGTGGACCCGGACCGTCCTCGCCGCCGCCGTCGGCGTCGGCCTGCTCCAGGCGGCGATCTGGTACGTGGGCGACGCGGGCGACATCAGCTCGCTGCGGGCGTGGCAGTCCGGCGCCCTGCGGGCGGTCGTCATCCACGCGCTCGTCGCCGTCTGCTACACGGTGTGGCCGCCGAAGGCGCCCGCGGGTGCCTTCGAGGAGCAGCCCTCGCCGGCCCGCTCCGAGCGCTGACCCGCCTACCGCTCGCCGCCCGGCACCCACAGCACGTCCCCGACCTCCTTGTTGGCCACCCGGGCCAGGATGAACAGGAGGTCGGAGAGGCGGTTGAGGTAGGTCGCGGTGAGCGGGTTCATCGTCTCGCCGTGGACCTCCAGCGCCGCCCACGTCGACCGCTCGGCACGCCGGACCACCGTGCAGGCCTGGTGCAGCAGGGCCGCACCGGGAGCGCCGCCGGGCAGGATGAAGCTGCGCAGCTTCTCCACCTGCTCCAGGAAGAGATCGCAGTCGCCCTCCAGCTTGTCGACGTAGAACTGCTCCACGCGCAGCGGCGGGTACTCCGGGTTCTCGACCACCGGCGTGCACAGGTCCGCGCCCACGTCGAACAGGTCGTTCTGCACCCGCACCAGGACCTTCACGACCTCGGCGGGGAGGGCGCCCAGCGCGATGGCCGTCCCGATGGCCGCGTTGGCCTCGTTCGCGTCGGCGTACGCGGAGATCCGCAGGTCGGTCTTGGCCGTGCGGCTCATGTCGCCCAGGGCGGTCGTGCCCTTGTCGCCGGTACGGGTGTAGATGCGCGTGAGGTTCACCATGCGGCCAGGGTAGACGGGCCCGCAGGGGAAATTCCGGGCGCGGTCGCCGCCACTCGCGTACGGTCCGTCGGGGCCGCCGGAGCCCCCGGAGCCGGAGAGGGGCTGCGTGACCGAGACGTACTACCTGTGGCGGTTGGCCGAGGCCGCCCAGCAGATCGACCTCCTGGCGGGCTTCCTCGCCACCCGGCACGCGCCGGGCCCGGACCATCTCGCCGAACCGGCCGAATGCGCCGCGGCCGGGCGGGCGGCCGTGGCCGCCGGGCGTCTGGGGGAGGCCCTCGACCACGTCGACCGCCTGCGCGAGCACGCCGCCCGATGGGCCGGACACCCCCACCACCCGGCCGAACCGGGTGCCGCAGAGCACGACGCACGGGTCTGGGACTACGCGAAGGACGAGCTGCGCGCGAAGCACGGGCCGCAGGCGCCCCACGTGCCGACGGCCCGCGACCTCCTGCAGCAGCTCCGCTTCCTGCAACGGGAGATCTGCGCGCTGCCGGAAGCGGACGCGCAGGCCAGGGCGGACGCGCACTACCTCGCCGGCCGCGGCGCCATGGCCGTCGAACTCGGCCGCCCGGGCGCCGCGCGCAGGGAACTGCGACGGCTGCGCGCACTGGCCGGGCGGTACGCCGCGACCCGCGTCACATGAACTGGACGGCGGCGCAGGGCTGCTGGGCCGTACCGGTGTGATGTCCGTCATCTGAGACGTGACGCGTGTTACTTCGCGGTCACACCGCACCCCCCGGACGCTAGTCTCCGCCGGAGTGGCTGTGAAGCCGTGCCGTATTTGAGAACAACGAGGGGTGTGCAGTGGCTGGGAAGCTCGCCGTCATCGGTGCGGGACTCATGGGTTCCGGGATCGCTCAGGTCTCCGCGCAGGCGGGATGGGACGTCGTGCTGCGCGATGTCACCGACGCCGCGCTGACCCGGGGCACGGACGGGATAAAGGCCTCGTACGACAAGTTCGTCTCCAAGGGCAAGCTGACGGCCGAGGACGCCGAGGCGGCGCTCGCCCGCATCACGACGACCACCGACCTGGACGCGGTCGCCGACGTCGACATCGTGGTGGAAGCGGCCTTCGAGAAGATCGAGATCAAGCACGAGATCTTCCGCGCCCTCGACAAGATCGTGCGTGAGGACGCCGTCCTGGCCTCCAACACCTCCGCCATCCCGATCACCAAGATCGCGGCCGTGACGGAGCGTCCGGAGCGGGTCGTCGGTGCGCACTTCTTCTCGCCCGTCCCGATGATGCAGCTGTGCGAGCTGGTCCGCGGCTACAAGACGAGCGACGAGACCCTCGCCACCACCCGTGCGTTCGCCGAGTCCGTCGGCAAGACCTGCATCGTCGTCAACCGCGACGTCGCCGGCTTCGTGACGACCCGTCTGATCTCCGCGCTGGTCGTCGAGGCCGCCAAGCTGTACGAATCGGGCGTCGCCTCGGCCGAGGACATCGACATCGCCTGCAAGCTGGGCTTCGGTCACGCGATGGGCCCGCTGGCCACCGCGGACCTCACGGGCGTCGACATCCTGCTGCACGCCACCAGCAACATCTACACCGAGTCCCAGGACGAGAAGTTCGCGCCGCCGGAGCTCATGCGCCGCATGGTGGACGCCGGGGACATCGGCCGCAAGAGCGGCCAGGGCTTCTACAAGCACTGAGAACGATCCACCCACTGAGCGCCATCGTTCGAATGCCTTCACCCGTCAGGGTGAATTAGGTATCGGTTCGCTCACGGTCGGCAACTTCCCTGCCCGCGCGGCAGTCAGTTGCAGTGAGAGTTGCCGACCACGGACCAGTTGCCATACGTACGCAGTACTGCCGGGAGTACACATGCACATCAGGGGCGACCACGCCGAACTCGCTGTCGGGGGCCGCCTCGACGTGCGCAGCGCGGCGGACGCCCGTACGGCCCTCCACACCGCCCTCGACGACGGCCACGGCGACCTCGTGCTCGACCTCACCGGGCTCGACTCCTGGGACGCGACCGGCCTCGGCGTGATCATGGGCGCGCACCGCAGGGCCGGCCGGACCGGACGACGTCTCGTCCTGCGGGGGGTGCCGCCGCAGATGCAGCGGCTGCTCGTCGCCACCCGGCTGCACCGGATCCTCGCGATCGAGGGCGGCCTGGAAGCCGAGTCCCTTCCCCGGGTCTGATCCGCAAGCCGCTGACCTTTGCATTTCCTGCGGAAAGTAACGGTCCGGTGGTGATCGAGCCCCTGCGGTTTCCCGCACGACCGGCCACCGTCTAGGGTTCGGGCGGAAACCGGACCAGTGGCGACAGCGGGTGCGCGACGGCCGGGCGGTACGACGGCGAGGCGCGCGGCCCGCGATCGGGGGACTGGGTCATGGACCGTACACAAGGGCAGAGCGAGCGGGACGAGCAGGCCGCGGGCGGCCCCGCGTCGCCCGCCCCCGCCTCCGCGCCCGCCTTCCCCGGGGCGGCGCCGCCCGGGCCCGCAGGGCCTGCGCGGGTCGTCACCCTGACCGCCGGCGACTTCACCCTGACCGTCAACCCCGTCGACGGCAGCGAGATCGAACCGCTGCGGCCGGGCACCGAACGCGCCCGCCCCGCCAAGCGCGACGCCGCCGGCCGCGCTGCCCGGGACGCCGCGGCGCGCCCGCCCGTACTGCCGGGGCCCCCGATACCCGCCCGGCCCCTGCTCGCACGGGACGAGGAGCTGGAGCGGCTCGTCCGGCTCCTGGGCCGCGGCCGCTCCGTCCGCCTGACCGGGCCGTCCGGGTCCGGCCGCAGCGCGCTGCTCGACGCGGTCGCCGCCCAGTGCGCGTCCGTCGCCCCCGACGGTGTCGTACGGCTCAGCGGCCACGGGCACCAGCAGCCCGGAGAACTGCTCCACGCGCTCTACGCGACCGTGTACGACGCCCCGAGGGAACGCCCCGAACGCGACGAGCTCCTCGCCCGCGTGCGCGACATCGGGGCCGTCGTCCTCCTCGATGACCTGGAGATGGGCGGGAGCGCGCTCGACGAGCTGCTGCGCGCCACCCCCGAATGCGCCTACCTGCTCGCGGCCACCCCCGACACCAAGGCCCCCTCCGACGACTCCCACATCGAAGAGGTCTGCCTCACCGGCCTCGGCAAGGCCGACTGCGCGGCCCTGCTGGAAGCGGGCGTGGGACGCCCGCTGACGGACGAGGAAGCCGCCTGGGCGGGCGACCTGAGCTTCGCCTCCGAGGGACTGCCGCTGCGCTTCGTGCAGGCCGCCGCGATGCTGCGGCAGCGCGACGAGCTCAACCACGGCGACGAGGACGACGACGAGGAGGAGCCGGGCGTCTTCGAGGAGCGCCCGCGCGACAGCGGCGTGGTGCCGCTGCCGACGCTCGCCGAAGGCGCGGCCCCGGCCGAGCTGCTGGCTTCGCGGGCCAGCGAATCGGCGCGGGCCGCCCTGCGGATCGCATGCGCGCTGGGCGGCGAACTTCCGCACCACGCCCACCTGCCGGCGCTCGTGGGGGACACCCACGCCGACACTGCGGTGGCCGAACTGCTGGCCTGCGGGCTGCTGACGCCCGTCGGGACCCGCTACCGGCTGGCCGCCGGCGTCGCCCGCCAGCTCGAGGACGTCGGCTATGGGGACACCGCGTCCGAGGAGGCCCGTACGGCCGCCCGGCATTATGCGTGGTGGACCGGGCACGCCTCGGTGGTCCCGGAGCGGGTGGCGGCGGAGGCGGACGCCGTGCTGGCGGCGCTGGCCGGCGCTGACGTCGTCGCCGCGGCGGTGCTGGCGCGTACGGCCGCCCCCGCCTTTGCCGCCTCGCTGCACTGGGAGGCCTGGGAGCGGGTGCTGCGCTCGGGGGCGGAAGCCGCGCGCAAGGCGGGAGAGGTCGCCGAGCAGGCGTACTTCCACCACGAGCTCGGCGTGCTCGCCCTGTGCGAGGGGCGGCTCGACCGGGCCCGCGCCGAGCTGGAGACCTCGATCGGACTGCGGGGCGCGCTGGCGGACAAGCGCGGCACGGTGGCCGGCCGGCGGGCTCTGGCGCTGGTGGTGGACCGTGAGGTCGCGGGGGCGGCGGCGTCGCCGCCGCTGCGCCTGGAAGCGCCCGCGACGGCCTCGGAGGCCCTGACGGTGGCGACTCCCGCCGCCGAGCCGACGACGGTGGCCACCCCTGCCGCCGGCAGGACCTCCGCCGCCCGGACGGCCCCGTCAGCCCGGGCGACGGGGGGCACCCGGCCTTCCCCAGCCGCCCGGCCGGCTCCGGCCCTCCCCGCCGGGGCGCCTGCGGACCCCGCCGCTGCCGCCGTTCCCCCGGGTCCGGTGTCCACCGAGGCGGTCACGCGGATGACCCCCGTCGTGCCGGTGAACCGGAGCCCCGAGCCGCCCACGACCCTGTCGGCCGTGTTCGAGGACGCCTTCCCGCTGTCGCCGAAGCAGGACGCGCCCGCCCCGGCGGCCCCGGTTCCGGCCGCGCCGCCCGTCCGGGACGCGGGCCGCCGCAAGCTGGTGCTGCTGGCCGCCGCGGGAGCGCTGGCGGCGGTGGCGCTCGGCACCGTCGTCAGCTTCGCGATGAGCTCCTCGGACAGCGAGCCGCCCGCGCAGGGACCCGCCGTCTCCTCGACCCCGGAAGCCTCCAGGACGCCCTCGACGGTCCAGGAGACCGGAGGGAGCGATCCTGCACCGGAGCAGCCGGCATCGGCCCCCTCACAGGGGTCCACGGCCCCGGCGCCGGGCGCGAGCGCCGCACCGACCCCCGGCCGCACGCCCGGCCGTACCCCGTCCCGGCGCCCCTCCACGACGCCCTCGAACTCCCAGGCGCCCACGTCCTCCTCGGCCCCGACGACCTCCCAGGCGCCGACCCAGGAGCCGACGGAGACCGCCGCGCCGTCCCCTACGGACACCGGCACGGGAACGGGCACGGCCACCGCCACCTCGCCGGTCGCCACCCCCTGAAACGCCGACGGCTCCGTCCTCGCGGACGGAGCCGTTTCGTTTCCAGCGGGATCAGAACAGCCGGAGCTTGTCGTCCTCGATGCCGCGCAGGGCGTTGTAGTCGAGGACCACGCAGTCCATCCCGCGGTCCGTCGCCAGCACCTTCGCCTGCGGCTTGATCTCCTGCGCCGCGAACACGCCCCGGACCGGGGCCAGGTGCGGATCGCGGTTGAGCAGCTCCAGGTAGCGGGTCAGCTGCTCAACGCCGTCGATCTCGCCGCGCCGCTTGATCTCCACGGCCACCGTCGCGCCCGAGGCGTCCCGGCACAGGATGTCCACCGGGCCGATCGCCGTCATGTACTCGCGCCGGATCAGGGTGTAGCCCTCGCCCAGCGTTTCGATGCGGTCGGCGAGCAGCTCCTGGAGGTGCGCCTCGACCCCGTCCTTGATGAGCCCCGGGTCGGTGCCGAGCTCGTGGGAGGAGTCGTGGAGCACTTCTTCCATGGTGATGATGAGCTTCTCGCCCGCCTTGTTGACGACCGTCCACACACCGGCGTCGTCCCCGCTCCCCTCTTTGAGGGTGCACGGCGGCGACATCCAGTTGAGCGGTTTGTACGCCCGGTCGTCCGCGTGGATCGAGACACTGCCGTCGGCCTTCACGAGGATCAGACGGGGTGCCGAGGGCAGGTGGGCGGTGAGCCGGCCCGCATAGTCGACGGAGCAGCGGGCAATCACGAGACGCATGGTCGGCAACGCTACTCGACCTACGGCCCTCCACGCGATTCGCCCCTGAAAGCCCCGTTCGCCGATGGCGCGTTGTATGCGCATTCTCCTGGTGCGTCACCCAGTGGGCGCCTACGGTGGTGAGCGGGAGGTCGTCGAGCGTGCACTCTGCGTCGCGATCTCCTTCCCTGCCCGTAAGACTCCGGCAACCAGTCAGCCGGGGTCGCGAGAGGAGAACCCATGTCGCTCGACGTCTCACCGGCCCTACTCGAACAGGCCGAGCGAGGCGAGGTCGACGAAGCCGCTTTCGTCGACTGCGTCCGGACCTCCCTGCCCTATGCATGGGAGATGATCAGCTCGCTGGTGGCCCAGCTGAAGGTGGACGGCGGACAGTTCGCCGACAACCAGACGCCGCCGCCCGACGAGCAGGCGCGTGGGCAGCTGCTGCGCGCACTCGCGAGTGACGCGATACGCGGTGCGCTGCAGCGGCACTTCGGAGTGCGCCTGGCATTCCAGAACTGCCACCGGGTGGCGGTCTTCCCGCTGGATCCCTCGGTGGACGACCGGCTGGCCAAGTTCACTTCGATCCGCGGCCAGCTGCTCAACCAGTCGCCGGAACTGCGGGACTGCTGAGCAGGGCCGACGCCGGTAGATCTCCGCCGAGACGGGGCAGGACTTCGACGCCGAGCCGTCGTACGTTCTCCTCCGTCGCGGCGAGGTCGCCGGAGCCCTCCGTCAGGAGGGCGAAGCGCGTGATGCCCGTGCGCGCGGAGGTGGCCGCCAGGCGGTCCGCCGCCAGCTCCGGGGTGCCCACCGGGTGCAGGTCGCACAGCAGTTCCGTGTAGGCGACGGGATCACGCATCGCGCGCACGCGGCCGTCCACGGTCACGTGCGCGTCCAGGCCCAGCCTGAGCCAGCCCGGCATGGACTTCAGCAGCGTCTCCCGCGCGTCGGCGGTGCTGTCCGCGATCTGGCACACCCCGGCGGAGACGTGCCCGGCCGCCGCGACGTGTTCGGGGGAGTGGCCCGCCGCCAGCGCCGTGGTGCGCCACAGCGCGACCATCTCGGCCTTGTTGTCGTCCCCGCAGTGCATGCCCAGCAGCATCGGCAGCCCCCGCTGCGCCGCCATCCGCACCGACGACGGCGAGGTGCAGGCCACGATCACCTCCGGGCCCGACCCGTCCCCGTCCAGCGCCTCCGACGGCCGCGGTACGACCGCCACCTCGCGGAAGGCGTACCGCTCGCCGGCGGCGCCCACCCGTGGCTCGGTGAGCCACCGCCGCAGCAGGTCCAGTGACTCCGGGAAGCCCCTCTCGTAGGCGTCCAGGCCGCCTCCGAAGACCTCCAGGTCCACCCACGGCCCGCCGCGCCCCACCCCCAGGGTGAAACGGCCGCCCGAGGCCACGTGCAGCAGTGCCGCCTGCTCCCCGAGGGCGACCGGGTGCGTGCTCGGCAGTACGCTCACCGCCGTGCCCACCCGCAACCGGCGGGTCCGGCCCAGCAGCAGGCCCGCCAGGGTCACCGCCGACGGGCAGACCCCGTACGGGACGAAATGGTGCTCGGCCAGCCAGACCGAGTCGAGCCCGGCCTCCTCCGCCACCTCCGCGGTCCGCACCGCCCGGTGCAGTGCCTCGCCCTGTCCCTGGCCCGGGAACTGGGCCGCCAGTACAAACGCTCCTACGCGCATCGCCTTCATCCTCCTCGCGGCTGACGCGGCCTCCCCCAGGTGGACCGGTTCTTCCTATGGCAACAACGTCTGACACGTGCCAAAGGCACGGGCTGACACGAAAGTTATTGGGATTGTCGGGCCAGTGCCGGTCCGTCGGCCCGCCCCCCGTGGACACCCTGCGGGTACCCGGCCTCGCTGCGCGTAGTCTGGAAGAAAGTCATGCCGTCGGCCCATCCGTGAGGTATACGTGGCACCGCGCAACAACCGCCCGAGGGGCGGCGAGAACCCGGACGACCGCCCCGGTATCGGCCTGGACCGCTTCGGGCTGGAGCGCACCGAGGAGTACCAGGGCGAGGTCTGGAAGGTCAGACACGTCGCGGGCGCGAGCGCGGCGGGCAAGCGCTACCGCTGCCCCGGCTGCGACCAGGAGATCCCCTCCGGCACCCCGCACCTGGTGGCCTGGCCCGAGTACGGCGGCGTGGACGACCGGCGGCACTGGCACAAGGCCTGCTGGAACGCGAAGGACCGCCGCACCACGAAGGTGCAGCGGTCCCGCAACGCGCCGAGGTACTGATCCCGGGCGGGGCTCCGTCAGACGTCCCGGCGGCCGACCATCACGTACGAGGCGGCCACGGTCGCGCCCGTGATCAGCAAGATGATCAGCACGTTCGAGAGGTTGCTCGGCGCCGCGCCCAAGTCGCCGCCCTCCTTCATGCCGAACAGCTGGCTCAGCGCGACCGGCACGTTGCGCTGGAGGATCTCCCGCCCGATGGGGGCCACGGCCTCCCAGACGATGAGCATGGCACCCAGCACCGGCGGCAGCGTGACCACGCCGAGCATGACGGCGATCGCGCCCGCCGAATGCCGCACCAGGGCGCCGATCGCGAGGGCGAGCACGCCGAGCAGGGTGACGTAGAGGCAGCCGGCCGCGGCGCCCATCCACTCGTCGGCCGTGTGCGGACCGGCGGCGGCCCCTCCGTGGGCGAGGGAGGCGGCGATCCCGACCACGAAGACGGACAGCGAGGTGGCGACGAAGGCCGTGATGCTGAAGACGAGGTACTTTGCGGTGAGGACACGGAAGCGGTCCGGGGCGGCGGTGAACGTGGTCCGCACCAGTCCGGTGGCGTGCTCGGAGGAGATGGTCAGCACACCGAGCACCATCACGGCGACCTGGCCGACCATCAGGCCGAAGAGGGCGGGCGTGGTGAAGGAGATGGACTCGTAGTCCCGGTCCGAGGTCTGCGAGACGAAGAGCATCCCGGCGCCGACCACGGTCAGCACGAGCGCGCCCAGCGTCCACAGGGTGGACCGGATCGAGATCAGCTTGGTCCACTCCGAGGCGAGGGCGTGCCCCAGGTGCGGCCGCGGCGAGGGCAGCGGAGAGCTGTAGCTCCGCGGCTGGTCCGGCGTCGTGGTCGTCGGGGTCATCGGGTGTCCTCGGGGGAGTCCTTGGCGGTGCTCGCGAGCTCGCCGGGATTGCTGGGCATCAGGAAGGGGCTCCCGCCCGCTCCGGGCGGCGGCGGGGCGAAGAAGCCCGCGCGCGGGACCTCGGGGGCCGCCTGCTCGTCCTCCCAGGCCGGGAGGGCCAGCGGGTCCTGCTCCCACAGCTCGGCCCGCGGGTCCTCGGTGGAGGTGTACTCGACGGCGGACTGCGTCATCCGCATGTACGCCTCCTCCAGCGAGGCCCGGTGCGGGGACAGCTCCCACAGCCGTACGCCGGCCGCGTGCGCGAGATCGGAGATGCGCGGCAGCTCCAGGCCGGTCACGCGCAGTGCTCCGTCGGGCTCCTGGAGGACCCGGCCGCCCGCCCGGGTGAGGGCCGTACCCAACGCGTCCCGGCCATCGGGATTGGTGTCGGCCGCACGCACCCGAGCGAATCCGGCCGAGTTGTGCGCGATGAACTCCTGCGTACCCATGTCGGCCAGCAGCCGTCCGCGGCCGATGACGATCAGGTGGTCGGCGGTCAGCGCCATCTCGCTCATGAGGTGCGAGGAGACGAAGACGGTGCGGCCCTCGGCGGCGAGCCGGCGCATGAGGTTGCGGACCCAGAGGATGCCCTCCGGGTCGAGCCCGTTGACCGGCTCGTCGAACAAAAGCACCTGGGGGTCGCCGAGCAGCGCGGTGGCGATGCCGAGGCGCTGCCCCATGCCGAGCGAGAAGCCCTTCGTGCGCTGCCGGGCGGCGTCCTGGAGGCCGACGACGGCCAGCACCTCGTCCACCCGCTTCTCCGGGATCCCCGAGAGCTGGGCGATGGACAGCAGGTGGGTACGGGCCCGCCGGCCGCCGTGCACGGCCTTGGCGTCGAGGAGGGCCCCGACGTGCCGCTGGGCGTTCGGCAGCTCCCGGAAGGGGAAGCCGTTGATCGTGACATGACCGGAAGTGGGCCGGTCCAGGCCGAGGATCATGCGCATGGTCGTGGACTTCCCGGAGCCGTTGGGCCCCAGGAATCCCGTCACGTGACCCGGCTTGACCTGGAAGGACAACTGGTCGACGGCGGTCTTGGCGCCGTAGCGCTTGGTCAGGCCGACTGCCTCGATCATCTTGCTGCCCCTTACCAGGCCGGGACGACTCTCGCCCGTGTAAGGGTTAAGAGGATAGCGAGGATCCTACGGTTCCGTCCCCGGCCGGATCCCTGACCTGTCCCCGACGCCGACCCTGGCATGACCCGTAGTCCTTCCGGAGGGGGCCGGCGGTCAGGCGTCCTTCTTGCTGAGGACGACGTAGCCCCCGAGGACCGCGGCGGCCACCCACAGGACCATGATCCCCAGACCGCCCCACGGGCCGTAGGGCGCGTCCGAGGGGCCGGCGGGGGAGGACACGGTCTGCATGATCGCGGAGCCGGCCTGGTTCGGCAGGTAGTAGGCGATCTTGCGAGTGGCGTCGACCAGGCTGAGGACGATGGGCAGGATCAGGACGAAGCTGATCAGGATCGAGATCGCGGCGGCGGAGTTGCGCAGCATCATCGACACACCCATGGCGAACACCGCGAGCAGTGCCATGTACAGGCCGACGCCGATCACCGCGCGCAGGACGTTCTCCTCGCCGAGCGTGGTGCGGTGCTCGCCGAGGAGGGCCTGACCGAGGAAGAAGGACAGGAATCCGGTCGCGAGGCCGACCACCAGCGCGAGGGCGGTCGCCACGGTGAGCTTTCCCAGCAGCAGGGAGCCGCGGACGGGCACGGCGGCAAGGGAACTGCGGATCATGCCGGTGCTGTATTCGCTGCCTACCACCATGGCCCCGAAGATGAGCACCGCCACCTGGCCGAAAAGCATCCCCGAGAAGCTCATCTGGGTGGGGTCGAAGGCGATCTGCTGCGCCTCCGGCATGGAATCGAAGGTCGCGTTGACCACGGCGCACAGGCCGGCGCCCATGGCGACGGTCACCAGAAGCGCGGTGGCGAGCGTCCAGCTGGTGGAGGCGACGGTGCGGATCTTGGTCCACTCGGACGTGAGGACGGCGGAGAAGGCCATGGTCACCGCCCGCCCTTGCGCGTGGAGTCGACGGAGGCGCCCCAGGCGGGCACGTCGGCCGGCCGGGCCGGGTTGTCGGCCGCGCCGGGTGCGCCGGATGCGCCCGGTGCGTGGGAGTGGTACTCGACGGAGTCCGCCGTCATGCGCATGAACGCTTCCTCCAGTGAAGCCCGTTGCGGGCTGAGTTCGTGCAGCACGATCCGGTGCCGGGCGGCAAGCTCGCCGAGCTGCTCCGCGCCTACGCCGTCGACCTCCAGCGCGCCGGTGGCGGGGACTGCGACGGCGTCGATCCCGGCCTCGTGCAGGACGTCCTTGAGCTGCTCCACCTGCGGCGAGCGCAGGCGGACGTAACTGCGGGAGTTCTGGTGAATGAAATCAGCCATAGAGGTATCGGCCAGTAGCCTTCCCTGACCGATGACGATCAAATGGTCCGCAGTCAGGGCCATTTCACTCATCAAGTGGGAGGACACGAAGATCGTGCGCCCCTCCGCCGCCAGGCCCTTCATCAGATTGCGGATCCAGAGAATTCCCTCGGGATCCAGACCGTTGACCGGTTCGTCGAACATGAGGATCTGCGGATCACCCAGCAAAGCGGCGGCGATTCCCAGCCGTTGGCCCATGCCCAGCGAAAATCCTTTGGACTTCTTCCGTGCCGCGGGCGTCAGTCCGACGAGGTCCAGCACTTCGGCCACCCGCTGCTCGGGGATGCCGTTCGACTGGGCCAGGCAGAGAAGGTTGTTGTAGGCGGTGCGGCCGCCGTGCACGGCCTTCGCGTCCAGCAGCGCCCCGACGTGCTTCAGCGGTTCCCGGAGCTCCCGGTAGCGCTTGCCGTAGATCCTGACCGCACCGCTGGTCGGGTTGTCGAGGTCGAGCATCATACGCATCGTCGTGGACTTGCCGGCCCCGTTGGGGCCGAGGAAGCCGGTCACCAACCCCGGTTTGACCTGGAAGGTGAGGTTGTCGACCGCTGTCTTCGCACCGAATCGCTTGGTGAGGCCATCGAGCTCGATCATGCGGCCACGCTAGAACGCCCGAGGGCCCTACGCCACCTCAAACGGGTGACATAGGGCCCTCGATCAGGCTCAATGACTACCTGCGGGTCATGCCCCGTGGTCAGCGGCTCTGCTGCGCCGGCACGCCGCGGGTGACCGGCTCGTCGTCCACGATCGGGTTGGCCGCGGCCACGGCCGCACCGGTGAGCGTCGCCAGCATCTCGCGGACGTTGGTCAGCTGCGCGTTGATCGAGTCACGGCGGTTGGTGAGCGCCGCCAGCTCGCGCTCGGACTCGCTGCGGATGCGGTCGGCCTTGGCATTCGCGTCGGCCACGATGTCCTCTGCCTGGCGCTGCGCGGTCTCCACGGTCTGGCGGGCGCGGCGCTCGGCGTCGGTACGCAGCTTCTCGGCCTCCAGGCGCAGCTGCTCGGCGCGGTGCTCGATCTCCGCGAGGCGCTTCTCGGCCTTCGCCTGCCGGGAGGCCAGGTCGCGCTCGGACTGCTCGCGGCGCTTGGCCAGGTTGGTCTCGAAGTCCGCGGCGGCCTGGGCGGCCTTGGCCCGGGTCTCCTCGAACAGGGCGTCGGCCTCCTCGCGCTTGGAGGCCGCGTCCTTCTGGGCCTCGGCGCGCAGGGTGGCGGCGTCGCCCTTGGCCTTCTCGACGATGCGGACGCCCTCGTCCTCCGCCTTCGACTTGCGGTCGGCCGCGAACGACTCGGCGTCGTTGCGCACCTGCTGGGCAGCCGACTCGGCGAGCTCACGGTGCTGCTCGGCCGCGCGACGGGCCTCCTCGCGCAGGTCCTTCGCCTCCTCCTCGGCCAGCCGCAGGATCTTCTCGACCCGGGCGCCGAGACCCGCGTACGACGGCTCCGCGTCGTTCACCTGGGCCTGGGCGTTCTGCGTCTCGAGGTGCAGCTCCTCGATCCGCTTTTCCAGAGAGTTGATACGTCCAAGGGCGCTGTCGCGGTCGGAGACCAGCTTGGTAATGCGGTCGTCCACCTGACCGCGGTCATAACCACGCCGCACGAGCTCGAAGCCGAAGGGGGAGGAAGTGTCGCTCATGGGGTTCCTGTCGAATGAGACCGATGAGGTGCTACGTGAGGTGTTAAGGGGAATCCTAGGCGCCCAGGCGGCGTGTCATCGAGTCAATCCGCGTTTGATCTGGACAATGACACCCCTTTTGAGTGGCAAGGCGGCGGAATGCTTGTCACCCGTTCGCCTGAACCTCCATCAGGTGCGCACAACCCGGACCGCTTGGCTACCCCTCCGACGACTTGCCACCCGAACGAGTGGAACCTGCGGACACTCCGGCCTTGGCGCCCCCCGGGCCCTGGCCGCCGACCGTGGGCTTCCCGCCACCCGAAGGCGCCTCGAATGATTCCAACGCCTCAAGAACGTCCTGGACACGGGAGATCTCCCCCTGAATGTCCTGCCGCCGACGGACCAGGACCTCCAGCTCGCGGCGGCCCTCCTCGACGAGGCGCTCGGCCTCCGCCTTGGCCTCCGCCAGGGCGCTCTCGGCCTTCCGGGCCAGCTCGGCCTTCTTCTGCTCGGCCTCCTTGAGCAGCGCCTCCGCCTTGCGGACCGCGGCGATGCGCACCTTGCTCGCCTCGCTGCTCGCGTCCGAAAGCAGCTCCTTGGCCTTCGCCTCGGCCTCGACGCTCTGCTCGGTCGCCGCGCGCACCAGTTTGTCCACACGCTCACCGGCCGACTTCATCTGCTCGGCCGACTCCCGGCGGGCCCGCTCGTGGAGCTCCTCGACCTCGCTCTCGACGCGGCCCCGCAGCTCCTCCGCCCGCTCCCTTATGGCAGCGGCGTCCGTACGCGCGCCCACCAGCAGCTCGTTGGCGTCCGTACGGGCCTTCTCCACCAGGGAGTTGCCCTCGACGGTCGCCTCCGAGGTGATCCGCGCCGCCTCCTTTCGGGCCGCGTCGACCATGGCGTCGGCCTGCTCCTCGGCCGCCGTGGTGGCGGCGAGGGCCTGCTTCTGCGCCTCGACGGTGAGCTTGTCGGCTTCCGCCGCCGCCTCGGTGATGAGCCGGTCGACCTGCTCCGCCGCCTCGCTGCGGCGCTTGTTCGCCTCCTCGCGTGCCTCGTCCAGCAGTCGCTCGGACTCCGTACGGGCCTCCGCGCGGGTGCGCTCCGCCGCGGTGGCGGCCTCCGCCTTGACCCGCTCGGCCTCCGACCGGGTGCGGGCCGCGTGCTCCTGCGCCGAGGACAGCGCCTCCGAGGCGTCGGCGCGCAGCCGCTCCGCCTCGGACGCCGCCTCGCCGATTGTGCGCTCGTTGTCCTTGCGGGTCTGCTCGGTGAGCTTGGCCGCCTCGGCCGCCGCCTCGGCGATGAGCCGGTCCGCCTGCTCGGCCGCTTCGGTGCGCAGCCGGTTCGCCTCGGCGCGCGCCTCGTCCAGTGCCTGCTCGGCGTCGCGCTCGGCGCCGGCCAGGGTCTCGCCCGCCGCGGCCGTGACGCGGTCCGCCTCCGAGGTGGCCTCGCCGATGATCCGGCCGCCCTCCGCGCGGGCGTCGTCCAGGACCCGGGCCGCGTCGGCGCGCAACCGCTCGGCCTCGGCCGCGGCCTCGCCGACCATGGCCTCGTTGGCCACACGGGTCTCGTCGATGAGCCGGTCGCCCTCGGCACGCGAGTCGACCATGATCTTCGCGGCGTCCCGCTCGGCGCTCGCCAGCGTCTCGGCCGCCTGCGACTTCAGCCGTGCCGCCTGGGTGGTGAGGCGCTCGGCCTCCTTCGCCGCCTCGCCGACGGTGGCCGCGTTCGCGGCGCGGGTCTCCTCGATGAGGCGGTCCGCCTCCGCGGACGCCTCGGTGATGAGCCGGTCGACCTGCTCGGCGGCCTCGCTCCGCAGCCGGTTGCCCTCGGCACGGGCCTCGTCCAGCGTCGCCGCGGCCTCGATGCGGGTGGCCTCGGCGGCCTCCGCCGCCTCGGTGGTGATCCGCTCCGCCTCCGCCTCGGCGCCGGCGACCGCGGCCGCGTTCGCCGCGACGGTCTCCGCGGTGATCCGCTCGGCCTCGGCCGAAGCCTCGGCCGTGATCCGGGCTGCCTCGGCGCGCGATGCCTCCAAGGACTCCGCCGCCTCGCCGCGGATGCGGTTGGCGTCGTCGCGGGCGTCGGCCCGGGTACGGGCGGCGTCGCGCTCCGACGCGGCCAGCGCGTCCGTGGCCTCGGTGCGCAGCCGCTGCGCGTACTCGGCCGTGTCGGCGCGCAGCTGCTCGGCCTCGGCGATCGCCTCGCCGACGGTCCGCTCCGCGAGGGCCTTCGCCGCGTCCGTCTCGGCGCGCGCCTCGGTGCGGATGCGGCCCGCGTCCTCGGCGGCCCGCTCCCGCTCCGCGTAGGCGTCGGCGCGGACCCGGGCCGCCTCTTCCTCGGCCTCCGCCTTCGTGCGCTCCGCCACATGCTCGGCAGCGCTGCGCAGCCCGGAGATCTCCTCCTCGGCCTGCTCGTGCAGCCCCGCCACGGAGTCGCGTACCTGCTGGGCGGTGGCCTCGGCCGCCGACACCAGCTCGGACGCGCGGGCCTCGGCCTCCTCGGTCAGGCGGGCCGCCTCGGCCTGCGCCTCCTCCGAGCGGCGGCGGGCCGCGGCCAGCAGCTCCTCGCTCTGCTCGCGGGCCTGCGCCCGCTCCTGCTCGGCGTCGGTCCGGGCCGAGGCCAGGGTCTCCTCGGACTCCCGGCGGCGCCGGGAGGCCTCCTCCTGCGCGGCGGCCAGCGCCTCGGCGGCCTCCTCGGCGACCCGCTCGGCGGCTGCCTTCGCCTCCGCACGCAGCCGGTCCGCGGTCTCCTGGGCCTCGGAGCGCACGCGCTCCGCCTCTGCCTCGGCCTCGCCCCGCAGCCGTACGGCGACCTGCTCGGCCTCCGCGCGCACCCGGCCGGCGTCCTGCGCCGCCTCGGTGCGCAGCTGGTCTGCCTCCGCCTCGGACTGCGTCTGCAGCGTGCGGATGCGCTCCGCCGACTCGGCGCGCAGCCGGTCGTTCTCCTCGGTCGTCTCGCGGCGGATGTTCTCCGCCGCGGCACGGGCGTCGCGCAGCGTCTGCTCGGCCGTGGTCAGCCGGCTCTCGGCCTCCGTGTGGAGGCGTACGAGCTCCTCGTCGGCCTCCGCCCGCTTCGCGGCCAGCGCCTGCTCGGTCTCCTCGCGCCGCGCGAGGGCCGCCGCGTCCGCCTCGGCGCGGACCGACTCGGCCTGCTCCTCGGCCTCGGCGCGCAGCCGCTCGGCCTCGGCGCGGGTGCGCTCCAGGGTCTCCTCGGCCTGCCTGCGCAGGGTGCCGGCCCGCTCGACGGCCTCGGCGCGGACCCGCTCGCTCTCGGTGGTCGCCCCGGCGCGCAGCTCGTCGGCGTCGGACTTGGCCTTGCCGAGCAGTTCCTCGGCGGTCTTGGCCGCCTCCTCGATCTGCTGGACCGCCTCGCGGCGGGCCTCGCCGCGGATCCGCTCGCCCTCGGCGACGGCCTCCGCGCGCAGCTGCTCGGCCTCTCCGCGCAGCCGGCGGGCCTCCTCCTGGAGCTCGACCGTGCGGGCCCGGTACTCCTCGGTGTCGTCCTTCGCGGCGCCCTTGAGCTCGTCCGCCGTCGCCGCGGCCTGCAGCCGCAACCGGTCGGCCTCGGCCTGGGCCTCGCGCCGGATCCGCTCGGCCTCCTCGGACGCGGCCCGGGTGGTGGCCCGGGCGTCCTCCGAGGCCTTGTTCAGCACGTCCTCCGCCGTGCGGGCGGCCTTCGCCAGCTGCGCGGCCATGTCCTCGGCCGCGGCCGTACGGGCCTGCTCGCCGGCCTCGGTGCGCTGACGTTCGGCGTCGGCGCGGGCGTCGGCCAAGGCCTGCTCGGCCTCGGCCTTGAGGAGTTCGGCCTCCTTGGTGGCCTCGCCGACCAGCCGGGCGACCTGCTCCTTGGCGGTGCGGGTGCGCTGCTCGTTGACGGACTCCGCCGAGGCGAGCTGGCGCGAGGCGCTCTCCTTGGCCTCCGCGAGGACCTTCTCGGCCTCGGCGCGGGCCTCGCGGAGCGCGGACTCGGCCTCCTGCATGCGGGATTCGGCGATCCGGCCGAGGTCGAGGGTCTGCTGCCGGGTCTGCTCGGCCTCGGCGGAGGTGGTGGAACGCAGCCGCTCGGCGTGCTGGGTGGCCTCCTGCGCCTGGGCGGAGGCGGCCGTCAGCAGTCGCTCGGCCTCCTTGCGGGCGCGCAGCAGCGTGGATTCGGCCTCCGCGCGGGCGGCCTCGGCGTCGGCGGCCATCCGGCGCCGGGTCTCCTCGGCGACCCGGGCCGCCTCGGCGCGTGCCGCGTTCAGGGCCTGCTCGGCCTCGGCGCGGGACTCCTCCATGAGGCGGCGCGCCTGGGCCTCCGTGCGGGCGCGCAGCTGCTCCGCCCACGCCACGTTTTCGTTGACGTGCGCCTCGACGGTCTGGCGGCGCTCGTTGAGCTCCTGGTCCAGCCGCTGGCGGCGGTTGACGGCCTCGCTGTGCAGCTCGGCCTGCAGGCGGGCCTGGTGCTCGGCGTGCTCCTGGAGGATGCGCTGGGTCTGCGCCCGCGCGTCGCGCAGCTCGCGCTCGGCGTCGGAGCGCATCTGGTCGGCCTGGATCTGGGCGTTGCGGAGCAACTGCTCCGCCTGGTACCCCATGTCCGCGCCGTCGTAGGCAGGACGGGACGCGAGGGCCCGGCGTACCTCGTGGAGCTTGGCGCGCAGCACCTCGACCTGGTATCCCAGGTCCTCAGCGTGCTGGACGGCCTTCCCGCGCTCCTTCTTCAGCCGCTCCATCTCGGCCTCGAAGCGCGAGAGATGGTCGGCCTCGGCCTGATGGCTCTCCTGGCTTTCGTAGCCCCGCACAGCGCGGTCCCATCCGTCCCCTGGTCGCAAGCTCACTCCCAATGAGCATCGCTCGCCCGCTGAACGACGCCCCCGGGGGAATGGTGTCAGATACCGGGGCAGGGGTCACAGGCCCCGACCCTCTCCGCACCGAACCCCGGCCGAGCCATGGCCACTCTACCGGCCGGGGAATCGGGCCATCAGTGGTCCATCAATGGTCGGGGTTCGACGTGACCAGTTCGGTGAGGACTCCGTGGCAGTCCTTGGGGTGCAGGAAGGTGATCGAGGAGCCCATCGAACCGGTGCGGGGCTGGTCGTAGAGCACGCGGACGCCCTTGCCGCGGATGGCCTCCGAGTCGCCGAGGACGTCCTCGGTGCCGAAGGCGATGTGGTGCACGCCCTCGCCGTTCTTGGCGAGCCACTTGCCGACGGCGGAGTCCTCGCGGGTGGGCTCGAGGAGCTGGATGTAGGAGGCGCCGCCGTCGGAGGTTTCGTTGATCTTCAACATGGCCTCGCGGACGCCCTGCTCCTCGTTGACCTCGGTGTGGAACACCTCGAAGCCGTACGTGGCACGGTAGAACTCGACAGTCCTGTCCAGGTCGAAGCAGGCGATCCCGATGTGGTCGATTCTTGTCAGCATGGGGACAGTGCACTCCCGAAGGGGGTCGTCACGCAACGTGCGCGCGATCACACCGGCAGCCCGGTGACCGCTGCGGTACCGCCCAGTACATTCACGTAAACCCTCGTTCACTCCTCATCCAAGGGGCTGTGCCTCATGTCCGGATCGAACAACACCACTTCCGTGATCGTCGCCGGGGCCCGCACGCCCATGGGGCGGCTGCTCGGCTCGCTGAAGTCCTTCTCGGGCGCCGACCTCGGCGGCTTCGCCATCAAGTCCGCGCTGGAGCGGGCCGGGATCTCCGGCGACCAGGTCCAGTACGTGATCATGGGCCAGGTGCTCCAGGCCGGCGCGGGCCAGATCCCCGCCCGCCAGGCGGCGGTCAAGGCCGGCATCCCGATGAACGTGCCCGCCCTGACCATCAACAAGGTGTGCCTCTCGGGCCTGGACGCGATCGCGCTGGCCGACCAGCTGATCCGCGCCGGCGAGTTCGACATCGTGGTCGCGGGCGGGCAGGAGTCGATGACGAACGCCCCGCACCTGCTGCCGAAGTCCCGCGAGGGCTACAAGTACGGCGCGATCGAGATGCTGGACGCGATGGCCTACGACGGCCTCACCGACGCCTTCGAGAACATCGCGATGGGCGAGTCCACCGAGAAGCACAACACCCGCCTGGGTATCGAGCGCGCCCCGCAGGACGAGTTCGCCGCGGCCTCCCACCAGCGCGCGGCCGCCGCCCGGAAGAACGGGGTCTTCGAGGCCGAGATCACACCGGTCGAGATCCCGCAGCGCAAGGGCGACCCCGTGATCTTCTCCACCGACGAGGGCATCCGCCCCGAGACGACGGTGGAGTCGCTCGGCAGGCTGCGTCCCGCCTTCGCCAAGGACGGCACGATCACCGCGGGCACGTCCTCGCAGATCAGCGACGGTGCGGCGGCGGTGGTCGTGATGAGCAGGGCGAAGGCCGAGGAGCTCGGCCTGGAGTGGATCGCGGAGATCGGCGCTCACGGCAACGTGGCCGGCCCGGACAACTCGCTCCAGTCCCAGCCGTCGAACGCGATCCTGCACGCCCTGAAGAAGGAGGGCCTGGAGGTCTCCGACCTGGACCTCATCGAGATCAACGAGGCCTTCGCCGCGGTCGCCGTGCAGTCAATGAAGGACCTGGGCGTGACCCCGGAAAAGGTGAACGTCAACGGTGGCGCCATCGCCCTGGGCCACCCGATCGGCATGTCCGGCGCCCGCGTGGTGCTGCACCTGGCGCTGGAGCTGAAGCGCCGCGGCGGCGGGGTCGGCGCGGCCGCGCTGTGCGGTGGCGGCGGCCAGGGCGACGCGCTGATCGTCCGCGTCGCCAAGTAGGCGGCCCGGCCGCCGGGCCCGCAACCGGCCCGGCGGCCGCTGGTCCGCGGGCCCGGCGGCCCGCACGTATCCCGTACGAGAACCGAGGAGCGCAGCACGTATGACGGCGGTGGACGTCCCCCAGCTGGTGGCCCAGGCGCGGGAGGGCCGACCGAGAGCGGTGGCCCGGCTGATCTCGCTGGTCGAGGGGGCGTCCCCGCAGCTGCGCGAGGTGATGGCCGCGCTGGCCCCGCTGACGGGCGGGGCGTACGTGGTGGGTCTGACGGGCTCGCCGGGCGTGGGCAAGTCGACGTCGACCTCGGCGCTGGTGTCCGCGTACCGGCGGGCCGGCAGGCGCGTGGGCGTCCTCGCCGTCGACCCGTCCTCGCCCTTCTCGGGCGGGGCGCTGCTGGGTGACCGGGTGCGGATGTCGGACCACGCCTCGGACCCGGGGGTCTACATCCGCTCCATGGCCACCCGCGGCCACCTCGGCGGGCTCGCCTGGGCCGCCCCGCAGGCGATCCGGGTGCTGGACGCCGCCGGCTGCGACGTGATCCTGGTCGAGACGGTCGGGGTGGGGCAGTCGGAGGTGGAGATCGCCTCGCAGGCGGACACCTCGGTGGTGCTGCTGGCTCCCGGGATGGGCGACGGGATCCAGGCCGCGAAGGCGGGGATCCTGGAGATCGGCGACGTCTACGTGGTCAACAAGGCCGACCGGGACGGTGCGGACGCGACCGCCCGGGAGCTGAACCACATGCTGGGGCTGGGCGAGGCGCGCGGCCGGAACGACTGGCGGCCGCCGATCGTGAAGACGGTCGCCGCCCGCGGGCAGGGCATCGACGAGGTCGTCGAGGCGCTGGAGAAGCACCGGGCGTGGATGGACGAGCGGGGCGTGCTCGCCGAGCGGCGGGCGGCGCGGGCCGCCCGGGAGGTCGAGACGATCGCCGTCACGGCGCTGCGGGCGCGGATGGCGGACGTCCACGGGGACGCGCACCTGGGCGCGCTGGCCGCCCGGGTCGCCGAGGGCGAGCTGGACCCGTACGCGGCGGCCGACGCCCTCCTGGCGACGCTCACGGAGGCCTGACCCTGCCGCCTCCGGCGAGGTCGGCCTGGGGGCGCCGGTGCAGGGGCGGAGTCGGGGCGGGGCCGGTGCTGCGGGTGTGCGCCGCGCCCCCGCCGCCTGCGGGCGGCGTGCCCGGCTCCGGGCGCCCTCCGCGGAGCCGGCGGGGGCCGGGAGCCCTTCGGCCGCGCGCGCGGCCGAAGGGAGCAGGGACCGGTGCCGCGGGCCCCGGCTTCCGAGCGCCTGCCGCGTTGCGGCCGGTCGAGCCGGGGCGACCGCACGTGGCGGGGGGCGCGGTGCCGCTCGTGGGCGGGTACGGCTCGGCGGTGCTGCGGAACGCCGGCAAGGGTGCCGGGTCAGCTGCCGCCATCCGAGTCGGAGTCCGAGGTGGACGCGGTCACCTTGCCCGTGGCGGGGTCGACCCGGGCGTCGTGGGTCGTGCCGTCCTTGCCCTTGACCTCGACATGCCAGGAGGCGGCGCCGTCGTCGCCGTCCCATTCGAGGGTCGTGACCTGTCCGGGGTGGGCGGCCAGGGCCGCCGTCATCGCCTGCTGGGCGGTGACCTGGGCGGAGACCAGGGCCTTGTTCTCGGCTGGGTTCCCGTCGGTGTCCCGGTTCTGCTCGGTGACCGCGCCGCTCGCGGACACCTCCAGCTCGGCGTGGCCCCTGCCGTCCTTGCCGATGACGTCGACGTGCCAGACGGAGCCGTCCTGGTCGAGGGACTCGATCACGCCCGGACAGTGCTTCAGGGCAGCCGCGGCGGCGCCCTCCGCCGTGACGTCGGCGCGCAGGGCGGGGGCCGCGGTGACGGCTCTCGCCGGGCCGGTGGCGGCAGCTGCCGCCCCCGCCACCGGACCTGCGGTCATCAGGACGACGGCCGCGGCCGCGGAGACGTACCGGGTGCGTTGCATGGCTGGACCTCCTCAGGCCGGCCACGGCGCCTGCGGTTGCCCGGCGGCGGCCGGCGGGCGGACACCGCCCATTGTCCGGCCGACGGCCCCGCGGGGCCGTCGCTCGCGCTGCGCTCAGACCTTGCCGCGGGTGCCGCGCAGGTGCTCCGCCACCGGGGTCAGCGAGGCGCGCAGTGCCGCCAGGGCCTCGGGCGGCAGCAGGTCGATGAAGTGCTGGCGGACGGACGCCACGTGGTGCGGGGCGACCTTCCGCATCGTCTCCATGCCCTCGTCCGTGAGCACCGCGTACAGGCCGCGGCGGTCGGACTCGCAGTTGACCCGGCGGACCAGGCCCGCCGTCTCCATGCGCGTGATCTGGTGCGACAGCCTGCTCTTGGACTGCAGGGTGGCGGTCGCGAGATCGCTCATGCGCATCCGGTGGTCCTGCGACTCCGAGAGGTTCACGAGGATCTCGTAGTCGTTGTTGGTGAGTCCGAAGGGCTGGAGATCCTTTTCCAGCTGGTGCATGAGCAGCCTGCTGACGTCCAGGTGGGTGCGCCAGGCGCACTGCTCCGCGTCGGTGAGCCAGCGCGTGGCCGTCTCGGTCTCCATGGTCTCCATGAATGAACTCTACCTAAAAAGTTGAATTGCGTACAAAGGTCGAAAGCCCCGGCTGTCACAGTCCCAGGCGGCGCTGGAGGTCGCCCAGCTGCCCCGGCATCCGAGGCACTCCCATCTGCCCGAGGGGCCCCTGGCCGGCACCCGGCACGCCCTGTGCGTTGCCCGTGGCCGCCCCCGCGCCCACCGTGCCGATCGACTGCTCGGCCATCAACATCTCCGAGGACTGCAGCAGTACCGTCCCCGCTCCGACGAACTCGAACTGGTGTTCCTCGCCCGAGGCTCCGCCGATGCCGGTCAGGGAGCGCAGTCCGCCCATCACGCCGGACATGTAGCCGTGATCGTAATGGTGACAGGGAGACGGGCAGTCCGCCCAACCGACGAGCGCCTGGGGGTCCACGCGCAGCGGCGGCTCCATGAACACCACCGGTCCGTTCGAGGCCGCCACGAACTTCCCGGTCCCGATCAGCGTCAGGAAGCCCGGGACGATCGACTGCTTCAGGGCGAGCGAGGGCTGGTACGCGAGCAGGTTGCCCGAGCGGATCGTCAGGTTGCCGTTGTCCAGGTCGTACGAGTTCACGTCGAAGGCCCGGTCGGCCAGCAGCATCTTGCCCTGGCCCTCGGCGACCACCCAGTCGCCGGCGTGCAGCGGGGAGTGGAAGCTGGTGCGCATCAGACGGTCGAAGCGCCCGTTCCCGACGCCGTTGAACTCGATGCGCCCGTAGTACGAGATCATCTTGCCCTTCTGCAGGAACCACTGGTTCCCCTTGAGCTCCACGCAGAAGGTGTACGCGTTCACGTTGTCGTCGGAGGGCAGCGTGTACGGGTCGAAGACCGTCGGGCCGCCGGGCCCGCCCATCACGGGGCCAAAGTTCACAGCTTCTCCTCGGAGGCCTGTACGTACACCGCGCCCTGGCCGGACAGTTCCAGCTGGAACGCCTCGCCCGAGCCGCGCCCCACCATGTCCCGCCAGCCGAGGGCGGTGGAGAGCTTGTTCCTGACGTCCCCGTGGTGGGCCACATAGGCCTGGGGGTCCACGTGGATGGGCCGGTTCGGGGTGATGGGGAGTTCGATGACCCCGCCGTGGGCCATCACGGCGACCGAGCCGTGGCCCTTGAGGGTGGTGGTGAACAGGCCCTGGCCGGTCACCTGGCCGCGGACCATGCCCATGACCCCGCCCTGCGAGCCCATGAACATGGTCCCCTGCTGGAGGGTGCCGTCGAAGGCGAGCAGCCGGTCTGCCTCGACGTACAGGGTCTCGCCGGTCAGGTTGATCACCTGGATGTGGTGGCCGCCGTGGCCGAACATCACAGTGCCGCTGCCCTCGACCGCCATGAGCGGCGTCTGCTCGTTCGCCACGCGGCGCCCGATCATGCCCATGACCCCGCCCTGACCACCCGTCAGGCTCGGGGTGAAGGAGACGTCGCCGCGGTACGCGAGCATCGCGCCGCGTTGGCTGAACATCTTCTGGCCGGGGGCGACCTGGGCCTCGACCATCTTCGAGTTGACCTCGCGGAACGGCATCAGACGTCGCCCCCGATGGTGTTGCGCTCGCTCGGCTGCACGTAGACCAGGCCCTCGCCCTCGAAGCGGATCTGGAACGCCTCGCCGGAGCCCTCTCCGATCAGCGTGCGGAAGGTCACACCGGACTGGAAGGACTGCTGGAGGTTGCCGGTGTGCGCGATGTACGCCCCCGGGTCGACGGACAGCGGGTACTGCGCGCTCACGCGCAGCACCACGGCCGGACCGTCCGAGACGATCGCCGCCTGGCCCGATCCCTCGACCGTCGTGGTGAACAGACCGTTGCCCGTCGAGGCGCCGCGCAGGCCGGTGAAGGTGGTGCCGGTGCGCAGGCCGGCGTCGGTGCACAGCAGGTTGCTGGACTCGACGTAGAGCTTTTCACCGTGCAGATTGACCAGATTGATCTCACTTGCGCGGTCGGCGAAGAAGCAGGTGCCGTGCCCCTGCACCTCCATCACCGTCATCTGTTCGCCGGTCAGCCGGCGGGTCACCATGCCGCGGAGGCCTTCGCCGCCGCCGGTCATCTTCTTGAAGGCCATCTGCCCGTCGTACGCGACCATGGAGCCGTTCTTCGCTTTCACGGCGTCCCCGGTCAGGTCGACGGCCAGCACCTTGCTGCCTTGGAGTCGGAACTGAGCCACGGGGAGACGTTATCGGCAGCGGGCGGACCCGAACAGAGTCCCGTGGCCGGATATATGACACACCCGGGCGTTTGGGAGCGATCCCGGTACGGTCCGGCGGCGGCCGGGAGGGAAGGGGCCGGGTCAAGATCCCGCAAAGCGGCTGAGACACTGGAGGCGACCCTGGCCTCCACCCCCGAAGGTTCCACGTGGACATCAAGACCGCCTCCGCCCTGCACCGCCTGCGCCTCGTCTCCGTGCCGGAGGCGCTGTCGTTCCCGGCCCTGCTGATCTTCGGCTCGCTGCTGAGCCGGGTCTCGGACATCGACTACCTTCTGCTGCCGCTGGGTCTCCTGCACGCGATCCTGTTCATGGTCTACTCGGTGCTGCTGCTGGACGTGTGGTACAAGGCGAAGTGGCCGTTCAAGAAGGTCCTGTTCTTCTTCGTCCTCTCGGTGGTGCCCCTGGGCGGGCTCTACGGCGACAAGCTGCTCAAGCGTGAAGAGGCCGACAGCGTGGTCGCGGCCCGTGCCCGTGAGGCGGCCCAGGCGTGATCGTCGCGTTCTCGGTGACCCCGCTCGGCGTCGGTGAAGAGGTCGGGGAGTACGTCGCCGACGCGGTCCGCGTGGTCCGCGAGTCCGGGCTGCCGAACCGCACCGACGCGATGTTCACCACCATCGAGGGTGAGTCCTGGGACGAGGTCATGGACGTCGTCCGGCGCGCGGTGGCGGCGGTCGAGGAGCGGGCGCCGCGGGTGTCCGTCGTCATCAAGGCCGACATCCGCCCCGGCGTCACCGACGGCATCACCTCCAAGGTCGAGACGGTGGAACGCCACCTCGCGCAGGGCTGAACCGCCCGCACCGTACGTCCGAAGCGCCCCTGGCCCAGCCGGCCGGGGGCGCTTTCGTGCGCCCGGCCCCAAACCGTGTGACCGGCCTCACGGTTGAGCGATCGCTCAGACTGCCCTAGGGTCCCGTTTTGAGCGATCGCTCAAAACGGGGGAGCGGGGTGGGCATGGGCCTGTACGTCGAGACGTTCGTCCGGGCCGGGATGGACGAGCTGTGGGAACGCAGCCAGGATCCGGTGCAGCACCAGCGGTGGGACCTGAGGTTCACCTCCATCGGCTACCTCCCGCGGTCCGCGGGCGAGCCGCAGCGGTTCCGGTACGCGACCCGCGTACTGCCCTTCGTCTCCGTCGACGGGACCGGCGTCTGCGCGGGGGAGCGCCGCCGGCCGGACGGGACCAGGGTGTCGGCCCTGCGGTTCGCCTCGGACCATCCGCTGTCCCTGCTCGCGGAGGGCAGCGGGTACTGGCGCTACGTCCCCGACGGCGACGGGATCCGCTTCCTCACCGGCTACGACTACCGGCCCCGCTGGGGCTGTTTCGGGACCCTGGCCGACCGGCTCGTCCTCCGGCCGCTCATGGGCTGGGCCACCGCCTGGTCCTTCGACAGGCTGCGGCTGTGGTGCGAACGCGGAATCCCGCCGGGCCGCGCCCTCGCCCGGGCCGTCGGCGAGAGCGCCCTGCGTGTCCTGCTGTCCGCGGCCGCCCTGCTGTACGCCCCCGCGGCCGCGGCCCTGCTCGTCCTGGCCGCCGCACTGCTGCTGCCGCCGCTGCCCGGCACCCCGGCCGCCCGCCGCTGCCTGCGGACCCCGCCCGGCCGCACCCCCGTCGCCGCACCCCGTCTGCTCAGCACCCTGGAGCCGTCATGACCTCCATCTTCCGGACCCACATGGGCGCCGACTTCGACCGCCTGCACCCGCAGATCCAGCGCCGGTTCTCGGTCGGCCTGGCGACCGGGGAGGGCTGCGTCGGCCGCGGGACGATGGAGCGGATATGGCACGGCGGCAGCTTCGTGAAGCCCTTCCTCAGGCTCGGCGGGATGCGCAACATCCTGGTGCCGCGCGAGGGCCGCGACGTCCCCTTCGTCATAGAGAACCTCCCCTACCTCGACTCCTTCGGCCGGGAGACCGTCACCTTCGTGCGCACCTTCCGGCTGCCCCGCGGGCCGCACCGGTTCGACGCCACGATGGTCCACAGCCCCGAGCGCGACTGCGTCCTCGACTACCTGGGCACGCACCAGCACCTCGCCAGCGACCTGCACATGAGCGCCGAGCCCGACGGTTCGCTGCTCATCCGCTCCGGTGAGCACCGCTTCCGCGAGGGACCCGTCGACGTCCGCGTCCCCGGTCTCATCGGCGGCGACGCCGAGGTGCGCGAGTCCTTCGACGACGCCAGCGGCCGGTTTCGGATCCGTGTGCGGGTGGTGAACCGCCGCTTCGGGCCGCTCTTCGGGTACGAGGGCTCCTTCACCGTGCAGTACGTGGACGCCCGTGAACGGTGGCCGAGCGGGCTCTGCGGCGACCTGCGGCCGGTCCGCGAGGAGGTCCGGGCGTGAGCGCGGCCACCAAGGACAAGCTCCTCGAAGGAGCCCTGCGCACGCTCGTCGAGCAGGGCATCGCCAAGGCCTCGGCCCGCACCATCGCGGCCACGGCCGGGGTCGGCCAGGGACTGATCTTCTACCACTTCGGCTCGGTAGACGAACTGCTCGCCGCCGCCTGCCGGTACGGAGCCGAGCAGCGGGTGGCCCGCTACCGCGACCGGCTGGCGGGGCTGGGCAGCCTCACCGAACTGCTGGAGTTCGCCCGGGCCGTGCACGCCGAGGAGCGGGAGGCCGGGCACGTCGCCGTGCTCGGCCAGCTGCTGGCCGCCGGGCAGAACTCGCCCGCCCTCGCAGCCGCCACCGCCGCCGGGCTCGGCCTGTGGATCGAGGAGCTGGAGGGTGTGCTCACCCGGCTGCTGGCGGCGACTCCGCTGGACGGGTTCGCCGACCCCGCGGGGCTCGCCCGGGCCACCGCAGCCTCGTTCGTCGGCATCGAGCTGTACGAGGCGGTGGACCCGCAGGGCGCCGGCCGGGCGTTCGACGCCCTCGAGCAGCTCGCCGGACTGGCCGCGGTGCTGGAGGGCCTGGGCCCCCTGAGTCAGCGCGCGGTACGCCACGGCCTGCGCCGCGGCGCCCGGGGTTGACGCCCCCTACGGGACTTCCCGCGCGCGTCGGGCCAGGCCCAGGGCCTGTTCGGGCCACCAGGTGCCGGCCGCGGGGCCGCCGCGGCAGGTGCCGTCGGACTCGCCCGGCATCTTGACCCACAGGTACGCGTCGACGAGCGGGTCGCCGGTCCGGTCGGTCGGCGGCGTGCCGAGGGCGCGGCCCGGGGGGTTGCAGGAGGCCCGCTCGCGGTCGCCCGGCAGGGGCCCCGCGCCGTTGCGGCCGGTGTCGACGACGAAGTGCCGGCCCTCGACCGCCCGGGAGAGCTTCGCGCCGTAGGCCAATACGGCCTCGTCCGGCTGGAAGCCGGAGACGTTGAGGGCGAAGCCGTCGGCGCGGTCGAGGCCCGCTTCGCGAAGGGGGCCGGCGAGGTCCGCCGGGTCGTGGATCCATGCCGGATCGCCGGCGTCCAGATAGACCTTCGTATTGCGGTTCCTCTTGAGCCGGTCGACGGCCTCGGAGAGCAGCCGGTAGCGCTCGGCGCGGTGCTCGGCGCGCACGCAGCCGTCGACGGCGTGCGCGACGGCATGCGGCTCCAGCACGACGAGGGCCCGGGCGTCGCCGATGGCATCGGCGAAGGCGCCGATCCAGCCGCGATAGGCGCGGGCGTCGGCGGCGCCCCCGGCGGGCCGCTGCCCGCAGTCGCGGTGCGGGATGTTGTGCGCGGCGAGCACCAGGGTCCGACCGGAGGCCTTGGCGGCCGCGCGGGCCCGGCGGATCCCGGGCCCGGGATCGCCCGGACGTCCCCACAGCGCGACCGGCCGGTCCGCGATCCGGCGGAGCACCTGGGCGTCGGCGTAGCGGCCCGTCGCCTCCCATGCCGCGACCTGCCGGGCGGCCTGGCTGTCCGGGTCCACCCAGAACGGGGACTCGCCCTCGGCGGCGGCCGGGACGGCGGCCCCCGGACCGGCGGCGGGACCGGCGGCGGGACCGCGCGGCCCTGTCTCCGGCGCGGTGGAGCAGGCGGGGGCCGCCGCGAGCAGCAGGAGGAGGCCGAGGACGGCGGCGGGCCTGGGGCGGCGCGGCCTGGGAGCGGCGGGTGGCATCCGGATTCCTCGCGAAGAAGGGTCGGGCGGCAGACCGTGAGGCGGTGGGCAGTGCGCATGTAGGACCGGAATATGGTGACATGACGGACAGTCGGCTCAGCCGTGCGACACCGTCCGCGCCGGTCGGCCGGCGGCGTCCCCCGTGGTGAGGGCGATGGCCAGAGGGGTGCGTTCGTAGAGCACCTGGTGACCCCGGCGGGCGGAGATGAGCAGGCCCGCCGCGTGCAGGACCCCCAGGTGCGCCGAGACGGTGGAGGGGGCCAGGCCGAGGCGGTGGGCCAGGGCCGTGGTGGACGCCGGTTCGTCCAGCGCGCACAGCACGTCCGCCCGCGCCCGGCCCAGCAGCCGGGCCAGCGCGATCGGGGTGTCCTCGCCCGCCCGGGTCCACAGGGCGCCGATGCCGCGGGCCGGATAGACGACGGTCGGCTGCCAGGGAGGGTCGAAGCCGCCCGCGATCTGCGGCCATACGAAGGCGCTCGGCATGAGCAGCAGCCCCTGGCCGCCCAGGACGCGGTCGTGGTGGCTGGGCCGCTCGATGGTGAGGGTGAGCGTCGCCGCGTCCCAGGAGAGATCGGGGTGCAGGCCGTCGAAGAGGGACTCCAGCCCCCCGGCGGCCAGACGGCGGGTGTGGAAGAGGATGTCCGCCTCCAGCAGCGCCCGCAGCCGCGGCCAGTGCGGCTCCACCAGCGCGCCCCAGGCCCGCTCCAGCAGATCGGCCAGCTCCCGCACCGACCGCGCCGGGTCCGCGAGCAGGGCCCGGCCCAGGTCGCTGTCGAGCGCGCCCGGCGTGCAGGCCAGCGACCTGCGCATGTCCTCGCGGGCCGCCGCCGGGTCGGCCGCGCGGATCACCGCGAGCTCCTCCTCGAAGGAGACACCCGGCCCGCTCGGCGGCGGGCTGATGAAGTCGGTGCTGTGCCCCCGGCGCGGCATCAGCAGCCACAGCGGGCGCAGGTCCAGCCCGTCGGCGGCGGCCCGGATCCGCCGGAGCCACGGCAGGTGGTACCCCTGCCGGTCCGGGCGGCTCAGGGTGCGGATCGCCTCCTGCGTCTCCCAGGCCGGCGACAGCGCGAACCGGCACCGCAGCAGGTCCGCGTGCCCGAAACGGTGGTGCAGACCCATGCCGCACCCCCCGCTCGCGCCGAACGCTCCGTCTTTGACATTCGTCCCAGGCCGAATCTCTACGCCGGCCAGCCTAGGCCCCCGACGCTGCCGTCATGGCAACCGTCACCCCGGCCCGGGCCGAAGCGGGCTCCGCCGGCTACCTCACCGTCTTCCGGACCCGCGAGTTCCCCGCCGTCTTCGCCGCGCACCTGATGTCCGTCCTCGGCCTGGTCGTCGCCGAGATCTCCCTCTCCGTCCTCGTCTACCGCCTCACCGGCTCGCCCCTGATGAGCGCGCTCACCTTCGCGCTCGGCTTCCTCCCGTACGCCCTCGGCGGCACCCTGCTCGCCGGGTTCGCCGACCGCCGCCCCGCCCGCCGGGTGCTCGTCACCTGCGACCTCGTCTGCGCGGCCTGCGCGGCGGCCATGGTGCTGCCCGCCACCCCCGTCGCCGCGCTCCTCGTCCTGCGCTGCGCCATGGCCTTCGTGGCACCCCTCTTCCAGGGCACGCGCAACGCCTCCCTCCCCGACATCCTCGGCTCCGGCGACCCCTACGTCCTGGGCCGCTCGCTGCTGCGCATGGTCGCCCAGAGCGCCCAGCTCATCGGCTTCGGCCTCGGCGGGCTGCTGCTCACCGTGCTCGCCCCGCGCGCCGCAATCGCGCTGACCGCCGCCGGATTCCTCGGTTCGGCCCTCCTGCTGCGGCTCGGCACCCGCGCGCGGCCCGCCCGGACCGCCGTCCGCACCTCGCCGCTCGGGATGCGAGCCGTCCTGGGCCGCCGCCGGCTGCGGGTGCTCACCCTCCTGTTCTGGCTGCCGCCCGTCTTCCTCGTCGTACCGGAGGCGCTGCTCGCCGCGTACGCCGACGGCATCGGCGCCGGGACCGCCGTCCTCGGCCTGATGATGTGCGCCATGCCCGTCGGCACACTCGCCGGAGAGCTCTGGGCGGGCTCCGCGCTCAGCGCGCGGACGCGCTCGCGGATCGTCGCCCCGCTCGCCGCCGCCGGTCTGCTCCCGCTCCTCCTCTACGCCGGCCGGCCGGGCGTGCCCCTCGCCCTGCTCGCGCTGCTGCTCGCCGGGCTGGCCCACGCCTACACGCTGGGGCTGGACCAGTGGTACGTGGACGCCGTCCCCGACGAACTGCGCGGCCGGGCGATGACCCTGCTCAGCACGGGCCTGATGACCCTCCAGGGAGCCGGCATGGCACTGGCGGGGCTCGCCGCCGAGTTCTTCCCGGTGCACGTGGTCGTCACCGGGTCCGGGGTGCTCGGGACCGCCGTCGTCCTGGCGCTCCTGGCCGAACTCCGGTCCGCCGTCCGGCAGGAGGAGCGACTGAGGGATGAGACGGCCCCCGCCGTCAAGTGACCTCCCGGTAGGGTCGGAGGCGTGCCCAAGCCGCTCAGCCTTCCCTTCGACCCCATCGCCCGCGCCGACGAGCTCTGGCAGCAGCGCTGGGGGCCCGCGCCCTCGATGGCCGCGATCACCTCGATCATGCGCGCGCACCAGATCCTGCTCGGCGAGGTCGACGCGGTCGTCAAGCCGTACGGGCTGACCTTCGCACGCTACGAGGCGCTGGTGCTGCTCACCTTCTCCAAGGCCGGCGAGCTGCCGATGTCGAAGATCGGCGAGAGGCTCATGGTCCACCCGACCTCGGTGACCAACACCGTGGACCGGCTGGTGCGGTCCGGGCTGGTGGCCAAGCGGCCCAACCCGAACGACGGCCGCGGCACACTCGCCTCCATCACGGAGAAGGGCCGGGAGGTGGTCGAGGCCGCCACGAAGGACCTGATGGCGATCGACTTCGGCCTCGGCGTGTACGACGCCGAGGAGTGCGGGGAGATCTTCGCCCTGCTCCGCCCGCTACGGGTGGCCGCCGCGGACTTCGAGGAGTCCTGAGGGCCGTACCCACCCGTCCGGCGATCCCGGGGCCGCGTCAAGATCGAGCAAAATGGACGGTTAGGCTCGTCGGCATGAAACGAAGCGTGCTGACCCGCTACCGCGTCATGGCCTACGTGACCGCGGTCATGCTCCTGATCCTCTGCGCCTGCATGGTGGCGAAGTACGGCTTCGACACCGGTGCCGATCTCACGTTCGTGGTGTCGCAGACCCACGGTGTGCTCTTCATGATCTACCTCGTCTTCGCCTTCGACCTGGGGTCCAAGGCGAAGTGGCCCTTCGGCAAGCTGCTGTGGGTGCTCGTGTCGGGCACGATCCCGCTGGCAGCCTTCTTCGTCGAGCGGGGGATCCGCGCCGAGGTGGAGCCGCTGGTCTACGACTCGCCGGCGACCGCGAAGGCCTGAGGACGAGGCGAGCGTCACCCACCCCCGGGACGACTCCCGGGGGTTTCCCATCGACATTTACTAGGACGTCCTAGTAAATTCGTGGGTATGGACGCTGACGCCATCGAGGAAGGCCGCCGTCGCTGGCAGGCCCGTTATGACAAGGCCCGCAAGCGCGAGGCGGACTTCACCACGCTCTCCGGGGATGAGGTCGAACCCGTATACGGGCCCCGGCCCGGCGACGCCTACGAGGGCTTCGAGCGGATCGGCTGGCCGGGGGAGTACCCGTACACCCGCGGCCTGCACGCCACCGGCTACCGCGGCCGGACCTGGACCATCCGCCAGTTCGCCGGCTTCGGCAACGCCGAGCAGACGAACGAGCGCTACAAGATGATCCTGGCCGCCGGCGGCGGCGGCCTGTCCGTCGCCTTCGACATGCCGACCCTCATGGGCCGCGACTCCGACGACCCCCGCTCCCTCGGTGAGGTCGGCCACTGCGGCGTCGCCATCGACTCCGCCGCCGACATGGAGGTCCTCTTCAAGGACATCCCCCTCGGCGACGTCACCACCTCCATGACGATCTCGGGCCCCGCCGTGCCCGCCTTCTGCATGTACCTCGTCGCCGCCGAGCGCCAGGGCGTGGACCCCGCCGTGCTGAACGGCACGCTGCAGACGGACATCTTCAAGGAGTACATCGCCCAGAAGGAGTGGCTCTTCGAACCGGAGCCGCACCTGCGCCTCATCGGCGACCTCATGGAGTACTGCGCGAAGGGCATTCCGGCCTACAAGCCGCTGTCCGTCTCCGGCTACCACATCCGGGAAGCCGGCGCCACGGCCGCGCAGGAGCTCGCGTACACCCTCGCCGACGGCTTCGGCTATGTGGAGCTGGGCCTCTCCCGCGGCCTGGACGTCGACCACTTCGCCTCCGGGCTCTCCTTCTTCTTCGACGCGCACCTCGACTTCTTCGAGGAGATCGCCAAGTTCCGCGCCGCCCGCCGTATCTGGGCGCGCTGGATGAAGGAGGTCTACGGCGCCAAGAACGAGAAGTCGATGTGGCTGCGCTTCCACACGCAGACCGCCGGCGTCTCCCTCACCGCGCAGCAGCCGTACAACAACGTCGTGCGCACCGCGGTGGAGGCCCTCGCGGCCGTCCTCGGCGGCACCAACTCGCTGCACACCAACGCCCTCGACGAGACCCTCGCGCTGCCGAGCGAGCAGGCGGCCGAGATCGCCCTGCGCACCCAGCAGGTGCTGATGGAGGAGACCGGCGTCGCCAACGTGGCGGACCCGCTGGGCGGCTCCTGGTACGTCGAACAGCTCACCGACCGCATCGAGGCCGATGCCGAGCGGATCTTCGAGCAGATCAGGGAACGCGGCCTGCGCGCCCACCCCGACGGCCGGCACCCCATCGGGCCGATCACCTCGGGCATCCTGCGCGGCATCGAGGACGGCTGGTTCACCGGCGAGATCGCCGAGTCGGCCTTCCAGTACCAGCGCTCCCTGGAGAAGGGCGACAAGCGGGTCGTCGGCGTCAACGTCCACCACGGATCGGTCACCGGCGACCTGGAGATCCTGCGGGTCAGCCACGAGGTGGAGCGCGAGCAGGTCCGCGTGCTCGCCGATCGCCGGGCCCGCCGCGACGACGCCAAGGTCGCCGAGTCCCTCAGGGCCATGCTGGACGCCGCACGCGACGGGTCGAACATGATCCCCGCCATGCTGGACGCGGTGCGCGCCGAGGCCACGCTGGGGGAGATCTGCAACACCCTGCGCGACGAATGGGGCGTCTACACGGAGCCTCCGGGCTTCTGAGGCCGGTCCCGGCCCGGGGGAACTGCGTGGAAGGCCGCTCGCGGCGCCCGTACGGTGGCGCCATGACCGGCCTTCCCGTCCCCGTGCCCGGTGTCAGCGTCCGCGTGGTGATGCAGACCGGCTGCGGGCCGTACGCGTACATCGTCGTGGACTTCGAACCTCCGGGCCCCGACGGCGGCTCGAAGTTCCTGCACACCGTGTCCGACGACCGGCTGCCGCACGAGTTCCTGCCCGCGGTGTGGGACGGGATCCGGGAGGGGCTGGGCACGGTGGCGGCCGTGGCGGTCCTCACCGACGGGGGCTTCCACGAGGTCGACTCCCGCGACCAGGGCTACCGGCTCGCCGGGCGCTACGCCGGTACGGCAGCGCTCGCGGCCGCCGGCCTGGGGGAGCCGCCGGCCGACAGGGGCCGGCAGATCCGGGTGGACTGGCCCGGCAAGCCCCGGGTGAAGCCGGGAGCCGGGTCGTGACCGGTGCCCCCCGGGTGCGGCCGGGTGGCCTCAGGCGGCGGCCGGGCCGCGCAGGCCGTGCATCAGGAGAGCGGTGAAAGTGGCCACCCAGAGCTCGTCCACCGGCTCGGAACTCACCAGGGCGCGGTGCACCACGGTGCCCGCGATCACGTCGAAGATCAGGTCGGTGGTGCGGCCCGCGAGGAACTCGTCCTCCTCATAGGGGAGTTCGCCCCGGGCCTGGGCCCGTTCGCGACCCAGTACGACGAGACGTTTCTGCCGGTCCACGATCGCCGACCGGATCCGGTCGCGCAGGGCCTCGTCCCGGGTGGACTCGGAGACGACGGCCATCAGGGCCGTACGGGCCTCCGGGCGCCGCAGCAGCTCCGCGAAGCGCAGGACCACGTACTCGATGTCGGCTTCCAGGGAGCCCCGGTCCGGCAGTTCGAGCGAGTCGAAGAGCTCCGCGACCGCATCCACGACCAGCTCGCTCTTGCCCGCCCAGCGCCTGTAGAGGGTGGTCTTGGCCACGCCCGCGCGGGCCGAGACGTCACCCATCGTCAGCTTCGACCAGCCCAGCTCGACCAGCGCGTCCCGGGTGGCGGCGAGGATGGCGGCGTCCGCGGCCGCGCTGCGGGGGCGACCGGTGCGGCCGGGGCTGGGGTTGCGCATGGCCGAGACCATACCCGCCGGTAGCCGAACGGGCCGCTGTGGTTCAGATCACTGGCGTCGCGGGGGCGCGCAGGGCCCGCTGGCGAGTTACGCTACGGCTCGTAGCGTAAGAGCGACAACCACGCGAAGAGCTACAGGCGCCAGGTGGGGACCCGGCGCCGCCCAGCAACACGATCGCGGCGGATGCGACGGCACGGCCAATTCACGCGATCTTTTTCGTCGGCGCGCGCACACGGGGGAGGATGTACGCATGCAGCCCAGAAACATGTCCATGAGCGGCGTCGTCGACCTCGCCGCGGTGAAGGCGGCCGGCGAGGCCAAGGCCAAGGCCGAGCAGGCCCGCGCCGAAGCGGCGCGACAGGCCGCTCAGGGTGGCGGGGCCGGTCCGGCCCCCGGCGCCGTCCCGCCCTCCGCTCTCGTCTTCGACGCCGACGAGGCCGGCTTTGAACGCGACGTGCTCCAGCTTTCCGCCGAGGTCCCGGTCGTCCTCGACTTCTGGGCCGAGTGGTGCCAGCCGTGCAAGCAGCTCAGCCCGCTCCTGGAGCGCCTGACCGTCGAGGCGAACGGCCGCTTCGTGCTGGCCAAGGTGGACGTCGACGCCAACCAGATGCTGATGCAGCAGTTCCAGATCCAGGGCATCCCGGCCGTCTTCGCCGTGGTCGCCGGTCAGGTGCTGCCGCTCTTCCAGGGCGTCGCCCCCGAGCAGCAGATCCGCGACACCCTCGCCCAGCTGGTCCAGGTGGCCGAAGAGCGCTTCGGGATCATCGGCCTCGATGTGGACCCGAACGCCGAGGGAGCCTCCGGGGCCGCCGCGGCCGAGGCCCCGGCCGGTCCGCACGACGCACTGCTGGAGGCGGCCGTCGTCGCACTGGACGCCGGCGACCTCGGCGGCGCGGTGCAGGCGTACAAGAACGTCCTCGCGGACGACCCCGGCAACACCGAGGCCAAGCTGGGCCTCGCCCAGGCCGAGCTGCTCGCCCGGGTCCAGCACATGGACCCGCAAGCGGTGCGCGCGGCCGCGGCCGAGAACCCGCGCGACCCGGCGGCGCAGATCGCCGCGGCCGACCTCGACCTGGTCGGCGGCCACGTGGAGGACGCCTTCGGGCGTCTCGTGGACACCGTGAAGGTCACGTTCGGTGACGATCGCGATGCGGTGAGGCTGCGTCTGCTGGAACTGTTCGAGGTCATCGGTGCCGACGACCCGAGGGTGACGGCGGCGCGGACGGCGCTGGCGCGCGTGCTCTTCTAGCACGGCTCCGGTCCGGCTCCGCAGCCGCTCCGCGCCGGTCCCGGGAAGGGGTCCCGGACGTCGTCGGGCGGCCGCCGATTTGTTGACACGTAGATAAACAGCGGCCGCGCTTTGCCAAAACTTGGTAATCGCGGCCGCTGTTACTCGCAGTAAATCGAACCCCGTGAACTGTCCGGTGTGTTCACCCTTTCGCCGTTCTGTCATGGCCCTGGGTGGCACCCTGCGTTGCCGACGGACGGTGACGGGCGGCATCCAGGTTATCTGGCCGTTACCCGCCAGTAACGAACCCCCTTGTGCCCCGGCCGGTAATGGACCACGATCGGCGACGCTCGGTCCTTCCCGCAGAGCCGCTCACTCGGAGCCGCGGTGGAGGGTCCCCACCGAGTCGGCCGGTGGCAGTGGCACCGACCGTGGGACAGGGGGGTCTCTGCCACCGGGCGGGGCCTGTCCTCCAGGTTGCGCGAACGCGTGGCCCAGTGGTTGTCGCTCGGGGGTGAACGCCGGTGTATCGGACGTGGCACGGCCGCGGTCCGGCCTCCTGCGCTCCTTCCCGAGGACGTAGCACTTCTCCCATCCCAGGACGGGCACGGCCCGGACCGGAGATGTACGTCCGAGAAGGAGGAACGAAATGAGTTCTCAGGTTCGTGGCGGGACCAGATGGAAGCGCTTCGCGCTCGTCATGGTGCCGAGCATCGCGGCCACGGCCGCGGTCGGTGTGGGTCTGGCGCAGGGTGCCCTCGCGGCGTCCTTCAGCGTCTCCGGCCAGGACTTCAAGGTCACGGCCGACAAGCTCGACGGTGACAACCTCATCCAGTACGGCGGCATCGCCGAGGGGCACGACCTCAAGGGCAAGGCGCAGCACCACCCGGTGACCATCTCCGGGTTCAGCCACGCCGAGATCACCAACATGTGCCAGTCGCTGGTGACCCCGACGCCGCTCGGCAACATCACGCTGCAGCTGCGCACCGGCCACAAGGGCAAGCCGGCCGTCGCCGACAACATCTACCTGGATGTTGCGGAGCTCGACACCGACGCCGAGTTCAAGAACCTGGACATCGGTGTCGCGGTCGGCGACCCGAACCACAAGACGAAGCCGCAGGCCGGTACGGTCGCCAGCCCGTACGCGTTCTCGCAGCGCGCCGACAAGGCGATCCTGACGAACGTGCGCCAGAAGGCGTGGGCGACCACGGCGGGCACGTTCAAGCTGCCCGACCTGAAGCTGCGTCTGCTCGGCGGCGACCAGCCGTGCTACCAGGACAGCAAGGACTGAGTCCGTCCCGGTGAATGACCGGACGGGCGGGCGGCGACGGCCGTCCCCGCCCGCCCGTCCGGGCTCCACAGAGTTCTCCGTACCACCGTTTCCAGGGAGCTGTTGTCCATGAACCCCCAGGCCCCGGTTTACGTTCGCGCAGAAGACGACGCCTGGCTCACCGTGGTGTACTACCGATTCCACGCCTGGCGCGGTCGCCGCCCCTTCTGGGCCGGACTGTTCACGCTCCTCGGTGGCTTCCCGATCGCGTACTTCCCGTATGCGGACCTCCGGTTGGGCAACGTCAGCCTCGCCATGGCCACCACTGGCGGCGCCGGCGCACTGATCATCGGTGTACTGCTGATCACGCTGGGCCTGGCCCTCTGGTTCCAGCAGACCATCCGCGTCTTCGCCGGAGTCGCCTCGATCCTGCTGGCCCTGGTGTCCCTGCCGGTGTCCAACCTCGGCGGGTTCGGGATGGGCTTCATCCTCTCCCTCGTCGGCGGCGCCCTGGCGCTGTCGTGGGCGCCGGGACAGCCGGCGGACGAGGAGGAGGCCGCGGACCGGCAGCCGGCGGTCCAGCAGCCGGCCGCGGTCGCCCTGGGCAAGACGGATGCGACGCCGGGCGGCCTGGCCGTTCCCGGTCCCCGCGAGACGGAGACGGCACACGCGAGCGAGACGACTGCCCACGCCGATGGCGGGAGGAACAGTGCGGGGTGACGAGACGCAGCGGGGCGTGGCCCCAGGCGCAGAGTCCCGTGAGAGGAAGGGCCCGCGGCACGCGGCGCCCAGGAAGTCCCTGCTGAACAAGATCCAGATACCCGTCGGCAAGACGATGGCGCTGGCGGCGATGCCGACGGCCGTGTTCGTCGGGATGGGCATGGCGCCCAAACTGGCCGTGGCCGACGACAAGGAGATCCCCTTCGCGCCCGGGCCGTGTGTGACGCGGTCCGACGAGCCGGCGGAGACCGAGTCCAAGTCCCCGTCCCCGACGCCCTCGAAGACGGCCTCGCCGAGCGCCTCGCCCAGCGCGTCGCCCGCACCGTCCACGGCCGCGAAGCCGAAGCCCAGCGCCACCCCGTCGGCGACCCGGTCCCCGTCTGCCGACGCCCCGGCCCCGGCCACCACGCCGTCGCCGGCCGAGTCCACCAACCCGATGGACCCCCTCGGCGTCGGCGACAAGATCAAGGACCTCATCGACGGACTGGGCCGGCCGCTCAAGGACACGCAGGCGACCCCGACGCCCGCGCCCACGCCCTCCGCGACCGCCGAGCCGACCCCGGACCCGGCCGCGGACGCGATCCGGGACGCCGCCAAGCAAGCGGGTGCCACGGTCGAGGAGCTGCCCGACGAGGTCAAGGACACCGTCAACAAGCCCAAGGACGAGACGCCCGGCGAAAAGGGCGAGGAGGACAAGGGCGACAAGGACGGGGCGAAGCCCGAGGCGACGAAGGACCCGGACGGGAAGGAACCCTTCCCCTGCCCGACCTACGACGCCGAAGCCCTGGCCAACGCCGAGCTGGAGCAGGGGATCCCGCTCCTCCCGGACGAGCCCTGGTACCTCGACAGCTCCCTGCTGACCCTCTACGGCCTCGACTACCACGGCATCGTCGAGGTGAAGACCGCCAGCGGCAAGGTCAAGAAGGTCCTGAAGTTCACGGCGGACTCGCTGGACATCAAGGACCTGTACCAGACGGTCGGCAAGGGCGGGAACGTCGCACACCTGAAGTCGCGTCCGGGCTCCACGTCCAAGATCCGCGGCGGCACGGTGACGATGTACACCGAGAGCCTCAAGGGGAAGCTGTTCGGTCTGATCCCGATCGAGTTCACCCCGAACAGCCCGCCGCCCCTGAACGTCCCGTTCGCGTTCTTCACGGACGTCCAGGTCGTCCAGGCGGCGCAGTTCGGCGGCACCCTGACGGTCCCGGGCCTGAAGAACTACATCGGCCCGCCCGAGTAGGCCGCGGCCGGTACGGACACACCGAGGGCGGCACCCCGCATCACTGCGGGGTGCCGCCCTCGGTCTCTGTGCGGCAGAGTCCGTCGGGGTGCGGCGGCGTCAGGCGCGGTCGACGCCGCCCAGGTGGTGCACCCGGACCATGTTGGTGGTGCCGGGGACGCCGGGGGGCGAGCCGGCCGTGATGATCATGGTGTCGCCCTCGTTGTAGCGGCCCAGCTTGAGCAGCTCGCCGTCCACCAGGTCGACCATCGCGTCGGTGGTGTCCACGTGCGGGACGATGTACGACTCGACGCCCCAGCTCAGCGTGAGCTGGTTGCGGGTGTTGACGTCCGTGGTGAAGGCCAGGATCTGCTGCGTGGCGCGGTAGCGCGACAGGCGGCGGGCGGTGTCCCCGGACTGGGTGAAGGCGATGAGCGCCTGGCCGTCCAGGAAGTCCGCGATCTCGCACGCCGCGCGGGCCACGGAGCCGCCCTGGGTGCGCGGCTTCTTGCCCGGAACCAGCGGCTGGAGGCCCTTGGAGAGGAGCTCCTCCTCGGCCGCCGCGACGATCTTCGACATCGTCTTGACGGTCTCGATCGGGTAGGCGCCGACCGAGGACTCGGCCGACAGCATGACCGCGTCCGCGCCGTCGAGGATCGCGTTGGCGACGTCGGACGCCTCCGCGCGCGTCGGGCGAGAGTTGGTGATCATCGACTCCATCATCTGGGTCGCGACGATCACCGGCTTGGCGTTGCGGCGGCACATCTCGATGAGCCGCTTCTGGACCATCGGGACCTTCTCGAGCGGGTACTCGACGGCGAGGTCGCCGCGGGCCACCATGACCGCGTCGAAGGCGGCGACCACGGCCTCCATGTTCTCGACGGCCTGTGGCTTCTCCACCTTGGCGATGACGGGGACCCGGCGGCCCTCCTCGTCCATGACCCGGTGGACGTCCTTGACGTCGTTGGCGTCGCGGACGAAGGACAGGGCGACCATGTCGCAGCCCATCCGCAGGGCGAAGCGGAGGTCGTCGACGTCCTTCTCCGACAGCGCGGGGACGTTCACGGCGGCACCCGGCAGGTTGATGCCCTTGTGGTCCGAGATGACACCGCCCTCGATGACGATGGTCTTGACCCGGGGGCCTGAGACCTCCGTCACCCGGAGCTCGACGTTTCCGTCGTTGATCAGGACCTGGTCGCCCTTGGCGACGTCGCCCGGGAGACCCTTGTAGGTGGTGCCGCAGATGGACTTGTCGCCCGGGACGTCCTCGGTGGTGATGGTGAACTCGTCACCGCGCACCAGCTCGACGGGACCCTCGGCGAAGGTCTCCAGACGGATCTTCGGACCCTGGAGGTCGGCGAGGACGCCGACGGCGCGCCCGGTGTCCTCGGAGACCTGCCGGACGCGGTCGTACCGCTCCTGGTGTTCTGCCTGGGACCCGTGGCTGAAGTTGAATCGGGCCACGTTCATACCAGCCTCGATGAGCGCTTTCAGCTGCTCATACGAGTCGACGGCGGGGCCCAGCGTGCAGACGATTTTGGAACGGCGCATGACTGGATCCTATCGGTTTGTTTCGTAGCGGAATATTCCGGCTGGTGGAAAGTCCAAGTGACTACTCGGTAACCAGCGCATACGCCTGGGTGGCGATCTCGAGTTCCTCGTCCGTCGGGACCACCGCCACGGCCACACGGGCATAATCCGCCGAAATCAGCCGCGGCTGCGGGGAACGCGCCGCGTTGGCCTCGAGATCCAGCACCAGCCCCAGCTCGGCCAGGCCGTCCAGCGCGGCCTCCCGCACCTGGGGGGCGTTCTCGCCGACCCCGGCCGTGAAAGCCACCGCGTCCACCCGCCCGAGCACCGCCGAGTACGCCCCGATGTACTTCTTCAACCGGTGGACGTACGCGCCGAAGGCCAGGCGCGCCGCCTCGTCGCCCTCGCCCGCGCGCCGCAGCACCTCGCGCATGTCGTTGTCGCCGCACATGCCCAGCAGACCGCTCTTCTTGTTCAGGAGCGAATCGATCTCGTCCACCGAGAGGCCGCCCACCCGCGCCAGGTGGAAGACGACCGCCGGGTCGAGGTCGCCCGAGCGGGTGCCCATCACCAGCCCCTCCAGCGGGGTCATGCCCATGGACGTCTCCACGCAGACCCCGCCCCGCACGGCCGAGGCGGAGGCCCCGTTGCCCAGGTGCAGCACGATCACGTTCACGTCCTGCACCGGCTTGCCGAGCAGGGCGGCCGTCGCTCGCGAGACGTAGGCGTGGGAGGTGCCGTGGAAGCCGTACCGCCGGATGGAGTACGCGTCGGCGGTCGCGGCGTCGATCGCGTACCGGGCCGCGTACTCCGGCATCGTCGCGTGGAAGGCGGTGTCGAAGACGGCGACCTGGGGGATGTCCGCGCGCAGCGAGCGCGCCACCTCGATGCCCGTGACGTTCGCCGGGTTGTGCAGCGGCGCCAGGGGGATCAGGTTCCTGATCTCCGCCAGTACCTCGTCGTCGATCACCGTCGGCCGGGTGAACCGCGTCCCGCCGTGCACCACCCGGTGCCCCACCGCGGCCAGCTCGGGGGAGTCCAGGCCCGTCCCGTCGGAGGCCAGCTCGCGGGCCACGGCCTTCAGCGCTGCCTCGTGGTCGGCGATCGGGCCGACCTGCTCGCGCTTGCCGCCGGCCGCGCCCGGACCCGTGAGCGGCTCGTGCACCAGCCGGGAGGTCTGCTCGCCGATCCGCTCCACCAGGCCGACGGCCAGGCGCGACCGGTCCGCCATGTCGAGGAGCTGGTACTTGACCGACGAGGAGCCGGAGTTGAGGACGAGTACGCGCGATGCGGTCACGGTGGGGTCTTTCCTTGTCGCGGGCGATGAGGGGAGTGAGGCGGCGGGGCGGGAGCGGGGGAGGGCGTCAGGCGCCGGCGGCGGGCCCCGGTGCGCCCTGCGCCTGGATCGCCGTGATCGCCACGGTGGTGACGATGTCCTGGACCAGGGCGCCGCGCGAGAGGTCGTTGACGGGCTTGCGCAGGCCCTGGAGCACCGGGCCCACCGCGACCGCGCCCGCCGAACGCTGCACGGCCTTGTACGTGTTGTTGCCCGTGTTGAGGTCGGGGAAGATCAGCACCGTCGCGCGGCCGGCCACCTCGGACCCGGGCAGCTTCGTCGCGGCGACCGAGGGCTCCACGGCCGCGTCGTACTGGATCGGGCCCTCGACGGCGAGGTCGGGGCGCTGCTCGCGGACGATCTCCGTGGCCCTGCGGACCTTGTCGACGTCCGCGCCCGAACCGGAGGTGCCGGTCGAGTACGAGAGCATCGCGATCCGCGGCTCGACGCCGAAGGCGGCGGCGGTGGCGGCCGACTGGACCGCGATGTCCGCGAGTTGCTCGGCGTTCGGGTCCGGGTTGACCGCGCAGTCGCCGTACACCAGGACCCGGTCGGCCAGGCACATGAAGAAGACCGAGGAGACGATGGACGCCTCCGGCTCGGCCCTCCCATGGCCAGCCGCCACCCCGTCCGACGCGCTCCGCGCGGCTGCCTCGGTCTTGATGATCTCGAAGGCCGGGCGGATGGTCGCCGCGGTGGAGTGCACCGAGCCGGAGACCATGCCGTCGGCCAGGCCGCGCTGGACCATCAGGGTGCCGAAGTAGTTGACGTCGGTGACGACGTCGTGGGCCAGCTCGACGGTCATGCCCTTGTGCGCGCGGACCTCGGCGTAGTACTCGGCGAAACCCTCCCGCAGCGGGGAGGTCGCAGGGTCGATGAGCTGCGCGCCCGAGATGTCCACCCCGAGGTCACCGGCCTTCTTCAGGATCGCCTGCTCCTCGCCCAGCAGGGTCAGGTCGCAGACACCCCGGCGCAGCACCACGTCCGCGGCGCGCAGTACGCGCTCCTCGGTGCCCTCGGGCAGCACGACGCGGCGCCGGTCGGAGCGGGCCCGCTCCAGCAGCTCGTGCTCGAACATCATCGGAGTGACGCGCTCCGATCGGGCCACCGAGAGCAGGCCGCGCAGCTCGCCGGTGTCCACGTGGCGTTCGAAGAGGCCGAGCGCGGTCTCCAGCTTGCGCGGGGTCGCGGAGTTCAACCGGCTCTGCAGCGAGAAGAGTTCGGCGGCCGTCGGGAAGCTGTTGCCCGCCACCGACACCACCGGCGTGCCCGGCGCCAGCTTCGAGGCCAGCGTCAGGACCTCCTTGCTCGGCCGCTCGTTCAGGGTGAGCAGAACGCCTGCGATCGGCGGGGTGCCGGAGGTGTGCGCGGCGAGTGCGCCGACGACGAGGTCCGAGCGGTCGCCGGGGGTCACGACCAGGCAGCCGGGGGTCAGGGCGTTCAGGAAGTTCGGCAGCATCGCACCGCCGAAGACGAAGTCCAGGGCGTCGCGGGCCAGGCCCGCGTCATCACCGAGGAGCACCTCGCCGCCGAGCGCCCGGGTGATCTGGGCGACGGTCGGGGCGGACAGCGACTTGTCGTCCGGCAGGACGTAGCAGGGCACGGGGAGGCGGGCCGCCAGCCGCTCGGCTATGAGGTCGCGGTCCTCCGCGGCCACCCGGTTGACGACCATCGCGACGACGTGGCAGCCCAGGCTCTCGTACGCACGGTAGGCATTGCGGGCCTCGGCGCGCACGGCCTCGGCGGGCTGCTTGGTGCCGCCCACGACGGGGACGACGACCGCCCCCAGCTCATTGGCGAGGCGGGCGTTGAGCGCCAGCTCGTCGGGGAGGTTGGTCTCCGCGTAGTCGGTGCCGAGGACGAGCACGACCTCGTAGTCGCGGGCCAGCCGGTGGTAGCGGTCGACGAGCTGCGAGACCAGCTCGTCGGTGCCCTTCTCGGCCAGGATCGCCGAGGCCTCGCGGTACTCCATCCCATAGGCCGTCGAGGCGTCCTGGTCGATCCGGTAGCGGGCCTTGAGCAGGTCGAAGAGGCGGTCGGGTGCGTCGTGGAGCAACGGCCGGTAGACGCCGACCCGGCCGGTCTGCCGGGTCAGGAGCTCCATGATCCCGAGTTCGACGACCTGCCGGCCGTCCCCCCGCTCGATGCCGGTCACGTACACGCTGCGCGTCACGCGTGCTCTCCGTCTCTTCGTGTGGTCGCTTGACCCGGTGGGGATGGGTTGCCCTCTTGACAGTACCTCTGCCAATGGATAGGGCGCCCGCCGGAACTCAGGGCCGGTCCGGGGGTCCGAAGGGCCTCCCGGGCGGGTGCCGTGGAGCGCGCCCCACCCCGAGAGCATGGAACAATCGGACAGGCGGTACCAATACGCCCCTCATATGTACGGCCGGCGGGCCGCGCGCAACCCACCCGCACGGCCCGGTACGACCAGGAGCAGGAGACACAGCACGATGCGTATCGGAGTTCTCACCGCAGGCGGAGACTGCCCGGGCCTCAACGCTGTCATCCGGTCGGTCGTACACCGTGCCGTGGTCGGGCACGGGGACGAGGTCATCGGCTTCGAGGACGGCTTCAAGGGCCTCCTCGACGGTCACTTCCGCCCCCTCGACATCAACGCCGTCAGCGGCATCCTCGCCCGCGGCGGCACGATCCTCGGGTCGGCGCGCATGGAGCGGGCCCGCCTCCACGAGGCGGCCGAGAACGCGCGGGAGCTGGCCACCCGCTACGGCATCGACGCCCTGATCCCCATCGGCGGCGAAGGCACCCTCACCGCGGCCCGGATGCTGTCCGACGCCGGGATGCCGGTCGTCGGCGTGCCGAAGACCATCGACAACGACATCTCCTCCACCGACCGCACCTTCGGCTTCGACACCGCCGTCATGGTCGCCACCGAGGCCATCGACCGCCTCAAGACCACCGCCGAGTCGCACCAGCGCGTGATGGTCGTCGAGGTCATGGGCCGTCACGCGGGCTGGATCGCCCTGGAGTCCGGCATGGCCGGCGGCGCCCACGGGATCTGCCTGCCGGAGCGCCCGTTCGAGGTGGACGCACTGGTCAAGATGGTCGAGGAACGCTTCGCCCGCGGGAAGAAGTTCGCCGTCGTCTGCGTCGCCGAGGGCGCACACCCGGCCGAGGGCTCCATGCCGTACGAGAAGGGCGCGATCGACGCCTACGGCCACGAGCGATTCGCCGGCATCGGCAACCGCCTCGCCATCGAGCTGGAGCACCGCCTGGGAAAGGAGGCCCGCCCGGTCATCCTCGGCCACGTCCAGCGCGGCGGCACCCCCACCGCCTACGACCGCGTCCTCGCGACCCGCTTCGGCTGGCACGCCGTGGAGGCGGTGCACCGCGGCGAGTACGGCAACATGACCGCCCTGCGCGGCACCGACATCGTGATGGCCCCGCTCGCCCACGCGGTCACCGAGCTGAAGACCGTCCCCGACGAGCGCATGTACGAGGCGGAGTCCGTCTTCTGACCCGCTCGGCCGGACCTGCGCCCCGGGCGAACCGGGTCCTTCGGTTCCCGTTCTGCGCCGAACGGACCGGAGTGCGCCGCTCCGGCGCCGCTGCGCGCCGCGGCCGCGCAGACCGCCCCCGCCGCCCCGCCCGCTCGAGTCACGCTGGTTATCATTTCCGTGGGGGGATTGGGTCGGCCGAGTCGTGTATGGGCGGATCGCGGCAGCATGTCCGCGTCTCCTCGTCCGCACGCACGCACTCGATGGAAAGGTGCCCCACTCCCGTGGCGACCAGCTCTGCCGTCCTGACACGCGAACCGGTCGCCCACCGGCCGGGACCCGGCATCACCGGCCCCACCGCACGGCGCAGCCCGTCCGTCCTCGCCGCGGCCCTCGCCGCGTCCTGGGCGGTGCCGCTGCTGCTCCACGCGGTCGCCCTCGACGTGCTGCTCCTCCCCGTCCTGGTCCTGACCATCGCGGCCCTGATCCGGGTGGGCGGCGGACTGCTCGACCGCCTCGTCATCGCGGCCTTCCTGCTCTGCGGCGCCGTGATGGGCCTCGGCCTGCTCTTCTCCGTCTGGCCGTGGGGCCTGGCCCCCGTACCCGGCGCCGGCCTGCTGCTCACGATCGCCTCCGTATCCGGCTGGCTGGCCCGTCGCAGACCCCGCATACCGCTGCGGCTGCGCGGCTCGGACGCGCTGATCGCCGGCACGGTGGCCGTGGTCTGGCACTACGTCCACCACCCGGTGGCGGGCAGGCCGGCCGCCGACCGGCTGGCCTACTTCGTCACGTCCGAGGACCGGATGGGCCACTTCTCGTACTTCACCGGGATCCGGCAGGTCGGCGGTTACGCCTTCCTGCACCAGGACGCCGCCCGGACGTACATGATGACGCCGTCCGAGGCCGTCTACCCGCAGGGCTCCCACTTCCTGCTGGCCTGGATCGACGCCCTGGTGACGTCCTCGGCGCAGGCGGGCTCCGCCCTCGCCATGACGAATCGTTACTTCCTCTACGTCCTGGCCTCCTACGCACTGTTCTGCGGGGCGCTGGTCTGGGCCGCCCGCTGGATCGGCGGCCCGCGCCTGCGCGGCTGGCGCGCCGCCGCGGTCTGCGCCACCGTCGCCGCGGTGATGATGTCCGGGTCGATGGCGCAACTGATCGAGCGGGGCTTCGACTCCGAGACCATCGGCCTGCTGTTCCTGGCCGTCGCCCTGGCCCTGCTGGTGCGGCCCGCGGCGGGCCGGACCGAGTTCGTCCTCGTCGCGGCCGCCGGGCTGATCGCCGTCACCTACGTCTACAACCTCTACGGCGCCCTCGTCGGCATCGCCCTGGCCGCGGTGCTGCTGGTCCACCGGCGCCGGTTCGCCGGCCGCCGGGGACCGGTGCTCGCGGCACTGGCCGGCGTCACCCTCGTGGCCGGACTGCCCAGCGCCTTCTCCGTCCTCACGAAGCTGGACGTCGCCAAGACCTCGAACCTGGCCGGCCCGATGGTCGTCCCCGACCGCCCGGTGTTCATCGGGCTCGGTCTGCTCGCCCTGGTGGCGGCCACCCTCCCGGTGAACCGCCGCACGGCCACCGGACAGATGGTGCTCGCCCTCGTCCTCGGCGCGACGGCGATGATCGGCGCCTTCGGCGTCTGGCAGAAGTACACCATCGGCTACTACTCGTACTACTTCGAGAAGCTGACCGCCGCCGGCCTGGTGATCGCCCTGCTCTCGCTCGGCCTGATCGGGCTGATGCTGCCGCCCGCCGCCAGGACGACCGGCACCGCGCTGCGCCGCCGGGCGGACCTCCTGCTGCGCTCCGGCCTCGCGGCGGCGGCGGCGCTGGCGCTCTTCGGCGGTGTCCAGTGGGGTGTTCCCTCCGGCTGGGGCCATCCCTCGGCCTGGTACGACAGCCCCATGCTCAAGTGGACCCGGGGCGAGGCCAGGAGCAGCGACATCGGAAAGCCGGCCGCCGCCCTCACCGGGCGCGACCTGCAGGGCGCCACCTCGCCGGTGATCGCCCTCTACAGCAACGACGCCTACCTCAACCTCAGGTCGACCTTCCTCGCCCAGATCCTCACCAAGCAGGGCGGGAGCATGGTCGGGCTGTACGAGGTGTTCCACGTCAAGGTCGGCGGAGCGGCCGCGGTCGAGGAGAAGGAGTACCGGGCCTCGCTGGGCCACCTGAAGACCGCGATCGCCTCGTGCTCCGCCCCGCCGACCGTCCTCGTGGGCGACCGGAAGACCGCCGACCGGCTCAGGCAGGACCTGGCCGCCGCCGGTCCCGTGGCCGCCGTCGTCCACGCCCCGCTGCCGTAGGTGCTCCGGGAGCTACGCCGTACCGCCCGCGATCTGCCAGAAACGGTCCACGATCCCGGTGAGGAACTCCCGGCCGGCGTCCCCGCTGCCGGCCTCCCCCTGGCCGCCGCCCCAGCTGAGCGTCGCCACCATCCGTGACTGGTACTCCCCGTGCAACTGGTCCAGCACCCGCTCCAGGTGCTGCTTGGGGATCGGCAGCAGCTTGCCGAGCGGTTTCACGTACGCCTGCCAGCGCGTGGTGACCGCGCTGCGCAGCAGCTCTGCCAGCTCCTCGTGCTTGCCGGTCGCCGTCACGAACTGGGCCAGGGTGAGACCGAGCACGGTGGCGAGGGCGGCGGACTGCCGCTCGTTGCCCCTCCAGCGCCCGGTGTCCTCCATCTTCTGGTAGGAGCCCGTCTCCAGGCCGATCCGCCGGGCCAGTTCGTCCGCGGCCAGCCCCCGGGCCATCCGGTGCTCCCGCAAAGTGACCGGCTCGGCGAGCAGTTCCCCCGGCGAACACCACAGGACGCCCGCGAGCGCCGTCAGCTCGGCGGACGACGGTGATATCTCGCCGCGCTCCCAGGCCATCACCGTCTCGGGCGCGACGACGAGTCCGTACTGGGCACGCAGGCCGTAGGCGACATGTCCGGGAGCCATGCCCAGGGCCGCGCGCAGGCGCCGCGCGGCGGGGGCATTGAAGGGTGGGCTGGAGTGCACACCGCACACCGTAGAAGTGGCCGGGCTTCGCCGCCTACAGACCAAACAAACAAGCCAATACCTCGTAGGAACGTCCTATGAAGTAGGGGGCTTTTGGCGAGTTTTCCGGCGACTGTCCGGTAATCGGTGCGCTCGGCGATCTTCGAAGATCCAGTACTGCGTACGCTTCCAGCCAACCCCCCGGGACGCAATACCCCTCACACGGCCTCCACGGAATGTGAACCGGAAGCCCTCCCCGTACGTGGTTCCTGTGGGGCCCTCGCATACGGGGGTGGCGAGGGCCCCGCCCACACATCCCTTGCCTTGACGTCGGCGTCAACACATACGGTCGCCCCATGCGCATCGGCGAACTGGCGAAACGGGCCGGGACCAGCACCCGGACGCTCCGGTACTACGAGGCGCGCGGGCTGCTGCCCGCGCGGCGGGCCGACAACGGCCACCGGACCTACGACGAGGACGACCTGCGGCTGCTGCGGGAGATCCGCACGCTCCGGGACTTCGGCTTCGAACTCGAGGAGACCCGGCCCTTTGTGGAGTGCCTGCGGGCGGGGCACCCGGCCGGGGACTCCTGCCCCGCCTCGCTCGCCGTCTACCGGCGCAAGCTCGCCGAGCTGGACGACCTGATCGGCCGGCTCGCAGACGTACGGGACCAGGTCGCGCGGCAGCTCGCCGGCGCGGAGGAGGCGGCCGGCGAGGCCGCCGCCCCGCGCTGCGAGATGACGCGCTGACCCACACGAGAGAGGGATCGACATGGTGCACGCACAGGGTGTGGCCGAGGTGACCGACGCCGACTTCGAGGCCGAGGTACTGGGCGAGCGCGGCAGGGCCGTACTCGTCCAGTTCACGGCGGACTGGTGCGGCCCCTGCCGCCAGCTCGCCCCGGTGCTGTCCGCGATCGCCGCCGAGGAGGCCGGCCGCCTGAAGGTCGTGCAGATCGACGCGGACCGCAACCCCGGGACCCTGACCCGGTACGGGGTGCTGTCCACGCCGACCCTGCTCGTCTTCCGCGACGGCGAACCAGTCCGCCAGATGGTCGGCGCCCGGCCCAAGCGCCGCCTCCTCCAGGAGCTGGAGGACGAGCTCGCTACGGCCTGAGCCAGATCGTCGCCAGCGGCGGCAGCGTCATCCGCAGGCTCGCCGGGCGGCCCTGGGCCTGCACCGGCTCGGGCCGCAACGGCTGCCCGTGGTGCACCCCGCTGCCGCCGTAGACCTCCAGGTCGGTGTTGAGGACCTCGCGCCACAGCGGCACCTCCTCCGGCACCCCGACCCGGTAGCCGTGCCGGACCACGGGCGAGAAGTTGGACACCGCCAGCAGCTGCGAGCCGTCCTGGGCGTAGCGCAGGAAGGCGAAGACGTTGTCGTCCGCCGCGTCCGCCTCCACCCAGGCGAAGCCCTCCGGCACGGCGTCGCGCTCCCACAGTGCCGGCGTCGCCGTGTACGTCCGGTTCAGGTCCCGCACGAGATCGCGCACGCCGCGGTGGTCGCCGGCCGCCGCGTAGGAGGAGTCCAGCAGCCACCAGTCCGGCCCGTGGGACTCCGACCACTCCGACCCCTGGGCGAACTCCTGCCCCATGAAAAGCAGTTGCTTGCCGGGGTGGGCCCACATGAAGCCCAGGTACGCCCGGTGCGCCGCCCGCTGCTGCCACCAGTCGCCCCCGGGCATCTTGGACACCAGCGAGCGCTTGCCGTGCACCACCTCGTCGTGGGAGATCGGCAGCACGTAGTTCTCGCTGAAGGCGTAGATCATCCCGAAGGTCATGTCGTGGTGGTGGTACTTGCGGTGCACCGACTCCTTCGACATGTAGCGCAGGGTGTCGTGCATCCAGCCCATGTTCCACTTCAGGCCGAAGCCCAGCCCGCCGCCGTCCGTAGGCCGGGTCACGCCGTTCCAGGCCGTGGACTCCTCCGCGATGGTGACCACCCCCGGGCAGCGCCGGTACACCGTGGCGTTCATCTCCTGGAGGAAGGCCACCGCGTCCAGGTTCTCCCGCCCGCCGTGCTCGTTGGGCGCCCACTCGCCCTCGCTGCGCGAGTAGTCCAGGTAGAGCATCGAGGCCACCGCGTCCACGCGCAGCCCGTCCACGTGGAACTCCTCGCACCAGTAGACGGCGTTGGCGACGAGGAAGTTGCGGACCTCCTTGCGCCCGTAGTCGAACTCCAGCGTCCCCCAGTCCGGGTGGGCTGCCCGCCGAGGGTCCTGGTGTTCGTACAGCGGCCGCCCGTCGAACTCCGCCAGCGCCCAGTCGTCCCGCGGGAAGTGCGCCGGCACCCAGTCGACGATCACGCCGATCCCGGCCCGGTGCAGCGAGTCCACGAGGAAGCGGAAGTCGTCCGGGGTGCCCATCCTCGAGGTCGGCGCGTAGAAACCGGTGACCTGGTAACCCCACGAGCCGCCGAAGGGGTGCTCGGAGACCGGCATCATCTCCACGTGGGTGAAGCCCAGCTCCTTGACGTACGAGGGGAGCTGTTCGGCGAGCTGCCGGTAGGAGAGCCCCGGCCGCCAGGACGCCAGGTGCAGCTCGTACACCGAGAAGGGGGCCTGGTGCAGGGGGCGGGACCCGCGCCGCGCCATCCACTCCGCGTCCTGCCACTCGTACTGCGTCGCCGTGACCACCGAGGCGGTCGCCGGCGGGACCTCCGCGGACCGGGCCATCGGGTCGGCGCGCAGCGTGTGGCTGCCGTCCGGACGCGTGATGTCGAACTTGTAGAGCGTCCCGGCGCCCACCCCGGGCAGGAACAGCTCCCAGACGCCGCTCGCGCCGAGCGAGCGCATCGGCTGGGCCACGGAGTCCCAGTACGAGAAGTCCCCGGTGACCCGCACCCCCTGCGCGTTCGGCGCCCACACCGTGAACCGGGTCCCCGCCACACCCTGGTGCTCCATCGGCTGGGCGCCCAGCGCCGTCCACAACTGCTCGTGGCGGCCCTCGCCGATCAGGTGCAGGTCCAGCTCACCCAGGGCGGGCAGGAACCGGTAGGGGTCGTGGACCTCGATCTCGGTGCCGTCGTACGCCACCAGCAGCCGGTAGTCCGGCACCGTCGTCAGCGGCAGCAGTCCGGAGAACAGTCCGTCGCCGTCGTCGTGGAGCTCGGCCCGCAGCCCCTTGGCGAGGACCGTGACCGCCTTGGCGTAGGGGCGCAGCACCCGGAAGGCCACCCCGCCGCGCTGGGTGTGGGCGCCCAGCACGGCGTGCGGGTCGTGGTGACGGCCCTGCAGCAGCCGGGCCCGTTCCTCGGGGCCGAGCGCCGGCGCAGGCCGGACCCCGTGCGGAGGGGCGGCACGGCGGGCCCGGGGAGTGCGTGGCTTCTTCGCCGCCGCCGGGGCGGTTGCGGCTTCGTCGCGGACGGTCGGTGACGGCTGTCGTGCGGCGCTCACGCGAGCGGCCTCCTCGGGGGCTTCGGGTGGGGTTGCGGGTGCGGGGAGAGGGCGCCCGGGGTGGGCGGGGTCGGCGGCACGCGGTGGGCGGGCCGCGCGGGCTCCGAGAGCCGCCGGATCGCGGCCATCGGGACGTGCAGCCAGTCGGGACGGTGCCGGGACTCGTAACGGGCCTCGTACACCGCCTTGTCGGTCTCGTACGCACGCAGCAGTACGGGATCCTCGCGCGGGTCCCGGCCGGTGGTGCGGGCGTAGCCCTCGCAGAACGCGGCCCGGCAGTCGTCGGCCCAGGCAGGGGCGAACGGCCGGTGTGAGCGGGCGGCGTAGTCGAAGGAACGCAGTATCCCGGCGATGTCGCGCACCGCCGGTTCGGGACGGCGCCGGTCGGCCAGGGGCCGGGCCGGCTCGCCCTCGAAGTCGATCAACGACCAGCTGCCGTCGAGGGTGCGCAGGGTCTGACCCAGATGGAGGTCCCCGTGGATCCGCTGGGCCGCCACCCCCGTCCCGCGGGACGCGGCCAGCGCGTCGAACGCCCCCCGCAGCCCTGCCTCGTAGGGGCGCAGCGCGGGCACCTCCCGGGCGGTGGCGGCCAGCCGCGCCGTCATCCCGGCGGCCAGCCGGGCGGTCTGCTCCGGGCCGAGCGCGACGGTGGGCAGGGCCGCGGCGAGCGCGCTGTGCACCTCGGCGGTGGCCCTGCCGAGCGCGTGCGCCTCGGCGGTGAAGTCCTCCCCGGCACCGAGCCGGCGCAGTGCCAGCTGCCAGCCGTCGTCCGAGCCCCGCAGGTACGGCTGGAGCACGCCCAGGGTCAGTGGTTCCCCGCCGGGCGGCTCGGCCTCGTACCAGGCGACGGGCGCCGGCACCCGCGTGCAGCCGGCGGCGGCCAGCGCCCTGGGCAGCTCCAGGTCGGGGTTGACGCCGGGGCCGACCCGGCGGAACACCTTCAGGATGAACGAATCTCCGTAGATGAGCGAGGAGTTCGTCTGCTCCCCGGACAGCGGCCGGGGCGTGAGCCCGGCCGGGACCGGCGTGGCGGGATCCCGGTCGAAGCGCAGCGGGCCGAGCACCCCGGGCGAGCGCAGCCGCTCCAGCAGCATCGCCGCGAGCCGGGGGTCGCCCAGTGCCTCGTAGACCGCACGGCCCGCGTACGGCCCGTCCTCGGCGTGGCCGATCAGCGCGGGCGCGAGGGCGGGGGGCAGGGACGGGCGGATGCCCAGCAGCAGCTGGTAGCAGTCCCCGTCCACGTCGAGGAGCACGTGCAGCAGCCCGGGGGTGGAGCCGGGGGGCAGCAGGTCGGCCGCCGAGACGGTCGTGAGCCTGCTGATGGCCCGGCCCTTGCCCGCGAACCAGCGCTGAGCGGGCAGCCAGGCCCGCAGCATCGGTTCCAACGGGGCGATCCCGGCGGCCCGGTCGGCAGTCAGCCGGCTCCGGGCGGATGCAGCCTCCGACATGGCGTCGCGTCCTTTCCCCGGGCCGTCACAGAATGCGCAGAGTGTCCCGGATGCGCGGCAGTTGCTTCTCCGGCATGTGCGAGTGTCGGGTCAGGATGATCCGTACAGGGGCGGGCGATTGACCCATTCGAGCTGCCCGCCCCCTGGTCGAGGCGTGGTCCGCCTGTGGCCGTGCCGGCTATTCGGCGCGGCGGACAGCGCGCTGTTCGGCACGCAGCCGGAACCAGTAGAAGCCGTGTCCCGCCAGGGTCAGCAGGTAGGGCCACTCACCGATCGGCGGGAAGCGCACGTCTCCCGTGAGCTCCACCGGTACCCGCCCGTTGAACGACTGCAGGTCCAGCTCGGTGGGCTGCGCGAAGCGCGAGAAGTTGTGCACGCACAGCACCAGGTCGTCCCCGTACTCGCGCAGGAACGCGAGCACCGCCGGGTTGGACGACTGCAGTTCGGTGTACGAGCCGAGGCCGAAGGCCGGGTTCGCCTTGCGGATCTCGATGAGCCGGCGGGTCCAGTGCAGCAGTGAGGAGGGCGACGCCATGGCCGCCTCGACACTGGTGACCTGGTACCCGTAGACCGGGTCCATGATGACCGGCAGGTTCAGCCTGCCCGGATCGCACGAGGAGAAACCGGCGTTGCGGTCCGGGGTCCACTGCATGGGGGTGCGGACGCCGTCGCGGTCGCCCAGCCAGATGTTGTCGCCCATGCCGATCTCGTCGCCGTAGTAGAGCACCGGCGAGCCGGGCAGCGACAGCAGCAGGGCGGTGAACAGCTCCATCTGGTTGCGGTCGTTGTCCAGGAGCGGGGCGAGGCGGCGCCGGATGCCGATGTTGGCCCGCATCCGCGGGTCCTTGGCGTACTCGGCGTACATGTAGTCGCGTTCCTCGTCCGTGACCATTTCGAGCGTGAGCTCGTCGTGGTTGCGCAGGAAGATGCCCCACTGGCAGTTCTTCGGGATGGCCGGGGTCTTGGCCAGGATCTCGGAGACGGGGTAGCGGGACTCTCTTCGTACGGCCATGAAGATGCGCGGCATGACGGGGAAGTGGAAGGCCATGTGGCACTCGTCCCCGCCCTTGGCGAAGTCCCCGAAGTAGTCGACGACGTCCTCGGGCCACTGGTTGGCCTCGGCGAGCAGCACCGTGTCCGGGTAGTGCGCGTCGATCTCCGCCCGGACTCTCTTGAGGAGCTGGTGGGTGCGCGGGAGGTTCTCGCAGTTGGTGCCCTCCTCGGCGTACAGGTAGGGCACGGCGTCGAGGCGGAAGCCGTCGATGCCGAGGTCCAGCCAGAAGCGGAGGGCCGAGATGATCTCTTCCTGGACGGCCGGGTTCTCGAAGTTCAGGTCCGGCTGGTGGGAGAAGAAGCGGTGCCAGTAGTACTGCTTGCGGACCGGGTCGTACGTCCAGTTCGAGGTCTCGGTGTCGATGAAGATGATCCGGGCGTCCTGGTACTGCTTGTCGTTGTCGGCCCACATGTAGTAGTCGCCGTAGGGGCCGTCCGGGTCCTTGCGCGACTGCTGGAACCACTCGTGCTGGTCGCTGGTGTGGTTCATGACGAAGTCGATGATCACCCGCATGCCGCGGGTGTGCGCGGCGTCGACGAACTCCACGAAGTCGGCGAGGTCGCCGAACTCGGGCAGCACGGAGGTGTAGTCGGAGACGTCGTAGCCCCCGTCGCGCAGGGGCGAGGCGAAGAACGGCGGCAGCCACAGGCAGTCGACGCCGAGCCACTGGAGGTAGTCCAGTTTGGCGGTGAGGCCCTTGAGGTCCCCCACGCCGTCGCCGTTGCTGTCGTGGAAGGAGCGGACGAGGACCTCGTAGAAGACGGCCCGCTTGAACCAGTCGGGATCGCGGTCCTTGGCGGGGGTGTCCTCGAAGGTGTCGTGGACGGGATCGTTGATCATCATGTGGTGGGTGACCCTCCGGTGGGCGGGGACGGTCGCAGAGCGGCCAGTACGTGCGCGGGCGTGCGGCCCGGCTCTAGGCGCACGTAGTTCGCCCTGCCCCAGTGATAGGTCTCGCCGGTGAGCTCGTCGCGCACCGCGAGGGACCCGTGCCAGTCGAGGCCGAGTACCGGCATGTCCAACGACACCGTCGCCTCCTGGGTGTGGTGCGGATCGAGGTTGACGACCACCAGTACGGAATTGGCGCCCGCGTGCTTCGAATAGGCGATCACCTGTTCGTTGTCGGTCGAGTGGAAGTGGATGTCGCGCAGCTGCTGGAGGGCGGGGTTGCGCCGGCGCAGCCGGTTCAGGGCGGTGATCAGCGGGGCGATGGTGCGGCCCTCGCGCTCTGCGGCCGCCCAGTCGCGTGGCCGGAACTCGTACTTCTCGGAGTTCAGGTACTCCTCACTGCCCTCGCGCACCGGGGTGTTCTCGCAGAGCTCGTAGCCGGAGTAGATCCCCCAGGCGGGGGACAGGGTGGCGGCGAGGACCGCGCGCACCTCGAAGGCGGGGCGGCCGCCCTTCTGGAGGTACTCGTGCAGGATGTCGGGCGTGTTGACGAAGAAGTTCGGCCGCATCACCGAGGCGGAGGCAGTGGCGGACAGCTCGGTCAGGTACTCGGTCAGCTCCGCCTTGGTGTTGCGCCAGGTGAAGTAGGTGTACGACTGCTGGAAGCCGACGGCGGCGAGCGCGCGCATCATCGCGGGCCGGGTGAAGGCCTCCGCCAGGAAGATCACGTCGGGGTCGGACTTGTTGATGTCCGCGATCACCTTCTGCCAGAAGACGACCGGCTTGGTGTGCGGGTTGTCGACCCGGAAGATGCGGACCCCGTGGTCCATCCAGTGCCGCAGGATCCGGCAGGTCTCCTCGACGATGCCGGCCATGTCGGTGTCGAAGTGGATGGGGTAGATGTCCTGGTACTTCTTCGGCGGGTTCTCGGCGTACGCGATCGTCCCGTCGGCCCGGTGGCGGAACCACTCCGGGTGCTTCTCCACCCACGGGTGGTCGGGGGAGCACTGGAGGGCGAAGTCCAGCGCGATCTCCATGCCCAGCTCGCGGGCGCGCGCGACGAAGGCGTCGAAGTCCTCGATGGTGCCCAGCTCGGGGTGGACCGCCTCGTGCCCACCCTCGGTGGAGCCGATCGCCCACGGCACGCCCGGGTCCCAACTACCCGCCGAGAGCGTGTTGTTCGGGCCCTTGCGGTAGGTGCTGCCGATCGGGTGGATGGGCGGAAGGTAGACCACGTCGAAGCCCATGGCGGCGATGGCGGGCAGCCGCTCCGCTGCGGTCCGGAAGGTGCCGCTGACCGGAGCCTCACCGGGCTCCAGCACCGCTCCCTCGGAGCGCGGGAACATCTCGTACCAGGAACCGAACAGGGCTCGCTTGCGCTCGACGAGCAGCGGCAGCGGCTTGGAGGCGGTGACCAGCTCCCGGTAGGGGCGCCTGGCGAGCGCGGCGCCCACGGCGGGGGCCAGTGCGGCCTCGTACCGCTCGGCGGCCGGGAGGTCCTCGTCCCGCATGATCTCGGCGGCGGCCAGGACGGCGTCGCGGCCGTCGCGCTTGGGGATCCGGGCCGCGGCCCGCTCGTAGAGCTCCGCGCCCTCCAGCAGCACGAGCCCGGTGTCGATCCCGGCGGGGATCTTGATAGCGGCATGGGCCCGCCAGGTGCCCACCGGGTCGCTCCACGCCTCGACGGTGTACGTCCACCTCCCCTCGACCTCGGCGGAGACCCGGGCGCCCCACCGGTCGGTGCCGGGGGCGAGTTCGCTCAGCGGCACGGGGGGCCGCAGCCGCCCCTTCGGATCACGCAGGACGAGGTGGGCGGCTACGGCGTCGTGTCCTTCGCGGAACACGGTGGCGGAGATCTCGAAGACCTCGTCCACGACCGCCTTGGCGGGTCTGGCGCCGCAGTCGACGGCGGGGCGGACGTCCAGCACGGGAATGCGACCGATCATGATGGGATCACCTGGGGGCAGTTCGCAGGGCTCGGTGACAACAGGCCAGCCGGTATCACGACTGGTAGTGCACGCTCTGTTCGCTCTGTTTCTAGCCGCTCAAGAGACGGCTGGGCTGCGGGCATGGCCGCTCCTGTCCGCGTTCACTCGGGTGGCGGGGAGAGGGTTTGTGGGCGGGTGCGCCGTGCGTGTACGACGTGTACCCGGGGAGCCCTTCCCACTCTCACCCAGCCCAATCCGCGCAGTTGGTTAACTACTCGTACGTAGTGGAACCGGCAATACCAAGGCCCGGCTCGACATCCGCGGAGGCTCCGTCAAGTCGGTCGGGACCAGCTGACGTAGGGGGCCGGAACACCGGTCCCAGCCGCCTCCGGAGCCTCTCAGGAACCACCCGCGCGGGGGTACGGGAGACGGCGGCTCACCCCGTTGCGGGGTGGGTGTGACCGCTGTTGCAGAAGGGCTTGGACATCTGGCCGAAGATGGCCCCCAGCCCCTCATGGCCTCCGCGAGGTCGAGGATCCGCCGGAGCTGACCGGTGGTGAGGCGGCGTGCGTCCCGCAGGAGTCCGGCGGCTCGGAGGCAGCGCTCCGGCCCGCGGCGGCCGGGGGCGGCTCGACGCCCACGAGCGCGGCCGGCGTGCCGGCCGGGATGCCGACCGGTGTTCCGCCGTGCAGGACCGACGCCACCTCGGCCCACCGAACCCGACGAGCCCCGGGGAGCGCGGTCCGCCGCAGCACCTCACCGAAGCCCGCGTCCACCGCCGCGCGCCCCCTCGATCGTGTTGCCCGCCCCCAGGCGGCATGGCCGGAACGCGGGGGCCTCGCTAGCCTTCCCGGGGTGATGCGCGGGTGCACAGCGTGGTGCGGCCGCTCCGATCCGCAATCCCCTGCGAAGGTGGAACGTGTGAAGGCTATCCGTCGATTCACCGTGCGCCCCGTCCTCCCGGAGTCCCTGCTGCCGCTCACCGATCTCGCGCGCAATCTGCGCTGGTCGTGGCATGCCGAGACCCGCGAACTCTTCCAATCCGTCGACCCCGAGGGCTGGCAGGCCGCGGGCGGAGATCCCGTCCGGCTGCTCGGCACCGTCTCCGCCGCAAGGCTCGAGGAACTGGCCGCAGACCGCCGGTTCCTGCGGCGCCTGGCCGTCGCCGCCGCCGACCTCGATGACTACGTGAACGGCGGGAGGTGGTACCAGAGCCAGGAGAACGGCGCGGAACTGCCCGCCGCCATCGCCTACTTCTCGCCCGAATTCGGGATCACCGCCGCCCTGCCCCAGTACTCGGGCGGACTCGGCATCCTCGCCGGGGACCACCTGAAGGCCGCCAGCGACCTCGGAGTCCCGCTCATCGGCGTGGGACTCCTCTACCGGCACGGCTACTTCCGCCAGTCGCTCTCCCGGGACGGCTGGCAGCAGGAGCACTATCCCGTCCTCGACCCCAACGAACTCCCGCTCGGCCTGCTCCGCCAGGACGACGGCACACCCGCCCGCGTCTCGCTGACCCTGCCCGGCGGACGCGCCCTGCACGCACACATCTGGCAGGCGCGCGTCGGGCGCGTACCGCTGCTGCTGCTGGACTCCGACGTCGAGGACAACGACGCCGCGGCCCGCGAGGTGACCGACCGGCTCTACGGCGGCGGCAGCGACCACCGGCTGCTCCAGGAGATGCTGCTCGGCATCGGCGGGGTGCGCGCGGTGCGCGCGTACTGCGGGATCAGCGGCCACCCCGAGCCCGAGGTCTTCCACACCAACGAGGGCCACGCCGGCTTCCTGGGGCTCGAACGCATAAGGGAACTGGAGCGGGAGCAGGGCCTCGGCTTCGACGCCGCCGTCGAGGCGGTGCGCGCCGGGACCGTGTTCACCACGCACACCCCCGTCCCGGCGGGGATCGACCGCTTCGAGCGAAGCCTCGTCGCCCGGCACTTCGGCGACGGGGGCGAGCTGGCCGGCGTACCGGTCGACCGGATCCTGGAACTGGGCGCCGAGTCCTTCCCCGGGGGCGACCCCGGCGTGTTCAACATGGCGGTCATGGGGCTGCGGCTGGCCCAGCGGGCCAACGGGGTGTCCACCCTGCACGGCGCGGTCAGCCGGGAGATGTTCGCCGGCCTGTGGCCCGGCTTCGACCCGGCCGACGTGCCCATCACCTCCGTGACCAACGGCGTCCACGCGCCGACCTGGGTGGCTCCCGAGGTGGTCCGGCTCGGCGCCCGCCAGATCGGTGCCGGCCGCACCGAGGACGCCCTGTCGGTCGGCGGCTCCCGGCGCTGGGACGCGGTCGCCGACATCCCCGACCAGGACGTGTGGGACCTGCGCCGGGTGCTGCGCGAGCGGCTGGTGCAGGAGGTTCGGGACCGGCTGCGGGCCTCGTGGCTCCAGCGCGGGGCCGCAGCCGCCGAACTGGGCTGGGTCGACACCGTCCTCGACCCCGACGTGCTGACCATCGGCTTCGCCCGGCGCGTGCCCTCGTACAAGCGGCTGACGCTGATGCTGCGCGACCCGGACCGGCTGCGCAGGCTGTTGCTGGACCCGGAGCGGCCGGTGCAGATCGTCGTCGCGGGCAAGGCCCACCCGGCCGACGACGGCGGGAAGCGGCTCGTGCAGGAACTCGTGCGCTTCGCGGACGACCCGCGGGTGCGGCACCGGATCGTCTTCCTGCCCGACTACGGCATGGCCATGGCGCAGAAGCTCTACCCGGGCTGCGACGTCTGGCTGAACAACCCGCTGCGCCCGCTGGAGGCCTGCGGTACGAGCGGCATGAAGGCCGCGCTGAACGGCTGTCTCAACCTGTCCGTGCTGGACGGGTGGTGGGACGAATGGTTCGAGCCGGACTTCGGCTGGGCCATCCCGACGGCCGACGGGCTCGGCGCGGACGAGGACCGCCGGGACCACCTGGAGGCGAGCGCCCTCTACGAGCTGATCGAGGGCCGGGTCGCGCCGCGGTTCTACGACCGGGCCGGGCGCACCGGGCTGCCGGTGCGGTGGATCGAGATGGTGCGGCGCACGCTCGTGTCGCTGGGACCGAAGGTCCTCGCCGGGCGGATGGTGCGCGAGTACGTGGAGCGGCTGTACACGCCGGCCGCGCTCGCCCACCGCTCCCTGACCGCGGACGCCGCACGGGACCTCGCCTGGTGGAAGGGCCGGGTCCGGGCGGCGTGGCCGCGCGTCGGCGTCGAGCACGTGGAGGCGCTGGCCGCGGCTCCCGTGAACGGCACCGCCGAGCTGGGGGCCACCCTCACGCTGCGGGTGCAGGTGTCGCTGGACACGCTCGCGCCCGAGGACGTGGACGTGCAGGCGGTCGCGGGCCGGGTGGACCCGCAGGACGTCATCCGGGACGGGCGGACCTTCCCGCTCAAGCCGGCCGCCGGTCCCGACATGGACGGCCGCTGGGTGTACGAGGGGCCGCTCGCCCTCGACCGCACGGGGCCCTTCGGCTACACGGTCCGCATCCTGCCGACGCACCCGCTGCTGGCGACCCCGGCCGAACTCGGCCTGGTCGCGGCTCCGGCGGCCACGGACTCCGGCGGCGGGCTGCTGCTGCGATAGGGGTGTTCGGGGTGCCTGCGAGGGGCGGGCGGCGGGGTCCATCCGCCGCCCGCCGCCCGCCGCCGAGGGCGGGCGGCCCGGGGAATGGGACAGGGCCGCCCGGGGAGGTCTACTCCCGGGCGGCCCCGTGTCTATCTATTCGTCCAGCCGTGGCTCACGCCGCCCCGAAGGGTCAGAAGGTGAGCTTCCAGCTGTTGATGTAACCGGTGTCCAGGCTGGCAGCGTCCCTGACGCGGAGCTTCCAGGTGCCGTTGGCGACCTCGGAGGAGGCGTTCACGGTGAAGCTCTGGACGATGTTGTCCGCGCTGCCGCCGCTGCGGTTGCGGAGGTTGTAGACGCTGCCGTCGGGAGCGACCAGGTCGACCACCAGGTCACCGACGTAGGTGTGGACGATGTTCACGTCCACCTTCAGCGTGCTCGGGGCGTTGCCCGTGCGGGTCACCGCGATCGGCGACTCGACCGTGGCGTTGTCCGCGATCTGGTAGTCGTTCGTGTTCTCGAAGACGTTCTGCTGGCCGGTGCCGACGGTCCAGGTGAAGGACGTCGTGCCGGTCTTGGCCTGCGAGTCGGTCACGGTGACGGTCACGTTGGACGTGCCCGCGGTGGTGGCCGTACCGGAGATCAGGCCGGTGGAGGAGTTGATCGACAGGCCGGCCGGCAGGCCGGTGGCCGCGTAGCTCAGCGCACCCGGGTTGGTGCTGGTGGCCTGGACCTGCAGGCTCACAGCGGTGTTGATCTGGGTGGTCTGGTTGGCGATCGGGGTGACCGAGACGCCGCTCACGATGCGCGGGCCGACGTTGATGGCCGCCCAGGCGTTCGCCGCGTTGTTGTAGGTGGTCGAGCCGGCGCCGTACAGGTCGGCCGCCGCCTGCAGGGTCGCCGTACGGGCGGCCGCGTAGTTGGTGTTCGACTTGAACAGACCGGTGGTCAGCGCGCGGAACCAGATCTTCGAGGCGGCGTCGCGGCCGATCGCGGTGACGGGCAGGCCGTCGGAGGTCGGCGAGTCGTAGCTCACGCCGTTGACGACCTTGGCACCGGAGCCCTCGGAGGCCAGGTAGTACCAGTGGTTGGCCGGGCCCGACGAGTAGTGGACGTCGATCGAGCCGATGCCCGAGTACCAGGCGTCCTTGGACGAGCCGTCCTTGCTCGGCTTGTCCATGTAGCGCAGCGGGGTGCCGTTGCCGCGGATGTCGATCTTCTCGCCGACCAGGTAGTCGCCGACGTCCTGCGGGTTGTTGGCGTAGAACTCGACCGCCGCCGCGAAGATGTCGGACGTCGCCTCGTTCAGGCCGCCGGGCTCACCGCTGTAGGTCATGTTGCCCGTGACCGAGGTCAGGCCGTGGGACATCTCGTGCGCGGCCACGTCGGTGGAGGTGAGCGGCTTGGCGTTGCCGTCACCGTCGCCGTAGGTCATGCAGAAGCAGGAGTCCTGCCAGAACGCGTTCACGTAGTTGTTGCCGTAGTGGACCCGGCTGTACGGGGCGACGCCGTCGTTGCGCAGGCCGTTGCGGCCGTGCACGTTCTTGAAGTAGTCCCACGTGACCGCGGCGCCGTAGTGCGCGTCGGCGCCGGCCGTCTCCAGGTTCGACGGCAGACCGTTGCCCCAGGTGTCGTCCGGGCCGGAGAAGAGCGTGCCGGTTCCCGACGTGCCGCGGTTGAGGTTGTACGTCTTGTGGCTGCCGCGCGCGGCGTCGGTCAGGTTCCAGGTGCTGCCCGACTGCGTGGTGCCGAGGGTCACCTGGCCGCTGTACATCGTGTTGCCGGTGCCGGTCTCGACGGCCTGCCACTCGGTGATCTTGGCGCCGGTCCTGGCGTCGGTCACCACGTGCAGCTCGTTGGGCGTGCCGTCGTGCTGGAGACCGCCGACGACCGTCTCGAACGCGAGCACCGGGGCGCCCTCGGCCGCCCAGATCACCTTGCGGGCGTTCTTGGCGGGCTTGGCCTCCTTCGAGCCCTCGGCGTTGGCGGCGGAGACCGCCTGGCTCTCGGCGGCGGCCGGGGTGACCGAGGCCTCGGTGGTCGCGACCTTGATCTCGTGGTGGGTCGCCTTCGTCACACTCTTGGTGACGCCGTTCCTGGCGTGGACGGTGAGGTCGCCGCCGAGCACGGGCAGGCCGTCGTAGGTCCGCTCGTACGTGGTGTGCGTGGTGCCGTCCGCATCCTGGACGACGTCACGGACGATGAGCTTCTCGCCACTGCCCAGGCCGAGCGCCTTGGCGGCCTGCGCGGTGGTCGAGTTGGCTTCGGCGAGGAGCGTCGCACGCTCCGATGCGCTGAGTACGCGGTTGGCCGCGCCCGGGTTGGACTGGGCGGCCTTGGGTGCCTGTGACGCGGTGGCGTCGGCGGTGGCGGTTCCGGTCTGTATACCTACGGCGAGCAGGGCTGCCGCGGCAACGAGCGCGCCCGCCGCGGTGGCACGCCTCTGGGGGGTGGACCTCAACGCAGACTCCTTCTGCAAGGGGGGTTCCGGACGGCTGGGTGGGCCTCCGGGCAGAGCAGGTGCGGTGCGATGAACGGTCGAAGAGTGCCACTTGGCGCGTCGGATGTCAGGGTCGCGTCAAAAGGTTGGCCGGAAACGGTTCGTTGTTCGAAGATACGTATCCGGTATCCGGACCATTCACCTTCGTGTGCGCCTGGCGGCGTCCAGGATTCGGAACGTCAGCTACCGGTTGCTAACACTTGCGCAACAAGGGGCTGGGTTGACCGAAACGGCATTTACCGTACGGGTGTTTGTCGTACTGTTTGCCGGTGCGGCAGATGTTCATCGCCAGGGGAAGCCATGGACACTTGCCACTGTCATAGACCACGTGCCAGGGGGGCCCATGAGGCATGTCCATTTTCCTGCGCAAAGAGTGGCCAGGACGGCCCATGAGTCCCTGGCGCCCGTGCGGCGCCTCGGGGACAAGGCCCGTTGGTACCGTCCGGCCGCGATAGCCGCCGACTTCTTCGGCGCAGCCGTCCCCGTGGGGCTCGTCTTCGACGCCGCCCAGCAGGTCCGGCCCGTCCACTGCGCCCTGGTCGCCGCCGTGGCGTGGACCGGCATCCAGGCGCTGCGCCGCCGCTACGCCACCCGGGCGCTCGGAGAATCCCGCGGTGTGCTTCCGGTCCTCCATGACTGGCTGATTCTGATCGGCGTTCTGGCCGTGGCGCGTGTGGTGACCGAGGAGGACACGCCCCGGCTGTCCGCCCTCGGGGCCCTGCTGCCCGCCCTGCTGATCACCGTGGCCTGCCACAAGCTGACCTACCGTCACCTCTCGGCCGCCCGCCGCGAGGCCCAGGCCGTGAGCCGCGTGCTGGTGATAGGGGAGCCCGACGCGGCCGAGGACGTCATCGCGCATCTCGCCGCCCGCACCGACCACCCGTATGTCGTCGTCGGGGTCGTCCCGGTCGGCACCGGCCGGCTCGCCAGCGGCGTCCCCGTGGCGGCACGGCTCGACGCCGACGCCCCCGAGGCCCCCGGCGTCGACTCCGCGGCCGTGCTCGGCGCGGTCCTCAGCCACCACGCCGACCTCGTCCTGGTGGCTCCCGGCGTGCGCATCACCGGGGAGCGGCTGCGCCGCGTCGCCTGGGCCCTGCACGACGCGGGCCTCGAACTCGCCGTCTTCCCGGGGCTGGTGGAGGTCTCGGTCAAGCGGCTGGAGACGCTCTCCGCGGGCGGACTCGCCGTGCTGCGCGTCGCACCGCCCGTCAGCCGCGGTGTGCAGACCCTGCTCAAGTCGGTCCTCGACCGGGTGGGTGCCGCGGCCGGCCTGCTGCTGCTCTCCCCGTTCCTCCTCGGGATCGTCCTCGCGATCCGCCTCGGCTCGCGCGGCCCGGCCTTCTACCGCCAGCGCCGCATCGGCCGCGACGGAGTCCCCTTCGTCATGTGGAAGTTCCGCACGATGGTGGTGGACGCCGAAGCGCGCAAGGCAGAGCTGGCCGGAGCCAACGAGAACGACGGCCTGATGTTCAAGATGCGCCGCGACCCCCGGGTCACCCGGGTGGGCCGACTCCTGCGCCGCACCTCCCTGGACGAGCTGCCGCAGCTCATCAACGTGCTCATCGGCGACATGTCCCTGGTCGGCCCGCGTCCGCCGCTGCCGGAGGAGGTGGCCCAGTACGACGAGGTCGAGCTGCGCAGGCTCACCGTGCGGCCCGGGATGACGGGGCTGTGGCAGATCAGCGGCAGGTCGGACCTGTCCTGGGACGAGACGATCCAGCTGGACCTGCAGTACGTCGACAACTGGTCCTTCACCAGTGACGTCGACGTGATGGGCCGTACGCTCCGCGCCGTCGTCGACGGTCGCGGAGCCTACTGAGGGGCCGAGGCCGCCTGTGCGATCAGCTCTGCTCGCGCCACCACTTGTACGTGGAGGCGATGCCGTCCCGCAGCGGGATGCCGGGCTTCCAGCCGAGCGCGGTCAGGCGGCCGACGTCCAGCAGCTTGCGCGGCGTCCCGTCCGGCTTGGAGGTGTCCCAGGCGAGCCGGCCCCGGAATCCGGTCACTTCGGCGACCGTCTCGGCCAGCTCGCGGATGGTCAGGTCCTCGCCGCAGCCGATGTTCACGGGTTCGTCGCCGTCGTAGCTCTCCAGCAGTACGGCACACGCCGCGGCCAGGTCGTCCACGTGCAGGAACTCCCGCCGCGGGGTGCCGGAGCCCCACAGGGTGACCTCCTCGCGGCCCTCCGCGGCGGCCTCGTGGAAGCGCCGGATGAGGGCGGGCAGGACGTGCGAGGTCTCCAGGTCGAAGTTGTCGCCGGGACCGTAGAGGTTCGTCGGCATGGCCGAGATGTACGAGGCCCCGTACTGCTTGCGGTACGACTGGACCTGGACGATGCCGGCGATCTTCGCCAGGGCGTAGGCCTCGTTGGTCGGCTCCAACGGGCCGGTCAGCAGGGCGTCCTCGTGGATCGGCTGCGGCGCCAGCTTCGGGTAGATGCAGGAGGACCCGAGGAACAGCAGCCGGCCCACGCCGGCGGCGTGGGCGCCGCCGATCACGCTGAGCTGGATCTGCAGGTTCTCCTCGAGGAACTGCACCGGGTAGGTGCTGTTGGCCATGATCCCGCCGACCTTGGCGGCCGCCAGCACGACGGCGTCCGGACGGACGTCCTTCAGGTACGCGCCGGTGGCGGCGGCGTCGCGCAGGTCGAGGTCGGCACGGCCCCGGGTGAGCACCTCGTGGCCGTCCGCGGTGAGTCGGCGGGCGACCGCGGACCCCACGAGGCCGCGGTGGCCCGCGACGAAGACGCGGGCGTTCGGGGGCAGGAGCGGCAGCGAACTTGTCATACCGCCGATGATGCCAGTCCGCTCCCGCGGGGGGCGCAGTGGTCCACGGCACGGGCCCGCGCCTTCGCCGCGCCTTCGGCCGCCGTTCCGGACGCGGCCGGTGCCACGGGCTCCGGAACCGGGAACGTACCGGCCGACGTCAGCACCACGGGACGGCGGACGCCCCGCAGGGGACGCTCGCCGACCGGCGTGTACGGTACGCATCCAGCCGTCCGGCCGCGGCCCGACCGCTCGGTGCCCCGCCCCGCAGGGCGCGCTCCACACCCGCACCGAGGCAACGCCTCACCACGACACACGGCAACCACCGACAAGGGGACCCCATGGGCAAGACCGCACTGATCACCGGAGTCACCGGACAGGACGGCTCGTACCTCGCCGAGCTCCTGCTCTCCAAGGGCTACACGGTGCACGGTCTCGTGCGGCGGTCCTCCAGCTTCAACACGGAGCGGGTCGACCACATCTACCAGGACCCGCAGACGGCCAACCGGTCCTTCGTCCTGCACCACGCCGACCTCTCCGACGGCGTCGCCCTGGTGAACCTGCTCCGCGACATACGCCCCGACGAGGTCTACAACCTCGGCGCGCAGTCCCACGTCCGCGTCTCCTTCGACGCCCCGCTCTACACGGGCGACGTGACCGGCCTCGGCGCGCTGCGGCTGCTGGAGGCCATCCGGGCCAGCGGCGTCGACACCCGCATCTACCAGGCCTCGTCCTCCGAGATGTTCGGGTCCACCCCGCCGCCGCAGAACGAGCAGACGCCGTTCCACCCGCGCAGCCCGTACGGAGCCGCGAAGGTCTTCGCGTACTGGACGACGGTGAACTACCGCGAGGCGTACGACATGTTCGCCGTGAACGGGATCCTCTTCAACCACGAGTCCCCGCGCCGCGGCGAGACCTTCGTGACCCGCAAGATCACCCGCGCGGTCGCCCGTATCAAGGCCGGGCTGCAGGACCACCTCTACCTCGGCAACCTCGACGCGGTGCGCGACTGGGGCTACGCCCCCGAGTACGTGGACGCCATGTGGCGGATGCTCCAGCAGGACGAGCCCACCGACTACGTCGTCGCCACCGGAGTGGCCGCGACCGTCCGCGAGTTCGTCGAGTCGTCCTTCTCGCACGCCGGTCTCGACTGGACCGAGCACGTGCGCTACGACGCCAAGTACGAGCGCCCCAGCGAGGTCGACGCCCTCATCGGCGACGCCTCCAAGGCCCATGACCTGCTCGGCTGGAAGCCGTCGGTCCTGGTGGCCGAATTGGCGCAGATCATGGTCGACGCGGACATTCGCCAGGTCGAGGACCAACTGGCGGGCGTGACGGTCCGTATCGATCGCTGAGGGCTTATATTTCCCCTACGATTTGCCGTGTTCCGGTCATGCAGGCGGTTCCACGCCGGCGTGGCCGGGGCAAACGTGCCGTATGTCCCTAGTGCGCCCTCCATGCTGAACCTTTGATTCCAAGTTGGTATGCAATGGGTCAAGGGAGGTGACCAGGCCCTCGCGTGAGCCCTAGTCTGCGCCAGATACATATGGCTGTTCGGATAGTTCCAGCCATCAAACCGGGCGATTGCCCTGGGGGGCTCATGCGTAGATCCAGAGGGCTGACTGCCGCCCTCGTCCTGTCACTGGCCGGTGCGGGCACCGGGATAGGCCTGGTGCTGATGCCCCAGGCGTCCGCCATCACGGCGCCAGTGGCATTCACCGCCGACGAGCTGCCGACGTGGCAGCCGGACGGCATCGTCTGGGCGATGGCCCAGGCCGAGGGCACCGTCTTCGCCGCCGGTACCTTCTCCGCCGTCCGCCCGCCCGAGGGCGTGGCGGGCGCCGAGCAGGAAGCCGTGAACTTCGTCGCGCTGGACGCCGCGACGGGCAAGCCGACCTCCTGCAAGCTCGCCTTCACCATCGGCGACGGTACCGCGACGGTGCGCACGCTGGTCGTCTCGAAGGACCAGAAGACCCTCTACGCGGGCGGCTACTTCGGCGCCGTCAACGGCACCCCGGTCTCCAGCGTCGCGGCCATCGACATCGCGAGCTGCACCCCCAAGGCGGCGTTCCACCCCGGCTTCCCCGCGACCGTGCGCGGACTGGCCGTCACGGACGACACCCTCTACGCGGCAGGCGACTTCACCACCGTCGAGGGACAGACCCGCGAGCGGTTCGCCGCCGTGGACGCCTCCTCCGGCGCGCTCAAGCCCTTCGTCGCCAACGTCGACGAGCCCGGCCGGGCGGTCGAGGTCACCCCCGACGGCAAGAACGTGCTGCTCGGCGGCGACTTCTTCACGGTCAACAACGCCAGCAGCCACGCGCTGGCCGTCGTCGACGCCACGTCCGGCGCCGTGAAGAAGACCTACACCAACATCCCGTCGAACTCGGTCGTCAAGGACATCTCCACCGACGCCACCGGCTTCTACACGGGCAACGAGGGCTCCGGCGGCGGTGTCTTCGACGGCCGCATCGGCCTGCGCCTGAGCGACTTCACCGAGAAGTGGCGCGACCGCTGCCTCGGTGCAACGCAGTTCGTCCTGCCGTACGAGGGCGTCCTCTACAGCTCCTCGCACGCACACGACTGCTCCACCGAGCAGGAGTTCCCCGACGGCAAGCGGCACTTCCTGCTGGCCCAGCCGACCGACCACGAAGGCGCCGCCCCCGCGCCCGTGGACGGCTTCGTGCGCGGCCCGGCCAAGCTCGGCTGGCACCCCACGGCCAACGACGGTCTCGGCGAGGGCATTGGCCCGCGCGTGATGGCCGTGGCCGAGAAGAACGACGTGAAGTACATGTGGGTCGGCGGTGAGTTCACCCTCATCAACGGCAAGGCGCAGCAGGGTCTGACCCGCTTCGCCTCCACCGGCGACGTCGGCGCCCCGACCACCCCGGTGGTCAGCGCCTCCAGCGTCAAGCCGGGCGAGGCCCAGGTCCGCTGGCGCACCAGCTACGACGCGGACGACAGCAAGCTGACGTACCGCATCTACCGCAACGGCTCGGCCACCCCGGCCGCCACCGTCACCGCCGACTCGCTGGAGTGGCAGCGCCCGCAGGCCTCCTGGAACGACACCACGGTCAAGGCCGGCCAGTCGTACACCTACCGGGTGACCGCGACCGACGCCGCCGGCAACACCAGCGCCCTGTCGGCCACCGCCCCGGTGACCGTGCCGACCTCGGTCCAGTCCTACCCGAACCAGGTCCGCACCGACGGCGCGGAGCTGTACTGGCGCTACGACGACACGGTCAGCCCCTACGTCGCCGACACCTCGGTGTCCGGCAACCGCAGCGGCATCCAGATCAACACCCCCGCCCTGAAGCAGTCGCCCGGCGCCGTCCCCGGCAGCACGGCGATGGGCTTCAACGGCACGAGCCAGAAGGTGCACAGCGACCGCCGCCAGTCGGTCGGCAACACCTTCACCATCGAGACCTGGTTCAAGACCAACACCACGCGCGGCGGCAAGCTGATCGGCTTCGGCAACAACACCACGCGCAACAGCGGCTCGCACGACCGCCACATCTACATGACCAACACCGGCCGCCTGGTCTTCGGCGTCTACAACGGCTCGGTCCGGACGGTCTCCACCGGCCTGTTCGAGACGTACAACGACAACAAGTGGCACCACGTGGTCGGCACCCAGGGCCCCGGCGGCATCACGCTGTACGTCGACGGACAGAACAAGGGCACGCTGAACGCCACCAGCAACACCACCTACGCGGGCTACTGGCACGTCGGCGGCGACAACCTCTCCGGCTGGCCGACCCGTCCGACGAGCAACTTCTTCGCCGGTCAGCTCGACGAGACCGCCGTCTACCCGACGACGCTCACCCAGGCCCAGGTCAAGAACCACTTCGACCTGGCCAAGGCCCCCACCGACACGGTCTCCACGGTCAAGACGACCGAGGACACCTACATCAACCAGGGCGCCCCGAGCACCGCTTACGGCACCGCCACCTCGCTCGCCGTGCGCGGCAGCGGCTCGCTGTACCAGGCGTACATGCGCTTCGACGTGCCGGCCGCCCCGGCCGGACAGGTCCTGAAGTCGGCCTCGCTGCAGTTCAAGACCAGCACCCAGGCGAGCGCCGGCACCGCCGACACCGTCTCCGTGGTTCCGGTCACCGGCACCTGGAGCGGCGCGACCACGACGTTCAACACCAAGCCCGCCCTCGGCGCCACTCCGCTCGGCAGCATCGCGGGCGTGCCGGACGGCTCGGCCGTGCACAACGTCGAGCTGGACACCGCCGCGGTCACGGCGGTGCTGGGCAGCAGCTACAGCCTGGGCCTGACGAGCAACGGCAGCGACCCGCTGTGGCTCTGGGCCTCGGAGTCCACGGCCGCGGAGGGCACTCCGCAGCTGGTCCTCACCTTCGGCGCGAAGTAACAGCACCGAAGCAACGCCTGACGGAATGCGGGGCCCGGCTGCGTGGCCGGGCCCCGCATTCCTGCGTACACCCCCTCGGGGGTGCACGCAGGATCACGGCCGGCCCTGATCCACCGCACACCCCCTTGAGTACGGGAGCCACCCGATGTACCGACGCTCCGCAGCGGCCGCTGTCCTGCTCGCCGCCGCACTGACGCTGACCGCCTGCAGTTCGGGCGGGGACGACTCCGACGCCCAGGCGAAGGCGAAGCCCCCGGCCTCGTCGGCGGCCCCCGACCCGGCGGACACCCCGGACACGGCGGCGCCCGCCGCCGACGCGAAGCCGACCGGCCCGGTCCTCCCCGACGCCAAGCTCACCCCGAAGACGGGCAGCTTCACGGCGGAGGAGAAGAAGTACCTGAGCGGGCGCGTCCCGGAGAAGATGGACCCGGCGGCGGTCCTGCAGACCGGCCAGGAGGCCTGTCAGCGGGTGGCGCGCACGGCCAAGCGCGACAAGGACGCGGCGACCGGCGCGGTCATCACCGGGGAGATCCCGGGCGCCAAGGACGCGATCACGCACCTGTGCCCGGACCAGAAGCCGATCCTCGCCGCGGCGGAGAAGGGCTTCCCCGAGGGTCCCCGCAAGTCGCCCGTCGCGGGCACCTACCGGGCGCTGACCCAGGCCACGGCCTGCACCTGGGAGGCCAAGGGCAAGGACGGCTCCGTCCTCGCCTCGGGCCCCGAGACCCCGCCGAAGGCCGGTGACAGGATCACGGCCACCATCCCGGCGGGCACCGCGGAGTTCAACTCCTCCGGTTGCTACGCCTGGATCCCCGCGTAACACCACCTCGGTCGCGAAAACGCCCTCGGGCGCCGGAAGTACCGGCGCCCGAGGGCGTTTTCACGACCGATACCCGGGTACCCGCGCGGTCACAGTCACCACACCGGAAGGCGGACCCATGGGCATCGGCGGATGCATAGGCCTGATCGTGGTGGGCGCCATCCTCACCTTCGCCAGCGACTGGGAGATGGAGAGCGTCAACCTCGACCTGGTCGGTCTGATCATGATGGCGGTGGGCGGGATCGGCCTCGCCGTCTACACCAGCATCTACAAGCGGCGCCGGACCGCGGGCGCGATACCGGTGGTCGAGGAACACCGCCGGGACGTCATCTGACCCGGCGGACGCCGCACGGGCGGCAACACGTCAACGGCGCCGGGCGGCTTCGTACACCGGCAGCAGCGTGTCGACGACCGCGTCCATGGAGAAGGATTCGTCGGCCAGCTCGCGCGCGGCGCGTGAGGCCTCACGGCCCGCCCGCGGGTCCAGCAGTTCCAGGACCGCCGCGGCCACCCCGGCCGGCCCCGGCTCGACCGCGCGGCCCGCACCGGCCCTCGCGATGTCCCGCGCCAGGCCGTTGGAGTGCGTCACCACCGAGGGGACGCCCACCGCGAGGGCCTCCAGGACGGACATCGGAAACGGCTCGTCCACCGAGGGCAGCACGTAGACGTGGGCCCGGCGCAGTTCCGCCAGCACCTGCTCGCCCGACAGCGCCCCGGGCACCGTGAACCGGTCCGTCAGCCCGAGCGCCCCGATCCGGGCGCGTACGGCTGCCAGCTCGCCCTCGTCCGGACCCGCGACCACGAAGTGCGCGCCGGGGTGTTCGGCGAGGACCGCCGGGGCAGCGTCCACGAAGTCCACCGGCCGCTTACGGGCCTGCAGGCGCGCGGAGTACAGGACGCGCGGCGCCCCCTGCGGCGCGGGCCGCTCCTCCTGCGCCGGGGTTCCGTTGATCAGCCGGACCGTGTTCGCCAGGGGCGTGCCGACCACGGCGTCCAGGCTCTCCCGCTCGTGCGGGGTCAGGTACAGCACCGCGTCCGCGCCGCGCAGCAGCCGGCGTACCGCCACCGCGTCCAGCACCTTCGCCAGGAGCTTCCCGCTCGGGTCCACCATGCCGTGGGTCTGGAGCACCAGCGGCTTCCCGGCGCGCAGCGCCGCCAGCGCCACCGGCAGGGTCACCAGGTCGCGAGCGAGGTGGACGTGCACCACGTCGGCGTCCCGCACCAGGCGCCCCGCCGAGGCCAGCAGCGCCGGCGAGGTCATCCCGCTGAAGCCGAGAGGGAGCAGCCGACGGGCGGGGAACAGCTTCGCCGGCACGCCCTCCACGGAGGTGGGCCACTCGTCGAAGCCCTCGCCCAGCGCGAGCAGCCGCGCCTCGTAGCCGCGGGCCCGCAGCCCCTTCGCCAGGTTCAACGCGACCCGCACCGGCCCGCCGAAGGCGTGCGAGGGGGAGTGCAGCGTGACGGCGTGCAGGACTCTCATCGGGGCACTCACTTGGGCTCCTCCACCGGGCGGCGCCGCCCGTCCTGGGTCTGCAGGGTCAGTTCCGGCAGGTCCTTGTGCACGACGGCCCCGGCGCCGGCGACGGCGCACCGGCCGACGGTCACCCCGGCCAGCACGGTCGCCCGTACCGCCACCCAGGCGCCGTCCTCGACGGTGATCGGGGCGTTGCGGTAGCGAAAGTCGGCGGCCCGGTGGTCGTGCGAGCCGGCGCACAGCATCGCCTCCTGCGAGAGGCACACGTGCGAACCGATGGTCACCGGCTCCAGGTTGAGCACCCAGACGCCCTCGCCGATCCAGGCGTGGTCCCCGACGGTGAGCTTCCACGGCCACAGCACGCGGACCCTGTGCCGGATCAGCACGCCCTCGCCAATCTTCGCCCCGAAGGCGCGCAGCAGCGCGACCCTCAGCCGGGCCGGACAGAACCAGGCCATGAAGACCGTGTTCATCACGGCGAACCAGAGCGCCTGCGTCAGCAGCCCGCGCCCCTTGTCGTACCCGGCCAGCGTGAAGGAAGGAAGATCACGCAACAGAAGCCCCCATCGTGCTCTCGGCCACGGCCTCCCCGGGCGCGGCCCGCTCAGACTAGACTGCGCGCGGACCAGGCACATCGGGTGGGGGCGGCAGTGACGACGGACATACGCAAGCCCTCCGCAGCGCCCGTCGAGCCGGCCGTCCGCTCCCCCTTCGAAGACGAGAGCGTGTGGGGCCGCGAGACCCTCCCGCGCACCCTGCTCTCCCGGGCGCTGTCCGTACCGCTCGCACTCGGATTCACCGTTTTCCTGCCGCTGTTCGTCGCCGTCCAGACGGGCGCCGGCGTCCGCGACGCGGCCTTCTGGCTCCAGCTGCTGCTCACCATGTACGCGGGCGCACGGCTCTCCGCGATGGTGCTCACCAGCCGCCGCAAACTGCTCCAGGGCTCGTTCTGGCTCTTCGTCTACATGGCCATGGGGGTGGCCCCGCTCGCGCAGGCCGTCCTCGGCCAGGTCCCGACGCCGGTCGTCGGCCCGCGCTCGGACCTGACCGTCGCCATCGGGCTGGTGCTGCTCGGCTGCACGGCCTTCGACGTCGGCGTGCTGCTGGCCCGTCACCGGCCGGCCGGGCGCGCGGGCGGCTCCCAGAAGGAGTCGAAGCCCGTGATGGCGCACCGGCGCCGGCTCCAGCTCCTGACGGTCCTGTCGTTCCTGTGCAGCGCCGCCTTCATCATGAAGCTGGGCGGCCCCGCGGTCTTCTTCTCCAGCCGCCAGGAGATCATCGCCGGCATCCAGGAAGCGGGCGTCTCCAACGGTGACGGCCAGGCCGGCCAGGCCCTGCTCCGCGGCTTCGGCACCGTGCCGGCCCTGCTCGCGCTGCTGCTCTACACGCGCTGGCTGATCACCTCGAAGTTCGCCCGCCGCAAGGTGTCGGTCATCGTCACGTGGGGGGCGCTCGCCGGCCTCAACCTGGTCGTCAACAACCCGATCTCCAACCCGCGGTACTGGTTCCTGACGGTCATGTTCGCGCTGCTGTTCACGGTCTTCCCGGTGAGCGCGGCGATGTACCGGGTGGCGCTGTCGATGGCGGTGGTCGTCGCCCTCCTGATCTTCCCGTTCGCGGACCGCTTCCGTTACGACGAGAAGAACTACCGGCCGGTCGAAACCACGTCCTTCCTGGAGCCGATGGCCCTCAAGGACTACGACCAGATCGGCATGTTCGCGAACACCATCACCTTCTCGGAGTCGGGACCCGGGCACTTCTACGGCCGCCAGCTGGCCGGGTCGATCTTCTTCGCGGTGCCCCGCTCGGTCTGGGAGGGCAAGCCGCGGGACACGGGCGTGATGGTCGGCCAGTGGATGGGCACGGTCAACACCAACCTCTCCTCCCCGATCTGGGCGGAGCTGTGGCTCGACTTCGGGCCGCTGGGGATGGGGGCGGGGCTGCTGGGCATGGGCTACGCCTCCGCCCGCGTCGACCGGCGCTACGCCAAGCGGGCCACGCGGCGGGCGCCGCCGGGCAGCCTGATCTCGGTGGTCGTCCCGCTGGTGGCGGGCTACTCCTTCATCCTGTTGCGCGGACCGCTGCTCCAGGCGTCCGGACGCGTCGCGATCGCGGCCCTCTGCCTCGCGCTGGTCGCGACCTACCGCACGGACAAGTCCACCACCCTCCGCTGACGCGCCCCACCCGACCGGGACTCCGCCCCGGACCCCGACGCCCCGACCGGCGGCGGGCCCGGATGCACCGGGGCTCCGCCGTCGCGGGCGGGGGCCGGGAGTGCGGGGGCTCCGCCCCGGATCCCGCGCCTCAATCGGCGGCGGGGCCGGGTGTCGGGCCCCGCGCCTGACGGCGCGGTGCGGGACGGGCGATACCCGTCGGCCCGTCGGCGGGGCCGGTATGTCATCGGGCGGAGCCGGCACCCGAGTTCCGCCGGCGGCCGGGGTGCGGGCCGGGCAGGGCCCCGGGAAAGGCGTGGCGGGGAGAGAGGCCCGTGCAGCGGTCAGGCCGGGGAGGCCGTCAGGGGCTCGCGGTCCTGCGCGGCAGGGACCCGCAGGCGGGCGACCCGCCACCAGGCGGCCACGGCCTTCAGCGCGGAGCCGGCCGCCAGGCCCCAGGCGGCACCCGCCACGCCCCACAGCGCGTACCCGCCCAGCAGCAGCCCCACGGACAGCAGCGAGAAGACCACCTGGAGGGAGAGGGTGGCCCTGGGGGCGAGGACTCGCAGCGTCAGCAGGGCGCACATGCCCAGGCCCATCACGGCGTACTGCGCCCCGGTGGCCGGCAGCAGCGCGGACGCCGACGCCCAGGTGTCGCCCAGGATTTCCCGGCCCAGCCGGTCCGGCAGCAGGTACAGGGCGCACGCCCAGCCCGCGCCGACCGCGGCCAGCACCATGCCCAGCGCGGCCGTGGCCCGTACGGTGGCGCGCTTGCCGCCGAGGCGGCCGAGCACCGGCGGCCCGAAGGCGTTCGCCGAGTTGAACAGCACGTTCAGCGGCCCGAAGAGGGTGGTCGCACCCCGCAGCGCGCCGACGGCCAGCGGCGTCGCGAAGACGCCCAGGCCCAGTACGGCGAGCTGGCTGGAGCCGTTGCCCACGGCGAACTCGACCACGAACCGCTGCCCCAGGTGACCCCGCCGCAGGTACGGCCGCAGATCCGCGCGGGAGCCGCGCACGTACGGCCGCAGCAGCCACAGGCCCACCGCCAGCGCGGGCAGCGCCGAGAGGCCCCACACCAGCACCAGCCGCCCCGCCGAGGCCCCTTCGGGCTGCACGGCCAGCGCGGCGACCACGCACACCAGCCGCAGCGCGTCCGCGGCCAGTGCCCGCTGCGGGGCGCGCAGCGCGGAGAAGCAGTAGCGCAGCCCGTCCTGGAGGAGCACCAGCGGCAGGACGAGGCCCAGCGCGAGGAAGGCCCGCCCGGTCGCCCCGGGCAGCGCCAGGCCCACCACCGCGAGCAGGACGCCCACGGCGGCCGACGCGGCCCCGGTGAAGCCGGCGGCCGACCGGCAGGCCGTGCCGAGCCCGTCGCCCTTCTCCAGGACCAGGCTCTGCCCGACGTAGGCCATGTTCAGCCCGAGGAGCACGCTGAAGGCCACGTAGACCATCGAGAAGTCGGCGAAGGCGGAGGCCGACGACAGGCGGGCGGCCAGCACCACCACCAGGATGTTCGTGGCGCTGGAGGCCGCCTGGTCCAGGACCGAGGCGACGGCGGCGAAGCCGCGTCGGCTCACCTGCGGCCCATGCGCACGGTGCGCAGCGCGACGGTGTCCGTGCCGTCACCGGGGATGTGCTGCTCGGCCTCCGCCACCTCGTACGGGATCGGCTGGGGCTCGGGCGCGCTCTTCCCCGGCTTCGCGGCCGCCGCCGGGCCGGCGGCGGCCGTCCCGCCCTTGCCCTTGCCCTTGCCGCGCTTCTCGCCGGGCAGCGGGGCGTGCAGCACCGCGCCGAGGACCGTGCCGCCGGCGCCGCTGATGAGTTCGCGGATCCGGATGAGGTCGGTGCGGTGGATGGCGCGCGGGTCGGTGACGACCAGAACGCCGTCGACGCGGTCGACGAGGGCGAGGGCGTCGGCGTACGACAGCACCGGCGGTGCCAGCACGACGACGGTGGAGTTGGGGGCGTCGGCCTCGGAGATCAGCCGGGTGGCGCGGGCGGAGGTCAGCGCGCGCGGGACGTTGCGCGCCCGGTCACCGGGGATGAGGTCGAAGGAGCCGGACTCCCCGGCGTCCACGACGAGCTGGCGCCCGTCGGGCCACTCGGAGTCGGAGTGGCGCCCGGGCGTGGGCGCCCCGCCCTTGCCCTGGCTCCAGCGGGGCCGGCCGCCGGCGTCGGTCGGCAACTGGCTGGCCAGCACCGGGGTGCGCAGGTCGGCCTCGATGAGCAGTACGTCCTTGCCGGTCTCGGCGAAGGATGCCGCGAGGTTCACGGCCACCGCGGCCGCGGTCTCGCTGCTGCCGCGGGGCGCGACCACGAGGAGCCGGCGCCGGTCGGCGAAGCGGGAGTCGTAGGCGAGGCGGAAGGCCACCGAGCGGTACTCCTCGGCGAGCCGTGGGTCGGCCTCGCCGGCGGCGAGCAGCGGTCCGCCGCCCGTCCGGTCCCGCGGCAGGTAGCCCAGCACGGGCGCGCGCAGGGCCCGGGCCACGTCGCCCTCGGAGCGCGGCGCAGGGTCGAAGACCAGCCGGACCCACGCGGCCAGCAGGCCGAGCGCGAGGCCCACGGCAGCGCCGAGCGCGAGGGACATGAGGATGCCGGGGCCGTCGGTCGCGGTGGGCGCGGTCGCGGCACTGGTGACCCGGCCCGGGGTCATGTCGAGGGCCTCAAGCTTGGTGATCTTGGTGTTGTAGCCGCCGACCTCGCTCTGCAGGTCGGTCTTGGAGGAGCTGGCCGCGTCCCGCCCGGCGCCGGCGGGCATCCGTGCGATCTCCTTGGAGAGCTCGTCGAGCTGCTTGGCGATCGGGTCGCGCTGCTCCTTGTAGCCCTTGACCATCTTGTCGCGGGTCGCGTCGAGGGACTCCTGCCGCTTGAGCAGGTAGGCCTCGGTCATCGCGTTGGCGCGCTTGGCGGCCTCCTTGGGGGAGTCCGCGGTGTAGGTGAAGCGCAGCACCATGGTCTGCGGCGGGTTGGTCACCTGGAGGCCGGAGCGCAGGGCGGCGAAGTCCTTGGCCGACACCCCGAGCTTCTTCGCCGCCTCGTTGGCGATGGAGGAGCTGAGCGCGACCTGGCGCTCGGAGCCGATGTTGATCGCCTTGTCGGGGGCGAGGCTCGGGTTGAACGGGTCGTCGGTGGGCGCGCGCAGCACGACGTCGGCGGTGGCGACGTAGGTGTCGGCGGTGGATATGCCGAGGTAGACGCCGCCCAGCAGGCCGACGGCGATGCCCGCGCCGATCAGCCTGCGGTAGCGCAGGAGCTGGCGGAACTGGTCCCTGAGGAGGTCGGGTTCGTCGTCGGCCGGTGCCGCTGCCGGGCGGTTCGTCTCGATCACGGCCGGGTTCCCCCAAGTGCTTCGTCCATCAGTGCGTCGATGCGGGCCAGGCCCGCTTCACGGCTCAGGTGCGCCGCCACGTGGCGGGGTCCGGCCGCTCCCAGTGCGTCCGCGCCCTCGGGGTCCTCCGCCAGGGCCCGTACGGCCTTCAGCAGGGCCTCGGGGTCCTCCGGCGGTACGAGCACCCCTGCGCCCGAGCGCTCCACCTCCTGGGCGGTCCCGCCCCCCGCCGCCACGGAGGCGACGACGGGCCGGCCGGTCTGGAAGTAGGAGGTGAGCTTCGACGGGACGCTCATGTCCAGCACGGCGGCGTGCTGTGTCACCGCGAGAACGTCCGCCGCCGCGAGGATATCCGGGAACTCGCCGTCAGCGGCAGGGGGGATGATGTCCAGATTCGGCACGTCCGCGGAGAGGTCCGCCAGGGCGGCGCGCTGACTGCCGTCCCCCATCAGGACGAAACGGACCTCCGGGTCCAGCCGGGCGGCACCCACCAGGACTTCGAGCCCCTGCTTGAGGCCCATGTTCCCGGAGTGCAGGACGACGGTCTCGCCGGGGCCCCAGCCCAGGTGGCGGCGAGTCGCCCCGCGCGGCTTGGAGGGCTTGGGCACATGGGACCAGTTGGGGACGAGGCGGATCCGGCCGGGGTCCACGCCCATGCCGACGACCCGCTCCACGAAGGTCTCGTGGATGACGCCGACGAGGGTGGCCCGCTTGAGGGCGTACGCCTCGGCGCGGCCGGCGATGGCGGCCGCCTTGTCGCCGCCGCTGATCCCGCTCTGCGCCGCGGCGGCGCCCATCAGGTCCTGGACGACCGGGACGTAGGGGACCTTCCAGCGCGCCGCGAGCCGGGCGGCGAGCACCCCGCCGGCCAGACTGGGCATCTGGGCGAGTACCGCGTCGGGCCTGGGCATTCGCGGCGGGGCCACGGCGCCGTGGAGCAAAATCGATCCTTCGAACAGGGCCCGCTTCACGGCGGTCTGGCGGGGCGGCACGGTGTGCGCACGCCGGTGCACGGTGACTCCCGCCCGCTGTTCCGTGCGCCGAAGTGCCCCCTTGTACTCCGGCTCGAGCGACCACGCTGGGTAGTGCGGCATGCCGGCGAGGACGTGCGTCTCGTGCCCGAGATCCGCCCAGTGCTCCGCGATCTGCGTCGCATACGGGCCGATGCCCGCGTGCTCCGGCGCGTAATTGGTGGAAACCAGCAGCATGCGCCGCTGACCGGATCTGGACACCGTGCGTCCCCTCTTCCCCTGGATGATGCGCACGTCACCCTATTCGTTCACCCGCGTGCTGCGGAACGTGCACGCTATTGTCTGCTAATCCGCTGCACCGGGGGGTGTGGCCGCTGGGGATGAAGAGATGACGGAGCGGCACATGTCCGACATTGGAGCGCCTGCGCGCCGACCGTATCGAGTCGGTTACGCGCCGGGCGCCTACGATCTGTTCCATATCGGGCACCTGAACATCCTTCGGCACGCCCGGAGTCAGTGCGACTACCTGGTCGCCGGAGTCGTCTCCGACGAGATGGCCGAACTCGCCAAGGGCCGCCGCCCGATGATCCCGCTCGTCGAGCGCCTGGAGATCGTGCGCAGCGTCAAGTACGTCGACGCCGCCTTCGTCGAGACGGTCCCGGACAAGGTCGAGACCTGGAAGCAGGTCCGCTTCGACGTGATCTTCAAGGGCGACGACTGGCGGGGCACCCCCAAGGGCGACAAGCTGGAGAAGGACTTCGCCGCCCACGGCGTCGACGTCGTCTACTTCCCCTACACCGTCCACACCTCCAGCACCCAGCTGCGCCGGGCGCTGGACGCGCTCGCGGAGCCGGCCGCCGCGCCGGGACAGGTCACCGGCGAACGGCGCTGAGCTCCCGGAACCACTTGGCGAGGAAGGCCAGCAGGAACAGCGCGGCGACCGCGCCCAGTCCGGCGTACGCCCAGGCGAACAGCTCTCCGCCGCCGAGCAGCAGGAACACCAGGCAGAACACGCCGTAGTCCACGGGAAGCAGCGCCACGGCGCGCAGGGGCGACGGTGCGGCGGCGGGGCTTCCGGGCGCCGGCCTGGGCTTGAGCTTCTCGGTCAGCAGCCCGCCGAAGAAGGTGACGACGGCGGCGAACTGGAAGCCGAGCGGCACCAGCAGCCAGCCGTCGGCCGTGGTTCCGTACTGCTCGGGGAACCGGTAGAAGGCGATCAGCACGCACGAGTGCAGCGCCGTGAGCTTCGCGGCGTCGACGACGTGGTCCAGCCACTCGCCGGCCGCGCTGCCGCCGCCGCGCAGCCGGGCCAGCTGTCCGTCGGCCGAGTCGAAGGCGAAGCCGACCGCGAGCGCGGCCCATACGGCGATCCCCAGCGCCCAGGAGGGGCCGGTCAGCGCGACCGCGGCCACCGCCGCGAAGCTGAAGGCGGCGCTGATCAGCGTCACCTGGTTCGGGGTGAGCCCGAGCGCGTACGAACCGGCTGCCAGATAGCGCCCGGTGGGCCGGTTGACGTACCGCGAATAGAGCGACACCCCCTTCGCAGACTTCTGCGCCCCGCGCAGTTCCCGCAGCGCGGTCCCGACTCTGCCCATGCAGGGGCTCCCCTCAGCGACGATGTCGAACACATCATCGCAGCACAGATGATCGGGTCGGTTCCGGATGTCTGCGGACGTCCGGAAGGAGCAGTACGGACAGGTTCGCGGCGGCGCTGAGGGCGGCCGCGACCAGCAGCGGAGCCGTGGTCCCCACGGCGGCGGCCAGCGGGGCGGCCACCGCCAGCCCTAGGGGACGCGCGGCGAACGAGATGAGGGTGTCGAAGGAGCCGACCCGGCCCAGGGTCTCCAACGGGATGCGGCGCTGCATCTCCGTCTCCCACAGCGGGCTCAGCACCCCGAGGCCGAACATGGCGCCGCAGAACGCGGCCGCGGTCGCCGGCAGCGGCAGGCGCAGCGCGAAGGCGGTGAGCGGCAGCGCCTGGGCCGCGGCCCCGAAAGCCACCCCGAACAGCGGCCGGCGCAGCGGCAGTCGCCCGGCCGTCCACACGCCGGCGAGCATGCCGACCGTGCCGGCCTGGGCGATCACCACCCAGGAGCCCTCGCCGCCCATGCTCTCCATGGCGATCACCGGGCCGAGGGTCAGGAGCAGCCCGGCCGCCAGGTGCCAGACCCCGTGGGCGAGCACGCTGGTGAGGAACCACGGGTGGCGCCGGGTCTCGGCCCAGCCCGCGCGCAGTTCGGCGCCGAAGGCGGCGCGCGGCGCGGTCCGCGGGACCGGGCCGGTGCGCAGTCCGCCGAGGGTGAGCGCGGAGAGGGCGAAGAGCGCCGCGGTGAGCAGCGAGGCCCATCCGCCGCCGACCGTCAGCGCCAGCGAGCCGGCGGCCGCCGGGGCCGCCACGTTCGCGAGCCCGGTCGCCACCCCGAGCCGCGTGTTCACGCGCAGCCGCCCGTCCTCGGGAACCGCGGCCGCGACGAGCGTGCGTACGGCGGGCGTGCCGAAGGCCACCGCCGCTCCGGTCACGGCGGCGAGTGCGGCCAGCTCGGGGACCCGGCCTTCGAGTCCGGTCAGGAGCAGGACGCCGGTCGCCGCTTGGGCGCCCGCCCGGACGATGTCGGCGACGAGCACCACCCGCCGGGCGGGGAACCGGTCCGCGGCGACTCCGGCGACGGGCAGCAGGAGCAGCATGGGCAGCAGCTCACTGGCGAGTACCAGGCCCAGATCTCCGGAGGAGCCCGCCCGCAGGAGGGCCAGCGTGAGGGTGGTGGGGACGAGCGCGGAGGCGAAGGCGGCGAAGGTGCGGCCGACGAGCAGCCGCCGTATCGGCGTGATCATGCGCGGACAGTATTTCGCCAGCGAATCATTCGTCAACGAAATATGGGCCCGGTGTCGGGCGGGGAACGGGACATAATGCGGGCATGGGCAGAGAGGCGGCCGAGGGCCGCGCGCGGCGCGCGGCGGTACGGGCCGCCGCAGCGGAGGCGGGACCGGGGGGCGTACCGGCCCACCGGGCGGGAGCGGCCTCACCCATGGGCCCGGACGGCCCGCACGGACCGGCGGTCGAGCCCGAGGACACCCGGCCGTCGGAAACGGAGCCCGCCGAGGACGCCGCCGAGGACCCCGTCGAGGACTCCGTCGACCGGCACATCGCCCGGTGGACCGGCAAAGTGCCCTTCGACGTGCCCACCGAAGCCGTCATCACCCGCATCCAGCTCCTCGCCAAACACGTCTCGCACGGCAAGGAGCGGGCGCTCGCCGAGACCGGGCTGCAGGCCTTCGAGTTCGAGACGATGCACCGGCTCGCCTCCCGCGGCGCACCCTGGCGGGCCCCCTCCGCCGAACTCGCCGCCGAACTGCTCCTCTCCCCGGCCGGGATGACCGGCCGCCTCGACACCCTGGAGAAGTCCGGCCTGGTCCGCCGGCTGCGTGCGGCCGCCGACCGCCGCCGGGTCGACGTCGAGCTCACCGAGGAGGGGCACCGGCGGTGGACCGAGGCCATGCGCTGGCGCGGCATCGCCGAGGCCGAGATGATCGAGCCCCTCGACGACGCCGAACGCGCCGCGCTCGCCGTCCTCCTCAAGCGGATGCTCCTGTCGGTCGAGACCCGCTGACCTTCAGCAGGAGCACCGACCGGGCCGGCACGGTCAGGCTCTCCCCGGCGCGGTGCAGAGTGCCGGGGGCGGCGGCCTGCTCCTCCAGGGAGGTGTCCAGGACCAGCTCGTACTCCTCGGCCCACGGCGCCCCCGGCAGCACCCACGCCACCGGCCGGTCACCGGTGTGGAGCAGGACGAGGAAGCTGTCGTCCGTCACCTGACGGCCCCGCTCGTCACGGCCCGGGATGTCCCGGCCCGACAGGTACATCCCCAGCGCGGCCGCCGGCGCGTACCAGTCCCGCTCCGTCATCTCCACGCCCCCCGGCGTGAACCACGCCAGGTCCCGCAGCCCGTCCGCCCCCTGCGGCCGGCCCGAGAAGAACGCGCGCCGCCGCAGCACCGGATGGGCGTGCCGCAGCGAGACCAGCCGGGCCGTCAGGGCGAACAGCGACTGCCACGCCGGATCCTCCAGCAGCGACCAGTCCACCCACCCCGTCTCGTTGTCCTGGCAGTACGCGTTGTTGTTGCCGCCCTGGGTGCGCCCGAACTCGTCGCCCGCCACCAGCATCGGCACCCCGGTCGACAGCAGCAGGGTGGTCAGCAGGTTGCGCAGCTGGCGGCGGCGCAGCAGACCGACGCGGGCGTCGTCCGTCTCGCCCTCCGCCCCGCAGTTCCACGACCGGTTGTCGTTGGTCCCGTCCCGGCCCGCCTCCCCGTTCGCGTCGTTGTGCTTGCGCTCGTAGGACACCAGGTCCCGCAGCGTGAAACCGTCGTGCGCGGTCACGAAGTTGACCGAGGCGTACGGGCGCCGCCCGCCCCACGCGTACAGGTCGCTCGACCCCGACAGCCGGTATCCGAGGTCCCGCACGTCGGGCAGCGCGCCCCGCCAGAAGTCCCGCACTGCATCCCGGTAGCGGTCGTTCCACTCCGTCCACAGCGGCGGGAACGCCCCCACCTGGTAGCCGCCCGACCCCACGTCCCACGGCTCGGCGATCAGCTTCACCCGCCGCAGCACAGGGTCCTGGGCGATCACCGCCAGGAACGGGGACAGCATGTCCACGTCGTGCATCGACCGGGCCAGCGCCGCCGCCAGGTCGAAGCGGAAGCCGTCCACCCCCATCTCCGTGACCCAGTAGCGCAGGGAGTCCGTGATCAGCCGCAGCACGTGCGGGCGCCCTGCGTGCAGGGTGTTCCCGCAGCCGGTGTAGTCCGCGTACCGGCGCTGGTCGGACTGGAGCCGGTAGTAGCCCCGGTTGTCGAACCCGCGCAGGGACAGCGTGGGACCCAGCTCGCCGGCCTCCGCCGTGTGGTTGTAGACCACGTCGAGGATGACCTCGATCCCGGCCGCGTGCAGCGCCCGGACCATCCGCTTGAACTCCCCGACCTGCTGCCCGGTCGTGCCGCTCGAGGAGTACGCCGCGTGCGGGGCGAAGTAGCCCACCGAGTTGTAGCCCCAGTAGTTGCGCAGCCCCCGGCGCAGCAGGTGGTCCTCGTGCGCGAACTGGTGCACCGGCAGCAGCTCGACCGCCGTCACGCCCAGCTTCACCAGGTGCTCGATCGCCGCCGGATGCGCGAGGCCCGCGTAGGTGCCGCGCAGCTCCTCGGGAACACCCGGATGGCGCATCGTGAAGCCGCGCACGTGCAGCTCGTAGATCACCGAATCGGCCCAGGGCGTCTTCGGCCGGACGTCGTCCGCCCAGTCGTCGTCATCGTGCACGACCACGCCCTTGGGGACGAACGGAGCGGAGTCCCGGTCGTCGCGCACCGTGTCGGCGATGTACTGCTGCGGCCAGTCCCGGACGTGCCCGTACACCTCCGGCGGCAGCGTGAAGTCTCCGTCCACGGCCCGGGCGTACGGGTCCAGGAGCAGCTTCGCCGGATTGTGCCGGACCCCCGTCCAGGGATCCCAGCGGCCGTGCACCCGGAAGCCGTACCGCTGCCCCGGGCGCACGCCCGGCACGAAACCGTGCCAGATCTCGTGCGTGAGCTCCGTCAGGACGCATGCGGTCTCGGCCCCGCCCTCGTCGAAGAGGCACACCTCCACCGCCTCCGCGCCCTGTGCCCACACGGCGAAGTTGGTGCCCGCGGTCCCGTCGGGACCGTGGCGGAAGCGCGCCCCCAGGGGATGCGAGGACCCCGGCCACACGACCGGGGCCGGGCGCGCCTGTGCCCGTGGAACCTGCCCCTTGACCTGGCCGTTCGTCCGACTGTCCGACCGTCCGTTCGACTGCTGGCCCAGTGGGCCGCCCGATTGGCCGTCGATGTGCGGTGCGGGCGCGGCCTGTCCGCTCCGTACCGCTCCGACGGCGTTGCTGACGGCTTCCACCGCCTCCTGCTCGGCTGCGCTCGACACTGCCCGCCTCCACGGCTCTTCGGTACCGGCGGGGGCAGGGGAGTATGTGGCCCCGGCGTCCCGGCCCGGGCCCGCCCCCGTCTGGTCCTTCCCACTGTTCTGCCCGGACTGTTCTGCCCGGAACGTGGCCCGCGCTCACGTTTCCCCCGGAGGGCCCGGTCGTTGGAGGGAACGTGACACTTCTGACGAGGCGGGCAGGGGCGGGCTTGGCCGCCGTGGCGGTGTGGGCGGGCCTGCTGGGCGGGTTGGCCGGCTGCACCCAGGACGGCAGGTCGCCCGTCGAGATCCAGCTCCCCGGCAGAGTCCGCTCGCCGGCCGAGGCCATCCGCATCACCCCCGACGACAACGCCAAGGACGTGCCGGCCGACGGGCGGCTGACGGTCACCGTGCCCGAGGGCAGGCTGGAGCGGGTCAAGGTGACCAAGGTGGAGGACGCGCAGGCGGAGGAGGTCCCCGGCGCCATCGCCGCCGACGGGCTCAGCTGGAGCCCCACCCCGCAGGCGGGCCGGCTCGCCCTCGCCGCCAAGTACACCGTCGACGCCGTCGCCCTCGACGGGCACAACCGACGCCAGGCCCGCCACACCACGTTCACCACCTACGTCCCCGAGGAACGGTTCATCGGCTACTTCAAGCCGGAGAACCGCTCCACCGTCGGCACCGGCATGATCGTCTCCTTCAAGTTCAGCCGCGCCATCGAACGGCGCGCGGACGTGGAGCGCGCCATCCGGATCACCGCGGAGCCGGCCGTCGAGATCGCCGCCCACTGGTTCGGCAAGGAGCGCCTCGACTTCCGGCCCAAGCAGTACTGGAAACCCGGGACCAAGGTCACCGTCCGGATGGCTCTGCGCGACGTCGAGGGCGCCCCCGGCTCGTACGGGATCCAGTCCAAAACCGTCACCTTCACCGTCGGGCGCTCGCAGATCTCCACCGTGGACGCCGCCGCCCACACCATGGAGGTCCGCCGGGACGGGGAGCTGCTGTCCACCGTGCCGATCAGCGCCGGAGCACCCAAGACCACCACCTACAACGGGAAGATGGTGGTGATGGAGCTCTTCGACGTCACCCGGATGAACGGCCAGACCGTCGGGTTCGGCGGCGAGTACGACATCCCCGACGTCCCGCACGCCATGCGGCTGACCAACTCCGGGACGTTCCTGCACGGGAACTACTGGTCCAGCCCCGACACCTTCGGCACCACCAACGTCAGCCACGGCTGCGTGGGCCTGCGCGACGACAAGGGCGGCGGCTCCGACACCCCGGCGGGCTGGTTCTTCGACCGGACCCTGATCGGCGACGTGGTGGAGGTCGTCAACTCGCAGGACAAGACGGTCGCCGCCGACAACGGGCTGGGCGGCTGGAACATGTCCTGGGCGGACTGGGTGGCCGGCTCCGCCCTCGCCTGAACGGCGCACGGCCCCCCGCAAGAGTGACTCGTGTGATCGGAATGCCGTAGCGCAGAGTGTCCGCGCCCCGGACCGCCGCCGCCTGCCTCCAGCCTGTCAGGGCACATCAGGGCAGGCAGCCGGGACGGACGGAGCGCCATGCAAGCAAGGAAGTGGACCCTCGGGCTCGCGATCGGCGCCGTGCTGGCCGCGGCCGCCCCCGCGGCCGCCGCCGGACCCGGCGCGGACGCCGGCCGGCCCGTGGCGGCGGCCCGGGCGCCGTTGCCCGGTGGGCTGGGTCCCTGCGTCCCGGGCCGCTGCCCGGACCCGTACCCGCCGATCAACAGCGACGGCGTCCTGCGCGGCCGGGACAACGGCATCAACATCTTCGCCGGCGGCGACTTCCGGGTCCGCGGACGGGCCTCCGAGGCCGAGGGCCGCCTCGTCGTCCTCGGCGACTTCGACCAGGACAAGCAGGCGGGCGGCGACAGCCGCTACAACGTCGGGATCGTCGGCGCCGGATCGCTCGTCCCGCCGCCCGACGGGGCCGACTTCCTCACCACCGGCGCGGACGTCACCGTCGCCGAGGGCGAACGCCTCCTGGCGGACGGCGGTACGGTCCGGTACGCGGGCGCCCTCACCGGCGTGGTGACCGGCCGCCTGGCCCCCGACCCGGCCGCGGTCACCCCGTACGCCGGACTGCGCGACCGGCTCAGCGCCGCCAGCCAGTGTTACGCCCGGGTCGACGGGCAGCCCCGCCCGGCCACCGGAACCGTCGTCAACAGCGGCTTCGAGACCGTGTTCACCGGCGACGGCACCTCCGCCCTCCAGGTCTTCAACGTCGACGCGGACCTCGCCGGCACCGGGGGCGGCCAGCAGGGCATCCGGTTCGCCCGCATTCCGGCCACGGCCACCGTCCTGGTGAACGTGCTGGGTGCCACCCGCACGATCAACACCTACAGCGGCGGCATCGCGGACACCGACCCGCTGAACGCCTACCGCGACCGGCTGCTGTGGAACTTCCCGGACGCCACGACCGTGAACCTGACCGGCGGCGGCCAGTTCCAGGGCAGCTTCCTGATGGGGCAGCAGCGCTCCGAGACCACGGTCACCCTGCCCGGCATCAACGGCCGCTTCTTCACCACCGGCTCCGTCACCCACGGCAGCGACACCGTCGGGGGAGGAGGCCAGGAGTTCCACGCCTACCCGTTCGACGGGGACCTGCCCGACTGCGGCGGCCCGGCCCCGGTGACCGGTTCGCTCTCCGTCCTCAAGCGGGACGCGGCGACGGGCGCGGCGCTGGCCGGCGCACAGTTCGAACTGTGGCGGGAGACCAACGGCACGGCGGGCCTCCAGCCCGCCGGCCCGGGCGCAGACACCCTCGTCACGGGGTGCACCACGCCGGCGAGCGGCCTGTGCGAGGAGACCACGGCGCCCGGCACGTACTACTGGCGCGAGACCCAGGCGCCCCCCGGCTACGAGCCGCCCGCCCAGCCGGTCCGCGAGGTGACCCTGACCGCCGAGAACGCGCAGGCCGGCGTCCGGTACGAGGCGGACAACCGGCGCAGCCCCCAGCCGCCGGACGGCGCCCGGGTGGTACTGCGCAAGACGGACCGGGCGACGGGCCTGCCGCTGCCCGGCGCCCAGTTCGAGCTGTGGCAGGAGAGCAACGGCACCTCCGGGCTCCAACCCCTCACCCCGGGCGGCGACACCCGGCTGGACGGCGCCTGCGTGACCGACACCCAGGGCACCTGCACGGTGGAGCTGCCGGTCGGCCGGACGTACTACTGGCGGGAGACCGCGGTCCCCGCCGGCTACGAACCGCCGGCGGACCCGGTGACGCGCTTCGACCTGACCGCGGGCGACGTGACGGACGGCATCGTCGTCACCGTCCCGAACACGAGGAGCGAGCGGTACGAGGGCTCCATCCGGGTCCTGAAGCAGGACGCCAAGACCGGGCGGCCGCTGCGCGGCGCCGTGTTCGAGGTGTGGCAGGAGACCAACGGCACCGCCGGCCTGCAGACCCGCGGCATCAACGCCGACCGCCGGGCGGCGGACGGCTGCGCCACGGACCGGGAAGGGGCCTGCGACTTCGGCCCGCTGCCCGAGGGCCGGTACTACCTCGTCGAGACGGCCGTGCCCGAGGGCTACGCGCTGCCCGCGGACCGGGTGACCGGGCCGCTGAGTCTGGACGCCGCCACCCCGGACCGCCGGCTCGTCGTCACGCTCCAGAACAAGCGCGACGGCCACGGCAAGGGCAAGGGGGACCACGGCAAGGGCGAGGTCGGGCACCGCGAGCCCCCGAAACACCACGAGCACCCGAAGCACCCGAAGGACGCCAAGGGTCCGCGGGCCTGACCCGCGGCCCCGTACGACGGACGGAGCGACATGACAGCCAGCACGACGACGGTATGGCCCCTCGGCCTCGCCGCGGCGGTGGTGCTCGCCGCGGCGGGCCCGGCCCTTGCCGCTCCCCCCGCGGCACCGCCCGGCACCGCCCGGGTGGTGCTGCGCAGCACGGACGTGGACACCGGCGCGCGCCTGCCCGGGGCCCGGTTCGAGCTGTGGCGCGAGACCAACGACCTGGCCGGGCTCCAGAGCACCGGCCGGGCCGCCGACGAAAGGCAGACCGCCGGCTGTGCGACCGCCGCGGAGGGGGTCTGCACGGTGGAGCTGACGACCGGCGAGACGTACTACGCGGTGCAGGTCGCCGTCCCCGCCGGCTACGAGCGGCCCGACGAGCCGTTCACCGGCTTCGACCTGGGCGGTGCCGCCGCCCGGGACGGGCTCGTCGTCAACGTCCCCAACCGCAGCCGGGACGCGGCGTACAGCGGCGGGATCCGGGTCCGCAAGAGGGACGGGAAGACCGGTGCGCCGTTGCACGGCGCGGTGTTCGAGATCTGGAAGGAGACCAACGGCAGCACCGGCCTGCAGACCGCGGGGGTCGACGCCGACCAGCGCCCGAGGCGCGGCTGTGCCACCGACGGCGACGGCACGTGCGACTTCGAGGGGCTCGCGGACGGGGCGTACTTCCTGGTCGAGAAGGACGTCCCCGAGGGATACGTGATGCCGAAGAACCCCGTGGCCGGCCCCTGGCGGCTGGACGGCGCGTCCGGCCGCCGGCTCGTCCTCACGGTCTACAACAAGCGTGCCGAGCCGATCCCCACCACCGGCGCGGACGACGGTCGCCGGGCCCGGCCCGCACGCGCCGGTGCGCCGCCGGAGTGACCTCCTCACTCCGGCGGCTCAGCAGCGCGAGCCGTACCCCCGGCCCACGGGTTGGCTGGTCCGTGACCACGCGTTCACAGACCGAAGGAGGCCCGGATGGCCGTACGCCAGGGGACCGGACCCATGGCGCGGGTGGCCGTACTCGGCGCCCTGCTCGCACTGGCGGCCCCGCTCCCGTCCCCGGCGGCGGCCGCCCCGGCGGAACCTGAGAACGCGTGCGCGGCGGGCACCGGCCCCTACCAGCGCGAGCTGGAGGACCACCTGGGCCGACCGGTCGACGGGGTGCAGTCCACCGCGGACTGCCACGCGATCCGCGCCTTCCAGCGCACGAACGGCGTCAGCCCGGCCGACGGCTACCCGGGTGTCGCCACCTACCGCACGATGCTCGTCGTGACGGCCCGTCCCGACCCCAACGCCGCGGGAGACTGCCCCGTACGAGACCACCGGGTCACGTGCGTGGACCTGGAGCGCCAGCTGCTGTGGGTGCAGAGGGGGTCCAAGGTCGTCTTCCCGCCCGTGCCCATCCGGACCGGGCGCGACTACCAGGAGACCCGTACCGGCTGGCACGAGGTGTACTGGCGCAACAAGAACCACGTTTCCACGCTCTACGGCACGCCCATGCCGCACGCCCAGTTCTTCGACGGGGGCCAGGCCGTGCACGGGTCCCCCGGCTCCCTCTACGGAACCGGTGGTTCCGCCGGCTGCGTCAACCTCACCGAACCGGACGCGGCGCGCCTGTGGGGACTTCTCACCGTGGGCGACGCCGTCTACGTCTGGGGCACCAAGCCGGGCACAGAGGACTGACCGCAAGCCATTCCCCCCGTGTCGCGGCACTTGGGACGGAACAGTGACAAGACCGTGGCTCATCGTGATCCTCCCGTGTGATTTCCTTTCGACATGCGCGCGACAGTCCGCGCGCGGGGGACATGGGGAGAGCACGAGTGAACCTGCAGCCGATACGCGGCCGCGCCCGGACGGGCCTGCCGGCCCTGCTGCTGGGAGCGGCCCTGCTGTTCACCACCGCCTGCAGCGGCGGTGGCGGCGGCAACAGCAGCGGCAGCGGCGGCGACAACGCCGGGGGTGGCGGCAAGACCGGTACCGAGGCTTCGAAGGCCGTCGTCAGCGTCAAGCCCGACGACGGGGCCAAGGAGGTCGCCACGAGCGGCGTCCTGAAGATCACGAGCACCGGCGGCAAGCTCAGCACGGTGACCGTCGCCGACACCAAGGGCAACGCGGTCGAGGGCAAGCTCTCCGACGACGGCGCGAGCTGGGAGCCGGTCCGCCACCTGGCTTCGGCGACCGAGTACAAGGTGCACGCGGTCGCCAAGGACGAGGCCGGCCGGGAGTCCGCCAAGGACACCACCTTCACGACCCTGACCCCGACCAACACCTTCGTGGGCCACTACACGCCCGAGGACGGCTCGACGGTCGGCGTGGGCATGCCGGTCTCGATCAACTTCACCCGTGGGATCACCAACCCCGAGGCCGTCGAGAAGGCCATCACCGTGACGGCCGAGCCGGCCGTGCCGATCGAGGGCCACTGGTTCGGCAACGACCGCCTCGACTTCCGCCCCGAGAACTACTGGGCCGCGGGCACCAAGGTCACCGTCAAGCTCGCCCTCGACGGAGTGGAGGGCCGCCCGGGGGTCTACGGCAAGCAGACCCGCACGGTGACCTTCACCATCGGCCGTTCCCAGGTCTCGACGGTCGACGCGGCCGCGCACACGATGCAGGTCGTCCGTGACGGCCAGGTCCTCAAGGACGTCCCGATCACCGCGGGCGCCCCCTCGACCACGACCTACAACGGTCAGATGGTCATCAGCGAGAAGTACAAGGTCACGCGGATGAACGGCGCGACCGTCGGCTTCGGCGGCGAGTACGACATCTCCGACGTCCCGCACGCCATGCGCCTGTCGCAGTCGGGCACCTTCGTGCACGGCAACTACTGGGCCTCCGCGGGCACCTTCGGCTCGGCGAACGTCAGCCACGGCTGCATCGGCCTCAAGGACGTCCGCGGCGCGGGTGACTCCAAGCAGCCCGCGGCCTGGTTCTTCGACGAGTCGCTGATCGGTGACGTGGTCGTCGTGAAGAACTCGAAGGACAAGCAGATCGCTCCCGACAACGGCCTCAACGGATGGAACATGCCCTGGGCGGAGTGGATCAAGTAACCGCTCCGCGCACGCCGGGCAGGTGATCCGGTGGCCCGGTGCTGTGACCCACAGCACCGGGCCACTTCACGTGCCGCGCCCCTCCGGGGGAGATCCCCGGACCCCCGGGCCCTAACCTGGCCCGTATGACCATCTCTCTCGAAGTCTCCGAAGGCGTCGGCACCATCCGCCTGGACCGGCCGCCCATGAACGCCCTGGACATCGCCACCCAGGACCGGCTGCGCGAGCTCGCGGTGGAGGCGACCGACCGGGCCGATGTCCGCGCGGTCGTCATCTACGGCGGCGAGAAGGTGTTCGCGGCGGGCGCGGACATCAAGGAGATGCAGACGATGGACCACGCGGCGATGGTCGTCCGGTCCCGTGCGCTGCAGGACGCCTTCACCGCCGTCGCCCGCATCCCCAAGCCCGTCGTCGCGGCGATCACCGGCTATGCGCTGGGCGGCGGTTGCGAGCTCGCCCTCTGCGCCGACTACCGGATCGCCGCCGACAACGCGAAGCTCGGCCAGCCCGAGATCCTGCTCGGCCTCATCCCGGGCGCGGGCGGCACCCAGCGGCTGTCCCGGCTGGTCGGCCCCTCACGCGCCAAGGACCTGATCTTCACGGGCCGCATGGTCAAGGCCGACGAGGCCTTCACCCTGGGCCTGGTCGACCGGGTGGTGCCCCCCGGCGAGGTGTACGAGCAGGCGCACGCCTGGGCGGCCAAACTCGCGCAGGGGCCGGCGATCGCGCTGCGCGCTGCGAAGGAGTGCGTGGACGCGGGCCTGGAGGCCGACATCGACACCGGTCTCACCATCGAACGCAACTGGTTCGCGGGCCTGTTCGCCACCGAGGACCGCGAGCGCGGCATGCGCAGCTTTGTCGAAGAGGGCCCGGGCAAGGCGAAGTTCGTCTGAGCCTCGGCCGGGCGGTCCTTCGTGGGGGTGCATTAGCCAGGCCTTAAGGCAGCCTTAAGCCGAATTGGTGATCAACTCGCTGTGATCGCTTCCGTGCAGTGCGTCACGGCACGTCAGGGCGGTCCTTCGGGTCAGCTGCCCGCCCTCCGGACGTGACGGAACACCCCCTTGGATTTGTTGAATCCGGGGGGTGTTTCCCGTGGAACGGCCCGGAGCGGCAGGTCGGCCGTCCATGATGGGTCCATGGCGGGCCTGGAGGGTGTGGAACAGCCGCGGCAGCGCGGCGGTGCTTCGGCGGTACGGCTCACGGCGGCTGTCGAGGAGGAACAGGGCCTCAAGGCGCTGGAGTTGTTCGGGAACCCGGCCGAGGCGGAAGTGACGCTGCCGTCCATGCCGGAGTCGGCCGGTACCGCGCGCCGGCTCACCCAGTGCGTGGTGATCCGCCTCTGGGGCCTCTCGCCGCAGATCTCCGAGCACGCCGTCCTGCTGGTCTCGGAACTCGTCGGCAACGCGGTGCGCCACACAGGAGCCCGCTCCTTCGGCTTACGCATGCTGCGGCGGCGGGGCTGGATCCGCATGGAGGTGCGCGATCCCTCGCGCGGACTGCCCTGCCTGATGCCGGTCCACGAACTGGACACCACCGGCCGCGGGCTCTTCCTCGTCGACAAGCTGTCCGACCGCTGGGGCGCCGACCTGCTGCCCCGCGGCAAGATCACCTGGTTCGAGATGCGGGTCGCCGACCGCCAGAACGCCTGAAGCCCCCGGCTCGCCGTGTGGGGCGCTGTGGGGGCTTCATGGGTGCGCCGAGGATCGAAGGGGGTGTGATCCTCGGCGTGGCGACTTCGCTCGGGTCAATGGGGAAGTCGTGGTTTCGACTATGGCAGACGAGGGCTCGAACGCCAAAAGTCCCTACTTGGACATAAGTGTGCAAATAGCAAGACTTTCTAGCTAAATCCTAGGTGAGGTGGGCCACGCGCCTCGCTTTCGATGAACAACTGTCGACTGCTCTGCGTAAATCGTTGATCACGTGGCGGATGGGGCGCCTGATCCACCCCCTCGGCGAACGCCCCGAAATGGGTCAATCATTACCTTCCGGGCTATCCGCCCCTTAAATGGGCAGGTGCTCTCACCTCCAGACCGCCGCGCGGCCCTGCGCGCAGTCCTGCGTGCGGCCGGTCTCGGCGCGGCCGGCGCCGCGACGGCCGGTCTCTCCGCCGGCTGCGGCCCCGGCCGTCCGGCCGCCCGGCCCTCCTCCCCGCCACCCGGCCCGGCCCGTCCGGCGGGGCCCGCGCAGGCCGCGGCCCCGGCCGCCCCCCGCCGGTTCGCCGGGCGGCCCGTGGAGATCGGCCACGGTCCCCGCGACCGTGACCGGGTCGCACTCACCTTCCACGGCAACGGGGAGCCCGCCCTCGCCCGCGCGGCGCTGGCCGCGGCGGAGAAGGGGGGCGCGCGGGTCACCGTACTGGCGGTCGGCACCTGGCTCGACGCCCATCCGGACCTGGCCCGCCGCATCCTCGACGGCGGACACGAACTCGGCAACCACACCCAGCGACACCTCGCGATCAACGGCATGGCCGAGGCGGAGGCCTACGCCGAGATCACCGGCTGCGCCCAGCGCCTCAAGCGGCTCACCGGCTCCATCGGCACCTGGTTCCGGCCCTCCCGGACGCAGTACGCCACCCCGCTCGTCCGGCAGCTGGCCCAGCGGGCCGGCTACCCGCACGTCCTCTCGTACGACGTCGACTCCCTCGACTTCACCTCGCCCGGCGCCGCGGCCGTCATCCGCAACGTCACCGGGACGATCCGGCCCGGATCCGTGGTGAGCCTGCACTTCGGCTACGCGGACACGGTCGACGCGATGCCTCCCCTCCTCGAAGAACTCGCGCGCCGCAAGCTGCGCGCGGTGACCACCACGGAGCTGCTGACGCCATGAAGACCACCCGCCTTCCCCGGAATGCCGGCGTGCTGCTGGCCGGTCTGGTCCTCGCCGCCCTTTCCGGCTGCGGAACAGCCGGAAAGGAGTCCGCCGAGGCGCTCGGCACCAAGGGCCCGGCCAAGCCGGCCAAGGCCGTACCGGCCGCCCCGCCCGGCTTGCCCGGTATGCCGCCACTGCTGGATCCGAACGACGTCTACGCGGCGGACCGGCCGGGCAAACTCTCCCCGGTGGTCAAGGACTTCCCGTCCCGCGTCTACGTGCCCAACACCAACTCCAACACGGTGTCCGTCATCGACCCGGAGACCTACCGGGTCATCGACACCATCCCGGTCGGGGTCCAGCCCCAGCACGTCGTCCCCTCCTGGGACCTGAAGACCCTGTGGGTCAACAACAACCGGGGCCACACGCTCACCCCCATCAACCCCGCGACCGGCGAGGCCGGAACGCCCGTCGAGGTGCACGACCCGTACAACCTGTACTTCACGCCCAACGGCAAGTACGCCGTCGTCATGGCCTCCATGGACAAGGAACTGGTCTTCCGCGACCCGCACACGATGGACCGTGTGAAGACCGTCCCGGTGTCGTGCTACGGCGTCAACCACGCCGACTTCTCCGCCGACGGCCGCTACTTCATCGTGAGCTGCGAGTTCTCCGGCGAACTCCTCAAGGTCGACACCGAGAGGATGGAGGTCGTCGGCCAGCAGAAGCTGCCGTTCGAGGGCGCCATGCCGCAGGACGTCAAGGTCTCCCCGGACGGCAAGACCTTCTACGTCGCGGACATGATGGCGCACGGCATGTGGGTGCTCAGCGGCGACACCTTCGAGACCCCCAAGCTGCTCCCCACCGGCAAGGGCTGCCACGGTCTCTACGTGAGCCGCGACTCCAAGGAGATGTACGTCTCCAACCGCGGTGAGGGCACCATCTCCGTCTACGACTTCCCGCAGAAGAAGCTCACCAAGAAGTGGACACTGCCGGACGGGGGCAGCCCCGACATGGGCGGCGTCTCCGCCGACGGCAAGGTGCTGTGGCTGTCGGGCCGCTACAACTCAGAGGTCTACGCGGTCGACACCACGACCGGCAAGCAGCTCGCCCGCATCCCGGTGGGTGGCGGCCCCCACGGCCTCGCCGTCTACCCGCAGCCCGGCCGCTACTCGCTCGGGCACACCGGCATCTTCCGGTAGGCCGCGCCCCGGCGGGACCCCCGGCGGGACCCCCGGCCGCCGCCCGGGCGGCCCGGGGCGGGCCCGGGACCCGGTGGGTCCGCGGGCCCCGGGTGCCGCTACCCTGGGCCGGTCAACAAGCACCAAGAAGGGGTGGACCAGTGGCGGACATCGAGAGCGCACGGGCTACGTTCGACAGGTTCGACGTGAACGGTGACGGCTTCATCACGGCCGACGAGTACAGCGCCGCGATGCGCGCCATGGGCGACGCCTACGTGACCCCGGCCGTCGCGGACTCCGTCGTCGCCTCCAAGGACGCGAACGGCGACAAGCTGCTGAGCTTCGACGAGTTCTGGGCCGCCCTGGACAAGTAGTCCCCCGGACTCCCGCCCGGCCCCCCGGGCCCGGGCGGGAGTGCGCGTCAGGCCGACGGCCCGGCCGGGCCCTCCATGGCGCCGACCTCGGCGAGTGCCTCCTCCAGCCAGGTCAGCCAGAACGTCTCCAGAGCGATCCCGCCGTGCAGGACGAGCCGGCGCAGCCGGTCCTCCACGGCGTCGCGCCCCGGCGGGAAGTCCTTCTCCTCGATGGCCTCGTACTGCGCCAGCTGGCGCCGGTGCAGTTCCAGATGGCGCCGCAGCTCGGGACCGAGACCCTGTGGCCCCACGACGCCCGCCGCCCGGATCCGCAACAGCAGCGGATCGCGCATCGGCTTCGGGTCCTGGCTCTCCGCGACCCACCGGGCCAGCTCCGTGCCGCCCGCGGGCAGCACCTCGTACTCCTTCTTCTGGCCCCGCACGGGCACCTCGCTGGGCAGCGCGCGGATCAGCCCGGCCTCCTCCAGCCGCCCGAGCTCGCGGTAGATCTGCTGGTGAGTCGCCGACCAGAAGTACCCGATCGACTTGTCGAACCGCCGGGTCAGCTCCAGCCCGGACGAGGGCTTCTCGAGCAGGGCGGTGAGGATGGCGTGCGGCAGGGACATACGGCCATCCTAGGTACGCGGCGGGCCGGGCAGCGCGATCACCTCCTCCCGGCCGCCCCCGTACGGGCCAGGCCCGGTGGCGGCCGAACCACGCGCTGCGCACGCTGGGGTGCGTGGCAGCCGACGACAACACCGCGAACCGTGCGAACTACGCCGACCTCACCGCCCTGTACGTGAACTGCACGCTCAAGCGCTCGCCCGAGACCAGCAACACCGAGGGCCTGATCGACAAGAGCCGGGCGGTCATGGAGTCCGCGGGCGCCCGCACCTCGCTCATCCGCGCCGTCGACCACGACATCGCGACGGGCGTCTGGCCGGACATGACCGACCACGGCTGGCAGAGCGACCAGTGGCCGGTCCTCTACAGCCAGATCATGGACGCCGACATCCTCGTCCTGTGCGGCCCCATCTGGCTCGGCGACAACAGCTCCGTGATGAAGAAGGTGATCGAGCGGCTCTACGCCTGCTCCTCGCTGCTCAACGAGCACGGCCAGTACGCCTACTACGGCCGGGTCGGCGGCGCACTGATCACCGGCAACGAGGACGGCGTCAAGCACTGCGCCATGAACGTCCTCTACAGCCTCCAGCACCTCGGCTACGCGATCCCGCCGCAGGCCGACGCGGGCTGGATCGGCGAGGCCGGCCCCGGTCCGTCCTACCTGGACCCCGGCTCGGGCGGCCCCGAGAACGACTTCACCAACCGCAACACCGCCTTCATGTCCTGGAACCTCATGCACCTGGCCGCCCTGCTCAAGCGCTCCGGCGGCATCCCGGCGCACGGCAACCAGCGCTCGCAGTGGGACGCGGGCTGCCGCTTCGACTTCCCCAACCCCGAGCACCGATGAGTTCTGCGCGCCCCGACGGTCTCATGGGGGACCACAAGACTGGAGGAAGCCCGTGGAGCAGCTGCTGAGAGTCCAGAACTTCACCGTCTCGCGCGACGGATTCGGCGCCGGCGAGCCCCAGAGCCTGGAGCGGCCGTTCGGCCACGCGGACCCCGCGGCCATGTTCGCGTGGGCCGGGGCCACCGCGAGCTGGCCCAACCGCACGGACCCCGGGGGCAGCCGGGGCCTGGACGACTACTTCACCCGCGACTTCGGGCACAACATCGGCGCCGAGATCATGGGCCGCAACAAGTTCGGGCCCCAGCGCGGTCCGTGGGCCGACCACGAGTGGAAGGGCTGGTGGGGCGACGAGCCCCCGTTCCACACGCCGGTCTTCGTCATGACCCACTACCCGCGTCCCTCGTTCACCCTCTCCGACACCACCTTCCACTTCGTCGACGGCGACCCGGCGGCGGTCCTCGCATCGGCCAGGGAAGCCGCACGGGGCAAGGACGTCCGGCTCGGCGGCGGTGCGACCACCATCCGGGAGTTCCTCGACGCCGGTCTCGTCGACACCCTGCACGTAGCGGTCGCGCCCGTCGAGATCGGCTCCGGGGTGCGGCTGTGGGAGTCGCCCGAGGAACTGCTCGACCGCTTCCACCTGGAGGTCGTGCCCAGCCCGAGCGGGGTGACGCACCACCTGTTCTGGCGGCGGTGACACGGGCCGGCCCGGGGTGTGCGACGCCCCGGGCCGGCCTTCCGGATTCCGTGTGACGGTTCAGTGCGCGATGTCCACGACGAACCGCTCGGGCGAGTGCAGGCTGTAGGCACGGTAGTAGGGAAGGGTGTCGAAGGCGGCACCGAAGGTCACGTACCCCTCGTAGTCGCCAGTCATGGCGAGGCCCTTGAGCTTGTTGAGGTAGATCTTCTGGAGCTTGGGGCCGCGGTAGACGCTCTCGCCCGCGTCGTCGTGCGCGGCGGCGGGGTTGAGGCGGATCTCCAGGAAGTACTTCCCGGCCAGTGGCACGGGGTTCCCGGACCCGTCGTACCTGAGCTGTGCGACGGGTGTGACGGTCACCGTGGGGGCGTACCCCTGCAGGTCGATGACGATCCGGTCGAACGTGGCGTGCCCGCCCCAGCGGGCGTTCACGACGAGCGGGGTCGGGACCTGGGTGTCGGCGGCGGCCGAGGAGAGGGTGGAGGCCGAGGCAGGCGCGGCGAAGGACAGGCAGGCGGCGAGCACGGCGCCGACCGCCAGGGCCGTGAACTGCCGGAGACGGACGTGGATCATGACGTCCCCCCGATTCTCGAGAGACGGGGACTGGTGGCACAGCTGAAGACGCCGCGCCGGACCCGGCGGTTCCGCCCCCTCGGACCGGGCACCGGACGACGCGGGGGCCCGGCGCACGCGCCGGGCCCCCGAAGTCGGCGGGAGGGTGTCAGCACTCGATGACGTTGACCGCGAGGCCGCCGCGTGCGGTCTCCTTGTACTTGACCTTCATGTCGGCGCCGGTCTCCTTCATGGTCTTGATGACCTTGTCCAGGGAGACCTTGTGGGAGCCGTCGCCGCGCATCGCCATCTTGGCGGCGGTGACGGCCTTGACCGCTGCCATGCCGTTGCGTTCGATGCACGGGATCTGGACCAGTCCGCCGACCGGGTCGCAGGTCAGGCCCAGGTTGTGCTCCATGCCGATCTCGGCGGCGTTCTCGACCTGCTCCGGGGTGCCGCCCAGGACCTCGGCGAGGGCGCCGGCCGCCATCGAGCAGGCCGATCCCACCTCGCCCTGGCAGCCGACCTCGGCGCCGGAGATCGACGCGTTCTCCTTGAACAGCATGCCGATCGCGCCCGCCGCCAGGAGGAAGCGGACCACGCCGTCCTCGTCCGCGCCCGGGACGAAGTTCATGTAGTAGTGCAGGACGGCCGGGAGGACGCCCGCCGCGCCGTTGGTGGGCGCGGTGACGACCCGGCCGCCCGCCGCGTTCTCCTCGTTGACCGCCATCGCGTAGATCGTCGTCCACTCGCTGCGGTGCATCATCGGGTCGCCCTCGGTGCGCAGCTGGCGCGCCGTGGACGCGGCACGGCGCTTGACCCGCAGGCCGCCCGGCAGGATGCCCTCGCGGGACATGCCGCGCGAGACGCAGGACTGCATGACCCGCCAGATCTCCAGGAGGCCCTCGCGGATCTCCTCCTCCGTGCGCCAGGCCTTCTCGTTCTCCAGCATCAGGGAGGAGATCGACAGGCCCGTCTCGTTCGCCAGGCGCAGCATCTCGTCACCGGAGCGGAAGGGGTACCTCAGCACCGTGTCGTCGAGCTTGATCCGGTCCTCGCCGACCGCGTCCTCGTCCACGACGAAACCGCCGCCGACCGAGTAGTAGGTCTTCTCCAGAAGCGGGGTACCGGCCTCGTCGTACGCGAAGAGCGTCATGCCGTTCGCGTGGTAGGGCAGGGAGCGCCGGCGGTGCAGGATCAGCTGGTTCGGCTCGTCGAAGGCGATCTCGTGGCCATCGCCTATCTCCGCGCCCAGCAGCCGCAGGCGGCCGCTCTTGCGGATGCGCTCCACCTCGTCGTCCGCCGTCTCCACGTCCACGGTGCGGGGGGAGTGGCCTTCCAGGCCCAGCAGCACCGCCTTGGGCGTGCCGTGGCCGTGGCCGGTCGCGCCGAGGGAGCCGAAGAGCTCTGCCCGCACGGAGGCCGTCTGGGCGAGCACGCCGTCCTTCTTCAGCCGCGTCACGAACATGCGGGCGGCGCGCATCGGACCGACCGTGTGGGAGGAGGAGGGACCGATGCCGATGGAGAAGAGATCGAAGACGGAGATGGCCACGGTGGCGGACTCCCTTGTCTGCTCGTGGGGTGGGAGGGGGCAGAGAGGCGGATTGTTCGGTTTTTGTCCGACAGACGAGCTTAACGCGGCGCGGTGAACGTCCAGGCTGCCGGACGAGGTGGGAAGGATTACGTGGACAGGTCGGACAGGTGTCCACCCGTGCCGCGGGGCAGCGCAGCCGGGCCCTTCGGGCCGCCGGCGCCGGGGCGGACGTCGGCGGGCACGGGAAGGGCCCGGCCCGTGCACAGACGGGGCCGGGCCCTTCCACGCCGCCGCTAGAGCGACGGGTACAGCGGGAACTTCGCCGCGAGCGCCGAGACGCGCGCCTTGAGGCCCTCGGCGTCGTACGCCGGCTTCAGCGCCTGCGCGATGATCTCGGCGACCTCGGTGAAGGCCTCGGCGTCGAAACCGCGGGTGGCGAGCGCCGGCGTGCCGATCCGCAGACCCGAGGTGACCATCGGGGGACGCGGGTCGTTCGGGATGGCGTTGCGGTTGACCGTGATGCCGACCTCGTGGAGGCGGTCCTCGGCCTGCTGGCCGTCGAGCTCGGAGTTGCGCAGGTCGACCAGGACCAGGTGCACGTCGGTGCCGCCGGTGAGGACGTCCACACCCACGGCCTTGACGTCGTCCTGGACCAGGCGGGCGGCGAGGATCTTCGCGCCCTCCAGGGTGCGCTCCTGGCGCTCCTTGAACTCGGGCGAGGCCGCGACCTTGAAGGAGACGGCCTTGGCCGCGATCACATGCTCCAGCGGGCCACCCTGCTGACCGGGGAAGACCGCGGAGTTGATCTTCTTGGCCAGTTCCTGCGTCGACAGGATGACACCGCCGCGCGGACCGCCGAGGGTCTTGTGCGTGGTGGTGGTCACGACGTGGGCGTGCGGCACCGGGTTCGGGTGCAGGCCCGCGGCGACCAGGCCGGCGAAGTGCGCCATGTCGACCATCAGGTACGCGCCGACCTCGTCCGCGATGCGGCGGAAGGCGGCGAAGTCCAGCTGGCGCGAATAGGCGGACCAGCCCGCGACGATCAGCTGCGGCTTGGACTCCTTGGCGAGGCGCTCGACCTCGGCCATGTCCACCTGGCCGGACTCGTCCACGTGGTACGGGACCACGTTGTAGAGCTTGCCGGAGAAGTTGATCTTCATGCCGTGGGTCAGGTGACCGCCGTGGGCCAGGTTCAGGCCCATGATCGTGTCGCCCGGCTTGAGCAGCGCGAACATCGCGGCGGCGTTGGCCTGCGCACCGGAGTGCGGCTGGACGTTCGCGGCCTCGGCGCCGAACAGCGCCTTGATGCGGTCGATCGCGATCTGCTCCACCACGTCGACGTGCTCGCAGCCGCCGTAGTAGCGGCGGCCCGGGTAGCCCTCGGCGTACTTGTTGGTGAGGACCGAGCCCTGGGCCTCCATGACGGCGACCGGAGCGAAGTTCTCCGACGCGATCATCTCCAGGGTGGACTGCTGGCGCGCGAGCTCCGCGTCGACGGCGGCGGCGACGTCGGGGTCGAGCTCGTGGAGAGGGGTGTTCAGTACAGACATCAGGGTCCCCTGGGGTCAGTTACCGGCGGTGAGCTTGGTGTACTCCTCGAAGGAGAGCGCGTCCTTGGGCTCCTCGGAGAGGCGGACCTTGAACAGCCAGCCGCCCTCGAACGGGGCGGTGTTCACGAGCGCCGGGTCGTCGACGACGTCCTGGTTGGCCTCGACGATCTCGCCGGAGACCGGGGAGTACAGGTCGCTGACCGACTTGGTCGACTCCAGCTCGCCACAGGTCTCGCCCTCGGTCACGGTGTCGCCGACCTCGGGGAGCTGGGCGTAGACGACGTCACCGAGCGCGTTGGCCGCGAACTCCGTGATGCCGACCGTCGCGACGCCGTCCACGACGTCCGACAGCCACTCGTGCTCCTTGGTGTAACGCAGCTTCTCGGGGTTGCTCATGGCCTGATTCTCCTGGATGCGGGGGAGTGGATACGAACTGCGGTCTTGGGTACTGAGACGGCGCCGTACGGGTACCCGGACGGCGGACGTCGTGCGCGGAGGGTTACTTCTGCCGCTTGTAGAACGGCAGCGCGACGACCTCGTACGGCTCATGCGTACCGCGAATGTCGACGCCGACGCCGGAGGTGCCGGGCGCGGCGTGCTCCGCGTCCACGTACGCCATCGCGATCGGCTTGCCCAGCGTCGGGGACGGGGCGCCCGAGGTGACCTCGCCGACGACCTTGCCGCCGGCGACGACGGGGAAGCCGGCGCGGGGGACCCGGCGGCCCTCGGCGACCAGGCCGACCAGCTTGCGCGGCGCCTGGCTCGCGGCCTTCTCGGCGGCGGCCTCCAGGGCGGCGCGGCCGACGAAGTCCCCCTCCTTCTCGAACTTCACGACCCGGCCCAGACCCGCGTCGAACGGGGTCAGGGAGGTGGTCAGCTCGTGCCCGTACAGCGGCATGCCCGCTTCCAGGCGCAGGGTGTCGCGGCAGGACAGGCCGGCCGGGACCAGGCCGACGCCCTTGCCGGCCTTGGTCAGCGCCTGCCACAGCTCCACGGCGTGCTCGGGGGCGACGAACAGCTCGAAGCCGTCCTCGCCGGTGTAGCCCGTACGCGCGATCAGCGCGGGCACGCCGGCGACGGTGCCCGGCAGGCCCGCGTAGTACTTGAGGCCGTCCAGGTCGGCGTCGGTGAGCGACGCAAGGATGCCGGGGGACTCCGGGCCCTGCACCGCGATCAGCGCGTAGGCGTCGCGGTCGTCGCGGACCTCGGCGTCGAAGCCGGCGGCGCGCTCGGTCAGGGCGTCCAGGACGACCTGGGCGTTGGAGGCGTTGGCGACGACCATGTACTCGGTCTCGCCGAGGCGGTAGACGATCAGGTCGTCGACGATCCCGCCGTCCTCCTGGCAGATGTGCGTGTAGCGGGCGCGGCCGACACCCACGGTCGAGATGTTGCCGACCAGCGCGTAGTCCAGGGCCTTGACGGCCTCCGGGCCGGTCAGCGTGATCTCGCCCATGTGCGAAAGGTCGAAGAGGCCGGCCTTGGTGCGCACGGCGTTGTGCTCGTCGCGCTCACTGGCGTACCGCAGCGGCATGTCCCAGCCCGCGAAGTCGGTCATGGTCGCACCGAGCGAGCGGTGCAGCGCATCGAGGGCGGTCAGGCGGGGGGCAGTGCTCATGGGTGTGGCTCCCGGGTCCCAGGGCATCGACATGACATGACGAGGAGGTTCCTCCCCATCTGTCATCGGAACCTGAGAGGTTCGCCGAGAGTTCCGCCGATCGTCCGATCGCCGGTCTCCCCGACTTGCACCTTGGGTGGAGCTGCCGCGCAGCTCGCTTTTCAGATCTGCCTCATCCACGCGGTACGGGGCCTGAGAGATTCAAGGGAGGTTCTTGCTCCTTCGGCGCCCGCGCACGGCCTTGCGGCGTGCCGGGACTCTCCCGCGCGGATTCAAGCGGCCGGTATGCAGTTGGTCCAGATGGCGCACATCATTGCACGCCATGACCGAGATCGGGGGTCGGGGTCCGAAAGTTCGTACGCCCCTCCGAGCGGGCGGAGCGGAACCGGACATGCCGATTACCGTCTCTTTACACTCAGTGGGCAAGGGTCCCGGTGACCCGATTCGGGGGAGGCGAACACTGTGCGGAGATTCGGAGTGGTGACGACGACGGGAACCGTGGAGGCGGTGCCGGCGCAGCGGCGCGCTGCGCGCGAGCGCCGGAGGGCGGCCGACGGCGGCCTCGGCCTCGTCCACGACCTGCGCGGCCCGGCGCTGCTCGGACCCCGGCGGCTCGGCTTCGCCGAGGGCGACATCGTCGTGGTCTCCGGCCTGCCCGGCGGCGGCAAGAGCACGCTGATCAAGCGGGCCGCGCCCGAGGGCGGGGCCGTCGACTCCCAGGACACCCGCGAGCGCTGGGAGAGCCGGATGCCCGCCCGGCTGCCGTACGCGGTCTACCGCCCGCTGGTGCGCGCGGCGCACTACTGGGGGCTGTTGCGGATCCTGCGCTCCGGAGCCTCCGTCGTCGTCCACGACTGCGGTACCCAGAGCTGGGTGCGCGGGCTGCTCGCCGCGGCCGCGCGCCGCCGGGGCCGGGCGCTGCACCTCGTCCTCCTGGACAGCAGCCCCGAGGAGGCCCTCTCCGGCCAGGCCGCACGGGGCCGCGGGGTGTCCGCCTACGCCTTCGCCCGCCACCGGGGCGCCGTGGGCCGCCTGCTGCGCGACGCCGAGGAGGGCCGTCCGCCCGCCGGGTGCGCCTCCGCGACCCTTCTGGACCGCCGCTCGGCCGCCGCCGTGACGGGAATCGGCTTCCACGGCTGACCGCAGGACCCGCACCCCGGTCCCCCGGGGCGGCGCCGGCCCGGGGGCCGGTACCCTGCGGGGCGACACGCGCGGGACCACACGGGCGGGACCAGACAGGGGCAGGGGTAGATGCAGGGCAGCGGCTGGCCGGGGAATGAGCTGGAGCAGGTGCTCGGGGCGGCGCTCGGGCAGGCGGACGCCGGCGGGCGGATCCTGGAGGTGCTCGGGCGCAGCCAGGTGTGGGTGCCCCTGCCGGGCGGCGGCGGCCCCGACACGGCCGGTCTGGACCTGCCCACCATGGACATCGGCGGGGCGGCGTACGTCCCCGTCTACAGCTCCGAGGCACAGTTCCTCGCCTGTGTCGGCCCCGGCATGGACTTCGCGGTGGCCCCGGCGGTCGAGTTCGCCCGGGGGCTGCCCCCGCAGCTCGGCATCGCGGTCAATCCGGAGGGCGCCGTCGGCGTACCGCTGCCCCCGCCCGCCGTCGCGGAGCTCTGCCGCCTCGGCCGCAGCCCGCTCGACGGACCCGCCGCCGGCGGCCGCGTACGGCTCTTCGAGCCCGACTGGCAGGAGGACCCGGTGGACTTCCTGGCCGCCGCCGGCGAGGAGTTCCGCGCCACCGGCGTGGTCGCCGCGGCGCACCGCTGCCTCGCCAGCGTCGAGGGAGGGGCCCCGGAACTGTTCATCGGTGTCCGCCTGGTGGGATGGGAGCCGCAGATGCGGGAGGCCCCGATGGAGGCGCTCGGACGGGCCCTGGCGCGCGTTCCGGCGCCGTGGCCGGTGCAGTTGATCCTCCTGGACGCGGCCCAGGACCCGGTCACGGACTGGATTCGTGAGCGCGTACGCCCCTTCTACCTCCCGTAGGGCCGCTTAAGCTGGTTACATCTCCTGGCCGCACGCATGAGCGCTGGCCCGGGTGAGGCACGCGTGGAGCGACGGGCGGACGAAGAGGGGTACCGGGTGAGTGCGTCAGGCACGGCCGCGGCCGGGCAGGTCGAGCACATGATGCGCCAGGTGACCCCCGGGCGCTACGAGAGCTACGAGGCACTGCTGCACGCCCTGTCCGAGGGCCGGCTGTGGATGCTGCTGTGGCAGGGGCAGCCGGGGTCCCCGGACGCCCAGTACGGCGGGATGGAGGTCGAAGGGCTCGGCTACGCGCCCTGCGTCACCTCCCCCCAGGAGCTGGCCGCGAGCGGCTGGAACCGCGGCTACGAGGTGGTCACCGGACGGGACATCGCCCGGGCCCTCTACCCGGACCGCTGGGGCCTGTGGCTCAACCCGCACGCCCAGGGCGGCGGCCTCGGCGTCCCGTGGGCGGACCTGCGGCGCATCGCGACCGGCCTGGAACGGATGCCGGCGGGCCCGCTGCGGCTGTCCGAGCCCAGCATCGAGCTCCCGCAGTTCTACGGGCTGCTGACCCAGCACGCGCACCGCACCCCGGCCGTGCGGTCGCTGCGCCGCGCCTGGGTGCAGCCGGCGCTCGGGTCGCCGTACCTCGCGGTCGGGCTCGACCTGTACGACGCCTCCGCGCCCGCGCTGGAGTCCGTACGGGAGATGATGCGCCAGTCGGTCGGGGCGGTCCCCGAGGGCGTCCCGGTGTGCACCGTCGCCCTGGCGGACGAGCACGATCCCGTGGCGATGTGGCTGCGGGCGCAGACACGCCCCTTCTACGACCGGGAGGGCCAGGCGCCGGCGTACTGATCCGGCGCGCAGGGACGTCCCCGCAGACCTGCGGCGACGTCCGGCTCCACATCCGCATATTGAGACATCCGTCTCGAAGGCCGCACCGGTCCCATCGGTGCGGCCTTCGGCATATCCGGTGAATGGACCCAAAATCCGCGCTCGAAAGGGAAGTTGGGTCGGATGTCCGTTCCGCGCCGAACGGGCGGTGTTTCACCGCTCAACAGGTCTGGCGGTTCGGATAGCGGAAGGTGTAGGCGCAGATCACGGTTGCGCATCACATCCCCGGGGGGTCTGGCGGGCGGTTGAGAGCGCGTTGAAGACTCCCCCCACCGAAGGCCGGTCCATCTCACAAGCGCCGGCTCTTCACGTGCACTTCCGGCACATTTCTCGCCAATCGCACCACCAGCGACGCCGATTGAACCAAGCCGCCACAGCGGCGGGCATGGGCCGGCCACCGTCGGCCGAGAGGGGTCCCCACCACGATGACGGCACCACTGCACGACACCAGCGCGGCCGAGCCCGCGGCCGTGGCCGCCCCCGACGTCCCGCAGAAGGCGATCGAGGGGCGCTCGCCGTGGCAGATCGCCTGGCTGCGCCTGAAGCGGGACAAGGTCGCGCTGGCCGGCGGCATCATCGTGATCCTGCTGATCCTCGTCGCGATCTTCGCGCCGCTGATCGTCAAGGCCTTCGGACATCCGCCGGAGGAACTGCACGAGGACCTGCTCGACCCGCTGCTGGGCCTCCCGCTCGGCGACTGGGGCGGCATGAGCAGCGACTTCCTGCTCGGCGTCGAGCCGGTCAACGGCCGCGACGTCTTCAGCCGCATCGTCTACGGCGCCCGGATCTCGCTGCTGGTGGCCTTCCTGTCCGCCTTCGTGGCGGTCTCGCTGGGCACCTTCTTCGGCATCGTCGCCGGCTACTTCGGCGGCTGGGTCGACGCAACCATCAGCCGGGTCATGGACCTGCTGCTGGCCTTCCCGCAGCTGCTCTTCATCATCGCGCTGATCTCGGTCATCCCGAACAAGCTCTGGGGCTTCGAGGGTTCGGGCCTGCGCATCGCCGTACTGGTGCTGGTGATCGGCTTCTTCGGCTGGCCGTACATCGGCCGCATCGTCCGCGGCCAGACCCTCTCGCTGCGTGAGCGGGAGTACGTCGAGGCCGCCCGCAGCCTCGGGGCCGGCCGCTTCTACATCCTCTTCCGCGAACTGCTCCCGAACCTGGTGGCGCCCATCACCGTCTACGCGACGCTGATGATCCCCACCAACGTGCTGACCGAGGCGGCGCTGAGCTTCCTCGGAGTCGGCGTCAAGCCGCCCACGCCGTCCTGGGGGGAGACCCTCGCCACGGCCGTGCGGACCTACGAGGACGATCCGCTCTTCATGATCTTCCCCGGCGTAGCGATCTTCATCACCGTGCTGGCCTTCAACCTCTTCGGCGACGGCGTCCGCGACGCCCTCGACCCGAAGGGCTCCCGCTAGCCACCGCAGGGCAAACCAGGAACCGGCCTCGTGCCGTACGTACACCGGAACTACAACGGAGGGTTGCGAGCATCGTGACTACCCATCGCACGTCGAAGCGCAGACTTGCCGCCGGCACGGCCGTCGTGCTCGCGGCCATGCTCACCGCGACCGCCTGTGGCGGGGCCGACAAGAAGGACGACAAGGCCGCCGCCTCCGGCAGCGGCTTCAACGCGGGCATCGAGAAGGTCGCCAACCCGTCGGACAAGAAGGGCGGCGAGCTGAAGTTCGTCGGCACCCAGGACGCCGACTCGTGGGACCCGCAGCGCGGCTACTACGGCTTCATGTGGGACTTCTCCCGCTACTACACGCGACAGCTGATCAGCTTCAAGCCCGGACCCGGCAAGGAGAGCACCGAGCTCGTCCCGGACCTCGCCACCGCCAAGGCCGAGATCAGCGACGGCGGCAAGACCTACAAGTACACCCTCAAGGACAACGTGACCTGGGAGGACGGTTCGCCTGTCACCGCCCAGGACATCAAGTACGGCATCCAGCGCACCTGGGCGCAGGACGTCATCTCCGGCGGTCCGGTCTACCTCCAGCAGGTCCTCGACCCGAAGGCCGAGTACCCCGGCCCGTACAAGGACACCGCTCCGGACAAGCTCGGCCTGAAGGCGATCGAGACCCCGGACGCGAAGACCATCATCTTCAGGCTCCCGGTGCCCAACGGCGACTTCGAGCAGATGCTGGCGATGCCCGCGGCGAGCCCGGTCAAGCAGGACAAGGACACGGCCGCCAAGTACGGCCTCAAGCCCTTCTCGAACGGCCCGTACAAGATCGACTCTTACGAGCCGAACAAGAGCATGAAGCTCTCGCGCAACGAGAACTACAAGCCCGAGTCGGACACCATCCGCAAGGCGCTCCCGGACACCATCTCGGTCACGTTCATGGCGAACGCGGACGACATGGACAAGCGCCTGATGAACGGCGAGTTCGACCTCGACATCAACGCGACCGGCATCGGCCAGGCGGCCCGCGCCACCGCGCTGAAGGACCACAAGGGCAACCTCGACAACGGCCAGACCGGCTTCATCCGGTACGCGGTCATGCCGCAGACCGTCGCGCCGTTCGACAACATCGAGTGCCGCAAGGCCGTCATCTACGCGGCCGACAAGAAGTCCCTGCAGACCGCCCGCGGCGGCCCGCAGGCCGGCGGCGACATCGCCCCCAACATGCTCCCCCTGGGCATCAAGGGCTCGGACGCCAAGTACGACCCGTACGAGGTCCTGAAGAACGACGGCAAGCCGAACCTCGAGAAGGCCAAGGAGGCCCTCAAGGCCTGCGGCAAGGAGACCGGCTTCAAGACCACCATCGCCGTCCGCAACAACAAGCCGGTCGAGGTCGCCACGGCCGTCTCGCTCCAGAACGCCCTCAAGCAGGTCGGCATCGAGGCCGACGTCGACCAGTTCGACGGCGCCCAGACCTCCGGCATCATCGGTTCGCCGAAGGTCGTCAAGGAGAAGGGCTACGGCATCATCATCATGGGCTGGGGCGCCGACTTCCCGACCGGACAGGGCTTCTCGCAGCCGCTGGTCGACGGTCGCTTCATCCTGCAGAGCGGCAACAACAACTTCTCCGAGCTGAACGACCCGGCGATCAACAGCCTCTTCGACCAGGCCATCGCGGAGACCGACCCGGCCAAGGCCGGCGACATCTACAAGCAGATGAACCAGAAGGTCTCCGAGGCCGCGGTCTACCTGCCCTTCGTCTACGACAAGACGATCACCTGGCGCAGCACCCGGCTGACGAACGCCTACACCACCGACGCCTACAACGGCCGCTACGACTACGCGTCCCTCGGTGTCGTGAAGTAACGGTCCATCAGTCCAGTTCCAGTGTTCCAGTGCCACACCCGCTAGGCACGAAGGGCAGGTGATGGCCGCGGTTGCGGCCTGGGGGCGCTCTCCAGAAGAGGGCGCCCCCGGGCCGCGGCCAGGCCGAGCGCAGTGCTTGCATACCTCATCCGACGGATCTTCGCCGTCCTCGTCATGCTGCTGGTCATCACGCTGGTGACCTTCGGAATCTTCTTCCTCTTCCCGAAGCTGATCGGGACGGACCCTGCCCTGTACTTCGTGGGCAAGCAGTCCGACCCCGCCGCCATCGAGGGCATCCGGCAGAAGATGGGTCTCGACGACCCGATCCTCGTCCAGTTCGGCAAGTTCGTCGTCGGGCTGGTGGCGGGTCGCACGTACGCCAACGGCTCCGACGTCACGCAATGCGCCGCGCCCTGCTTCGGATACTCCTTCAAGACCGAGCAGGAGGTCTGGCCGCTGCTGCTGGACTGGCTGCCGGTCACCCTCTCCCTCGCCATGGGCGCCGTCGTGCTCTGGGTCGCAGGCGGTGTCGCCACCGGCGTCATCTCCGCCCTCAAGCGCGGCAGCGTCCTGGACCGCTCGGCCATGGGCGTCGCCCTCGCCGGCGTGTCCCTCCCCATCTACTTCACGGGCATGCTCGTCATCGCCCTCTTCTCCGACCAGCTCGGCTGGTTCGGACGACCGGAGGCGAGCTTCGCCGAGGATCCGGGCAAGTGGTTCAACGGCATGGTCCTGCCGTGGGTCTCCCTCGCCTTCCTCTACGCGGCGATGTACGCGCGGCTCACCCGCGCGACGATGCTCGAAGTCCTGAACGAGGACTACATCCGCACCGCCCGCGCCAAGGGCCTGACGGAACCCGTCGTCATCGGCAAGCACGCCATGCGCTCCACGATGACGCCGATCCTGACCGTCCTGGGCCTCGACCTCGGCGCCCTGATGGGCGGCGCGGTCCTGACCGAGTACACGTTCTCGCTGCACGGCCTGGGCTACAGCGCGGTGCGCGCCATCAGCGAGCACGACCTCCCGGTCATCCTGGGCATCACCCTGATCTCCGCGTTCTTCGTCGTCGCCGCGAACCTCATCGTTGACCTCCTGTACGCGGTGATCGACCCCCGAGTGAGGCTGTCATGACCGACCCGACGACCAAGACCGGAGAGACCGGAGCGCTCAACCAGCCCTACGACGGCGCTTCGCCGTCCACCGCCTTCCTCGAGGTCCGCGACCTCAAGGTGCACTTCCCCACCGAGGACGGGCTGGTCAAGTCGGTCGACGGTCTCTCCTTCACCCTGGAGAAGGGCAAGACCCTCGGTATCGTGGGCGAGTCCGGATCCGGCAAGTCGGTCACCTCGCTGGGCATCATGGGCCTGCACCGGGTGGGCCAGTACGGCCGCCAGCGGGCCCGGATCTCCGGCGAGATCTGGCTCGACGGGAAGGAACTGCTCTCCGCCGACGAGGACGAGGTGCGCAGGCTGCGCGGCCGGGAGATCGCGATGATCTTCCAGGACCCGCTGTCCGCGATGCACCCGTACTTCACGGTCGGCAAGCAGATCTCCGAGGCGTACCGGGTCCACCACAAGGTCGACAAGAAGGCCGCCCGCAAGCGGGCCGTCGAGCTCCTCGACCGCGTCGGCATTCCCGAGCCGCACAAGCGGTTCGACAGCTACCCGCACGAGTTCTCCGGCGGCATGCGCCAGCGCGCGATGATCGCGATGGCCCTCGTCAACAATCCCGAACTGCTCATCGCGGACGAGCCGACGACCGCCCTGGACGTCACCGTCCAGGCCCAGATCCTCGACCTGATCCGGGACCTGCAGAAGGAGTTCGGCTCAGCGGTCATCATGATCACGCACGACCTCGGCGTGGTCGCCGAGATGGCCGACGAACTCCTCGTGATGTACGGCGGCCGCTGCGTCGAGCGGGGCACCGCCGAGAAGGTCTTCTACGAGCCCCGGCACCCCTACACCTGGGGCCTGCTGGGCTCGATGCCGCGCATCGACCGCGAGCAGACCGAGCGCCTCATCCCGGTCAAGGGCTCGCCGCCCAGCCTCATCAACATCCCGAGCGGCTGTGCCTTCAACCCGCGCTGCCCCTACGCCGACGTGCCCAAGGGCAACGTCACCCGCACCGTGCGCCCCGAGCTCACGGCGCAGGACGACACCGGGCAGGACGGCACCCGCCACTGGTCCGCCTGCCACATGTCGCAGGAGGAGCGGACCCGGATCTGGACCGAAGAGATTGCGCCGAAGCTGTGACCGACACCAAGAAGACGGATCCGGCCGTCACCCTTCCGGCGCAGGCCACGGACTCTCCCGAGCCGCTGCTCAAGGTCACCGGCCTGACCAAGCACTTCCCCATCACCAAGGGGCTGCTGCGCAGGCAGTCCGGCGCGGTCAAGGCCGTCGACGGCCTCGACTTCGACGTCCGGCGCGGTGAGACCCTCGGCATCGTCGGCGAGTCCGGCTGCGGCAAGTCGACCATGGGCCGGCTGATCACGCGGCTGCTCGAACCGACCGGCGGCACCATCGAGTTCGAGGGCAAGGACATCACGCACCTGGGGGTGGCGGGCATGCGGCCGCTGCGCCGCGACGTGCAGATGATCTTCCAGGATCCCTATGGCTCGCTGAACCCCCGCCACACGGTGGGCACCATCGTCAGCGCCCCGTTCAAGCTCCAGAACGTGACCCCGGAGGGCGGGCTCAAGGCGGAGGTCCAGCGGCTGCTGTCGCTCGTCGGCCTCAACCCCGAGCACTACAACCGCTATCCGCACGAGTTCTCGGGCGGCCAGCGCCAGCGGATCGGCATCGCGCGGGCCCTGGCGCTGAAGCCGAAGCTGGTCGTCGCGGACGAGCCCGTCTCGGCGCTGGACGTCTCGATCCAGGCCCAGGTGGTGAACCTGCTGGACGACCTCCAGGAGGAACTCGGCCTCACCTACGTGATCATCGCGCACGACCTGTCGGTCATCCGTCACGTGTCGGACCGGATCGCGGTGATGTACCTCGGCAAGATCGTCGAGCTCGCCGACAACAAGTCCCTGTACGGGGAGCCGATGCACCCCTACACCGCGGCCCTGATGTCGGCCGTGCCGGTGCCGGACCCGAGGCGCCGGGGCGTCAAGAGCGGCCGCATCCTGCTCAAGGGCGACGTCCCCTCCCCGATCTCGCCGCCGAGCGGCTGCCGCTTCCACACGCGGTGCTGGAAGGCGACGCAGATCTGCGCGACGCAGGAGCCGCCGCTGCTCGCGCTGAAGACGGGCCACCAGGTGGCCTGCCACCACCCGGAGAACGCCCCCGACCAGGCCCCGGGCGACAAACCCCTGCCTGGCGCGTCGGACGCGGTGGCCACGGCGACGGAGTGAGGCCGGGCGCCGGGTGGGCCGTACCGGCCCGCCCGGCGCCAATCCAGCCCCGCCGGCGATTGAGGCGCGGGGGTCCGGAGCGGAGCCCGGATCGTTGACCCGCGTCCGGGCCGCGGCGGCGGGCCGCGGGGTCCGGGGCGGAGCCCCGAGTCCTTGACCCGCACCCGGCCGCGGCGGCGGGCCGCGGGGTCCGGGGCGGAGCCCCGAGTCCTTGACCCGCGCCCGGCCGCGGCGGCGGGCCGCGGGGTCCGGGGCGGAGCCCCGAGTCCTTGACCCGCACCCGGCCACGGCGGCGGAGCCTCGCATTCCGCAGAGCCCGCCGCAGGCGGCGCGGCAGGCGACAATGGCCCCGTGCTCCACGATCTCTTCCCGCCGGGGGTCCAACATGCCCTGGACCTCGCCGGCATCTTCGTCTTCGCCACCGCGGGCGCCCTGCTCGCCGTCCGCAAGAACTTCGACGTCTTCGGCATCGCCGTGCTCGCCCTCGTCACCGCCCTCGGCGGCGGCCTCTTCCGCGATCTGGTCATCGGGGCCGTCCCGCCGGCCGCCTTCGGCGAACTCAGCTTCTTCGTCACCCCGCTGGTGGCCGCCGCGATCGTCTTCTTCCTGCACCCCGAGGTCCAGCGGATCAACCGGGCCATCAACGTCTTCGACGCCGCCGGCCTCGCGCTGTTCTGCGTGACCGGCACGACCAAGGCCTACGAGTACGGCCTCGGCCTGACCGCGTCCGCCGCACTGGGCCTGGCCACGGCCGTCGGCGGCGGCGTACTGCGCGACGTCCTGGTCAACGAGGTGCCCTCGCTGCTGCGCGACCGCGAGATGTACGCCGTGCCCGCCACCGTCGGGGCCGCGATGGTCGCCGTCTCCATCGCCCTGGACTCCCTCAACGCCGTCACCACCGGCCTGGCGATCGTGACGACCTTCGTCCTGAGGCTCCTCGCCATGCGGTACCACTGGCGGGCACCGCTGGCCTGGAACCGGCGCTCCTCGGTGGCCGAAGAGCCGTAACCAGAGAAAGCTACCGCTTAGTAGCAAGCGGGTGTACCGTCGTTCCATGTCATTTGCAGCTGCCCAGGCATCCATCGGCGACAGCGAGTTCGACCGCGACACCGCCATCACCGAACGCGCGGGTGAGCCCGGCGTGTACGACGCGGAGCTCTCCGCCGGCTGGACGATCATCGCCGCTGTCAACGGCGGCTACCTGCTGGCCCTGGTCGGCCGGGCCCTGTCGGCGACCCTCCCGCACCCGGACCCCTTCACGGTGTCCGCGCACTACCTGACCTCCTCCGTGCCCGGCCCCGCCGTGATCCGCACCGAGATCGTCCGGGTCGGCCGCACCCTCTCCACCGGCCAGGCCTCGCTCTTCCAGTACGACGAGCACGGCAACGAGGTCGAGCGCATCCGCGTCCTCGCCTCCTACGGCGACCTCGCCTCCCTGCCGGACGACGTACGGACGGCCGCCGAGCCGCCGCTCATGCCCTCCTACGAGAACTGCGTCGGCCCCGAGGCGGGCCCCGCGCCGATCCCCGGCAGCTCCGCCATCGTGGACCGGCTCCGGCTCCGACTGGACCCGGCGACCGCGGGCTGGGCCGTCGGCGCGCCCTCCGGCAAGGGCGAGATGCGGGCCTGGTTCGAGCTGGCCGACGGCCGCGACGCCGACCCGCTCTCCCTGCTCCTCGCGGTGGACGCGCTGCCGCCGACCGCCTTCGACCTCGGCCTGGTGGCCTGGACCCCGACCGTGGAGCTCACCACGCACATCCGGCGCCGCCCGGCCCCGGGCCCGCTGCGGATCTCCATTACCACCCGGAACCTGGCCGGCGGCTTCCTGGAGGAGGACGCCGAGGTCTGGGACTCCACCGACCACCTGGTCGCACAGTCCCGCCAGCTCGCGCGCGCCCTGCGCATGTGACCCCCCGCGCGCGCGGCGCGGCACCCGGCCGGGAGGCGGCGGGGCGGGTACGAGCCCCCCGCGGCCCGGCCGGATCGGGTCCCGCCGGGCGGACGGGCACGGGTGGGCCCCTAGAATCGGGGGATCATGGCCTACCTCGACCACGCCGCCACCACCCCCATGCTGCCGGAGGCCGCCGCGGCGATGACCGCGCAGTTCGCCGCCACGGGGAACGCCTCCTCCCTGCACGCCGCCGGCCGCCGGGCCCGCCGTACCGTCGAGGAGGCCCGCGAGGCCTTCGCCGAGGCGATCGGCGCCCGCCCCAGCGAGGTGGTCTTCACCGCCGGCGGCACGGAGGCCGACAACCTCGCCGTCAAGGGCCTCTACTGGGCCCGGCGCGACGCCGACCCCGCCCGGACCCGGGTCATCGCCAGCCCCGTCGAGCACCACGCCGTGCTCGACGCCGTGCACTGGCTCGCCGAGCACGAGGGCGCCCAGGTCGACTACCTGCCCGTGGACCGCTACGGACGCGTGCACCCCGATGCCTTCCGCGAAGCCGTCGAGCGCAACCCCGACGACGTCGCTTTGGCCACCGTCATGTGGGCGAACAACGAGATCGGCACCGTCATGCCGGTCGGTGAACTGGCCGACACCGCCCGCGAGGCCGGGATCCCGCTGCACTCCGACGCCGTCCAGGCGTTCGGACAGCTCGACGTCCACTTCGGTGACAGCGGCCTCGCCGCCATGACCGTCAGCGGCCACAAGGTCGGCGGCCCGTACGGCATCGGAGCGCTGCTCCTCGGCCGCGACCAGAGCCCCGTACCCGTCCTGCACGGCGGCGGGCAGGAACGGCACGTCCGCTCCGGCACCCTCGACGTGCCCGCCATCGCCGCCTTCGCGGTGGCCGCCGTCCTCGCCGCCGAGCGGCGCGAGCAGTTCGCCGCCGAGGTCGGCGCGCTGCGCGACGAGCTCATCGCCGCGGTGCTCGCGGCCGTGCCCGACGCCGTCCTCGGAGGGGATCCCGAGGAGCGGCTTCCGGCCAACGCCCACTTCAGCTTCCCCGGCTGCGAGGGCGACTCCCTGCTGCTTCTGCTCGACGCCCAGGGCATCGAGTGCTCCACCGGCTCGGCCTGCACCGCAGGCGTCGCCCAGCCGAGCCACGTCCTGCTGGCGGCTGGCACCGACCCGAGGCTGGCCCGCGGCACCCTGCGCTTCTCCCTCGGCCACACCTCCACCAAGGAGGACGTCGCCGCCCTGGCGGCGGCCATCGGCCCCGCGGTGGAGCGCGCCCGGACGGCAGGTCTCAGCTGAGCGTCCGGGAGGCTCAGGCCGAAGCGGCCAGGGCCTCCCGGACCATGCGTATGTAGCGGCCCCAGTCCCAGTGGTCGCCCGGATCCGTGTGGTCGGCGCCCGGCACCTCGGAATGCCCCACGATGTGCTTGCGGTCCGCCGGGAAGTCGTAGCGGCGGCAGATGTCGGCCGCCAGCCGCGCCGACGCCGCGTACATGGCGTCCGTGAAGTCCTTCGGACGGTCCACGAAGCCGACGTGCTCGATGCCGACGCTGCGCTCGTTCATCGAGCGGTTGCCCGCGTGGAAGGCCACGTCCAGCTCGCGCACCATCTGCTCCACGTGCCCGTCACCGCGGACTATGTAGTGCGCCGAGGCCTTGTGCCAGGGGTTCTTGAAGGCGTCCACCGAGGACTTGAAGCCGCCCTGTGTGACATGCACGACGATCCGGTCCACCCGGTAGTCGTCGGGCCGGTCCGCCAACCGCCAGTTCGCCGGCGAGGCCGCGGTCCATCCCGCACCCGTGTGGTCGATCTCGCCCTCCTTGCGCGGCTTGGCCACCCCCGGCAGCAGCCACCACGCGCGGCTGATCTCGTCCCGCCCGGCGACCGCCCCCGCTGCGACGATGCCGAGGCCACCGAACAGCACCGCACGGCGCGTGCGGCTCTTCGGCTTCGGTCCGGCGTTCCCCTGCTCGGTCATGTGATCCACCCCCCTGACCCGACAACGCGCTGTGACCCCGTTCGGTTCCCCCGTACCCTGGACGGTGCTATGACTGAGAACCTGCCGCGCACCGACCGCCCCCTTCGCGTCCTGGCCGCCATGTCCGGCGGAGTGGACTCCGCCGTCGCCGCCGCCCGCGCCGTCGAAGCCGGGCACGACGTGACCGGCGTCCACCTCGCCCTCTCCGCGAACCCGCAGTCCTTCCGGACCGGCGCCCGCGGCTGCTGCACCATCGAGGACTCCCGCGACGCCCGCCGCGCCGCCGACGTCATCGGGATCCCCTTCTACGTCTGGGACCTCGCCGAGCGCTTCCGCGAGGACGTCGTCGAGGACTTCATCTCCGAGTACGAGGCCGGGCGCACCCCGAACCCCTGCCTGCGCTGCAACGAGAAGATCAAGTTCGCGGCGCTGCTCGACAAGGCCCTCGCCCTGGGCTTCGACGCCGTCTGCACCGGCCACTACGCCACCGTCGTGCTCAAGGAGGACGGCTCCCGCGAGCTGCACCGCGCCTCCGACATGGCCAAGGACCAGTCGTACGTCCTCGGCGTCCTCGACGAGAAGCAGCTCGCCCACGCGCTCTTCCCGCTCGGCGACACCCTCACCACCAAGGAAGAGATCCGCGCCGAGGCGGAGGCCCGCGGCCTGGCCGTCGCGAAGAAGCCCGACAGCCACGACATCTGCTTCATCGCCGACGGCGACACCCAGGGCTTCCTCGCGCACCGCCTCGGCAAGGCCGAGGGCGACATCGTCGACGAGTCCGGCGAGAAGATCGGCACCCACGAGGGCGCCTTCGGCTTCACCATCGGCCAGCGCAAGGGCCTGCGCATCGGCCACCCGGCCCCCGACGGCAAGCCGCGCTACGTCCTCGACATCTCCCCCGTGAACAACACCGTCACCGTCGGCCCCGTCGAGGCCCTCGACGTCCGCGCCCTCACCGCGATCCGCCCCCGCTGGTGCGGCGGCGAGGCGGCCGCCCCGGGCACCTACACCGCTCAGCTGCGCGCCCACGGCGGCGAGACCGAGGTCTTCGCCGAGGTCGTGGACGGCGAGCTGCGCGTGTCCTTCACCGAGCCCGTCCGCGGCGTGGCCCCCGGCCAGGCGATCGTGCTCTACGACGGCACCCGCGTGGTCGGCTCCGCCACCATCGCGACCACGACGCGGGCCGCCGCAGCCGTCTGACGGGCCCAGGTCAGACCACCGTCAGCACGATCTTGCCGGTGGTCCGGCCCTGCTCGCCGATCTCGTGGGCCCGGGCGGCGTCCGCCAGCGGCAGCACCGTCTCGACCAGCGGCTTCAGCAGGCCCCGGTCCGCCAGGTCCGCGATCGCCACCAGGCCTGCCAGGTCCGGGTCGACCAGCACCCAGGACGCGTTCACCCCGCCGGCATCCGCCGGAACGGAGTCCGGGCCGGGCAGCGAGACCAGGTGGCCGCCGGGCCTCAGCACCTTCAGGCTGCGCTCGGCGGTGTCGCCGCCCAGGGCGTCCAGCACGACGTCGACGTCCGAGACGGCCTCGGCGAAGTCCACCGAGCGGTAGTCGATCAGCTCGTCGGCGCCCAGTCCGCGCAGCACGTCGTGCTTGGCGGCGCTGGCGGTGCCGATCACGTACGCGCCGCGGGCCTTGGCGATCTGCACCGCCAGGTGCCCGACGCCGCCGGCCGCCGCGTGCACGAGCACCCGCTGCCCGGCCGTGACACCGGCCGTGTCCACCAGCGCCTGCCAGGCGGTCAGCGCGGCCAGCGGCAGCGCCGCCGCCTGAACGTGGTCGAGGGAGGCGGGCTTGCGGGCGAAGTGCCGCGCCGGGGCCGCCACGTACTCCGCGTAGCCGCCCGCCTGGCGCGGGAAGTGCGGCATGCCGTACACCTCGTCGCCGGGGGCGTAGAGGGTCACGCCGGGTCCGACCGCCTCGACGGTGCCGGAGACGTCCCAGCCCACGATCGGCGTCTCGCCCCAGGTGATCAGGGCGCCGCTGGCGCGGGTCTTCCAGTCGACCGGGTTGACGCCCGCCGCGTGGACCCGTACGAGGACCTCGCCCAGCCCCGGCTCCGGCCGCTCGATCTCGCGCTCGACCAGGTTCTCCGGGCCGCCCCACTCATTGACGACGATCGCGCGCATCTCAGTCCGCCTCATTCCGTTCGTTTGCGTCCGATACCGGGCCGATTCCCGGCGACGTGTCCCAGACTCGGCCATCGCGCGGCCTCATGGTGTTGGCCGTTTGGCCACTATGTGACAGGATCTGGCCATGGGTGAGACGCAGGAGCACATCGAGGACACCAGCCGCAGCGGGAGCGGCGCGGACGGCCGGCACCTGGTTGCGGTACTGGCCCTGCCCGGCTTCCCCCCGTTCGAGCTGGGCATCCCCTCCCGCGTCTTCGGCAGTGCCGTCGACGACGACGGCGACGCCCTCTACGAGGTTGTCGTCTGCACCGCCGACGGCGCCCCCGTGCCCAGCGACTGCGGATTCTCCCTCCGGCCCGCCGCCGGCCCGGAAGCCCTCGCCGCCGCCGACACGGTGATCGTCCCGCCCACCCATGCCATGCCCCAGCTCGCCCACGGCGGGCCGCTGCCGCCCGCCGTGGCCGAGGCCATCGCCGGCATCCGCCCCGGCACCCGCCTGGTGTCCATCTGCTCCGGCTCCTACGTGCTCGCGGCCGCCGGCCTCCTCGACGACCGCCCCGCGACCACGCACTGGAACCTCGCCGACGAATTCCGCCGTGCCTACCCCCGCGTCCGCATCGACGAGGACGTCCTGTTCGTCGACGACGGCGACGTCCTGACCTCGGCCGGGGTCTCCGCCGGAGTCGACCTGTGCCTGCACCTGGTCCGCCGCGACCACGGCGTCGCCGTCACCAACCGCGCCGCCCGCATGTGCGTCGTACCGCCCTGGCGCGACGGCGGGCAGGCCCAGTTCATCGACCGGCCCGTCCCCGAGCCCACCGTCGCCACCACCACCGCCACCCGCGCCTGGGCCCTGGAGCGCCTCGCCGAACCGGTCAGCCTCGCGGAGCTCGCCGCCCACGCCCGGATGAGCCTGCGCACCTTCACCCGGCGCTTCCGCGACGAGGTCGGCATGACCCCCGTGCAGTGGCTCACCGCGCAACGCCTCGAGACGGCCCGGCACCTGCTCGAATCCAGCGACCTCCCCGTCGACCTCGTCGCCCACCGGTCCGGCTTCGGCTCCGCGGGCTCCCTGCGCCAACACATGCGCGCGTCCCTCGGCGTCTCCCCGATCGCCTACCGCCGCACCTTCCGGCCCGCCGCCCCGGCATGACCTCCGAGGTAATCGCCACCGCGGGCGCACGCTGACAGGCTCGGACCAACGGCCCGCACGGGCAGCCGGGTTGGAACCGACAGGAGAGCAGACCATGACCGCGTACGCCATCGCCCACCTCCGCCCCGAGACGATGAACGAGGACATCCTCACCTACATCGAGGCCGTCCAGTCGACGATGGACCCCTTCGGCGGCCGCTTCCTCGTGCACGGCAAGGACGTCGAGATCCTCGAGGGCCCCTTCTCCGGCACCGTCGTCGTCATCGGCTTCCCCGACGTCGAGCGGGCCCGCGCCTGGTACGCCTCCGACGCCTACCAGGCCATCCTCCCGCTGCGCACGAACCACATAGCGGGGGAGGCCGTCCTGGTCGAGGGCGTCCCGGCCGACTACGACGCATCGAAAACGGCCGCCCGCCTGCGGGCCGAATCCGGCCTCTGACGGGCAACCGGGCCCCTCACGTCCTCGCGGGCGCCGACGGGTGCACCCGCCACCGCTCCTCCTACGGCGCGGTGGCGCTGGACCTCGCCCTGCCGGCCGGGCCCGAGGTGGTGATCCCGTACCTGCGCGCCCGTACGCCCGAGGACAGCTGGTGCCCGGACGACATGGTCGAGGCGGGTGTCCTCCCCGACCCCTCCCGCAGCTCCTGCTGGTCTTCGCGAGGGAGGGACCGTCCGCCTCCCTGCGCACCCGGGCCGCCGGCCCGGAGCTGCTGCGGTTCGCCGGCCCGACGGGGAGGTGCGCCGGCTCTACGGGGGCCAGAGCGGGCTGCGCGCCCACCTGGGCCTCGCCCCGCAGGAGCCGGATGACGGCGTGTGTCCCGACCCGGCGCTGGAGCCGGACGACGAGGAACGTGGCCGATGCCCCGCCCTGCCGGAACCGGCTTCGGGACGCCCCCGACAACGGCCGACACCGGCTGCGGGCCGATCCCGGGGATCCACGTCGACCCGGCCCGGCGCCGCGTCGGCTGGTGGCTGAACACGGCCCGGGCCCACGCCCGCCCCGTCGGGCAGCGGTGGCCCGGCTGGACGGTGGAGTTCTGGGAGGACCGCCGGGAGGAGCCTGAACGGTCCTCCGGCGGCCGCTTCGCCCCGCCCGCGCCGGACCGCGCCGCCGCGCCGGCCGACGGTACGGGCGCAGGCGCTCCGGCGGTGGGCCGGGCCGCGGGCCGCCGTGCGGGCACGGCTCGTCGCCGCGCCCCCGCACGCCACGATCGGCCACGGATTCGCCCCTTCCGTCACCGCGGGGCGGGCGGCCGCCGCCCCCGGGCCGTGGAGCGGGCGTACGCGGCGGCCGTCGGCACCTGACCCCGGTCTCCGGGCCCGTCGCCCCCGCGCCGGCCGCCCGGTACGGCGGGCGGCCGAGGCGGGCCGAGTCCCCGGGGCCCCGCCCCGGGGCCGGGACCCCGGGGCTTCCCCCTCCCCGCCGCCCGCGACCTGCGAGCATGGGCGTCATGGCTACTCACCTGATCACCGGTGCCGGTTCCGGCATCGGCGCCGCCGTCGCGAACCGTCTGCACGCCCGCGGCGAGGACCTCGTCCTCCTGGCCCGCGACGCCGCCCGCGGCAAGCAGCTCGTCGAGCGCTACCCCGGCTCGCGGGCCCTCGTGGGCGACCTCGCCGATCCCGACCGGCTCTCCTGGGCGTTCTCCAAGCAGGCGATCCCCGAGCGCATCGACTCGCTCCTGCACATCGCCGGGATCGTCGACCTCGGGCCGGTGGGCGAGCTGCGGCCCAAGACCTGGCACCAGCAGCTCAACGTGAACCTGATCGCCCCCGCCGAGGTGACCCGGCTGCTGCTGCCCACCCTGCGCGCCTCCAAGGCCACCGTCGTCTTCGTCAACTCCGGTGCCGGCCTGAACGCCCACGCCGACTGGAGCGCGTACGCCGCCTCCAAGCACGGCCTGAAGGCCCTCGCCGACTCCCTGCGCGCCGAGGAGCGGGCCAACGGCGTCCGCGTCACCTCCGTCTATCCGGGCCGCACCGCCAGCCCCATGCAGGCCAAGGTGCACTCGCAGGAGGGCAAGGAGTACGACCCCGCCGCCTGGATCGACCCCGAGTCGGTGGCGACCACCATCGTCATGGCCGTCGACCTGCCCCGCGACGCCGAGGTCAACGACCTGACCGTCAGGCCGGGCCGATGAGCGCGGGTGCGACCGGCGTCGGCTCGCTGCCGGGCGGCGACGCCCGCGAGGCCGCCAAGACCGCCACCGGCTCCTTCGAGGACTTCCCGTACCTGCCCGAACTGCCGGCCCGCGGCCCCGGCGCCGACATGATCGGCCGCTCGACCGGGCTGCTCGTCGACATGTACGCGCACGTGGAGCCCAGCGGCTGGCGGCTCAGCGACCGGCCCGGGCGCGACACGCGCCGGGCGCGGTCCTGGCTGGCCGAGGACCTGGACGCCCTGGAGGAGTTCACGCAGGGCTACACCGGCAAGCTCAAGATCCAGGCGGTCGGGCCGTGGACGCTTGCCGCCGCCCTGGAGCTGCACGGCGGCGAGGCGATGCTGCAGGACGCCGGCGCCTGCCGGGACCTGACCGGATCCCTCGCCGAGGGCCTGCGCGAACACCTGGCCGACGTGCGGCGGCGGATCCCCGGCGCCGACGTCGTGCTCCAGCTCGACGAGCCGTCCCTGACGGCCGTGCTGCTCGGCCGGGTCCGCTCCGCGAGCGGCTACCGCACCTACCGCGCCGTCGACCGGCAGGTCGTCGAGGGCGCCCTGCGCGACCTGTTCGCCGTCCACGACGGCGAGGTGATCGTCCACTCCTGCGCGCCCGAGGTCCCATTCGCCCTGCTGCGGCGGGCCGGCGCCACGGGCGTGTCGTTCGATTTCTCCCTGCTCACGGAGCGCGAGGACGACGCCGTCGGAGAGGCCGTCGAGGGCGGTACCAAGCTGTTCGCCGGAGTGGTGCCGGGCACCGACGGCCCGTTGTCGGACCCGGGCGGTAGCGTCATGGGTGTCAGGAAGCTCTGGCGCAGGCTGGGGCTGGCCCCGGGGACTCTGGCCGAGTCCGTCGTGGTCACCCCCTCGTGCGGTCTGGCGGGTGCGTCGCCCGCCTACGCCCGCGCGGTGCAGGCACATTGCGTCAGGGCGGCGAGGTCGCTCGCCGACAACCCTGAGTGACGGTCGAGACGGGCCACGGGAGGACACGGCATGGCAGCCGAACAGCAGGACACGGCAGTACCGGCAGCGGTGCGTGAACAGCACCAGCTGCTGGCCGAGCAGGTCGAGGAGCACCGCTTCCGGTACTACGTGAACGACCAGCCGGTCGTCAGCGACGCCGAGTTCGACACGCTGCTGCGTTCGCTGGAGGCGCTGGAGGAGCAGTACCCGGAGCTGCGCACGCCCGACTCGCCCACCCAGAAAGTGGCCGGTGCGTACGCGACGGACTTCGCCTCCGTCGAGCACCGCGAGCGCATGCTCTCCCTCGACAACGCCTTCGACGACGAGGAACTGGCCGCCTGGGCCGAGCGGGTGGCCCGGGACACGGGTACTCCCGCCTACCACTACCTGTGCGAGCTGAAAGTGGACGGCCTCGCCGTCAACCTCACCTACGAGAACGGCCGCCTCACCCGGGCGGCCACCCGCGGCGACGGCCGCACCGGTGAGGACATCACGCCCAACGTCCGCACCATCGCCGAGATCCCGGACCGGCTGAAGGGCGACCGGATCCCCGCGCTCGTCGAGATCCGCGGCGAGGTCTACTTCCCGATGGAGAAGTTCGAGGAACTCAACGCGAGACTCGTCGCGGCCGAGGGCAAGCCCTTCGCCAACCCGCGCAACGCCGCAGCCGGTTCGCTGCGGCAGAAGGACCCCAAGGTCACCGCGAGCCGCCCGCTGCACATGGTCGTCCACGGCATCGGCGCCCGCGAGGGCTTCGAGATCGAGCGCCAGTCGCAGGCGTACGAGCTGCTGCGCGAGTGGGGCCTGCCCACCGCCCGGCACAACAAGGTGGTCTCCTCGCTCGCCGAGGTCCGGGAGTTCATCGCGGAATTCGGCGAGAACCGCCACTCGGTGGAGCACGAGATCGACGGCGTGGTCGTCAAGCTCGACGAGATCGCACTCCAGGGCCGCCTCGGCTCCACCGCCCGCGCCCCGCGCTGGGCCATCGCCTGGAAGTACGCGCCCGAAGAGGTCAACACGAAGCTGATCGACATCAAGGTCGGCGTCGGGCGCACCGGGCGCGTGACCCCGTACGCGCAGGTGGAACCGGTGACGGTGGCGGGCTCCGAGGTCGAGTTCGCGACCCTGCACAACCAGGAGGTCGTCAAGGCCAAGGGCGTGCTCATCGGGGACACCGTGGTCCTGCGCAAGGCCGGTGACGTCATCCCCGAGATCCTCGGACCGGTGGTGGATCTGCGCGACGGCACCGAGCGGGAGTTCGAGATGCCGGCCGAGTGCCCCGCCTGCGGGACGGCGCTGCGGCCCATGAAGGAGGGGGACATCGATGTCCGGTGCCCCAACGCCCAGACCTGCCCCGCCCAGTTGCGTGAGCGGCTCTTCTACCTGGCCGGCCGGCAGTCCCTGGACATCGAGAACTTCGGCATGGTCGCGGCCGCCGCCCTGACCGGCCCGCTGGAGCCGGCGCAGCCGCCCCTGCTCGACGAGGGCGACCTCTTCGACCTGACCATCGAGCAGCTGCTGCCCATCAAGGCGTACGTCCTGGACCAGGACAGCGGCCTGCCCAAGCGGGACCCGAAGACCGGCGAGGAGAAGATCGTCAGGGTCTTCGCCAACCAGAAGGGCGAGCCGAAGAAGAACGCCCTGGCGATGCTGGAGAACATCGCCGCCGCCAAGGAGCGCCCGCTCGCCCGCATCATCAACGGCCTGTCCATCCGCCACGTCGGGCCGGTCGCGGCCGAGGCCCTCGCCCGCGAGTTCCGGTCCATCGCGGCCATCGAGGCGGCGACCGAGGAGCAGCTGACCGCCACCGACGGCGTCGGCGCGATCATCGCGGCCTCCCTCAAGGAATGGTTCGCGGTCGACTGGCACCAGGAGATCCTGCGCAAGTGGCGGGAGGCCGGCGTGCGGATGGAGGAGGAAGGTTCCGCCGAGGAGGAGGGGCCGCGGCCCCTCGAGGGGCTGACCGTGGTCGTCACCGGCACTTTGCAGAACCACACGAGGGACGGGGCCAAGGAGGCCCTGCAGAGCCGCGGCGCCAAGGTGACCGGATCCGTCTCGAAGAAGACCTCCTTCGTCGTGGTCGGCGACAACCCCGGCTCGAAGTACGACAAGGCCGTCCAGTTGAAGCTGCCCATCCTCGACGACGGCGGTTTCGCCGTGCTGCTGGAGCAGGGCCCGGACGCGGCACGCGAAGCCGCGCTCCCGGTGGACGGCGCACCCGGAGGGGAGTAGGTCCGGCCGGGCAATCCCCGAGGGGGAGTAGCGAAGGCGAACGGATGCGTGGCGTGCGGCCGTACGGACGGGCGCACGCCAGGCGCGACGGACGGTGGTAAACGGCCGGTACAAGGCTGGTCGCAGGGCGGTGACCTGTCGGATCATCGGAGGGGTGACCGGGGGCCCCGGTCCAAACTCACCCGTTCGGCGGATACCGTACTGATGAGGATGGCTGGGTCGCATTCGGGCAACCACTGCCGACCGCTGCCCCTGGAAGCCTCCCGCGTCCTACTGTTGAGGGGTGCGCCTGTCGTGCACGGCTGCGGGATGCGATTCCGGCCGTGGTGGCATGACATCGGGGCCATCGCGTGACATCGGCATCGCCGGCTGTGAGAGGTACGGGCATGAAACCCACCGAAAGCGCCGACCCGTCACCTGAATTCGGCGGGGAAATCCCGTCCATGCGGGCGGGCAGGCTCGGCGTCCTGCGTGCCAGGACGCCGGAGACCGGACCGGTCGACACAGGTAAGGGCGGGCAGGGGCGGCGCGGCGTGCTGCCCTTCATCGTCGTGGGCCTCGCGGTCGCGGTGCTCACCACCGGCGTCGCGTCCGCCCTGAGCGGCCGTCACGCGCTGTTCCCCGGGGGCCCGGTCGGCTGGGCGCTGGCCCTCCTCACCGGCATCATCGTCGGCCACCTGGTCGCCCTCGGGCGCGACCGCTGGTGGGGCGGCACCGGATCGGGCGCCGCACTCACCCTCGGCGTGCTCGTCCTCTACGGCTGGGTGCCCGCCGGACTGGTCTCGCTGGCGGTGGTCTCCCTGGTCGGGGCCGCCCGCCGGCACCGCTGGCGCCAGGGGCTGATCCACGGCTCCGTCGACATCCTCGGGATCGGGGCCGGCGCCCTCGTGCTCGCCGCCTTCGGCGAGACGCCCACCGTCGAAACCCCCTGGCTGCCCACCGCCTGGGGGCTGGACGCCGTACCCGAGATCGTCCTCGTCGCCGTCGCCTACCTGCTCGCCACGCGGCTCCTGCTCTGGATCGCACTGACCCCGCGCGGCGGCGGGCTGCCCACCGTCGCCCGGACGGCCCTGCTCCGACAGGCGTTAGTGGCGGTCGCGCTGCTCGGCATCGCGCCCCTGATCTGCGTGGTGGCGGTCAGCCAGCCGGTCCTGCTGCCGCTGTTCGCCGTACCGCTGATCGCGTTGGACTCCACCCTCTGGATCGCCCGGGCGCGCGCCGAGGAGCAGCTGCGGGACCCCCTGACGGGGCTGCCGAACCGGCAGTGGCTGCTGGAGCGGGCCTGGTCCGCCCTGGATGAGGCTGAACGTTTGGGCACCCGGGCGGCCCTGGTGCTGATCGACCTGGACCGCTTCCGGGCGGTCAACGACACCCTGGGCCATCTGGCGGGCGACCGGCTGCTCCTCCAGATCGCCGACCGGCTGCGCCAGGCGCTGCCCGAGGAGGCCGAGGCCGCGCGCCTGGGCGGCGACGAGTTCGCCGTCCTGCTCCCGGTCGCCGACTCCACCACCAGCGCCCAGCGCATCGCCCGCCACCTGGTCGCGGAGCTCAGCTCCCCGCTCGACCTCGACGGCCTCACGCTCGTCCTGGAGGCCAGCGCCGGCCTCGCCGTCTTCCCCGACCACGCCCTCGACGCGGAGGGGCTGCTGCGGCGCGCGGACGTGGCGATGTACCAGGCCAAGCGTGACCGCACGGGCGTGGAGGTGTACGAGTCCAAGCGCGACAGCAACACCCCCGACCGCCTGGGCCTCCTCGGCGACCTCCGCAGGGCCCTCGACGCGGGTGAGGTGGAACTCCACTACCAGCCGAAGGTCCGCTTCGACGGCCAGGTCGCCGGGCTCGAAGCACTGGTCCGATGGGTCCACCCGGAACGCGGCAGGGTCCCCCCGGACGAGTTCATCGCGATCGCCGAGACCTCCGGGCTGATGCCCCACCTGACGGAGTACGTGCTGGAGACGGCCCTGGCCCAGGTGGCCCGCTGGCGGGCGCAGGGCCTGAAGGTCCCGGTCGCCGTCAACGTCTCACCGCGCGACGTCCACACGCCCGGGTTCGCCGGCGCGGTGGCCGCGCGGCTGGCCCGCCACGGGGTTCCGGCCAGCGGCCTGCAGCTGGAGATAACGGAACACGTCCTGCTGGAGGACCCGCAGCGGGCCGCGGACACCATGGCCGGCCTCACCGGGCACGGCGTGAAGATGTCCCTGGACGACTTCGGCACCGGCTACTCCTCGCTCGTCCACCTGCGCCGTCTGCCGGTCAGCGAGCTGAAGATCGACCGCTCGTTCGTGGGCCGGCTCGCCGTCGACACGCAGGACGCGGAGATCGTCCGCTGCACCGTGGACCTCGCGCACTCGCTCGGCCTGCTCGTCGTGGCGGAGGGCGTCGAGGACGACGAGACCTGGGAGCGGCTGCGGGACCTGGGCTGCGACGCCGTACAGGGATGGCTGGTGGCCGCCGCGATGCCGCCGCAGGAGGCCACCGCCTGGCTGCTGGCCCGTGGAGAGCGCGGCTGGCGCCGCCCGGCGGACATCACGGCGGAACTGGCCGCGGCCGAGGCCGACGCGGTCTGACCCCGTCCGGACGCCGGCCGCGATCCACCCCCGGGCTCGCCCGGTGAAGGCCGCCGGGCCCGCGTCCGGACGCCGGCCGCGATCCACCCCCGGGCTCGCCCGGTGAAGGCCGCCGGGCCCGCCTCCCGGTTCCGCCGGCGTTCGAGGCGCGGGACCGGGGCGGAGCCCCGTTCTCCCGGCCGCGCCGTCGATCGGGGCCCCGTCCGGGTGCGCCCGCCCCCGCTCTGCGCGGCGGCCCGGCGGCGGCCCCGGCCAAACCGTTTCGCAGGCCGGGCACCGGGCCCCATAGGATTGAGCCCGAACCTACACATCCACCCACCCCCAGAGGATCGCTGCATGCCTGGCATTACGCGCGAGGAGGTCGTCCACCTCGCACGGCTGGCGCGCCTTGAGCTGTCCAGCAACGAGCTGGATCACTTCGCCGGACAGCTCGACGACATCATCGGCGCGGTCGCCCGTGTCTCCGAGGTCGCCGACCAAGACGTCCCGCCGACCTCCCACCCGCTGCCGCTGACCAACGTCATGCGCGCGGACGAGGTCCGTCCGTCGCTCACCCCCGAGCAGGCGCTCTCCGGTGCTCCCGCCCAGGAGCAGCAGCGTTTCAAGGTGCCGCAGATCCTGGGGGAGGACTAACAGCCATGGTCGACATCATCAAGCTCACGGCCGCCGAGACCGCCGAGAAGATCGCCTCCGGCGAGCTCACGGCCGTCGAGGTGACCGAGGCCCACCTTGCCCGCATCGACGCCACCGACGAGAAGGTCCACGCCTTCCTGCACGTGGACCGCGAGGGCGCCCTCGCCCAGGCCCGCGCCGTCGACGCCAAGCGCGCGGCCGGCGAGAAGCTCGGCCCGCTGGCCGGCGTGCCCCTCGCCCTCAAGGACATCTTCACCACCGTCGGGGTCCCGACCACCGTCGGCTCGAAGATCCTCGAAGGCTGGATCCCGCCCTACGACGCCACTCTGACGCGCAAGCTGAAGGAAGCCGACGTCGTCATCCTCGGCAAGACCAACATGGACGAGTTCGCCATGGGGTCGTCCACCGAGAACAGCGCCTACGGCCCCACCGGCAACCCCTGGGACCTCACCCGCATCCCCGGCGGCTCCGGCGGCGGCTCCGCGGCGGCCCTCGCCGCCTTCCAGGCCCCCCTCGCCATCGGCACGGACACCGGCGGCTCCATCCGCCAGCCCGCCGCCGTCACCGGCACGGTCGGCGTGAAGCCCACGTACGGCGGCGTCTCGCGCTACGGCATGGTCGCCTTCTCCTCCTCCCTCGACCAGGGCGGTCCCTGCGCCCGTACGGTCCTGGACGCGGCCCTCCTGCACGAGGTGATCGCCGGGCACGACCCGCTCGACTCCACCTCCATCGACGCCCCGGTCCCGCCGGTCGTCGAAGCCGCCCGCAACGGCTCGGTCGCCGGGATGCGCGTCGGTGTCGTCAAGCAGTTCGCAGGGGAGGGCTACCAGGCAGGCGTGGTCCAGCGCTTCAACGAGTCGGTGGAGCTCCTCAAGGAGCTCGGCGCCGAGATCGTCGAGCTGGACTGCCCGTCCTTCGACCTCGCCATGGCCGCGTACTACCTGATCGCGCCGTCCGAGTGCTCCTCGAACCTGGCCCGTTTCGACGCCATGCGCTACGGCCTGCGCGTGGGCGACGACGGCACCAAGTCCGCCGAGGACGTCACCGCCCTGACCCGCGAAGCCGGCTTCGGCGACGAGGTCAAGCGCCGCATCATCCTCGGCACGTACGCGCTCAGCTCCGGCTACTACGACGCGTACTACGGCTCCGCCCAGAAGGTCCGCACGCTGATCTCGAAGGACTTCGAGAAGTCCTTCGAGCAGGTCGACGTGATCGTCTCCCCGACGACCCCGACCACCGCCTTCGCGATCGGCGAGCGCACCGACGACCCCCTCGCCATGTACCTCGCGGACCTGTGCACCATCCCGACCAACCTGGCCGGCAACTCCGCCATGTCGCTGCCCTGCGGCCTGGCGCCGGAGGACGGCCTCCCGGTCGGGCTCCAGATCATCGCCCCGGCGATGAAGGACGACCGGCTCTACAAGGTCGGTGCAGCCGTCGAGGCCGCCTTCGTCGCACGCTGGGGTCACCCGCTGCTCGAGGAGGCACCGTCGCTGTGAGCACCAGTGCACTGTCCAAGGCCAAGGGCTTCAAGAAGTCCAAGACCGGCACCTACCTGTCGATCGGCACCACCGCTTTCGGCGCCATCAGCGTGTTCAAGCAGGTCAAGAAGGCCCGCAGCGAGCAGGACATGCTGAAGCTGGTCGACGCCGCCGTGTCCGCCGCCGCCATCGTCACCGGCCTCGCGATCCTGTACCGCGAGCTCAAGCGCCTGGGCGACGACGACGTCCTGCTGGGCTGAGAGGGAAAGTTTCACCGTGACCACCTTCACCGAACTGCTGTCGTACGAGGACGCCCTGGCGTCGTACGACCCCGTCATGGGCCTCGAGGTCCATGTCGAGCTCGGCACCAGGACCAAGATGTTCTGCGGCTGCTCGACGGAGCTCGGCGGCGAGCCCAACTCGCAGACCTGCCCCACCTGCCTCGGCCTGCCCGGCTCCCTCCCGGTCGTCAACGCGATCGGCGTCGAGTCCGCCATCAAGATCGGTCTCGCGCTGAACTGCGAGATCGCCGAATGGTGCCGCTTCGCCCGGAAGAACTACTTCTATCCGGACATGCCGAAGAACTTCCAGACCTCCCAGTACGACGAGCCCATCGCCTTCAACGGCTACCTGGACGTCCAGCTGGAGGACGGCGAGATCTTCCGCGTGGAGATCGAGCGCGCCCACATGGAGGAGGACACCGGCAAGTCGCTGCACGTCGGCGGTGCCACCGGCCGTATCCACGGCGCGTCCCACTCCCTGCTGGACTACAACCGCGCCGGTATCCCGCTCATCGAGATCGTCACCAAGCCCATCGAGGGCGCGGGCGAGCGGGCCCCCGAGGTCGCCAAGGCGTACGTCGCCGAGCTGCGCGAGGTCATCAAGGCGCTCGGCGTCTCCGAGGCGCGCATGGACAAGGGCCAGATGCGCTGTGACGTGAACCTGTCGCTGCGCCCCAACGGGACGACGGAGTTCGGCACCCGCTCGGAGACCAAGAACGTCAACTCCCTGCGCTCCGTCGAGCGCGCCGCGCGCTTCGAGATCCAGCGGCACGCGGCCGTGCTGTCCTCCGGCGGCTCGATCGTGCAGGAGACCCGGCACTTCCACGAGGAGGACGGCTCCACCACGGCCGGCCGCATCAAGGACAACGCCGAGGACTACCGGTACTTCCCGGAGCCCGACCTGGTGCCCGTGGCGCCGGCCCGTGAGTGGGTCGAGGAGCTGCGCGCCGGCCTGCCCGAGATGCCGCGCGTGCGCCGCAACCGCCTCCGCGAGGAGTGGGGCGTCAGCGAGCACGACATGCAGTCGATTCTCAACGCGGGTGCGGTGGACTCCATCGTCGCCACCATCGAGGAGGGCGCCGACTCGGCCGCCGCCCGCAAGTGGTGGATGGGCGAGCTGGCCCGCAACGCCAACGAGCAGGGCGTCGTCGTCGACGAGCTGCCGATCACCCCGGCGCAGGTGGCCCGGGTCGCGGCCCTGGTCGCGGCCGGCGACCTGAACGACAAGCTGGCCCGTCAGGTCATCGAGGGCGTCCTCGCCGGCGAGGGCACCCCGGACGAGGTCGTCGAGAAGCGAGGCCTGAAGGTCGTCTCGGACGAGGGCGCGCTCGGCGCGGCCGTCGACGAGGCCATCGCGGGCAACGCGGCCATCGCCGACAAGATTCGCGGCGGCAAGATCGCCGCGGTCGGCGCCCTGGTCGGCGCGGTCATGAAGACCACCCGGGGCCAGGCCGACGCGGCGCGCGTCAAGGAGCTCATCCTGGAGCGCCTGGGCGTCTCCGAGGGCTGATTCGCCCGGACGCCTTGGCGGCCCTGGCTTCCCGAGGCTCCGCACCCGTTGGTGCGGGGCCTCGGCCGTCTCCTGCACAATGACGGTCGAAGCCGTCACAGGACAGGGGGAGTTGCGGTGGAGATCGGTGCGATGGTCATCGCTGCCGTGGGCGTGGTGGGCACCCTGGGCGGGGCGCTGCTCACCCAGCGGGGCGCGGAGCGGGCGAAGCGCCGGGAGATGGAACTCCTGCGCGGCCACGAGGAGATCCGCGACTACCTGGCGCTGCGGCGGACCTGCTACGCGGACCTCAACCGGGATGCCCGGCAGTTCACCACCGCCCTCAACCGCCATCTGCACGTCATGCGGGAGCGCGCGGTCGAGGACGCCGACCGGGAGGCGCTCGACGAGGCGAAGGACGCCCAGCGCGACCGCTACTCCGAGGCACAGATGATCGCACCGGACGCCGTGCTCGGGCCTGCGAGCGCCGTCAACCACGCCCTGAGCATGGTCTACGGCCAGGTCAAGCGCCTGGAACGGGGCGCCCCCGAGGAGGGCGAGACGATGGCCACCGTCTCCGCGGCCCAGCATGCGATCTGGGCCCTGCTCCGGGAGATGCGCGCGGCCATGCGGGCCGACCTCGGGGTGGCGGACGGGACAGGCTCCGTCAGCGCTTGAGGACGGGCGCTGCCAGGACGGCGTTGCCGCGGCCCTTGCAGCCCTCCTCCACCTTGATGCGCAGCCGCAGGGCGCCCTTGATGTCCAGGGACTTGGTCACCGGCTTGCCCAGGTGGACCAGTTCGGAGAAGATCGCGGGCTTGTCGTCCACCGAGATGGTCAGCCGTGCCTGTTCCACGGCAGAGCCGTCGTCGATGCCCGCGGTGAACTCCAGCGTGGACCAGGCCCTGTTGACGTCGTACTCGATCGCCGCGCCGTAGTAGCAGCTGCCGAGCAGCGCCGCCCCGTACTCCGTGGTGTTCAGCTTCGCGGAGCCGACCTCGAAGTTGTCGACGCCGCCCACCCAGGACAGCACGGTCAGGTCGGCGACGTTGCTGTCCTTGACCTCCCCGGGGGCGTGGGGGCCGGCGGAGACCTCCGGGGTCGGCGAGGCCGCGGAGCCGGATCCGTCCGACGCGGAGCCCGCGGACGGGGTCGCGGAGGCCGAGGAGGGGGCGGGCGCCGGCGACTGCGGTGCACTCGCCCCGCCGGGCTTCCCGCTCGCGGCGGTGTCCGCCCGTTCCTTGTCGCCCAGGAGCTTCACGCCGACGACCGCGCTCGCGGCGAGTACGGCCACGGCGAGCGCCGAGCCCAGGACCAGGCCGGTCCGCCGCTTCTGCTTCGGCGCGGCGGCCTGTGCGGGCGGCGCCGGGGACAGGTCGTACGCCGGCCCGTACCCCTGGGGCACCGACGCCGCCGGTTCCGGTAGGGGTGCCGGGGCGGGCTCCGCCGCCGGCTGCGCCGGCAGCGCCCGGTCGGGCGGAGCCGCCGGCTGCGTCGGCGGGTGCGTCGGCGGGTGCGTCGGCGGGTGCGCCGCGGCAGCCGGGTCCGGCGCGGTCGGACTGTACGCGGGCGGTGGCGGCGCCGCCGCGGCCGCCGGAGCCACCGTCGGCGGCGCAGGCGCGGCCGGCTTCGGCGGGTGGTCCCGGACGGCGGCCCGCTGCGAGGTCGTGGACGTCGTCGTGGACACCACGGCGCGGCGTACGTCCTTCATCCACCCGGCCAGATTCACCGGTCGGCGAGAGGGATCCTCCGCGTACAGGGCGGTGATCCGGGCCCGCTGCTCGGCGTCCAGCACCGCGATCTGCGGCAGTTCGGCCATCGCCCGGGCCAGCTGCTGCGGAGAGGCGGGCGGCGACTCCCCGCTGAGCAGGAAGTACGCGATCGCCCCGAAGGCGTACCGGTCGGTGCCGGGTGTCCGCTTGCCCTCGAACACCTCCGGCGCCGCGTAGCCCGGGGTGAACCAGACCTCGGCCGTCTGGTGGTCGGCGGTCAGCTTGCTGAGGCCGAAGTCCACCAGCGTGGCCTGCCCGTGGGCGTCGACCATCACGTTGCCGGGGGAGAGGTCGCCGTGGACGACCTGCCGTCCCGAGGGCGTGGCCTTCCCCGAGTGCAGCCAGTCCAGGACCTCGGCCAACTGCTCCAGGGTGCGCATGACCTCGCGCCGTTCGGTGGCGGTGGCAAGCGTCCGTTCGGCGCGCCAGTCCCGCAGGTCGAGCCCGTCGATGTGGTTCATGACGAGGACGAGCGCCCGCCCGGTCAGGGTGGACGACTCCCCGGGACGGTGGATCGGCGGGCCCTCGAAGTGCTCCCGCACCCCCACGACGCCGGGCCGGTGGACGAATCTCAGCAGCTCGGCCTGCTCGTTCCACTTCTGGCTGATGCGGTCGAAGACCTCGGGCGTGATGGTGGTCTTGGAGTCGAGCACCTTGACGACCACGGGCTCCGACCCGCCGGCGAGTTCGATCTCCGCGAGGTAGAGCACGGCCTCCCCGCCGCGCCCGATCGACCTGAGCAGGCGATAGCGGTCCGCTGCCGCGTCCGGCCCGATGTGCAGATTCTGGCTGGTCAATTTCCCCCCAGCGCCGGATTGGTGACTGGCCATCAGTCTTTCGTGGCCGGAATCACGCGGTCAATCGGAACGATCGGTTTGCCGGACCGCGAAGGTGTTCGGTCCGGCAGGAAGTTTATGTAGCGCTCGCTAAAGAAGTTGGGTACGGTTCAATGCGTAATGACCGCTACAGAAATAACGAGGTCCTGCCATGCCCGTCACCACGACGACCGCCCCCTACGCCCGCACGGTCCGCACCGAAAGCGGCGGTCCGGGCCTGCTGCTCGCCCACGGGGGAGGCGGCTCCGTCGAATCCAACTTCGGCCCGGTGCTGGACGCGCTGGCCGCCGGGTTCAGCGTCGTCGGCGTCGACTATCCGGGGACCGGGGGCACTCCGCGTGCCGACGAGCCGCTCCGACTGGACGAGATGGCCGACCAACTGGTCGCCGCCGCCGACGCGGAGGGGCTGGAGACGTTCGCCGTACTCGGCTACTCGCTCGGCGGGAACGTGGCCGTCCGCGTCGCCGCCCGCCATCCGGAGCGGGTGACCGCAATCGTGCTCACCGCCACCTTCGCGCGGTCCGGCAACTGGCTGGACCTGGTCGGCGGCCTCTGGAAGGAGCTCGCCGAGCGCAATGAGCGAGAGCTGCTGGCCTCGCTGCTGGTGCCGCTCGTGCTGAACCCCGCGGTCCTGGCGGGCCTCACCCCGGGCGAAGTGGGGCAGGCGGTGCGGGACACCGCCGGGTCGCTCCCGCCCGGGACCGCCGACCACGTCGCGCTGCTCGAAGGTACGGACCTGCGCACCGAGATCGCGCGCCTCGACGTGCCGGCCCTCGTCGTCGCGACCACCGAGGACCTGCTCGTGCCGCTCGCGCTCCAGCGGGAACTGGCGGACACGCTGCCGGGCGCCCGGCTCGTGGAACTGCCCACCGGGCACCTTCCGTTCGCCGAGCGCCCCGCCGAATGGGCGGCGCTGGTGACCGACTTCCTCAGCGTCCCTGCGGTGCGCTGAGGAAGGCGAGGCGGGCCGGCTTGGCCGGCAGGTAGACCTCGGGCAGGTCGATCTCCGGGAGCACGACCTCCGGGCCGAGGACGAACCCGGTGCGCTCCAGCCGCGCGATGGCCTTCGTGTTGCGCGCGTCCGGCTCGGCGACCACGCGCCGGGCGGCCGGGTCGGAGAACACGAAGGAGAAGAAGGCCTCCATCAGGCTCGCGCTGAAGCCGGGCTGCGGGGCGCCCTCGCCGGGGCCGATCAGCAGGTGCACGCCGACGTCCCCGGGCAGCGCCTCATAGCATTCGCTGACCCGGTCCTCGGCGCAGTCGTAGGTCTGGAACAGTGCGACCGGCTCACCCTCGCGGGCCACGATGAAGGCGTGGTGGGTGGTGCGGCGGTCGACGTCCTCGTAGATCTCCCGGACCAGTTCGAGGCTGGCCTCGCCCATGCCCCAGAAGCGGGCCCGCTCCTGCGTGACCCAGCCGTGGATCAGGCCGGCGTCGGCGGCCGGGTCGACCGGGGTGATGGTGACGGTGCCGAAGCCCTCGACGTGGTGCGTGTAGACGGGCTGCCGGGCGGAGACGGCGGAGGTCATATCGATTCCTTGGTGAGCCGGGTCCAGTCGGTGACGACGGGAACGAGTTCGCAGCGCGCCCACAGGGGGAGCTGGTCGCGGTGGTGGGGGGTTCCGGTGACGCCGTCCGCACCCAGCGGGACCGCCCAGAGGCTGTCCTCGCGGCGGGCCAGGTCCCAGACGTAACGGGCGGCCGACGCGCGGGCGGTGAGGTCGGTGAAGCCGGGCACGGAGGAGGTGGCGTTCACGCAGTCGTGGTCGCCACCGAGGCCGGGCCACTCGGGAGCGTCCGGGTCGGGTACCGCCTGCCAGGGGGCCAGGCGGTGGACCTTCGACCAGGGGGTGTCGGGGGAGCCCGCCGCGGCCGTCTCCTCGAGAGCGGCGCGGACATGCGCCGCACGGTCCAGCTCGGGCAAGAGGGACGTGGTGAGCAGGCCTTCGAGCGCGTAGCCGATCTTGGGAACCAGGTAGAGCCACGGGTGGAACACCGCGGGCCCGGCGGGCGCCCCCGCCAGTTCCGCGAAGACGGGGTCGGCGGCGAGGCGCCGTACCGTCGCGGTCCGGAAGGCCGAGAAGGCGGTGGCGTCGGTGCTCCCGGCCTCCATGCGCCGGTCCCAGGCCAGCAGCCGGGTGCGCAGCTCCTGCGCGGCCGGCGTCAGCTCCTCGAAGCCGGGAAGCAGGGCGAGCAGCGGCTCGGCCGAGGCCAGGTACGTGTCCCGGTGTACGTCGGCCATCGCCTTCGGGGACCAGTGCGCGGAGCCGCTGAGCAGCTCGCGGATGCGGTCGGCGCGGTGTGGGGGCGCGAACTCCACGCCGAGCGGGGAGGCGATGCCGCGTGCGTTCGCCATGACGGCGAAGCCCTGTACGGGCTCGGCAGGGGTCGGTGCCCAGCCCTGCCAGGCGTGCTCCGGCTCCCACGCGGGCACGGGGCGCAGCCGGTTGGTGCCGTGGCGCAGCGGCACGGCGCCCGCGACGCGGTGCAGCAGGCCGCCTTCGGTGTCGGCGGCGTGGACGACGTTGACCGGCTCGGCCCAGCCGTCGAGGGCTCGGTCGATGTCGGCGACGGTGCGGGCGCGCAGCAGGGCGGGGAGGGCGGCGAAGCCGAGGTCGCGCCGGACGCGGGGCGGATAGCGCAGGGAGAGGGTCTGCGTGCTGCCGTCGGCGCTGCTCTCGGAGGCGGTGCCGGTGTCGGTCGCGGCGTCGGCGCCGGGGCCGCCGTCCGCGTGCACGATCACCGGGCCGCGGGCTGTCTCCAGGACCTCCACCTCGACGTCGTCGCCGCCCGCCACGACGATGGTCTCCGTGTGGCGCGCCACGGGCTCCCAGACCCCGTCCGGGCCGAGCGCCTCGACGGCCGCGCCGTCGTCGCCGCGGCGCAGCCGCTCGACGTACAGGTCCTGGTAGTCGGACATCGCGTTGGTGATGGCCCAGGCGGCGGAGCCGGTGTGCCCGAAGTGGGCGAGGCCGGGCACGCCGGGGACGGCGAGGCCCAGGACGTCGTAGTCCGGGCAGGACAGGCGGATCTGCTGGTAGACGCCCGGGTCCTCGATGAAGCGGTGCGGGTCGCCCGCGATGATCGCCGCACCGGTGGTGGTGCGGTCGCCGGGCACCATCCAGCCGTTGCTGCCGGCGATACGGGGACCGTCGGTGGCGAAGAGCGTGAGCGCGTCGTCGCCCAGGGCGCGGGCCACGCGCTCGCGCCACAGCTTGGTGGGGAAGCCGGCGAACAGGATGTGCGTGGCGACCCAGATCGCCAGCGGAACCCACGGATCCCAGGGCGAGGGGGCGAGGCCGGTACGGGCGAAGCGCTCGTCACGGGCGGCGCCGGCGGCCAGGCCCTCGTTGACGCCGTCCACGTACGCGCGCACCCACGCGGCGGTCGCGGGGTCGTCGGCCTCCATGGCCTCGTAGCAGAGGCGGGCGGTGTCGGCCAGGCGGCTCTGGCGGGCGAAGCGGTCCCAGACGACGGCGTCCGGGCCCAGGAAGGAGGCGCTGGAGCCCTCGGCGCGGTGCCGCTCGACCTCCAACTGCCAGGCACGGTCGAAAGCGGTGACGCGGCCCTGGGCGCGGGCGAGTCCGAGTTCGTCCGAAGCGCGCAGGTGGGGGATGCCCCAGGGGTCGCGGAAGACGGCGTAGGATTCCGGGGTCTGCCCGTGGGGCTCGTCCCGGGCGCCCGTGTACGGCTCCGGGTCGCTCTCGCTGCTCACACTGCTCACGCTGCTCACACTCTTCCCCGACGTGCATTTAGGTTAGGCTGCCCTAACTATAAAGGTGTCAGGGGAGAGGACGAACATGGCGGTCGGCAAGGGTTGGGAGGGCGTGGTCCTCAAGCTCCTGCGGGGCAAGGACTTCACGTTCACGGTGACCGGGGTGGAAGACGTCACGGAGCACTTCCGCCGGGTGTACTTCACCGACGGCGGACTGCTGGCCGCCGCCGGCGCATCGCTGCACCCGACCATGTGGGTGCGGGTCTGGTTCCAGAACGCGGACAAGCCGCACCAGCGGGCGTACACCCTCGTCGACCCGGACCCCGAGGCCGGCACCTTCTGCTTCGAGTTCGCGCTCCACGACGGCGTCGCCAGCGACTGGGCGCGCGGCGCCCAGCCGGGCGACACCATCGAGGCCACCGTCCAGGGCACCGGATTCACCGCCCCGGCTCCGGCCCCGGAGCGCCTGCTGGTCATCGGCGACCCCGCGTCCCTCCCGGCGATCAACTCCCTGCTGGACTCCTTCCCCGGCCTGCCCGCGACCATCTGGTTCGAGACCCAGCACCTCTCCGACGAGGAGCTGCCGGTCCGCCTGGACGCGGACCGGCACGACATCCGCCGGGTGCGGCGCGACGGGACGGCGCTGGCCGACCGGGTCCGGGCCGAGCTGCCCGAGCTGCTCGGGGACCCCGGATCCGCCTACGTCTGGCTGGCCTGCGACACGGCCACGACCCGCACCCTGACGGCCTACCTGCGCAAGGACCTCGGCCTGCCCAAGCAGCGGGTGAACGGCCTGGGTTACTGGCGCGCGGCCTGAGACCCGGGGCCGCGTCGGACCGCGGCCCGGGCACCGGCACCGAAACCGGGAGCGGGACCGGCACCGGGAGCGGGCCGGGGACCGGCACCGGCACCGGGGTCTAGGCCCCGGTCGCCCCGTCGATCGCCTCGCGCAGGAAGTCGGCGTGGCCGTTGTGGCGGGCGTACTCGTGGATGAGGTGCAGCATGACCAGGCGCAGCGAGGCCTCCTCCTCCCAGCGCGGCACGTACGCCGTCACCTCCAGGGACTCGGCGGCCGCCTCGATGCGCCGGGCGTGCGCCACCTCCTCCTGCCAGGCGGCGAACGCCTCGGCGCGGCTGGAGCCGGAGGCGTCATAGGCGGCCTGGAAGTCGTGGCTGTCCGACCACAGGTGCGGGAGTTCCTCGCCGCCGACGACCCGGCGGAACCAGTGCCGCTCCACCTCGGCCATGTGCCGGACGAGGCCCAGCAGGGACAGCTCGGACGGCGGCATCGATGCGCGGCGCAACTGCTCGTCGGTGAGGCCCTCGCACTTCCAGGCGAGGGTGGCCCGGTGGTAGTCGAGGTAGGCCCGGAGGGTTTCGCGTTCGGCCCCGGTCAGGGGCGGGCTGATGCGTTCCATGTCCGCGATCGTGCCCGTCGGCCCTGCGCCGCGGAACCCCGCCCCGCCGTCGGGCCGGCCCGGGCGACCGGCCGGCGCGGCATCAGTCCGCGTCCCGGCCGGGCCGCGTCCAGACGTACGGCACCGTCACACCCATCACCCCGAAGCCCAGCCTCTCCAGGATCGGGCGGCTCTCGTCCGAGGCGTCCACCTGGAGGTAGGGGATGCCCAGCTCCGCCGCCAGGCGCGCGCGGTGGGCGACGAGCGTGCGGTAGATGCCCCGGCCGCGCCACTGCGGGACCGTGCCGCCGCCCCACAGGCCGGCGAAGGCCGCACCCGGCCGCATCTCCATCCGGGCCGCGCTGACCGGGGTGTCGCCCGCCATCGCGACCACCGCGGCGATGGTCTCCGGCTCGTCGCGCAGCCGGCTCAGCAACGCCGCGCGGATCCGGGGCCGCTCCGTGCCGAAGGCCCCCGCGTGGACCTCCATCATCAGGTCGACGCCGGCCTCGTCCGTCACCACCCGCAGGGTGATTCCCTGCGGCGGCTCCACCGGCAGCTGGGCGAGTTCGGCCGCCCGCCCCACCATCAGCGTCTCCGGCGGCTCCGGTACGAAGCCCGCAGCCCGCAGCCGGTCCCCGAGATCCGCCGGCCCGTCGTGCGCGTACAGCTTCCACTCGAAGTCCGGGCAGCCGTGCTCCGAGAAGAACGCCACCTGCGCCGCGATCTGCCCGTCCGCCGTCTCCTCGTCGAGGTCCGACCACAGGACGCCGTTCCACCCGAGGCCCGGCACACTCTGCCGGACGACCCGGCCCACCCGCTCCACGAGGGCGTCCCCGCCGTCCGGCCGGGCGTCCTCGCGCACCTCGGCGTCGTACCGGGCGCGCACCTTCAGCAGCTCATCAAGATCCATGCTCATCCGCCCAGCTCACCAGTGTGCCGCCGACCCGCACAACTGCATTAGCCTCACCAGCGTGAACGACGACCTCACCATCCACACCGGCAAGGCCGGTCCCGACGCCGCCGCCGACCGCGGCTGGCTCCTCGGCCACTTCAAGGACCCGGCCGATCCCCGTCACAGCGAGGACGTGGAGATCAAGTGGGGCGTCCACCCCAAGGGCGACGAACGGGAGCGCTGGGCGACCGCGGAGAAGCGCACCGCACTGCTGGTGCTGATCAGCGGACGCTTCCGGCTGGAGTTCCCGGGGCGGACCGTCGTCCTCGCCGAACAGGGCGACTACGTGCTCTGGGGCCGCGGCGTCGACCACTCCTGGTATGCGGAGGAGGACGCGGTCGTCCTCACCGTCCGCTGGCCCTCGATCCCCGGCTACCGGGTGGACGAGCCCGATGACCGGACCGACGCCCTGTCCTCGGAACTCTCCGGCGGGACACCCGCCGGGACCTGAGTTCCCGCGCACCTCCCGGTCCTCCTGTGATGATGCACACGAAAAGGGCCGACGATCACGAAACGCTGCGATCGTGGAGGTAGCAGACCATCTGGGCCGAACCGCGGGGCGACCCCCCGGGCTTCGGCCGGGCCTTCACGAGTTCACGCGTTCTTTGCGACGGGCTGTCTCCCGGTAAAGATCCGAACCCACCAGGGAGCACGTCCGTTGGCAGTCTTCGCGCGGTGGTGCATGCGCCACCGCCTCCTCGCCGTCCTTGTCTGGCTGCTCGCCCTCGGCGGGACCGCGGCGGCCGCAGTGACAGCCGGAGCGGCGTTCTCCACCAACTACGAGGTCCCCGGCACCGAGTCCGGCAAGGCCAACGACCTCCTGCGCGAAGGCTTCCAAGGACAGGGCGGCGACACCGACACCATCGTGTGGCGGGCCCCGGCCCACCAGAACGCGCACACCCCGGACATCGAGCAGCGCATGACCCGGGCGCTCGACGCCGTCGCCGCACTGCCCGGTGTCGGATCGGTCGCAGGCCCCTACGGCCCCGGCCCCGAGAGCGCCGCACGCGTCAGCCCCGACGGACGCACCGCCTACGCCGTGGTGACCTTCGACCAGCCGGCCGACTCCGTGCCCAAGGCCCAGGCCAGGGCGGTCGTCGACACCGCGAAGAACCCCACCACCGAGGCCGGCGGACTCCAGGTCGAGCTGGGCGGCCGCGCCATCCAGCTCACCGAGGCCCCCACCGCGCACCTCGCCGAGGTCATAGGCGTCGCGGTCGCGGCCCTCGTCCTCTACCTCGCCTTCGGCTCCCTCGCCGCGAGCCTGCTCCCCATCGCGACCGCCCTCGTCAGCGTCGGCACCGCCTACTTCGGCATCACCCTGCTCGGGCACGCCATGCCGGTCGCCGACTTCGCCCCCATGCTCGGCACCCTCATCGGCCTCGGCGTGGGCATCGACTACGCGCTGTTCATCGTCACCCGCCACCGCAAGGGCCTCGCACGGGGCCTGCCGGTGGAGGAGGCGGCGGCCGGCGCCGTCGCCACCACCGGCCGGGCCGTCGTCTTCGCCGGCGCCACCGTCTGCATCGCACTGCTGGGCATGCTGGTGCTGCGGCTGAACTTCCTCAACGGCGTCGCCATAGCGGCGTGCGTGACGGTCGTCCTGACCGTCGCCGCCTCCGTCACCCTGCTGCCGGCACTCCTGTCCTGCATCGGCATGCGCGCCCTCTCCGGCCGCGAACGCCGAAGGCTCGCCGCCGAGGGCCCGCAGCCCCAGCGGACCTCCGGCTTCGCCGTCCGCTGGTCCGCCTTCGTCGAGCGCCACCCCAAGCTGCTCGGTGCCGTCGCCACCGCCGTCATGGTGGTACTGGCCCTGCCCACCCTCTCCCTCCACCTGGGCACCTCCGACCAGGGCAACAACCCCGCCGGCTCCACCACCCGGCAGGCCTACGACCTGCTCGCGGAGGGCTTCGGGCCCGGCGCGAACGGCCCGCTCGCCGTCGTCGCCCGCCTGGACGGCGCCGGGGACCGGCTCGCCGTGGACCAACTGGAGCAGGCGCTCCGCACGACGCCTGGCGTCGCCTCCACCGGCCCCGCCGTCTTCAACCGCAGCGGCGACACGGCCGTCCTGACCGTCATCCCGGACTCCGCCCCGCAGTCCAGGGCCACCAGCGACCTCGTCGACACCCTCCGCCAGGACGTCGTCCCGCGCGCCGGGCAGGGCAACTCCATGGAGGTGCACGTCGGCGGGGTGACCGCCGCGTACGACGACTTCGCCGAGGTCATCGTCGGGAAGCTGCCGCTCTTCGTCGCCGTCGTGATCGCACTCGGCTGCCTGCTCCTGCTGCTGGCCTTCCGGTCCATCGGCATCCCGCTGAAGGCGGCGGCCATGAACGTCGCAGCCGTCGCCTCCTCCTTCGGCGTCGTGGTCGCGATCTTCCAGTGGGGATGGGGCAGTGAACGGCTTGGCCTGGGCAGCGCCGGCCCCATCGAGCCCTTCCTGCCCGTGATCATGGTGTCCGTCCTCTTCGGACTCTCCATGGACTACCAGGTCTTCCTCGTCAGCCGGATGTACGAGGAGTGGCTGGAGACCGGCGACAACCGGCGGGCCGTACGCGTCGGCCTCGCCGAGACCAGCCGGGTCATCAACTCGGCCGCCGTCATCATGATCTCCGTCTTCCTCGCCTTCGTGCTCAGCGGCGACCGGATCATCGCGATGTTCGGCATCGCGCTCGCCGCGGCCGTCGCCCTCGACGCCTTCGTGCTGCGCACCCTCCTCGTGCCGGCCCTGATGCACATGCTCGGCGGCGCCAACTGGTGGCTGCCCGCCTGGCTCGACCGGCGGCTGCCCCGGATCAGCATCGAGCCCCCCGAACACCGTCCGCATGCGAAACTTCCGGCACAGCGGTCCGGCGAGGTCCTCACCACGAGCGAGGACGAGGCCGAGGCCGCCACAGCCTCCCGGTGATCCGGCGAACCGCCGCACGAGACCCAAGGAAGAAGCCGCATGTTCTCGATAGACCTCGCCGAAGGCGCCCAGCTGTTCCCGCTGGAGGCCCGGCACGCCGAGGAGTTCTTCGCGCACATCGAACGCGGACGCGAGTTCATCGGTCAGTACGTCGGCTTCCCCGACCGCTCCCCGGACGTCGACTCCGCCCGGGCCTTCCTGGCCAAGTACGCCGTGAAGGCCGGTGAGGACGGCGCCCGGTTCTTCGGCATCCGCCTCGACGGCACTCTCGTGGGCGGCGTCCTCTTCCCCGACTTCGACGCCGCCGCCGGGAACTGCGAGATCGGCTGCTGGCTGGAGCCCGCCGCGGTCGGCCGCGGCCTGGTGACCAAGGCCTGCCGGATCCTGATCGACTACGCCTTCGCCGAGCGCGGCATGCACCGCGTCGAGTGGCACGCCGCCACCGGCAACAAGAAGAGCCTTGCCGTCGCCGAACGCCTCGGCATGACCCGCGAAGGCGTCATGCGGGAGAACTACCTGCACCGGGGCGTCCGGCAGGACACCGAGGTGTGGTCGATCCTCGCCCACGAGTGGGCCGCCACCCGCAGCTCCTGAGGCACCGCGTCCGGGCCCCGCCGTCCACGGGGCCCGATACGGCCACGACCACCGGATTCTCAGAGAACTCTCAGACACGGCCCCTACGGTGCCCCGCATGGACACCACGAAGACCCCCGCCCCGAACGCCGCCGAGGCGGACACCCAGGTCGACCTCGGGAAGAGAAAGACCACCCAGGACGCCGCAGCCGAGGCCGACGCCGACCTCGCCGCGGCTGCCGACACCGACGCCGACTCCGCGCTCACCGACGCCGACCTCGACGACGACTTCGCCGAGGACGAGGACGAGGACGAGGCCCGGCAGCCTGGCCACGTGGGCTCCGCGGCCTTCGCGATCGTCTCCGCCGGTCTTTCCGTCGTCGCCCTCAGCGGAAGCTGGGTCGCCGGCATCGTGTCCGAGCGCGCGAGCATCGCCGCCCGGCTGGAGCTGAGCCAGGCCGCCGACGCCAACGCGCAGATCGCCGCCCAGTTCGTCGACCCCTGGCACACCACCGCGATGGTCAACGGCGTCTTCTCGGCCCTCGCCCTGATCATCGCCACCTTCGTGCTGGCCCTCCCCGCCTTCAGCACCCCCGAGCGCACCCTTCCCACCTGGGTGCGGTCCGTCTCCTGGGCGGGCATCGGCCTGGGCGCCCTCGGCGTGCTGCTCTTCGTCCTCATGTACTTCGACCTCCTGCTGGCCATCCCGAAGGCAGCGGCCTAGGAAGCCGCCGCGTGCCGGGTGGTCCGGGGAGCCCGCACGGCGCGCCGGGCCTCCTTGCGCGGGAGGGAACCCCGAGGGCGGTGACAGGATCCCGGACCCGCGGCGCCCGCTCCGCGGCCCCGGCCCGCGTGAACCGGCGGGCGATGCGGAGCGACCCTGTAGCGGGTCCCGCCGGACAGGACCTCTGTGCGGTGCTCGGCGACGCGGCGACCAATCTGTCAGCCCGGTGTTCGTCGGCCGCGCCGACGAACCGGCCGTACTCACCGACGCACCGACCCGGGCCGCCGACCGGGAACCGCAGGCGATGCTCATCGGGGGAGAGACCGGGTCGGCAAGACCCGCCTCACCGAGGAGTTCCCCTGCGAGGCGGACCGGCTGGGCGCCGTCCTCGCCTTCGGCGGCTGTGTGAGACAGGGGCGGAGGGACTTCCCTTCGCCGCGTACTCGACGGCACTGCCCGCCCTGCCCGCCCTGCACCGGCTGCTCACAGCGGAGCTGGCCGCCGCAGCAGCGGGCCAGGAGGACGCTCGCCCGGATCCTCCCGGACTCGGCGACACCCCCAGGGCCCGCACGGCGAGAAGGGCACGGCCCGGCTCTTCGAACTGACGGCCCGGATGCTGGAGCGGCTCGCCGCCGACCGCATCGTCGTCCTCGTCCAGGAGGACCTGCACCGGCGGACACCTCCACCCGCCCCCTGCTGTCCTACCTCTTGCGCACCCTCGGCAGCGGCCGGGTCGTCATCGTCGCCACCTGCCGTTCGGGCGACGTCCACCGCCGCCAGCCGCCGCGCCCGCTCCTGGCCGAACTTGCTACGGCTCTTCAGCCCGCGTCCGCCCCGCCCGGTACGCGCCCGACGCGCGGCCGGTCAGCAATCGTCGGGGGGCTCCTCGTCCAGGCGTATGACCACCCTGCCGGAGTCGAGGTCTATCGGACCCCGTCCCGGATCGTGGTCGCCGACGTCGGTCCGGGACAGCTCCAGCCGCTTCTTCTCCTCATTCGTGTGCTTGCGTCCCGGGCTGAACAGCTCCTCGATCATGTTGAACACCGTGTCCACGCACCTTCCGCCCCGCGCCCGGGGCATGCCGGTCACCGCACCGTCAGGGTCAGGATCCTGTCGTCGCCCGCCTTCGGCGACCCGCGCCCGTCCGTCTCGCTCGTGACCAGCAGCAGCCGGTCGCCTCCCAGAGCGATCACCGTCCGCAGCCGGCCGTACTCGTCCCGCAGGAAGGCCTCCGGCTCGGCGACCGGCTCTGTCCCGGACAGCGGGATCCGCCACAGCCGCGCGCCCTTCAGGCCGGCCATCCATATCGACCCCTCGGCCCAGGCGATCCCACTCGGCGAGGCCTCGTCCGTCTTCCACACCGCCACCGGATCCCGCATACCCGGCTTGCCCGCCTTGCCCTCGGCCTCGGGCCAGCCGTAGTTCGCGCCGGGCTCGATCAGATTCAGCTCGTCCCAGGTGTTCTGGCCGAACTCGGCCGCCCACAGCCGTTTGTCCTTGTCCCAGGCGAGGCCCTGCACATTGCGGTGCCCGTGGGAGTAGACGACCGAATCGGCCTCCGGATTGCCGTGCACCGGATCCCCGTCCGGAGTCATCCGAAGGATCTTCCCGCCGAGCGACTTCCTGTCCTGCGAGAGACCTGTGACACCGGTCTCTCCCGTCCCCGCGTACAGCATCTTGTCCGGGCCGAACGCGATCCGCCCGCCGTTGTGGATCAGCCCCTTGGGGATCCCCCGGAACACGGTGTCCGGTGCGCCCAGTTGCTGCCCGGAAGGTCTCTGCTCGTCGTAGCGCAGCCGTGCGATGCGGTTGTCGGACGCGGTCGTGAAGTAGACGTACACCAGACGGTCCGAGGCGAAGTCCGGCGACAGCGCAAGGCCCAGCAGTCCGCCCTCGCCGCCCGGGTCCACGCCCGGAACCTCGCCGATCTGCGTCACCGCCCCCGACCCGGCCGCGACCCGGCTGATCGTCCCCTCGTCCCGGGAGGCGACCAGCAGGTCACCCCCCGGCAGCGGGGCCACGCCCCAGGGTGAGCGCAGGTCCTTGGCGGCCTCGCCGGTGACCGTCACCGCCCCCTTCGCCGGCGGCACGGACGTCGGTGGCGAGGCCGCCCCGCTCCCCGAAGGTCCCGGTGACCCGGGCCCCGCCGTCGTCGCGCCCGGTGGGGAACCACCCCGCCCGGTGCCCGGGGCGCCCTCCGGGGAGCATCCCGCCACCAGCAGCGCACCGCACCCGGCCAGCGCGAGCGCCGCCCGCACGCTCAGGCGCCGCGCGCCCGCCCCCTCGTGCCCCGCCTGCCCGGGAGAACTTCCGTATCGCATCGCCCTGCTCCCTTCCGGTCCTCCGATCCTGCCCTTCACCCGTCTCAACAGCCGGGGCAGTTCCCGAAGTTCCACCACTCGTACACCCGATCGAGTGGTTGTGGGCGGTCAGTCCCAGGCTCCCACGTCGACCGGAAGGCCCGCGATCTCGGCAAGGTCCCCGGCCGTGAGCCGCAGCTGCGCCGCCCGCGCGTTCTCCACCGCCCAGTGCGCCCGGTCCGCGCCGGGCACCGGTACCACCTGCGGCCCCTGGGCCAGCACCCAGGCCAGGGCCACCTGCGCGACCGTGACCTCGGGCCCGTACCGCCGTGCCACCCGCCGCATCCCCGCCACCAGTACCTGGTTCGAGGCCATCGCCTCCGCCGTGAACCGCGGGTGCCGGGCCCGGACGTCCTGCGGCTCGAAGCCCTCGCCCGGCGTCAGCGTCCCCGTCAGGAAGCCGCTGCCCAACGGCATGGCGGCCAGGAACCCCACCCCGCGCGCAGCGCACCACGGCAGCAGCTGCCGAGCCGCCTCCGGCGACCACACGGACAGCTCCGCCTGCACCGCGCTCACCGGGAAGACCTGCTGCAGCCGCTCCAGGTGCCGCAGCGTCGTCCGGTACCCGCGGTCGCCGCGCCGCCCCGCCCCCGGGCCGGCACCGGCGCCCAACGCGCAGAAGCCGAGCGCCCGCACCTTCCCCGCGCTCACCAGCTCCGCCATGGCCCCCCAGGTCTCCTCCACCGGAACCTCCGGGTCCACCCGGTGCAGCTGGTACAGGTCTATGACGTCCGTCCGCAGCCGCCGCAGCGATGCGTCGCACGCCCGCCGCAGGTAGCCGGGCCGGCCGTCGGCCACCACGTGCTGGTCGCCGGCCCGCAGTCCGACCTTGGCCGACACGAATGCGTCGGACCGCCGCTCCCGCAGCACCCGCCCCAACAGCAGTTCGTTGGTGAACGGCCCGTACACATCGGCCGTGTCCAGCAGGTTCGACCCCAGGTCCAGCGCGGCGTGCACGGCGGCCAGCGATTCGTGCCCCCGCCGCCGAGAAGGCGCGTACGCCCAGCTCATCGGCATACAGCCGAGGCCGACGGCGCCCACGCTCAGCGCCCCCGCCCCGATCGACCTGCGCTCCACCCCTGCGTCCCCCTCCACTTCGGCCACCAAACTAACGGCTTGATCAAGACGGCTTGGCATAGCCTCGTGATCATGACTGCAACGCCCCGGGACGTCTGGCTCCCCTTCCCCGCCGAAGAGGTCGCCGGCCTCCCCGACTCCTTCCGGTACCGCCAGTGGGACGGGGACGACGACTTCCCCGCCGATCCGGCCGACTGCGTCTTCTATGCGGCCCCGTACATGAAGTCCGCCGAGGTCACCGTCCGCCCGCTCGCCGAGATGCCGGCCGTCCGGGTCGTCCAGACCCTCACAGCCGGCATCGACGACGTCATGGGCCGCCTCGGCGACCTGCGCCCCGGAGTACGGCTGTGCAACGCCGCAGGGGTCCACACGGCCAGCACCGCCGAGCTGGCCCTCGCGCTGACCCTCGCCTCCCTGCGCGGCATCCCCGGCATGGTCCGCGGCCAGGACCGCGAGGAATGGCGCTCCGGCTTCTACGACGCCCTTGCCGACAAGTCAGTTCTGATCATCGGCTACGGATCCATCGGCTCGGCCATCGAGGACCGGCTCGTGCCCTTCGAGTGCGAACGGATCGCACGCGTGGCCCGTTCGGCGCGGACCGCCGCCCGGGGCCCGGTGCACGCCCTCGCCGACCTGCCCCGGCTCCTGCCCGAAGCCGATGTGGTGATCCTCGTGACCCCCCTGACCGAGGCCACCCGGGGTCTGGCCGGCGCCGAGTTCCTCGGCCGGATGAAGGACGGGGCCCTGCTCGTGAACGTGTCGCGCGGCCCCGTCGTCGACACCAAGTCCCTGCTGGCGGAGGTGGAGTCGGGCCGGCTGCGCGCTGCCCTCGACGTCACCGACCCGGAACCGCTGCCCGCCGGCCACCCGCTCTGGCGCGCGCCGAACATCCTGATCACACCCCATGTCGGCGGCAGCAGCTCGGCGTTCGAGCCACGCGCCAAGCGCCTGCTGGCCCGCCAGCTCACCCGCTTCGCCGCCGGGGAACCGGTGGAGCACACCGTATTGATCACCGAATGAGACCCGACCCCCTGTACGCTCCGCAGTCACTCGTACGCGTGCGGTTGTGACAACTCCCCGTCCGGTAACGGAGAGTAGAGCAACTATGTCCCTGAGTGACGAAAGTGGTGTATCGTCCGGAAGAAGGGGCTGCGCCACGAACGTCTGGCGCTGGGGAGTGATCGGACACTTTGGGGGGCGACGGGCGATGTACGGTCAATGGACGAAGGATCCGACGCGGCACAGCCGCCGGAGGCGACGCTGCCGGGACTGGACCGCGCCGGAACCAGCCGGCGAGGGGGACCGGTGAGTGCCCCGGGGGCGGCGCTCCTGGACCGGCCGTCCGTCTCGGGCGGAGGCAGGGGCCTGGCGATGCAGCTGATCCTCGCGGTCGTCAGCGGGGGGTACGCCGTCGGCGCCGCCCTCAACTGGGGGTCCGAGGAAGTCGCCGAGATCATGGGCGACTTCGGGCTCAGCGCAGCCGGCCTGCTCGCCGCCGTCTCCTGCTACACCTACGCACGGACGATCGACAGCCGGGAACGCCCCGCCTGGCTGCTCTTCGCCTTCTCCTCCCTCATGGGGGCCTGCGGCAACGCGGTCTGGGGCTGGTACGAGGTGGTCCTCGGCCAGGACGTGCCGAAGCCCTCGCTGGCCGACTTCGCGTTCCTCTGCTTCGCCCCGCCCGCCATCGTGGGCCTGCTCGTCCTCGCCAAACGCCCGGTCACCCGCGCCGGCTGGGTGTGCCTGGGGCTCGACTCCTGGCTCATCGGCGGCTCCCTCCTCACCCTGTCCTGGAGCCTGGCCCTGGCCCACGCCGCGCGGACCGCGCAGTCCGGGGCCCCGGGCAGCGTCCCGCGCGCCGCGCTCTCCCTCGCCTACCCCCTGCTCGACATCGCGCTCGTCTCGATGGTTCTCGTCCTGCACTTCCGGCGCAACGAGACCAACCGCTCCGCCGTCAACACCGCCATCGCGGCGCTGGCCCTGACCGTTCTCAGCGACGCCCTGTTCACCTCGCCCCTGCTGAGCGCCGAGTACCAGTCCGGACAGCTGCTCGACGCCGGCTGGTTCGCCGGCTCGCTGCTGCTCGCGTACGCGCCCTGGGGCGCCCGGCGCATCCACCAGGGCCCGATGCCCGTCGGCCACCCGCGCAGGGACCGGCCGCACAGCCGCCCGATCACCGGGTCGCTCCCCGCCCTGACGCCGTACCTCGCGGCCGCCGTGTGCACCCTCGGCATCCTCTACAACGTCGTGGACGGCCGGAAGGTCGACAGGATGGTCGTCTTCACCGGGTGCACCGTCGTGCTCGCCCTCGTCATCCGGCAGGGCATCATGCTGCTCGACAACATCGCGCTGACCCAGGAACTGGCCCAGAAGGAGAACCACTTCCGCTCCCTGGTCCAGGGCTCCAGTGACGTCATCATGATCGCCGCGCCCACCGGGACCCTGCGCTACGTCAGCCCGGCCGCCGCCGGGGTCTACGGCCGCGAGGCGGAGGAGCTGGTCGGCACCGAACTGGCCACCCTCATCCACCCCGACGACCTCGGCAGGGTGGTCCACGAAGTACGCCGCTTCCTCGCCGCGCCGCCCACCGAGGAGCCCACCACCCGCATCGAGTGCCGCTTCAAGTCGGGCGGCGGCGAGTGGCTGAACGTGGAGTCCACCGTCAACCGCCACCAGGGTGGACTCATCCTCAACAGCCGCGACGTCACCGAGCGCGTCCGGCTCCAGGCCCAGCTCCAGCACAGCGCCGAACACGACCCGCTGACCGACCTGCCCAACCGGGCCCTCTTCACCCGGCGCGTGCGCCAGGCCCTGACGGGCCGCCGTGCCGGCGACCACAGCACCGCCGTGCTCTTCATCGATCTCGACGGCTTCAAGGCGGTCAACGACACCATCGGCCACCAGGCCGGCGACGAACTGCTCATCGAGGCCGCCCGCAGGCTCCAGGACTCCGTCCGGGCCGGGGACACGGCCGCCCGGCTCGGTGGCGACGAGTTCGCCGCGCTGATCCTGGGCGACGGCAGCCGCGACCGCAGCGCCCGCGAATACCAGGTCCGCGAGATCGCCGACCGGCTGCGCGCCAAGCTCTCCCAGCCGTACCGGATCGGCGGCAGCGAGGTACGGGTGGCCGCCAGCATCGGCGTGGCCTTCGCCGACCCCGGGATCACCCCTTCGGACCTGATGCGCAACGCGGACCTGGCGATGTACCGGGCCAAGGCGGGCGGCAAGGACCGCGTCGAGACCTACGCCCCGCAGATGCAGGCCGAGGTGGTGCGCAAGGCCGAGCTGGCGGGCCGGCTGCGCGCCGCACTGCACGAGGGCGAGTTTGCCCTGCTGCACCAGCCCGTGGTCTCGCTGTCCACCGGCGAGATCGCAGCCGTCGCCGCGCAGGCCCGGTGGCGTTCCGCCCAGGGAATCCTCTTCACGCCGGCCGAGTTCCTCCGGGTGGCCGAATACAGCGAGGGCGCGGCGGGCGGCGGCGCGGCCGGCCCGGCCGGCGCGGGCCCGGACGCCTCGCGCACCGCCGAGCTGGGGCGCTGGCTGCTGGAGGAGGCCGTCGAGCAGGCCGCCGACCGGCACCGGGCCGGGCACGACGTGCCTGTGGCCGTGCGGATGACCGCCCAGCGACTGCTGGACAGCGCCATGCCGCTCGGCTCCGTGGAAGCCCTGCTGACCCGGCACGGCCTGCCCTCCGGGGCCCTGGTACTGGAGCTCGCGGTGTCCGACCCCAGAGTGCCCTTCGACGACCTGGAGCGGCGCCTCGCGGCCCTGCACCGCCTGGGGGTGGGAATCGCCCTCGACGGCTTCGGCAGCGGCTATGCGGCCATCAGCGCCCTGCGCCGGCTCCCCGTGGACATGCTCAAGCTGGACCGCGGCCTGGTGGAGGGAGTGGTCGAATCCTCCCGCCTGCACAAGATCACAGCAGGCCTCTTGCGGATCGCAAACGACCTGGGCATGCGCTCGGTGGCCGACGGGGTGGACCTGCCCGAGCAGGTGGCCGCGCTTCGGGCGATGGGGTGCACGCACGGCCAGGGGATGGCGTTTTCCGGCCCGCTCGACGAGTACAGGCTGCGGCGCGCGCTGGTGCGCGGTACGTTCCCAGTACCGGGCGGAGCGGCCCAGCCCGCACTGGCGGGCGGCTCCTCCGGGGGCTCGATGGTCATCCGCAGAGGCTCACATAATGAGACGCCTGTCCCACCTACTTGACATCACCCTCCCGCCAGAGGGAGGGTCAATGCCATGCGCACCCGAATTCTCGTACTTGGAAAGCGCGTCGGCTGAAGCTGGGGCCTGCATGTCCCCGCTCAACACACCCGACGCGCTCCCCTCGCTTGCCTCCTGGCACGAGGGGTTTTTTGTTGCACTGGCACAGAGTCGAATCCGCGTAAAACCCTCAGCTTCGAGAAGAGAATGCCGATGACCGAGCAGGCCACCGGGGCCCACCATCCGCAGCCGCGGCCCCGTTCCGGCGGACAGCAGCCCGCCGCAGTTGAGCACGTCACGGGTGCGCAGTCCCTCATCCGCTCTCTCGAAGAGGTGGGGTGCGACACCGTCTTCGGAATTCCGGGAGGCGCCATCCTCCCCGCGTACGACCCGATGATGGACTCCAAGAAGGTCCGTCACATCCTGGTCCGCCACGAGCAGGGGGCCGGCCACGCCGCCACCGGCTACGCCCAGGCCACCGGCAAGGTCGGCGTCTGTATGGCCACGTCCGGCCCGGGCGCCACCAACCTCGTCACCCCGATCGCCGACGCGCACATGGACTCCGTCCCGCTCGTCGCGATCACCGGCCAGGTCTCCTCCAAGGCGATCGGTACCGACGCCTTCCAGGAGGCGGACATCGTCGGCATCACCATGCCGATCACCAAGCACAACTTCCTGGTCACCAGGGCCGAGGACATTCCGAAGACGATCGCCGAGGCGTTCCACATCGCCGCCACCGGCCGGCCCGGCCCGGTCCTGGTCGACATCGCCAAGGACGCCCTGCAGGCGAAGACCACCTTCGCGTGGCCGCCCTCCCTGGACCTCCCCGGTTACCGGCCGGTCACCAAGCCGCACGCCAAGCAGATCCGCGAGGCCGCCAAGCTCATCTGCCAGGCCAAGCGCCCGGTCCTCTACGTCGGCGGCGGCGTCATGAAGTCCGGCGCGACCGCCGAGCTGAAGGTCCTCGCCGAGCTCACCGGCGTCCCGGTCTGCACCACCCTCATGGCCCTGGGCTCCTTCCCCGACAGCCACCCGCTGCACGTCGGCATGCCCGGCATGCACGGCAGCGTCACCGGCGTCACCGCGCTCCAGAAGTCGGACCTGCTGATCGCACTCGGGACCCGCTTCGACGACCGCGTCACCGGCAAGCTGGACAGCTTCGCCCCCTTCGCCAAGATCATCCACGCGGACATCGACCCGGCCGAGATCGGCAAGAACCGCGCCGTCGACGTTCCGATCGTCGGTGACGCCCGCGAGGTCATCGCGGACCTGATCCAGGCGGTCCAGGCCGAGCACACCGAGGGGAGCGCCGGCGACTACACCGCCTGGTGGAACGACCTCAACCGCTGGCGCGAGACCTACCCGCTGGGCTACGACCTGCCCGAGGACGGCAGCCTCTCCCCGCAGCAGGTCATCGAGCGGATCGGCGCGCTCGCGCCCAAAAGCACGGTTTTCGCGGCCGGCGTCGGCCAGCACCAGATGTGGGCCTCCCACTTCGTCAAGTACGAGGAGCCCCGCACCTGGCTGAACTCCGGCGGCGCCGGAACCATGGGGTACGCGGTCCCGGCCGCGATGGGCGCCAAGGTCGGCATGCCCGAGCGCACGGTCTGGGCGATCGACGGCGACGGCTGCTTCCAGATGACCAATCAGGAACTGGTCACCTGCGCCCTGAACAACATCCCGATCAAGGTCGCGATCATCAACAACGGTGCGCTGGGCATGGTGCGCCAGTGGCAGACGCTGTTCTACAACCAGCGGTACTCCAACACCGTCCTGCACGCCGACGAGACCGGTCACGACACGGTCGGTTCCCAGCTCGGCGAGTCCATCGCGCCCCGCAAGGGCACGCGCGTCCCGGACTTCGTCAAGCTCTCCGAGGCCATGGGCTGCGTGGCGCTGCGCTGCGAGGACCCCGCCGACCTGGACAAGGTCATCGCCGAGGCCAACGCGATCAACGACCGTACCGTCGTCATCGACTTCATCGTCCACGAGGACGCCATGGTGTGGCCGATGGTCGCCGCCGGCACCTCCAACGACGAGGTCATGGCAGCCCGGGGCGTCCGTCCCGACTTCGGCGACAACGAAGACGACTGAGCCGAGAGAGCCTGAGAGAGAGAACGCCTCACATGTCCAAGCACACGCTCTCCGTCCTGGTCGAGAACACGCCCGGCATCCTCGCCCGGATCGCCGCCCTGTTCTCCCGCCGCGGGTTCAACATCGACTCCCTCGCGGTCGGCGTCACCGAGCACCCCGACATCTCCCGCATCACCATCGTCGTCAACGTCGAGGACCTCCCGCTGGAGCAGGTGACCAAGCAGCTCAACAAGCTGGTCAACGTGCTGAAGATCGTCGAGCTGGAGCCGCACAACGCCATCGAGCGCGAACTCGTCCTGGTGAAGGTCCGCGCCGACAACGAGACCCGCTCGCAGATCGTCGAGATCGTGCAGCTGTTCCGTGCCAAGACGGTCGACGTCTCCCCGGAGGCCGTCACCATCGAGGCGACCGGCGGCTCCGACAAGCTCGGCGCGATGCTCAAGATGCTGGAGCCCTTCGGCATCAAGGAACTCGTGCAGTCCGGCACGATCGCCATAGGGCGCGGCGGACGGTCCATCACGGACCGCAGCCTGCGCGCGCTCGACCGCAGCGCCTGACCCGGCCGGCCCGGCTGCCGCGGCACACCGCCCGCCGAGGCCGCAGAGGCCGCGGCAGACACCCCGGCCCGCATAGCGAGACCGACAAACTCAGATTCCGTTCCCCGCCGTACGGTGGGAGCAACACCAGCGCACCAAGGAGATATCCCAGTGGCCGAGCTGTTCTACGAGAACGACGCCGACCTGTCCATCATCCAGGGCCGCAAGGTCGCGGTCATCGGTTACGGCAGCCAGGGCCACGCCCACGCGCTGTCGCTCCGTGACTCCGGCGTCGACGTCGTCGTCGGCCTGAAGGAGGGCTCGAAGTCCAAGGCCAAGGCCGAGGAGCAGGGCCTGAAGGTCGTCCCCGTGGCCGAGGCCGCCGAGTGGGCGAACGTCATCATGATCCTCACCCCGGACCCGCTGCAGGCCGAGATCTACGAGGAGTCCATCAAGGACCACCTCAAGGAGGGCGACGCGCTCTTCTTCGGCCACGGCTTCAACGTCCGCTACGGCTTCATCAAGCCCCCCACCAACGTGGACGTCGCGCTGGTCGCCCCGAAGGGCCCGGGCCACCTGGTCCGCCGCCAGTACGAGGAGGGCCGCGGCGTGCCGTGCATCGCCGCCGTCGAGCAGGACGCCACCGGCAAGGCCTTCGACCTGGCGCTCTCGTACGCGGCCGGTATCGGCGGCACCCGCGCCGGTGTCATCAAGACCACCTTCACCGAGGAGACCGAGACCGACCTGTTCGGTGAGCAGGCCGTCCTCTGCGGTGGCGCGTCCGCGCTGGTCAAGGCCGGTTTCGAGACCCTCACCGAGGCGGGCTACCAGCCGGAGATCGCCTACTTCGAGTGCCTGCACGAGCTGAAGCTCATCGTCGACCTCATGTACGAGGGCGGCCTGGAGAAGATGCGCTGGTCGGTCTCCGAGACCGCCGAGTGGGGCGACTACATCACCGGCCCGCGCGTCATCACCGACGCCACCAAGGCCGAGATGAAGAAGGTCCTCGAGGAGATCCAGAGCGGCAAGTTCGCCGAGGAGTGGATGGCCGAGTACAAGGCCGGCCTGCCGAAGTACAACGAGTACAAGAAGGCCGACTCCGAGCACCTGCTCGAGACCACCGGCAAGAAGCTGCGCAAGCTGATGAGCTGGGTCGACAGCGACGAGAGCTGATCTCGCCGCGCCGGGGCCGGGACAGTCGAGTCCCGGCCCCGCCGCACATCACCGTGCGGTACGGCACCTGCCGCACCGGTGACCGGAGCGCCGGGACCGGAGTGCCGGGATCTGGAGCCCTCACGGGGGCCGCTTGTCCAACCCGGCCAACCACGGAAGAGTGATCCTTCCGTACAGGCGGAAAACCGGCCCGTCCGCGCCACTACACTGCTCAACACATACGCGTCAGGCCCACAGTGTCGTGCGTCTTCCACGCGGCTACCCCCTCCACCGCCTGCGGCCGTCGGGACGGCCGTCCGCACTGGACTTGTGAGGATGACCCACGTGAGCTCGAAACCTGTCGTACTCATCGCTGAAGAGCTGTCGCCCGCCACGGTGGACGCGCTCGGTCCGGACTTCGAGATCCGGCACGTCAACGGAGCCGACCGCGCGGAGCTGCTGCCCGCGATCGCCGACGTCGACGCGATCCTCGTCCGCTCCGCGACGAAGGTCGACGCCGAGGCCATCGCCGCGGCGAAGAAGCTGAAGGTCGTCGCCCGCGCCGGCGTCGGACTGGACAACGTCGACGTCTCCGCCGCCACCAAGGCAGGCGTGATGGTCGTCAACGCCCCGACCTCGAACATCGTGACCGCCGCCGAACTCGCCTGCGGCCTGCTCGTCGCCACCGCACGCAACATCCCGCAGGCCAACACCGCCCTGAAGAACGGCGAGTGGAAGCGGAACAAGTACACGGGTGTCGAGCTCAGCGAGAAGACCCTCGGAGTCGTCGGCCTCGGCCGCATCGGCGTCCTCGTCGCCCAGCGCATGTCGGCCTTCGGCATGAAGGTCGTCGCCTACGACCCCTACGTCCAGCCCGCGCGCGCCGCCCAGATGGGCGTCAAGATGCTGACGCTGGACGAGCTGCTGGAGGTCGCCGACTTCATCACGGTGCACCTGCCCAAGACCCCCGAGACCCTCGGTCTCATCGGCGACGAGGCCCTGCACAAGGTCAAGCCGTCCGTCCGCATCGTCAACGCCGCGCGCGGCGGCATCGTGGACGAGGCCGCCCTCTACTCGGCCCTCAAGGAGGGCCGCGTCGCCGGCGCCGGCCTCGACGTGTACGCGAAGGAGCCCTGCACGGACTCCCCGCTCTTCGAGCTCGACCAGGTCGTCTGCACCCCGCACCTCGGCGCGTCCACGGACGAGGCCCAGGAGAAGGCCGGTGTCTCGGTCGCCAAGTCGGTGCGCCTCGCCCTCGCCGGTGAGCTCGTACCGGACGCGGTCAACGTCCAGGGCGGCGTCATCGCCGAGGACGTCCGTCCGGGCCTGCCGCTCGCGGAGAAGCTCGGCCGCATCTTCACCGCCCTCGCCGGCGAGGTCGCGGTCCGCCTCGACGTCGAGGTCTGTGGCGAGATCACCCAGCACGACGTCAAGGTGCTCGAACTGTCCGCGCTCAAGGGTGTCTTCGAGGACGTCGTCGACGAGACGGTCTCCTACGTCAACGCCCCGCTGTTCGCGCAGGAGCGCGGTGTCGAGGTGCGCCTGACCACCAGCTCGGAGTCCCCGGACCACCGCAACGTGGTGACCGTCCGCGGCACCCTGTCGGACGGTCAGGAGGTGTCGGTCTCCGGCACGCTCGCGGGCCCGAAGCACCTTCAGAAGATCGTGGGCATCGGCGAGTACGACGTGGACCTGGCGCTCGCCGACTACATGGTCGTGCTGCGCTACACCGACCGCCCCGGCGTGGTCGGCACCGTCGGCCGCGTCCTCGGCGAAGGCGGCCTGAACATCGCGGGCATGCAGGTCGCCCGTGCGGAGGAGCACGGCGAGGCCCTCGCGGTCCTCACCGTCGACGCCGAGGTGCCGGCGGGCGTCCTCGCGGACATCGCCGCCGAGATCGGCGCGGCCTCGGCGCGCACCGTCAGCCTCGCCTGACGCCGCCCAGCAGGTACATGAGAAGGGCCCGGGGGGAGACCCCGGGCCCTTCCGTGTTCTGCGTGCCGCGTGCCGCGTGCCGCGTGCCGCGTGCCGCGTCCCGCGTACCGGGTCTCTTCCATCCGCCTTCCGGCGGACGCGCCGCGCCGATCAGTGGTACGCCGCGTCCTGCTCCCGCGCCCCGGCGGCGCGGGCGGGCTCCGCCGGGGCGGGGGCGCCGATTCCCCGCATCAGGGCCGCTGCGAGTACGGCCGCCCCGAGCAGCAGCGCCGTACCGCCCCAGGCCGCGAACTGCATTCCGTGGACGAAGGCCTCGCGGGCCAGGGTCAGGACCTGCCCGCCGGCCTCCCCGCCGATCCGGTGGGCGGTGGCGACGGCGCCGCCCAGGGTCTCCCGTGCGGCGGGCTCGGCGCCGGCCAGGTCGCTGCGGTAGACCGCGGTGCCCAGGCTGCCGAGGACCGCCATGCCCAGGGCGCCGCCGAACTCCGTACCGGTCTCCAGCAGGGAGGCGGCGGAACCGGCCTTCTCGGCGGGGGCCGCGCCCAGGGCCATGTCGGAGACCAGGGACATCACGGTGACGATGCCCGAGGCCAGGACACCCGCGCCCGTCAGCAGCAGCCACAGGGAGTCGGTGCCCACCAGGCCGATCAGCGCGAATCCGGCGGCGGCGAGGACGAAGCCGCCGGCGACGACGTAGGCCCGGTCCACCTTCTGGGCGAGGGCCGCGGAGACGGGGGCCGCCGCACCGATGACGACAGAGGGGGCCAGGCTCCACAGGGCGGCTTCCAGGGTGCCCATGCCGAGCACCGACTGGAGGTACTGGGTGGTGAAGTAGGCCGAGCCGAGCATGGCGAAGGCGGCGAGGGTGTTCAGGCCGATGCCGGCGCCGAAACCGCGGCCCTGGAACAGCGAGCGGCTGACCATGGCGTCGTCACGGGTGCGCTGGCGGCGGACGAAGACGTACCCGAAGGCCAGGCCGACGAGGAGGCAGCCCAGGTGGAGGGGCTCGAAGCCCTCGGCGGCGATCTCCTTGAGGCCGTACACGACCGGCAGTACGGCGGCCATGGACAGCGGGACGCCGAGCAGGTCGAAACGGCCGGGAGCGGGGTCCTTGAACTCCGGGACCAGGACCGGGACCAGGGCGAGCAGGAGGACCATGGCGGGCACGTTGACCAGGAAGACGGAGCCCCACCAGAAGTGGTTCAGCATCACGCCGCTCAGCACCGAGCCGAGCGCGATGCCGCCGGTCATGGCCCCCGACCAGATGGCGATGGCCTTGCCGCGCTGCTTGTCGTCCTGGAACAGGTTGCGGACGAGGGCCAGTGTGGACGGCATCAGGGTCGCGCCGCCGATGCCGAGCAGCACGCGGGCCGCGATGAGCATCTCCGCGCTGGTGGCGTAGGCGGCGCCCACCGAGGCGAGGCCGAAGGCGCCGGCCCCGATCAGCAGCAGCCTGCGGCGGCCGATCCGGTCGCCGAGAGAGCCCATGGTGATCAGCAGACCGGAGAGGGCGAAGGCGTAGCTGTCGAAGATCCAGAGCTGCTGGGTGGCGCTCGGGTCGAGCTGCTCGGTGATCGCGGGGATGGCGAAGTAGAGGACCGAGACGTCCATCGAGACCAGGAGCAGGGGCAGCAGCAGGACGCTGAAGGCGGTCCATTCGCGGCGACCGGCGAGTCGCGCTGAGGCGGCGGGGTTCGTCATGCCGGGAAACATACACGCGTATAAAACACTTGTCTATGACGATTGTATGGAACGGTTGTCTGGGACTGTCGTATAGGACGGCTGTCTTGCTACGGTGAGGCCATGGGACATCGCGAAGATCTGCTCGAGGGCGCCAAGAAATGCCTGGTGGAGAAGGGGTTCGTACGCACCACCGCGCGCGACATCGTCAGTGTGTCGGGGACGAACCTGGCCTCCATCGGCTACCACTACGGCTCGAAGGACGCCTTGCTCACCGAGGCCTTCATCGGCCTGATGGAGGAGTGGGGGGCGGTCTTCCAGGACGGCCTGGACGGTGAGGGCGGATCGCTGGAGCGCTTCCGCGCACTGTGGGAAGGCGTCCTCGCGCAGCACGAGAAGTCCGCGCCCGTCTGGGCGGCGAGCCTGGAGGTGGCGCTCGGCCGTGACCAGCGGCCGGAGCTGCGGGCCATGCTCGCGGCCTCGCAGGCAGAGGGGCGCCGCGGGCTGATCTCACTGCTCACCGGCACCCCGGAGGCCGAGCTCGACGAGCGGGACGTGCGCACCCTGGGCTCCTTCTACCAGGCGCTGCTCAACGGCCTGATGATCCAGTGGCTTTTCGACCCGGAGTCCGCCGCCACCGCCGAGGAGCTCACCGAGGGCATGCGCCGTGCCGCCGAGGCGATGACCCGCCCGCGGGCGTAGCCGCAGCCGACCCGGACGACGCCCCGGCGTCGGCCCCGGCTCGGGCTGCGGCTCCTGTCCTGGCCCTGCCCGGGCTCCGGCTCCGGCCCGGTCTCCGGCCCCGTCTTCGGCCCCGGCGACGCAGCCGTTCCCGGGTCCGCTACAGCGTGATCACCACCTTCGCGCGGGCGTGTTCGACCTCCAGGTACCTGATGGCCTCGGGCACCTCGTGCAGAGGGTGGGTGCGGTCCACGGCGGGGGTGAGGCGGCCGGACTCGATGAACTCGCGGAGCGCCGCCAGGTTCCGGCGGTCCGGCCTCGCCGTGAGGACGAGCAGTCGGTGGCGGACGAAGGGGGCGAGCGCCCGGCCTTTGACCAGCAGGGCCATCGGCCCCACCAGGCTGCCCCCTTCGGACACGCCGCGCCCGAGAGCACCAGCGTGCCCCCGCTCGTCAGGGCGCGCCGGCACTCGGCGAGCGACCGGTTGCCCACCAGGTCGAGGACGAGGTCGTAGCTCCGGCCGGTACGGGTGAAGTCCTCGCGGGAGTAGTCGACGACGTGGTCGGCGCCCAGCGAACGCACCAGCTGCGCGTTCCGCGTGCCGCACACGCCGGTCACCTCCGCTCCCAACGCCTTGGCGATCTGAACGGCGAAGGTCCCCACCCCGCCTGACGCACCGTTGATCAGGACCCGCTGTCCCGGCCGCACACGCCCCAGGTCGCGCAGCCCCATGAGGGCGGTGTTCCCCGCCAGCGGGACCGCCGCCGCCTGCTCGAACGAAAGGTTCGCGGGCATCGGCTCCACCGCGCCCTCCGGGGCGCACACGTACTCGGCGAAGGCCCCCTCGGCCTCGCCGAACACCTCGTCGCCCGGGCGCAGCCGGGTCACGTCCCTGCCCACCGCCTCCACCCGGCCCGCGAAGTCGGTGCCCCGGACGCGTACCTTCGGGCCGCGCAGGCCCAGCGCCGGCCGGGCCAGGTAGGGGTCGCCCCGCATGACGTGCCAGTCACGCGCGTTGACGGCCGCCGCGTGGACCCGTACGAGCACTTCCCGGTCGCCGGCCCGGGGCCGCTCGACCTCCCGCAACTCCAGTACGGCGGGGGAGCCGTACCGGTCCTGGACGATCGCCTTCATCGGGGCCTCCGTGGCGCACCGGCCGGTGCGGACGGGGTCCGCGGCCGGGCGGCCGGCGCTGTTCGCGACGGTAGGAGGCAGGGGGGCACCGGGGCATCGGGGACAGCCCTGAGACGGGCCCGGGGATGACCCTCAGGCCATGCGCGAGGCCTTGAGGGCCATGTGGAGCAGGAGGCGGTCCTCGCCCGCGTCGAGGTCGAGGCCGGTCAGCTGTTCCACGCGGCCGAGGCGGTAGTAGAGGGTCTGGCGGTGGATGCCGAGGGCGGCGGCGGCGCGGCCCGCCTGACCGGCGCAGTCCAGGAACACCTCGGCGGTGCGGGCCAGTTCCCGGTGGGCCGGGGCGAGCAGGGTACGGGCCGCAGGATCGTCCACCGGGTCGGAGGCCAGGCCCGCCAGCAGCCGGTACGGGCCGATCTGCGACCACTGGGCGACCGGGCCGAGCCGGGGCTCGGCGACGGCCGCACGAGCCGCGGCCACGGCCTGCTCCCAGGCGGCGGGCAGTTCGGCGAGGCCGCGTACGGGGTCGGCGACCCCCGCGGTCATCCGGTGCGGGCCGGTCGCGGTCGTGGACCCGGCTCCCGCGGACGGTGCGGCAGCGGCCCTCACCCGGGTGCCGGAGGCGCCCGCGCCGGCCGCCGCGGCCGCCGCCGGTTCCACCGGGCGCGGCAGCAGCCGTGCCACCGCCGTCAGCGCCGGAGCCAGCGCGTCCGTCGACCGCAGCCGGAGCAGTACGGCCAGGGCCTGGCCGCCCGCCGGCCCGGCGGCGGGCCCGTCGCCCGGCTCGCCCGCGCCGCCGGGCCGCCGGGGTACGACGCACACGGCCGCTGCGCCCGGCACGGATGCCGGAGCCTCGCCGGGCCACGGCGCGACGCAGACCGCCGCGTGCAGGCCGTCCCCACCCGGCCCGAGGGCGGCCCGCAGTGCTGCCACCGCCATGTCCTGCTGCCACCCCCGCCCGGCCGTGAGCACCGCCTGGAACTCCCGCGACAGGTCCGCCCCCGCCTTCGCCTCCTCGGCGAGCAGCACCCCGATCCGCTGGGCCACCTCCATGGCCGCGGCCAGCGCCGCGGGGTCGGGGCCGGGCTTGCCGGGCTCCTGGTCGAGCAGCCACACGTAGCCCTGCACGATGCCCCGGGACCGCACCGGCAGGCAGATCCGCCCCCGGAACACCCCCGCGTCGGGCGCCGCCGGGATGCGGACGGGGCCGGTGGCGCGGGCGATGCCGAAGCCCTCGAACCAGGACCGCACGGCCGCCGTCGACTGCCGGGTCAGGATCGAGCGGGTCCGCACCGGATCCATGGCCAGATCGTCGTCGCTGTCGTGGGCACCGAAGGCGATGAGGCGGAAGTCCCGGTTCTCCAGGGTCGCCGGGGCGCCGAGGAGCGCCGAGATCTCGTCCACCAGGTCCTGGTAATCGCCCTTCACCCGCCCATTCTCCCACTCCCGCCCCACCTCTTCAGACAAATGTATGAGATCGCGGACACGGATGCGTGACAGCTGTCGATGGCAGAGGATCAAAGCGATCCTTAGGTTTCACGGTGGTTTCACTTGCGCTTTTCTTCTGCCACCCGCTGGAGGTGCCCCGTGCTGGGTCCCGTGATCCTCGCCGCTTCGCGCAGCGACAAGATGCGTCGTATCGTCTCGGCCGCCCCGGTGACCAAGCCCGTGGTGAACCGTTTCATCCCCGGCGAGACGGTCGACCAGGTCATCCCGATCGTCGAGGACCTCACGCAGGCCGGCCTCGAGGTGACCCTCGACGTCGTGGGCGAGGACATCACCGAGGTGGAGCAGTCCTACGCCGCCCGTGACGCCTACCTCCAGCTCATCGAGCGCCTCGCGGAACTGGGCCTCGGCGAGAAGGCCGAGATGTCCGTCAAGCTGTCCATGTTCGGCCAGGCCCTGGAGGGCGGCCACGAGCTTGCGCTCGCCAACGTCCGCCCTGTCGTCGAGGCCGCCGCCGCCATCGGCACCACCGTGACGCTGGACGCCGAGGACCACACCACCCTCGACTCGATGTTCGCCATCCACGAGGAGCTGCGGAAGGACTTCCCGCAGACCGGCTGCGTGATCCAGGCGTACCTCTTCCGCACCGAGGCCGACGCCCGCCGCCTGGCCGCCGACGGCAGCCGCGTGCGGATCGTCAAGGGCGCCTACAAGGAGCCCGCCGAGGTCGCGTACCAGGACAAGGCGGAGATCGACAAGGCGTACGTCCGCATCCTGAGGATCCTGATGGACGGCGAGGGCTACCCGATGATCGGGTCCCACGACCCGCGTCTGATCGCCATCGGCCAGGAGCTCGCCCGCAAGGCCGGACGCAAGCTGGACGAGTACGAATTCCAGATGCTGTACGGCATCCGCAGCGAGGAACACCTGCGCCTCGCCGCCGAGGGCCACCGGATGCGCGTCTACACCGCATACGGGACGGACTGGTACGGCTACTTCATGCGCCGCCTCGCGGAGAAGCCTGCCAACCTGCTCTTCTTCGTCCGCTCGATGATCACCAAGAACTAGCCAAGAACCAGGTCTAAGGAGTTACCAGCCCCATGGATGCTGTGACCCAGGTCCCCGCGCCGGTCAACGAGCCGGTCCACTCGTACGCCCCCGGGACCCCGGAGCGCGCGCGTCTCGAGGCACAGCTCAAGCTGCTGTCCGAGAACCCGATCGACCTTCCGATGACGATCAACGGCGTCAAGCGGATGGGCGGCGGCGAGCGTTTCGACGTGGTCCAGCCGCACGACCACAAGTCGGTGCTCGGCACGTACGCCAACGCCACCCGGGCCGACGCCCAGGAGGCCATCGACGCCGCCCTGGCCGCCGCCCCGGCCTGGCGCGCGATGTCCTTCGACGACCGCGCCGCGATCATCCTGCGCGCCGCCGAGCTGCTGTCCGGCCCGTGGCGCGAGAAGCTCGCCGCCTCCACCATGCTGGGCCAGTCGAAGACCGCCCAGCAGGCGGAGATCGACACCCCGTGCGAGCTCGTCGACTTCTGGCGCTTCAACGTCCACTTCGCCCGCCAGATCCTGGCCGAGCAGCCGGTCGCGAACTCCGCCGGCGTGTGGAACCGCAGCGACCACCGCCCGCTCGAGGGCTTCGTCTACGCGATCACGCCGTTCAACTTCACGGCCATCGCCGGCAACCTGCCGACCGCTCCCGCCCTCATGGGCAACGTTGTCCTGTGGAAGCCGTCCCCGACGCAGACCCACTCCGCGGTCCTCCTCATGGAGCTCCTGGAGGAGGCCGGCCTGCCGAAGGGCGTCATCAACCTGGTGACGGGCGACGGCATCGACGTGTCCGAGGTGGCCCTCAACCACCCCGAGCTGGCCGGCATCCACTTCACCGGCTCCACCAAGACCTTCCAGTACCTGTGGAAGACGGTCGGCAACAACATCGAGAAGTACAAGTCCTACCCGCGCCTGGTCGGCGAGACCGGCGGCAAGGACTTCGTCGTCGCGCACCCGTCCGCCGACCGCGCGATCCTGAAGACGGCCCTGACGCGCGGCTCCTTCGAGTTCCAGGGACAGAAGTGCTCGGCGTCCTCGCGCGCCTACGTACCGGCCTCCATCTGGAACGACGGCTTCAAGGAGGCCTTCGCGGCCGAGGTCGACGGCATCACCATGGGCCCGGTCACCGACCTGTCCAACTTCATCGGCGCCGTCATCGACGACCGTTCCTTCGCGAAGAACAAGGCCGCCATCGAGCGCGCCAAGGCCGACCCGACCTGCGAGATCGTCGCAGGCGGCACCTACGACGACTCGGAGGGCTACTTCGTCCGCCCGACCGTCATCGTGTGCACCGACCCGGAGAACGAGGTCTTCACGACCGAGTACTTCGGCCCGATCCTGGCGATCCACGTCTACGAGGACGAGAACTACGACGCCATGCTGGCGCAGATGGAGTCCGTCTCGGCGTACGCCCTCACCGGCTCGATCATCGCCGCGGACCGCTACGCGGCGGCGGACGCGATGGAGAAGCTCCGCTTCGCGGCGGGCAACTTCTACATCAACGACAAGTCCACCGGCGCCGTCGTCGGCCAGCAGCCCTTCGGCGGCGGCCGCGCCTCCGGCACCAACGACAAGGCCGGCGCCGCGTCGAACCTGCTCCGCTGGACCTCGACCCGCTCCATCAAGGAGACCCTGGTCCCGCCGACCGAGTACGGCTACCCCCACATGGGCTGATCTCCGGCCCCTGCTGTACCCCGCCCCCGTTCCGGTACCCCCAAGTCCGGAGCGGGGGCGGTTTCCATTTCCTCGACGGACAACTGCTGCCAGCTTGGCCGCAGTTGTCGCGTACGGAGACCAGCTCCGCTACCCGGGCCCGGTGACCCGGGGGAGCCAAGGGCTCTGACGGGTTCCCGTACGGCGTGGGCTGCACCCGGCCATGGCGGACCGGGTCCTCGCCACGGTGCTGCCGCGCATCGACGAGCACCACGGCGGGCTCCGCGGGGTGCCCGGGCTGCGTATCGTCCCGACGGGTCGGAGCTGGGCACCGACCCAGCTGCGGGACCGGGCTGCGGTCCATCTGCGGCACCCCGACCCGGACTGGCGCCCGGCGCTGCCGGAACACGGTGACGGACTGGCGCAACCGTGCCGGCGCAACCGCCACCAGCTGCACCCCGCCGAGGCGGCGGAGCTGAGCGGGCGCGCCGGCGCAGGGGGCGATCCCGGATCGGTCGCGGCGCAGGACTGGCTGAACAGCAGGCTCCTGAGGCGTCCGCGGCTGCTGGGCGCGGCGGGGGTCGCCCACGGATCGGCGAACGTCTGCACCCACGGCGGCGGGGACGCCGTCGTCGAGTGGTGCCGCGCCGTGGAAAGGGACGAACTCGGGCGGCGGCTGCGGCGGAGCGGCCTGGCGCAGCGGCCGGGCCGGATCGCCGAGCGGCTGCGGGACCAGCTGCGGTCCCCGGGGAGACCGCGTTGGGCAAAGCCTTCGTCACCCTGCGCCGCGGGCCCTGCTATGCCCCCACCCCTCGGCGCGGTGGTACGCGTGATGCCGACCGCCGTGATCGTGACGGCAGCCGTCCTCGGAGTCGCGAAAGTGGTGCGCGACTGGCTGATCCTGCGGCAGGTGAGGGCCGCCATGGAGACCGGGACGCCGGAGGACCGGGTGCGGATCGGGATGCGGCTCGCGCAAGCGCTCGGCGGCGGGCAGCCGGGGCCGCCCCCGGAGCCGCCCGCAGCAGAAGGCGTCACACCTCCACGATGACCTGGTCGAGGGACTTGCGGATCAGGTCCGGGACCACGCAGTCGTCCGCCGGGTAGCCGACCGGGATGACCGCGAAGGCCTTCTCGTTCGCCGGCCGGTTCAGGACGTGGCTCAGGAAGCGCATCGGGCTCGGCGTGTGGATCAGCGCGGCGAGGCCGCTCAGGTGCAGGGCGGACAGGAGCATGCCGACCGCGATGCCGACCGACTCGTCCACGTAGTAGTGCTTGCGCTTCGTACCGTCGGGGCCCAGCCAGTACCGCTGCTGGAAGACCACGATCAGCGCGGGGGCGTCCGTCAGGTGGGTCTTCACGGCGTCCGTGCCGAGCGGGCGCAGCGCCGCCAGCCACTCGTCGCCGAGCCGGCCGTCGTAGGAGAGCTCCTCCTCCTGTTCCGCCGCCGCACGGATCCGGGCGCGGACGGCAGGATCCTTGACCAGGACGAAGGTCCACGGCTGCTGGTGCGCCCCCGACGGTGCCGTCGCCGCGCACGCGATGGCGTCCCGGACGGCCTGCTCGGGCACCGGGTCGGGGGAGAAGTGGCGCACGGTCCGCCGCTCGTCCATCCGGGCGCGCAACTCGGCGGCGCGGGCGAGGGATTCGTGCTGCGGCATGCGATCGGGCCGGTACGGGGCGGGGCGGTACGGCTGGCCGTGGGTGGGGGTCCACTGCTGGGTATCGGGCGACATGGGGCGAGTCTGCCGACGCATTGGTCCAGACCGCTAGAGCCGCTTCGGCCGAAGGCGGCCGGAGTGCGGCCCTCGGCGTCCGCAATGCGGTCCGTACGCCGACCCGGCCCTTGGTACGTTCGTCGGGTGAGCGACGGGGACGCGGAGGCGGTGCGCGAGGGGCTGCGCCGAAGCCCTTCCGCCACGCGCTGAGGCCGCCGCTCCCGGAGGCGGATGTCCGGGCCCTCGAGGCGGAGCACGGCATCACGCTGCCCGTGGGGGTACCGGAGGTATGTGAGGCTCGTACTCGACGGGCCGCCGGCCGGCCAGGTCCGACACCCGGACCGGGACTTCGGCGGCCGCCGGCCCGAGAGTCCGGACGTGCGCACCTGGCACACCGACCGGTTGGAGCAGTGATGGACACGCGGATCGCGCACACCTCGCAACTGACCGCCGCCGAGCTGCGCGCGATCCGGTCGCTGCTCGACGACGCTTTCGAAGGGGACTTCGCCGACGAGGACTTCGAGCACGCCCTCGGCGGGATGCACGTCCTGATCGAAGTGGACGGCCGGCTCGCCGCGCACGGCAGCGTCGTCCAGCGGCGGGCCCTGCACCGGGGCCGCGCCCTGCGCATCGGATACGTCGAGGCCGTGGCCGTACGGGCCGGCCTGCGCCGCCGCGGCCTCGGCGGACAGGTGATGGCCCGGCTGGAGCAGGTCGTGGCGGGTGCCTACGTGCTGGGCGCGCTGTCGGCGTCGCAGGAGGGGGCCGGGCTGTACCGGGCCCGCGGCTGGTCGGTGTGGCCGGGCGAGGTGGGGGCGCTGTCGCCGGACGGGCCGGTACGGCTGCCCGAGGAGGAGGGCTCCACCTACGTGTGGGCGCCGCCCGGCGGGATCCGGCTGGACCCCGCCGCACGGCTCGACTTCGACTGGCGCGACGGGGACGTCCTCTAGCGCTGCGGCCGGAAGGTCTCACCGGCAAACCTTTTCGGGCCACAGCGCCCAGCCAAGGGTCGGGACCCGCCGATGCCGGCCGAGCCCGCCTCGATGTGCCCCGTGCAGCGGCGCGGCCGGGTGCCGTCGGAGCCGGCGCGGCAGGAGTTCGGCGGACTTCCGGGTGGCCCGGCTCAGGTGCCGACCCGCACCAGCATCTTGCCGGTGTTCTCCCCGCGGAGCATGCCGCGGAAGGCGTCCACCGTGTGCTCGAAGCCGTGCACAACGGTGGTGTCGGTGCCGATCCGGCCGCTGCGCAGATGGGGGACGAGGAAGTCCTCCAACTCGTTCTGCAGATCGCTGTGATGGCGGACCAGCACGCCCTCCATGCGCAGCGACTTGTGGACGACCTCGAAGAGGTTGCGGGGCGCGGCGGGGGAGCGGTCGCCGTTGTAGGTGGAGACGGCGCCGACCCAGGCGATCCGGCCGAACTCGCGCAGCGCGCCGATCGCGCCCTCCAGGTGCTCGCCGCCCACGTTGTCCACGTAGACGTCGATGCCTTCGGGGGCGGCCTTCGACAGCTGCTCGCCGACCGGCCCGTCGTGGTAGTCGAAGGCCGCGTCGAAGCCGAGGGCGTCCGTCAGGTGGCGGACCTTGGCCGCCGAGCCGGCGCTGCCGATGATCCGCCGGGCGCCCAGCAGCCGCGCGATGTGCCCGGTGGCGGTGCCGACCCCGCCGGCGGCGGCGGAGACGAACAGGTCCTCGCCCTTGCGGAGCGCCGCGGTCCGGGTGAGCGCGGCGTACGCCGTCAGGCCGGTGCCGCCGAGGATCGACAGGTACGCCTCCAGCGGGACGCCCGCGTGGCCGCGCAGCGTGCGGGTGCCGGCCCGGCCCAGGGTGACGAGGGCGTGCGTGCGCCAACCCTCGCGGTGGAAGACCAGGTCGCCCTCGCGCAGCCCCGGATCGCGGGAGGCGATCACCCGGCCCACCGAGCGGCCCTCCAGCGGGCTGTTCAGCGCGAAGCCGTCCTCGCCGCCGTCCATCAGGCCGCGGTGGTACGGGTCCACGGAGAGCAGCAGGTTCTCCACCAGGGCGGTGCCGGGCCGCGGCTCGGGGACCGGGGAGGAGACGTAGGCGAAGTCGGAGGCGGAGGGGAAGCCGTCGGGGCGGGCGACCTGGTGGACGGCGCGAGCGGTGTTCGTGGTCATGGCCCGAACGCTAGGAAGGAATCCCGGAGCCGGGCAGGGGGTTGGGCTCATGGAAGTCACATGTCCATGAACGCCACTCATAGAGCGAGGTGGGGCCCGATGTCCGATCTTCATCCGCAGGAACTGCGGATCCTGGTCGCCGTCGCGGAAGCCCGTGGCTTCTCCGCCGCGGCCGCGGCGCTCGGCCTCACCCAGTCGGCCGTGTCGCACTCGGTGCGCGGGAGCGAGGCCAAGCTCGGCGCGGTGCTCTTCGAGCGCGGGCGGTCCGGGGCGTCGCCCACACCGGCGGGGGAACGGGCGGTCGGCCACGCCCGCCGCATCCTGCGGCTGTACGAGGTCATGGGTGCGGAGGCCCGCGGCGCGGGCCGCGACGGGAGCGGCGACGGACTCGGCGGCGTACTGCGGATCGCGGCGTTCCGCAGCGCCGCCCTGCACCTGCTGCCGCCCGCCCTGGAACGGCTGACCGCCCGGCACCCCGGCGTCCGCCCCGAGGTCCGCGTGGTGCGCGAGATCGGCGCCGGCGCGGCCGGGGAAGTGGCGGCGGGGCGCGCGGACCTGGGCATCGCCACCCTGAGCGGCTCGCAGGACGTGGCGCCGCCCGGCCTGCTGACGGGTGTGCTCGCGCAGGAGGCGTACCACCTGGTGCATCCGGCGGGGCATCCCGACCCGAGGTCTCTGCCCCTCATGGACTGGGACGAGAACTGCGGCTCCTACACCCGCGCGTGGTGGCGGGCCCAGGACTGGATCCCGCGGGCGACGGTCAAGGCCGAGGACGACGCGATGGTGCTGACCATGGTCGGCCGCGGGCTCGGCATGGCGATCATGCCGGAGCTCTCCCTGAGGGAGGCGACCGAGGCGGTGCAGATCACCGGATTGGGCCCGCAGGGGCCGGTGAGGCAGGTGGGATACGTCACTACGCCGGAAGCCGCCTCCGCTCTCACCATCAGGGCCCTGATCAGGGAACTTCGCTCCGACAGGGGCTGAAACGGACCCTGCTGGGGCGGCTTTCCGAGGCAATCGGCGTCTCAGATAGTAGGAAGTCCGAGTAATTGCCGAGACATACAGCGGGACCTGGCCTAGCTTTGTAGAAGCCGAACGTATCGCCGATCAGGCGAATGGCGGTCGAGAGCGCGCCCCTGGCAGGCAACCCCTGCGGCGCCCCGCTCCCCGCCTCTTCCGGCGCCTTGAAGGAACCCCTCATCCGTGGCCCCGCCACGCCGTGATCTCAAGGAGTCGATCACCATGACCGCCACCACCTCCTCCCGCCGCGTCCGCCACGCCTCCGCCTCGGCCGACGAGCGCAAGAACGCCGCCGCCGCCCTGCAGCGCGCCCTCGACCGCCGCGACAACGGCGGCTCGACCGGCCACTGATCACCCTCCCGGGGACATTTCGCGTCCACATCGTGGACGTGAAATGTCTGAGGGTTGGACACGGAGTACGGTTTCGCCATGTCGACCAGCATCAATCTCGCAGTGATCCCCGGTGATGGCATCGGCCAGGAAGTCGTGGCTCAGGGACTCAAGGTCCTTACCGCGGTCCTGCCCCAGGACGTGAAGCTGGAGACCAGGCAATACGACCTCGGCGCCCAGCGCTGGCACCGCACCGGTGAGACCCTCCCGGACGCGGAACTCGAAGCCCTGAGGCACCACGACGCGATCCTGCTGGGCGCCATCGGCGACCCCTCGGTCCCGTCCGGAGTGCTGGAGCGCGGCCTGCTGCTGAAGCTGCGCTTCGCCTTCGACCACTTCATCAACCTGCGGCCGTCGAAGCTGTTCCCCAACACCGCCACCCCGCTGGCGGGCCGCCCGGACATCGACTTCGTCGTGGTCCGCGAGGGCACCGAGGGCCCGTACACCGGCAACGGCGGCAGCCTGCGCACCGGCACCCCCGCCGAGGTGGCCACCGAGGTCAGCGTCAACACCGCGTACGGTGTCGAGCGCGTCGTCCGTGACGCGTACGAGCGGGCCAACTCCCGTCCCCGCAAGAAGCTGACGCTGGTCCACAAGAACAACGTCCTCGTGTACGCGGGCCACATGTGGAAGAACATCTTCGACAAGGTGGGCCAGGAGTACCCCGAGGTCACCACCGACTACCTGCACGTCGACGCGGCGACGATCTTCTTCGTCACCCAGCCGGAGCGCTTCGACGTCATCGTCACGGACAACCTCTTCGGTGACATCCTCACCGACCTGGCCGCCGCCGTCACCGGCGGAATCGGCCTGGCCGCCTCCGGGAACATCAACCCGACCGGCGCCTTCCCGTCCATGTTCGAGCCCGTCCACGGCTCGGCCCCGGACATCGCCGGCACCGGCAAGGCCGACCCGACCGCGACGATCCTCTCCGTCGCCCTCCTGCTGCGCCACCTGGGCTACGAGGCCGAGGCCGTCCGCATCGAGGACGCGGTCTCCGCCGACCTCGCGGAGCGCGACGCAACCTTCCGCTCCACCGACGCGATCGGCGACGCCCTCGCCGCGCGAGTAGCCGGCTGACCCGGCCGCTCCACCCCAGGAAGCCGCCGGGTCACAATGGGACCCGGCGGCTTCTCCTGTGCGGCCCCGGGTGCCACCATCTCCCCTGGGCCGCAATCCCCCCGCTTCTCCGAAGCCTGCCCGCGCGCGATAATCGAACGCGAGACCGCGGAATGCGGGGAAGCTCGGACGTCCTAGTACGCCGTGAGCGCGGTCCGCCATACACAACCGGTGAAGGACAAGCACTCATGACGACGCCCACGATCGAGCTCAAGCCCTCCTCGAACCCGCTGTCCGACGCGGAGCGCGAGGCGATCCTGGCCAGCCCCGGCTTCGGCCGCCACTTCACCGACCACATGGTGACGATCAAGTGGACCGAGGGCCGCGGATGGCACGACGCCGAACTGGTCCCGTACGCGCCGCTCTCGATCGACCCGGCGAACATGACCCTGCACTACGCGCAGACGATCTTCGAGGGCCTGAAGGCCTACCGCCAGCCCGACGGCACCGTCGCCACCTTCCGCCCCGAGGCCAACGCCGCACGCTTCCAGGCCTCGGCCCGCCGCATGGCGATGCCGGAGCTGCCGGTCGAGCTCTTCATCGAGGCCTGCGACGTCCTGATCAAGCAGGACCGCGCCTGGGTGCCCGACTCCGGCGAGGCCTCGCTGTACCTGCGGCCCTTCATGTTCGCCTCCGAGGTCGGCCTCGGCGTCCGCCCGGCCAACGAGTTCCTCTTCATCGTCATCGCCTCGCCCGCCGGCGCGTACTTCCCCGGCGGCGTCAAGCCCGTCTCCGTGTGGCTCTCCGAGGACTACGTCCGCGCGGTCAAGGGCGGCACGGGCGCGGCCAAGACCGGCGGCAACTACGCCGCCTCGCTGGTCGCGCAGGCCCAGGCCGCCGCCCACGGCTGCGACCAGGTGGTGTGGCTCGACGCCGTCGAGCACCGCTGGATCGAGGAGATGGGCGGGATGAACCTGTACTTCGTGTACGGCGACCGCATCGTCACCCCCGAGCTCACCGGCTCGCTGCTGCCCGGCATCACCCGCGACTCCCTCCTCACCATCGCCCGCGACCTCGGCTACACCGCCGAGGAGGGACGCCTGACCACCGAGGACTGGCAGCGCGACAACGCGAACGGCACCTTGACCGAGGTGTTCGCCTGCGGCACGGCCGCCGTCATCACCCCGGTCGGCTCGGTCAAGTCCGAGCGCGCCGACTGGACCCAGGGCGACGGCGAGCCCGGCGAGGTGACCATGCGCCTGCGCAAGGCGCTGCTGGAGCTCCAGACCGGCCGCGCCGCCGACACGCACGGCTGGATGCACCCCCTCGGCTAGGCCGCGTAAGGGAGCGGGCCCGCACCTCCGGATCTCCGGGGTGCGGGCCCGTTCGCGTACCCGCCTCAGGCGTTCGCCGGCTCCTCGGCGGCGGCCACGGCAGCCACGGCCGGGGCGCGGCGCGCGGTGAGCGCGGCGTGGACGAGCCCGCCGGTGAGGCCGGAGAGGACGAAGGAGCAGTCGACGCCGCCGGTCAGGGCGAGCAGCGGGCCCTCGTAGAAGGGGGTGGTCACGGCGAGCAGGCCGACGGCCGCGCCGATCGCCCACGAGGCGGTGGCCGCGACGTTCCAGCCGGAGCGGTACCAGTACACCCCGCCCACCGAGCGGCGGTTGAAGACCTGGAGCGCGTCGGCGTCGTAGACCCCGCGGCAGCGCACGTGGCCGATCAGGGTGATCACGGCCCACGGGGTGCCGATCGCGGTGAGAAGCAGGACGAACGAGGTCATCGCGGACTGCACGTCCCACTCGAAGGACCCGACGAAGACGAAGGCGGTCGCGACGGCCGCGGCGATCACGGTGGCCGTGGTGCGGGTCGCCCGGGGGACGATCGCGTCGAGGTCCAGGCCCATGGAGTAGAGCATCAGCCCGGCGTTGCCGACCGAGCCGGCCGCGGCCGCCGCCAGCAGCGGCAGTAGGTACCAGTACGGGGCGGCGTCCACCAGCGGTCCGGCGTAGTCCAGGCCCGCCCGGGCGGCCAGCGCCGTGTAGGTGCCGAAGAGCTGCGGGATCAGCAGGCCGATCAGCAGACCGAGGGCAGTGGCCCACAGGACCTTGCGCGAGCCGTGCCGGCGCGGGGAGATGTAGCGCGTGTAGTCGCCCAGCAGGGTGATGAAGGCGACGGGCCCGCTGAGCCCGGCGGCGACAGCGGCCAGCAGCCACGTCGGCCAGAAGGAGCCGAGCAGGTACGGGGTCTCGGGCGGCGCGGCGGTGGTGAAGTCCGGGCCGTAGGCGACGAAGCCGGCCGCCAGCAGCAGCACCATCCCGATGGACAGCACCTTGCTCATGCGCAGCAGCAGGCGGTAGCCGAAGACGGCCGCGACGACGGTGCATGCGGCCAGCAGGCCGTACATCACGGCCCGCGAGAGGCCGGTGTCCGCGAGTCCGGTGAGTCGCGCGAGGGTGCCGACCATCACGTCGCCGCCGATCCACAGCGTCAGCGCCGTGTAGCCGAGCGAGAGCAGCAGGCCCACCACCGAACCGACGAGTCGGCCGCGCACACCGAACTGCGCGCCGCTGGAGGTGGAGAGGTTGGTCGCGGTGCGCAGGGAGACGAGCGCCAGCGGCGCGGTGAAGACGATGCCGACGAGGGTGCCGGTCACGATGGCCGTGACCGAGGGCCACAGGCCCAGTCCGAAGGACGGGGGCAGCCAGCCGAAGACGATCACACCGAGGCAGAGGTTGGAGCCGAGCAGGATCGATATCAGGTCACGGGGACCGCTGGTCCGTTCCTCCTCCGGGATGGTGTCGACTCCGCGCTGTTCGATGGGCATGGGGGGACTCCCTTGGCAGGGCGGGGGGTGGTTGCGCTTGTATTTGAGCGACACTCAATGTGACTCAAGCCCTGCTCTCAGGTCAATGATTCCCCGCAACGAAATGAAGAGTTAGAGTGATGCTCTAACTCTTCTACTCAAGAGGTGGTGGATCGGCGTGCGGCTGACCCCTACGGAGCGCGACCGGCTGCTGCTCCGCGGCGCTGCGGAACTGGCCAGGGCCCGTCGGGCCCGTGGCCTGAAACTCAACGTCCCGGAGGCCACCGCGCTGATCGCGGACACGGTCTGCGAGGCCGCGCGGGACGGCAAACGGCTTGCCGAGGCCATCGAGGAGGCCCGCAGCGTTCTGGGCCCCGACGACGTCCTGCCGGGGGTCGCCGACGTGGTCACCGAGGTGCACGTGGAGGCCGTCTTCGACGACGGATCCCGCCTCGCCGTGGTCTCGTCCCCCGTACGGGGCGCGGTGCCGCTCGGCGACGACGCGCCCGGCGCCGTCGTCCCCGGCCCAGGCGCCCCCCAGCCGGAGCCGGTCGTGCGCCTGCACGTGCGCAACACGGCCGACGTCCCGGTGAGCGTGACCTCGCACTTCCACTTCTTCGAGGCGAACCCGCGCCTGGACTTCGACCGCGCCGCGGCCTACGGCATGCGGCTGTGCGTGCCGGCGGGCTCGTCCGTACGGTTCGACCCGCACGGCGAGGGCGACGTCGGCCTCGTCCCCATCGGCGGCGACCGGATCGCGATCGGCTTCGCGGGCCTGGTCGACGGCCCGCTGGACGCCCCAGGCGCCAGGCAGGAGGCCCTGCGCCGCGCCGCGGCCTGCGGCTACCTGGGCGCAACCCCGACCGGGGCCGGCCAGGCCGACCCCACCGGCCGCCCGGAAGGGACGACGGCATGAGCAGGCAGACCCCGCACACCGACCACAGTGCGCACTGCGCGCCGGGCAGCCGGCACATCGATCCGCACGAGTACGCGGCCGTCTTCGGCCCCCGCGCGGGCGACCGGGTGCGGCTCGGCGACTGCGGTCTGACCGTCCGGGTGGAGTCGGACGCGCAGAAGCCGGGGGACGAGTTCCTGGCCGGCTTCGGCAAGACCGCCCGGGACGGCCTGCACCTGAAGGGGGCCGCGGTCCGCGACACCTGCGACGTCGTGATCAGCAACGTCCTCGTCATCGACGCCGTCCTCGGCATCCGCAAGGTCTCCATCGGCATCCGCGAGGGCCGCATCCACGCCATCGGCCGGGCCGGCAATCCCGACACCCTCGACGGCGTCGACGTCGTCGTCGGCACCGGCACCTCGATCGTCTCCGGCGAGGGCCTGATCGCCACCGCCGGCGCCGTGGACACCCACGTCCACCTGCTGTCCCCGCGCATCATGGAGGCCTCGCTCGCCGCGGGCGTGACCACCGTCATCGGCCAGGAGTTCGGCCCGGTGTGGGGGGTCGGCGTCAACTCCCCGTGGGCCCTGAAGCACGCCTTCAACGCCTTCGACGCCTGGCCCGTGAACATCGGCTTCCTCGCCCGCGGCTCCTCCTCCGACGCCGCACCCCTCGTCGAGGCACTCGCCGAGGGCGGCGCCAGCGGCTTCAAGGTGCACGAGGACATGGGCGCCCACACCCGGGCCCTGGACACGGCGCTGAGGGTGGCCGAGGAGCACGACGTGCAGGTCGCCCTGCACAGCGACGGCCTCAACGAATGCCTGTCCGTCGAAGACACCCTGCGGGTGCTGGAGGGCCGGACCATCCACGCCTTCCACATCGAGGGCTGCGGCGGCGGACACGTCCCGAACGTGCTGAAGATGGCCGGCGTGCCGAACGTGATCGGCTCCTCCACCAACCCCACGCTGCCCTTCGGCCGGGACGCGGTCGCCGAGCACTACGGCATGATCGTCTCCGTCCACGACCTCAAGCCCGACCTCCCCGGCGACGCCGCCATGGCCCGCGACCGGATCCGGGCCGGGACGATGGGCGCCGAGGACGTCCTGCACGACCTGGGTGCGATCGGCATCACCTCCTCCGACGCCCAGGGCATGGGCCGCGCCGGCGAGACCATCCGCCGCACGTTCGCGATGGCCGCGAAGATGAAGGGCGAGCTGGGCCCGCTGGAGGGCGACGGCGAGGGCGACGACAACGCCCGCGTGCTGCGCTACATGGCCAAGCTGACCATCAACCCGGCCATCGCCCACGGCCTGGCGCACGAGATCGGCTCCATCGAGGTGGGCAAGCTCGCCGACATCGTGCTCTGGCGACCCCAGTTCTTCGGGGCCAAGCCGCAACTCGTCCTGAAGTCCGGCTTCCCCGCCTACGGCGTCACGGGCGACCCCAACGCCGCCACCGACACCTGCGAACCCCTCGTCCTCGGACCGCAGTTCGGCTCGTACGGGGCCACCGCGGCCGACATCTCCGTCGCTTTCGTCTCCTCCGCCGCCGCGGCCCTGGGCAGCGACGCGATGCCGACGCGCCGCCGCCGGGTCGCCGTCCGCGGCACCCGCGGCATCGGCCCCGGCGACCTGCTCCTCAACTCCCGGGTGGGCGCGGTCGACGTGGACGCGCGCAGCGGGCTGGTCTCCCTCGACGGGGAACCCCTGCGCTCCGAACCCGCCGAATCGGTCTCGCTCAACCGCCTGTACTTCCTGTAAACCAGCACAGCCCGTAAGGACCTGCCTGCCATGACCGCCAAGCCCGTGCACAACGGATTCCGGATGCCCGCCGAGTGGACGCCCCACGAGCGCACCTGGATGGCCTGGCCCAGCCCGAACCCGACCTTCACCAACGAGCAGGAGCTCGCCGAGGCCCGCGAGGCTTGGGGCGCAGTCGCCCGCGCGGTCCGCGCGTACGAGCCCGTGACCCTCGTCGTCTCCCCGGGCGATGCCGAGAACGCCCTGGCGATCGCCGGCGCCGGCGACGGCCACGCCCTCGACGTGGTCGAGCGCGAGCTCGACGACGCCTGGATGCGCGACATCGGCCCCACCTTCGTCACCAACGACGCCGGCGAGCTGGCCGCCGTCGACTGGACCTTCAACGGCTGGGGCGCCCAGGAATGGGCGCGCTGGGACCACGACTCGAAGATCGCCCGCCAGGTCTCGGACGTGCTCGGCACCCGCACGTTCAGCACACCGCTGGTCAACGAGGGCGGCGCCATCCACGTCGACGGGGAGGGCACCGTGCTGCTCACCGACACCGTCCAGCTGGGCAAGGGCCGCAACCCCGACTGGACCCGCGAACAGGTCGAGACCGAGATCCATGCCCACCTCGGCACCAGCAAGGCGATCTGGCTGCCGTACGGCCTGGCGGGGGACTACGGCACCTACGGCACCCAGGGCCACGTCGACATCGTCGCGGCCTTCGCCCGCCCCGGCGTGGTCATGGTGCACACCCAGCCCGACCCCTCCCACCCGGACCACGAGCGCTGCAGGACCATCGCGGCGATCCTGCGCGCGTCCACCGACGCCCGGGGCCGGCAGCTGGAGGTCGTGGAGATCCCCGCGCCGACCGTCCTGGAGGAGGACGGCGAGTGGGTGGACTACTCCTACATCAACCACTACCTGTGCAACGACGGCGTCGTGCTCTGCTCCTTCGACGACCCGCGGGACGAGGAGGCCGCCGAGATCTTCCGCGGCCTGTTCCCCGAACGGACCGTGACCCTCGTCGACGCACGTACGATTTTCGCCGGGGGCGGCGGTATCCACTGCATCACCCAGCAGCAGCCGAAGGTCTGATCCGCGGACGAACGGCGGCCGAGCGACGAGGAGTGGTCATGGCGGCGGGCGGAGTACCGGTACGGGCGGCGCGCAAGAACGCGCCCCCGCGCGAGGACGTACTCGTCGCCGCCATGGCCACGATCGCCGAGCGCGGGCTCGAAGGCCTCACCATGGCCGGTCTGGGCCGCGAGGTCGGCATGAGCAGCGGCCACCTCCTCTACTACTTCCGGAGCAAGGACGAGCTCCTGCTCCAGACACTGGAGTGGAGCGAGGCGGAACTGGGCAGTGCGCGGCGGGCCCTGCTCGCACGCCGCGGTCCGGTGGCCGAGCGCCTGCAGGCGTACGTGGACCTGTACGTGCCCACGCAGGCCCGCGACCCGCACTGGACGCTGTGGCTGGAGGTGTGGAACCGATCGCAGAACGCGGGCCCGCAGGAGCGGGACCGGCAGGCGGCCATCGAGGGCGCCTGGCACCGCGACCTGGTGGCGCTGCTCGCCGAGGGCATCTCACGCGGTGAGTTCCGCCCGGTCGACGCCGAGCGCGTGGCGACCCGCATCCGTGCCCTTCTCGACGGTTTCAGCATCCAGCTGGCGGTGGGCCTGCCCACGCTCGACCGGACGGCCATCCTGGCCCACGTACACGAGTTCCTCACCGACACCCTGGCCCTTCGCCCGTAGCCCCGCGGCGGCGCGTCCCCACCGGAGGGCGCTGCCCGCATGGTGAGATGCCTGTCCATCCACGGCGAGCGGTGTGGCACACTGCGACCGTGCCTGCTCAGCTCATGATTATCGCCAGCAGCGCGCCGGTCCCCTGTGGCCGCTGAACCGTGGAAGAACTTCGCGGACGCGGCCACCGTGCCTCGGACCCGCGTGCAGACCTCTCGCTACCCGCGAGAGGTTTTTTCGTTTCCCGGCCCATCCCTGCCGGGAGCGGACTGCGCGCGATGATGGGGCAGTGGACTCCGGGTTTCACGGAACCACTCATCCGACAGGAGCCAGATCAGCATGACGACGACACCAGAGGCGGCAACTGCGCTGTCCGGGGGCCTGGACGACAGCTTCCACGTCTTCGACACCACCCTGCGCGACGGCGCCCAGCGTGAGGGCATCAACCTCACGGTCGCCGACAAGCTGACGATCGCCCGCCATCTGGACGACTTCGGAGTGGGCTTCATCGAGGGCGGCTGGCCCGGCGCCAACCCCCGCGACACCGAGTTCTTCGCCCGCGCCCGCGCGGAGATCGACTTCAAGAACGCCTGGCTGGTCGCCTTCGGCGCCACCCGCCGGGCCGGCGGCTCGGCCGACCAGGACCCCCAGGTGCGGGCCCTGCTGGAGTCCGGCGCCCCCGTGATCACGCTCGTCGCCAAGTCCCACGACCGCCACGTCGAACTCGCCCTGCGCACCACCCTCGACGAGAACCTGGAGATGGTCCGGGACACCGTCTCCCACCTGGTGGCCCAGGGCCGCCGGGTCTTCGTCGACTGCGAGCACTTCTTCGACGGCTACCGGGCCAACGCCGAGTACGCGAAGTCCGTCGTGCGCACCGCGCACGAGGCCGGCGCCGACGTGGTCGTCCTCTGCGACACCAACGGGGGCATGCTGCCCGCCCAGGTGTCGGCGACCGTGGCCACCGTCCTCGCCGACACCGGCGCCCGCCTCGGCATCCACGCCCAGGACGACACCGGTTGCGCCGTCGCCAACACCCTGGCCGCCGTCGACGCCGGCGCCACCCATGTCCAGTGCACCGCGAACGGCTACGGCGAGCGCGTCGGCAACGCCAACCTGTTCCCCGTCGTCGCCGCTCTGGAGATCAAGTACGGGCGCCAGGTGCTCCCCGACGGCGCGCTCGCCGAGATGACCCGGATCTCGCACGCCATCGCCGAGGTCGTCAACCTGACGCCCTCCACCCACCAGCCCTATGTCGGCGTCTCCGCCTTCGCGCACAAGGCGGGCCTGCACGCTTCGGCGATCAAGGTCGACCCGGACCTCTACCAGCACATCGATCCCGAGCGGGTCGGCAACACCATGCGGATGCTGGTCTCCGACATGGCCGGCCGGGCCTCCATCGAGCTCAAGGGCAAGGAGCTCGGCGTGGAGCTCGGCGGGGACCGCGCGCTGATCTCCCGGGTGGTGGAGCGGGTCAAGGAGCGCGAGCTCCAGGGCTACACCTACGAGGCGGCCGACGCCTCCTTCGAGCTGCTGCTGCGCGCCGAGGCCGAGGGGCGGGCCCGCAAGTACTTCCGCATCGAGTCCTGGCGGGCGATCGTCGAGGACCGCCCGGACGGCACCCACGCCAACGAGGCCACGGTCAAGCTGTGGGCCAAGGGCGAGCGGATCGTCGCGACGGCCGAGGGCAACGGCCCGGTCAACGCCCTGGACCGGGCCCTGCGGGTGGCGCTGGAGCGGTTCTATCCGCAACTCGCCAAGTTCGAGCTGGTCGACTACAAGGTCCGCATCCTGGAGGGCACGCACGGCACGGAGTCCACGACGCGCGTGCTCGTCGCCACGACGGACGGGGTCCGCGAGTGGTCGACGGTCGGTGTCGCCCCCAACGTGATCGCCGCCTCCTGGCAGGCCCTGGAGGACGCCTTCACCTACGGCCTCCTCCACGCCGGCGTCGAACCGGCCGAGTAGCCGGGTCGGCACCGGCCGGGGCGGTGCTCGCGGACGCCTGCCGACGGCCGGGGCCAAGGCTCCCTTATGTCCTACTCACACGGGAAAGTGCCGGTTCGGGTAGCGTCATGGATATGAGGACCAGGCTGATATCCATACGTTTGGGATCGTTGCTTTCCGGTCTGCTGCTGGCCCTCGGTGCGACCGCCTTGGCGGCCGCACCGCAGGCATCGGCCGCCACCGGCGTCGCCGCCGTGGCCGAGGCCCTCAAGGAGGGTCCCGTCTACGTCGATCCGCGGGCCGAGGCGCAGCTGCCGAAGGCCGAGGCCGATGCGCTCGCGAAGAAGATCGAGGACGCCGGGAAGCCGGTCTTCGTCGCCGTCCTCCCGGCCACCGCCGAATTCCCGCAGGACAAGGTGCTCGCCGCGGTCCGCGCGCAGACCGGCATCACCGGGCTCTACGCGATCCGGCTCGGCGAAGGCTTCGACGCCGGCGCAGACCGGGCGGTCATGCCGACCAACGCCGTGCGCAACCTCACCGACGCGGTCAAGACGGGCGCCCCGGTCGACGCGAGCACCCAGCTCAACAACTTCGTGGACCAGGCCCTGACCCAGACCAGGGGCAGTGCCCCCGACTCCTGGGGTACCGCCGGCGCCGACGACGGAGTCCCGGTCGGCGGCCTGGTCACCCTCGGCGCGGTGGCCGCGATCGGCGGCGGCGGCGCCTACGCGCTGGTGCGCCGGAACCGGAAGAAGAAGGAAGAGGCCCGGCGCGAGGCCATCGAGCGGCTGAGCGTGGTCGTCGACGAGGACATCACTGCCTTCGGTGAGGAGCTGGAGCGCCTCGACTTCCACCCCGGCGAGCCCGGCGCCGACGACACCATGCGCGAGGACTACGAGCGGGGGCTCGACTCGTACGAGAAGGCCAAGCGGATCATGGCCTCCGTCCGGAACCCGGAGGAGGTCACCGGGGTGACCCAGGCCCTGGAGGACGGCCGGTACGCCCTGGCCTGTCTGGACGCGCGCCGACGGGGCGAGCCGGTGCCGGAGCGTCGCGCTCCGTGCTTCTTCGACCCGCGCCACGGGCCGAGCGCCGAGGACGCGACGTGGGCTCCGGCGGCGGGGGCGGCGCGTACGGTGCCCGTGTGCACGGCGGACGCGGTGCGGCTGCGCGACGGACTGGACCCGGCCGTGCGCACGGTCGACACCGAGCGCGGACCGCGGCCGTACTACGACGCCGGCCCGGCGTACGGGCCCTGGGCCGGCGGCTACTTCGGCGGCGGCATCCTGCCCGGCCTGCTCATGGGCACGATGCTCGGTTCGATCATGTCGACGCCCGCCTATGCCGCGGACTACGGGGGCGGCATGGGCGACGGCTACGGCGGCGGCGACCTCTCCGGGGCCGACTTCAACCCGTCGGACTTCGGCGGCGGGGACTTCGGCGGGGGCGGCGGGTTCGGCGGCGGCGGATTCGACGGGGGCGGCTTCTAGGGCGCACCGCCCCCGGGTCGCCGTGCGGCCGGTCAGGCCTGCTTGATGGCGGAGATGTCGAAGGTCAGCTTCACCTTGTCGCTGACCACGACACCGCCGGTCTCCAGGGCCGCGTTCCAGGTCAGCCCCCAGTCCGAGCGCAGGATGTCCGCGCTGCCCTCGAACCCGACGCGCTGGTTGCCGTACGGGTCGGTGGCGGAGCCGTTGAACTCCAGGTCGATGGAGAGCGGCCGGGTGACGTCCTTGATGGTGAGGTCGCCGGTGACCCGGTAGGTGTCCCCGCCGAGGAACGCGGCCTCGGTGGAGCGGAAGGTCATCAGCGGGAAGGCCTCGGCGTCGAAGAAGTCACCGCTGCGCAGATGCGCGTCGCGGTCGGCGATGCCGGTGTCGACGGAGGCGATCTTCACGTCGATGGAGGCCGTGGAGAGGGCCGGGTCGGAGCCGTCCAGGTACAGGGTGCCCTCGTGGTCGGCGAAGGAGCCGCGGACGTTGGTCACCATCGCGTGCCGGACGGTGAAGCCGATGCTGCTGTGGGCCGGGTCGATGACGTAGTCGCCGGTGAGGGCGGCGAGCGCCGGATCCACCTCCAGGGTGGCGACGGCGGTGGTGTCCTGCGCGGTGCGGCGGTTGAAGAGACCCATGACTTACTCCTCGGTAGTAATCCGGTGTGGGGGAAGTCGAAGCTGTTGAAACTTCAACGACTTCGACACGACAGACACTAGAACCATTCCGTTCAAATTTCAACTACCAGTGGAGGTGTCAGCGAAATCTGTGAAGGTCCTACAACCCCGGAGAGCGCCATCTGGCGGAGTCCTTACTTCCACCGGTGGTTCTGTGCGGGCCGGACAGCGGAAGACTCCCGAGACTGTGCGGAATGAACGGAGGTTTTTCATCACGATCTTCGTAAGGTCGGTACATGACCGTTGTGGACCAGATCCCGAGCGAGCCGACGGACGCCCGTGGGCGCGTGGCCGAGCTGCACTCCCTGCGCGAGCAGGCGCGGCGTGGACCGAGTGACCGTGCGACCGAGGCCCAGCACGCGAAGGGGAAGCTGACGGCGCGCGAGCGCATCGCACTGCTCCTCGACGAGGGTTCCTTCAGGGAGGTCGAGCAGCTGCGCCGCCACCGTGCGACCGGCTTCGGCCTCGAGAGCAAGAAGCCGTACACCGACGGTGTCATCACCGGCTGGGGCACGGTCGAGGGCCGCACGGTCTTCGTCTACGCGCACGACTTCCGGATCTTCGGCGGCGCCCTGGGCGAGGCCCACGCCACCAAGATCCACAAGATCATGGACATGGCCATCGCGGCCGGTGCCCCGCTGGTCTCCCTCAACGACGGCGCCGGCGCCCGCATCCAGGAGGGCGTCTCCGCCCTCGCCGGCTACGGCGGCATCTTCCAGCGCAACACCAAGGCCTCGGGTGTCATCCCGCAGATCTCGGTGATGCTCGGCCCGTGCGCCGGCGGAGCCGCGTACTCCCCGGCCCTGACGGACTTCGTCTTCATGGTCCGCGACACCTCGCAGATGTTCATCACCGGCCCGGACGTGGTCCGTGCGGTGACCGGCGAGGAGATCACCCAGAACGGCCTCGGCGGCGCCGACGTGCACGCCGAGACCTCGGGCGTCGCGCACTTCGCGTACGACGACGAGGAGACCTGCATCTCCGAGGTGCGCTACCTCATCTCGATGCTCCCCTCGAACAACCGCGAGAACCCGCCCGTCCACGAGACGAGCGACCCGGCGGACCGCCGCAGCGAGGTCCTCCTGGACCTGGTCCCCGCGGACGGCAACCGCCCGTACGACATGCACAAGGTCATCGAGGAGCTCGTCGACGACGGCGACGTCCTGGAGATCCACGAGCGCTGGGCCCGCAACATCATCTGCGCCCTGGCGCGCATGGACGGACAGGTGGTCGGCATCGTCGCCAACCAGCCCGCCCATCTCGCCGGCGTCCTCGACATCGAGGCCTCCGAGAAGTCCGCGCGCTTCGTCCAGATGTGCGACGCCTTCAACATCCCGATCATCACGCTGCTGGACGTCCCCGGCTTCCTGCCGGGCGTCGACCAGGAGCACGGCGGCATCATCCGCCACGGCGCCAAGCTGCTGTACGCGTACTGCAACGCCACCGTCCCGCGGATCTCGCTGATCCTGCGCAAGGCCTACGGCGGCGCGTACATCGTCATGGACTCCCAGTCCATCGGTGCCGACATCACCTACGCCTGGCCCACCAACGAGATCGCCGTGATGGGCGCCGAGGGCGCGGCCAACGTCATCTTCCGCAAGCAGATCGCGGACGCCGAGGACCCCGAGGCCATGCGCACGCGCATGGTCAAGGAATACAAGTCCGAGCTGATGCACCCGTACTACGCGGCCGAGCGCGGCCTCGTCGACGACGTCATCGACCCCGCCGAGACCCGCGAGGTGCTCGTCAGCGCCCTCGCGATGCTCCGCAACAAGCACGCCGATCTGCCGTCCCGCAAGCACGGCAACCCGCCGCAGTAACCGCGAAGGAGATCTGCCACCCCATGACCAACGCCTCTGACACCCTGCTCCGCGTCGAAAAGGGCAACGCCGCGCCCGAGGAGCTGGCCGCGATCACCGCGATCCTGCTCGCCCGCGCCGCCGCCACGCCCGAGGAGACCACGGCCCGCCTGCCGCGCCAGGCCGGCTGGCGCCGTCTCGAGCGCACCCCGGGCTTCCGCGCCCCGCACAGCTGGCAGGGCTGAGCCCCGGTCCCTCCCCGGAAGCAGCCGAAGGCCCCGCACCCCCTCCAGGGTGCGGGGCCTTCCGCGTACCGGCCCGCGCCGACGGCACGCGGCGCCGCCGCACGAGGCCCCGGGGCCGCGTGGAGCCCCGTACACGGCGAAGGCCCCCGCGTCGTGGACGCGGGGGCCTGTCGGATGCGGCGGTTCCTACCGCAGGCGCGCCATGAGGGCGTGCTCGACGAGCGTGATGAGCGCGCTCTTGGCGTCCGCGCGGTGGCGGGCGTCCGTGGTGATGATGGGGGCGTCCGGGCCGATCTGCAGGGCCTCGCGGACTTCCTCCGGCGTGTAGGGCTGGTGCCCGTCGAAGCCGTTGAGGGCGATGACGAAGGGCAGGCCGCTGTTCTCGAAGTAGTCGACGGCGGGGAAGCAGTCGGCGAGACGGCGCGTGTCGACGAGCACGACGGCGCCGATGGCGCCGCGGACGAGGTCGTCCCACATGAACCAGAAGCGGTCCTGGCCCGGCGTACCGAAGAGATACAGGATCAGGTCCTGGTCGAGCGTGATGCGGCCGAAGTCCATGGCGACCGTGGTGGTCGTCTTGTCACCGGTGTGGGTGAGGTCGTCGATGCCCGCGCTCGCGGACGTCATGACGGCTTCGGTGCGCAGCGGGTTGATCTCGGACACGGCTCCGACGAACGTGGTCTTGCCCACGCCGAAGCCGCCCGCCACCACGATCTTCGCGGAGGTGGTGGAGCGGGGAGCCGCTCCGCCGTTAGAGCTTGCGAAGTCCACTGAGCACCCTTTCGAGCAGTGTCACGTCTGGCTGGCCACCGGCAGACTCGTCGCCGCCGGGCTGGTGAATGGCGACAAGGCCCGCCTCCGCCAGGTCGGCTACGAGGATGCGGGCGACACCAAGAGGAATGGAGAGAAGTGCCGAGATCTCCGCGACGGATTTGATCTCCTGGCACAGGCGGCAGATGCGCTGGTGCTCGGGCAACTGCCCTTGCAGGCGCGCGGGATCCGCCGTGGTACTGACCAGCGCCTCGATGGCGAGCTGGTAGCGCGGCCGAGTACGGCCGCCGGTCATCGCGTACGGGCGCACCAGCGGGTTGTGGGCCTTGGGGGCCGGCTGCCGAGCGGCGCGCGGAGGCGCCTGCGGGGGCATAGGGGGCTGCTGGGGCTGCCCGTACTGCTGGTAGTGGTTCTGCTCCGGCACGGGCCGGCTTGGTGCGGAGGGGAAGTTGAAGCGGTTCTGGTCGTGCCCACCCTGCGGCTGCTGCGAGCCGCCATAAGGATGTCCTCCGGGTGTTGTCACGTCTCCTCCTCCGACTCCAAGAACGCAGTACTCCCTGTGGAACCGCGCCACCGCACCCTACGGTGCGATGGCGCGAAACGCACTGCCTGTTTGCTAGTTGAGAAGGCTTCCCTGCAGTTCGGCGCGCAGGTCCGGGGTCAGGACACTGCCCGCGCGATCCACCAGAAGAGCCATCTCGTAGCCCACGAGGCCGATGTCGCACTCCGGGTGCGCCAGCACCGCGAGGGACGATCCGTCGGAGACGGACATGAGGAACAGGAATCCCCGGTCCATCTCGACCACGGTCTGATTGACGGCGCCGCCCTCGAAGATGCGGGAGGCACCGGCGGTCAGCGAGGTCAGTCCGGAGGCCACGGCCGCCAGCTGATCGGCGCGGTCGCGCGGAAATCCGTCGGACATCGCCAGAAGAAGGCCGTCGGCGGAGACCACCACCGTGTGCGACACCCCGGGGGTGTTGTCCACGAAATTGGTGATCAACCAGTTCAGGTTCTGTGCCGCCTGGCTCATCGGGCTCACACTAACGCTCCTGGTCATAGCTGTTACTTGACTGCTCAGTACCCGCGCTGCGTCCCTGCTGGACACCTCGCCGCAGGTTGCTCAACCTGCCGCGGACGTCCTCCGGAGCGCGGGAGACCTGGGGGCCGCCCTGCGGGGTCGTCTCCGCTGCGCCCTCGACCAGGTTGGCCTTGGGCACGCGCCGAGGGAGACCGGACGGGGTGACCCCGCCCGCCTTCGGCTCACGGAGTTTGGCGGCCTGCTGCCAGCGCTCGTCGTTGCCCGAGCGCCACGCCGTGCCACCGTCCTGGTCCTGCTCCGGCGCCGCGGCCTGCCGCTGACGCTGCGGCCGCTGCTCGAAGAGGGACCCGGAGGACTCCGCTTCCTGCTGTGCCGACTGCCACTGCTGCTGGCTGCCGCGTCGCGGCAGGCCCGCTCCGGTCATTTCGTGACCGGTGTCGGCAGCGGCGCCCGGACGGTCGAAGCCTACGCGCTCCGCGGCCGGTTCGGGGACGGCCTGCGATTCCGATTCAGTCCCGTAATCCTGCTGGTAGGCAGCCGGATACGTGTTCTGTTCGGGCCACTCGGCCTGCCCCGACTGGGCTTCGTAGCCTCCGTCGTAGCTCTGAGTGCTCGACTGCTGGTCCGGGTAGCCGTCTTCCGTATAGGCGTAGTCCTGCTGCGGGTACGCCTCGTACCCCTGCTGCGTGCCCTGTCCGTCGTACGCGGGTTCGTAACCCTGCTCGGACTGCTGCTCGTAGCCCTGGTACGGCTGGTAGCCGTGCTCAGGCTGAGGTTCCGGATAGTCCTGGCCGCCCTGGTCGGCGTAGCCCTGCTGCTCCTGCGGGAAGCCGACCTGGGCCTCCAGCGCGGCACGGCGCTCCTCGCGGCCGAGCGAACGCCCGACGGGGTCGATGCCGCGCCCGTCGCCGCCCTGCTCGTAGCGCGAGTCGTCGAAGCCGAGCTCCGCGGCCGTGCGCATCGGGGCGGCCTGCTGGGCCTTCTGCTCCGGAATGATCTGCGAGACCGTGAAGTCGTCGTCCGGGATGCCCTCGCCACCGCCACCGTGCGTGATGGCGTCGGGAAGCATGATCAGCGAGGTGGTGCCCGCCGCCTCGCCCGAGGGGCGCAGCTGGACGCGGATGTTGTGGCGGTCCGCCAGCCGGCCGACCACGAACAGACCCATGCGCTGCGAGATCGCGGCGTCCACGGTCGGCGGGTTGGCGAGCTTGTGGTTGATGTCCGCGAAGTCCTCGGCGGTGAGGCCGATGCCCTTGTCGTGGATCTCGACCATCACGCGGCCGTCGGGCAGACGCGTGGCGTTGACGCGGACCTTGGTCTGCGGGGAGGAGAACGTGGTGGCGTTCTCCAGCAGCTCGGCGAGTAGGTGCACGAGGTCGGTCACGGCCTGGCCGTGGATCTCGGCCTCGGAGACACCGGAGAGCTCGATGCGCTCGTACTGCTCCACCTCGGAGGAGGCGGCGCGCAGCACGTCCACGAGGGGCACCGGCTGGTCCCAGCGGCGGCCCGGCTCCTCACCCGCGAGGATGAGGAGGTTCTCGCCGTTGCGGCGCATACGGGTGGCCAGGTGGTCCAGGCGGAAGAGGTTCTCCAGCTGGTCCGGGTCGGCCTCGTTGTTCTCCAGGTCGGTGATGAGGGTCAGCTGGCCCTCGATCAGCGACTGGTTGCGCATCGACAGGTTCGTGAAGATCGCGTTGACGTTCCCTCGCAGGAGCGCCTGCTCGGCGGCGAGCCGGACCGCTTCCCGGTGGACCTGGTCGAAGGCGCGGGCGACCTCGCCGATCTCGTCCTGGGAGTCGATCGGGATCGGGTGGACACGGGTGTCGACCTTGCCCGGGTCGGTGCGCGAGAGCTGGTCGACGAGCGACGGCAGGCGCTGCTCGGCGATGTCGAAGGCGGCGGTGCGCAGGCGGCCCATCGCACGGCCCATCTGGCGGGCCATCATGCCGGCCAGGATGAAGGCGGCGAGCAGGGCCACGACCACGATGGCGCCGTTGGTGATGGCGTCGGTGCGGGCGTCGTCGGAGACCGCGACGGCGTCGTTGACGGCCTTCTCGAGGAGTTCCTTCTCGACCTCGTCGTAGCCGTCGAACTTGGACGTGGCGGCGAACTGCCACGCCGCCGGCGTGGTGCCGCCGTCGATGACCTTCTTCTTGGGCTCGCCGCTGGCGATGGCCTCGGTCATGCCGGTCAGGATCGACTTGTTGATCGGCGAGACGGGCGGGCTCTTGAAGGGGGTGCCGGCCTGTTCGGCGGCGGCCTTGGCCTCGGCGAGCTTGGCGGCGCCCTCTTCGGACTTCTTCGCCATGACCGTCTTCAGACGGTTGACGTCCTCCTCGGTACCTGCCGCGACGTACTCGCCGATGGCGATTTCCTCGAGGTAGGCGTAGGACGAGAAGGCGACGAGCTGGGCCTTGCGGGTGTTCTCGTCGTTGCTCGGGCGTACGAGCAGGTGCGTGCCGACGGAGCGCTGGAGCGAGTTCGCCGCCTTGGCGAGCTGGATCGCGTAGACCATGCGGCCGTACGAGGTCACGTTGCCGGTGCCGAGACCGAGCTCGTTGGCGAACTGCATGAGGTAGTGCTGGACGGTTACGTAGCCCTCTTCGGTCGGGATGGGGCCGAACGAAGTGGGCGGGTTCTTCTTGGGGCTCTCGATCCCGGCCTGGTAAGCCGTCTGGCGGACGTCCGTCAGTTTGGGCTCCTCCGCGCGGAAGAGCTCCAGACGCCGCTCCATGCCCTGGTTCTCGGGCAGGTCCTGGACGGCCTTGTCGAACTTCTCCTTGGCCGCGGTGGTGGCCGCGTAGGCCTTGGTGACCTTGTCGTCCTTGGTCAGGCCGTTCAGGAGCGGCTCGGCGGTCAGGTCACGCTCGTTGAGCAGTGCCTGGCTGTATTCCGAGGCGGCCTGGACGACCCGGGCTATCTGCTCGGCGTCCTTGGCCTCGTTCCACGTGTCGACGGAGCCCTTCACCTGGAACCCGCCCATGACCAGACCCACGAGGGCCGGCACGAGCAGGATGGCGTTCAGACGGGTCGGCACGCGCCAGTTGCGGGGAGAGAACCTGCTGGTGCTCCCGCTCTTCACAGGCGGTTCCACGGGCACGTCGGCGGGCGACGTGGCCGCTCGCGGCGGCGGGGTGAAGTTGCCGCGCGCGGGTTCATCCGCGGGGCTTGCGTTGCTTCGCCTCACTCGACCAACAACCTCTCGGCGGTGCTACTAGCTAGTTCGTTGAATTCCAGCACGGTTGACGGCCCTGTTCCAAACAGTTGAAATCCGTGGGTCCTGGAGACTTATGCCTCACATAAACCGGACATAAAGAGCGTCCTGCGGCAAAAGCCGGTGTGGTTGTGAGCGCAGCGGCACCGGCCGAACGCATCCCGTTGCCATATCGCTTCAATTCTCTGTCGAAACGTTATGAACGACAGGGGCGGGCCGTGTCATACGACACAGCCCGCCCCTCCCGTACGGCAGTTGAAGCCGCCCCGCTACTTGAGCCGCGCCATGAGGGCGTGCTCGACGAGCGTGATGAGCGCGCTCTTGGCGTCCGCGCGGTGGCGGGCGTCCGTGGTGATGATGGGGGCGCCGGGGCCGATCTGCAGCGCCTCGCGCACCTCCTCCGGCGTGTACGGCTGGTGTCCCTCGAAGCCGTTGAGCGCCACGACGAAGGGCAGGCCGCTGTTCTCGAAGTAGTCGACCGCGGGGAAGCAGTCGGCGAGACGGCGCGTGTCGACGAGCACGATCGCACCGATCGCGCCGCGGACCAGGTCGTCCCACATGAACCAGAAGCGGTCCTGGCCCGGCGTACCGAAGAGGTACAGGATCAGGTCCTGGTCGAGCGTGATGCGGCCGAAGTCCATCGCGACCGTGGTGGTCGTCTTGTCACCGGTGTGCGTGAGGTCGTCAATACCGGCGGAGGCGCTGGTCATGACGGCTTCGGTGCGCAGCGGGTTGATCTCGGACACGGCTCCGACGAACGTGGTCTTGCCCACGCCGAAGCCGCCCGCCACCACGATCTTCGCGGAGGTGGTGGAGCGGGGAGCCGCTCCGCTAGATGTTCCGAAGGCCACTGAGCACCCTTTCGAGCAGCGTTACATCCGGCGTGCCGCCGGCCTCTCCATTGCCCGGCTGGTGGATGGCCACCATGCCGGCCTCGGCCAGGTCGGCGACGAGGATGCGTGCCACACCGAGCGGCATGGACAGCAGCGCGGAGACCTCGGCGACCGACTTGACCTCGCGGCACAGGGTGCAGATGCGCTGGTGCTCCGGGAGCAGGCCGGACAGGTGCATCGGATCGGCGGTGGTGCTGACCAGCGCCTCGATGGCGAGCTGGTAGCGGGGCCGGGTCCGGCCGCCGGTCATCGCATAGGGACGCACCAGCGGCTGATCGCCTTCCGAGTACGAATCTCCGTACGCATCGGGGTAGGCGGGGGGCGGGGTCATGGATCCTCCGGGCTGGACAGCAGTGGTCAGCGTGCCGTCTGACGGGGCGGCCGGTGGGGGGAACGGTATGACGGCCTGGCGGTGGTACTGGATTCCGGGGCGGGGGCCCCGGTCTCCCGGCCGGTAGTACCGTCCGGCCGGGAGAGGGGAAGTCAGCCGAGCAGGCTTCCCTGCAGTTCGGCGCGCAGGTCCGGGGTGAGGACACTGCCCGCGCGATCCACCAGAAGAGCCATCTCGTAGCCCACGAGGCCGATGTCGCACTCCGGGTGCGCCAGGACGGCCAGCGAGGATCCGTCGGAGACGGACATGAGGAACAGGAATCCCCGGTCCATCTCGACCACGGTCTGGTTGACGGCGCCGCCCTCGAAGATGCGGGAGGCACCGGCGGTCAGCGAGGTCAGTCCGGAGGCCACGGCCGCCAGCTGATCGGCGCGGTCGCGCGGAAATCCGTCGGACATCGCCAGAAGAAGGCCGTCGGCGGAGACCACCACCGTGTGCGACACCCCGGGGGTGTTGTCCACGAAGTTGGTGATCAACCAGTTCAGGTTCTGTGCCGCCTGGCTCATCGAACTCAACTATCGCTCCTGCTGGTAAGTGGGGTCGATGTGGTAACTGCCGGTCGTCTGGCTGTTGTTGCCAGCCTGACGGCCCTGCTGGATACCGCGTCGGAGGTTGGTCAGACGGCCGCGGACGTCGTCCGGCGCCCGCGAGACCTGCGGACCCGCCTGTGCGTCGGACTGCTGCTGCGCGGTGCCGGCCACGAGGTTCGCCCGCGGGACCCGGCGGGGCAGCCCCGACGTCGTGATGCCGCCGGCGGCGGGCTGGCGCACGCGCTCGGCCTGGCGCATCAGCTCGTCGTTCGGCGAGGACTTCCAGCTGACGGTCGGCATGCTGCCGGTCGTCGCCTGGGCGGGCTCGGCCGCGTGCTCCTGGCCGCGCTGCGGCAGCTGGTGCTGCTGCGGGGCCGACGGAGCGGACTGCTGCGGCTGCTGGGGTACGGCCGGGACCTGCGCGGGGGGCTGCTGCCCCTCCTCGCGGAACCAGTTCGACTCCAGCGTGTCGAAGATCGGGCTGCGGGCGTCACCGGAGCTCTGGGCCGGCGGCAGCGCCTCGGGCCGGTGGGCCTGCGGAAGCCGCGGAGCCTCCGGCCGCGCGGGCGGTACGGGTGCGTACTCGCCGCCCTGCTGCGGAGCCTGCGGCTGCATGTGCTGCTGCGGGGCCTGCGGCTGGCGGGCGAACCCGCCGACACCGGGGCCGCCCGGCCGCTGCGGCTGGTAGCCCGGGCGCTCGAACTGGCCGGTGCTGGACGGGTCGATGGGGCCCCGTACGTCCGGACGTTCGAACTGGCCGGTGGTGCTGCCGGCGCCGTCGCCCTGGGGCATCGGCGCGTTGAAGTCCGGGCGCGCGAACTCGGCCGTCGAGCCGGGGCCCGAGAGCTCGTCGTGGCCGCGGGCCTGGTCGGAGCCCCAGCTGGTGGTCTGCGGGCTGGGCAGCTCCGGACGGGCACCGGCGCCGCCGCGCGGCGGCAGCTGCGGCCGCTGCCCGCCCTGGGCCGGAGCCGCGGGACCGGTCGGCTGCTGCTGAGCCTGCTGGGGCTGGGCCTGGGGCTGCTGCGGCTGCGGACGCTCGAAGCCGTTGCCCTGCTGGAAGCCGGAGGCACCGGTGGAAGCCGGACGGGCCCCGGAGCCGCTGCCGAAGCCGACACTGGGGACCGGACCGCGCGCCGGCAGGGGGCTGCCGGCGCCGAAGGCACCCTGGCCCTGTCCCGCGGTGGTCTGCCCCTGCTGCGGACGGGCGCCGGGAGAACCGGGACCGCCCTGCTGCGGGGGCCGGCCGCCCTGTGGACGCTGCTGACCGGCACCGCCGTCGCGACCCGGCAGGGCCGTGCGCTGGCCACCGCCGACCTGGCCGCGCTGCGGGGCCGCGCCCACGGTGGGGCGTCCGCCCGGACCGGGCACGGAGGCCTGGGCACCGGGGCCGCCCTGGGCACCGCCCGGACCGCCCTGACCCGGCGTCGGGCCCGGCTTCTTGCCGCCCTGGGCGACGTCCACCGGGAGCATGACGAGGGCCGTCGTACCACCCGAGTCGGAGGGGCGCAGCTGGATGCGGATGCCGTGTCGCAGGGACAGGCGGCCGACCACGAACAGACCCATGCGCCGGGAGACGGAGACGTCCACGGTGGGCGGCGACGCGAGTCGCTCGTTGATCGCGGCGAGGTCCTCCGGAGAGAGACCGATACCGGTGTCGTGGATCTCGACGAGCACACGGCCGTCGGGCAGCGCGTGACCGGTGACCTTGACCTTGGTCTGCGGGGAGGAGAACGAGGTGGCGTTCTCCAGGAGCTCGGCGAGCACGTGCACGAGGTCGTTGACGACGCGGCCGGCGACGTCGGTACCGGGCACCGAGGCCAGCTCGACGCGCTCGTACTGCTCCACCTCGGACGCGGCGGCGCGGAGCACGTCGACGAGCGGGACGGGGCGGGTCCACCGGCGGCCCGGCTCCTCGCCCGCGAGGACGAGGAGGTTCTCGCCGTTACGGCGCATGCGGGTCGCGAGGTGGTCGAGCTTGAAGAGGGAGGACAGCTGGTCCGGATCGGCCTCGCGCGACTCCAGCTCGGAGATGAGCGAGAGCTGACGCTGGATGAGGCCCTGCGAGCGGCGCGAGAGGTTGGTGAACATCGCGTTGACGTTGCCTCGCAGAAGGGCCTGCTCGGCGGCGAGGCGGACGGCCTCGCGGTGCACGTCGTCGAACGCCGCGGCCACCTGGCCGATCTCGTCCCGGGTGTGCACGCCGACCGACTCCACGGACGTGTCCACGTCCTGCGGGTCGGACTCGGAGAGCTGCTTGACGAGCTCGGGCAGACGGTCCTGGGCGACGCGCGTCGCGGTGTCCTGCAGGCGGCGCAGCGAGCGGATCATCGAGCGGGCCATGACGAAGGCGCCGACGAGGGAGACACCGAGGACGAGGAGGATCAGCGCACCGTTGATGATGGCGTCCTGCTGGGCCTCGTTCTTCAGCTCGCGGGCCTTCTGCTCCATCTCCTCGAGCAGGGTCAGCTCGATGACCTTCATCGCCTGGAGCTTGGTGCCGTCCGCGTCGTACCAGTCCAGCCAGGACCGGTTCTTCTCGCGAAGGAAGGCGTCCTGGCTGGCCAGCACGCGGCGTGCGTAGTGGTCGGCGCTGGAGATCTCGGAGTTGCTGTCGCCCAGACCCGCGAGGAGTTCCTCGGTGCGGCCCTGGTAGACGAGCTCGAAGGTCGTCTTCGCCTGCTGCTCGCCCTTCTGGGCGGAGAGGGCGTAGAGACGGTCGTTCTCCTGCAGCTTGCCCTGCTTGTCCGAGGTCTCGGGCAGCGAGGCGGCGATGATCGCGCGCTGGATGGAGGCGTACTCCTTGGCGGCGGAGAACGCGGCCAGAGCACGCGTACGCTTGATCATCTCCGGGTTGGAGGTGGCCTGCGCCATGTCCTGGGAGAGCGAGAGCAGCGAGACGATCATCGCGTTGTACTCGCTGACGGTCTGCTGGGCGCCGTTGACGTACGCCTTGCTGCGGATCGTCTCGATGTTCGTGAGCTGACGGCCGATCTGCAGCACGTTGTTGCGGATCGACTTGAGGGTGTCGTCCTTCTCGCCCGTGCTGTCGACCTTGTCGGTCGCGGCGGCGAAGGCCTTGGCGGCGGTGTCGGTCTGCGCGCGGGCGCCGTCGACACTGCTGTTGCTCCTGCCCTGCGACAGCGTGAGCGGACCCGCGGAGAGGTCGCGCTCCTCCTGGAGCATGGCGGCCAGGTTGGTGGCCTGTCGCGTCATCGTCGTCAGCAGCTGCATGTGCTCGAGCTGCGCGATGTCGTTGAGCGAGTCGTTGATGCGGAAGCCACCGAGCGTGGTGGCGGCGACGACCGGCAGGGTCAGCAGCGACACGAGTCGCGTGCTGATGCGCCAGTTCTGCATGGCGAGGCGAGAGCCGGGCCCACTGGGGGCCTTCGGTATCGCCGCGTCCTGCTCGGTCGACCCGGCCTTGTCCTTGTCCTTGGACCTGGCCTTCACGGACTTCACGCGGCCCTTGGCCCTCACCGCGGCGGAGGCGTCGGGGCCTGCGCCCTCGACAGCCGGCCCGCGGTTCTGGGCGTGCTGGGGCGAGGAGCCACGGTCGGTCCCGCCGCGCGGCTCCTGCTCCGCCGCAGCGCTGCCATCCCTCTTGAATCGTCCCTGCACTAGCGTCGCAACCTCTGGACCAGGCGTCCCGCCGGGCGACCGGCGGAACGGTGTCGAGTCGTGGGGCACTTTCGGCCCCATGGTGGTCGTCGGTGACCGGCGCGTCTCCCTTTCCGTCCGCCGCTCGGCGCTGTGTCGCGCCACCTGCGCGCCGGACTGAGTCCCGCGGCGGTCCCGCGAATTCCAGCACAGTGGCGGATCTCCAACAAGGTGCGCGGGTTCCCCAGGAAAGTCGGTCACGGCTTGTGACAGAAGCGCTACGCCATGTGCGACCGCATTGGGTTGAAATCGGACTTACGCCATCCAAACGACATGGCTGGCAAGGTGTCCCAGTCGCGATGATCAGGAGCGGAATGGCGCATTCAGTGGCGCAATGTCCGTTTCGGCGGGTCTCGTTGACTGTCCGTTATGGAAGTAATGTCCGCTCACGGGTGAGCAAACTCACATAGCCGTGGCCATTACTTCCCGGTTCGGCGGGGGATTCAGATGTTTAGCCTTGCCCCTTAAAGGGTTGGCGCAAGGGCTGGTGCGTGCGCCGGCCGCCATCCACAGACCGAACCGAGGGCCCCGAACTCCGATGAAGACGACGACGATGTTCCGCAACATAGCCAACCCCCGCCGCACCACCCTCGCGCACCTCAAGGACGCCGAGGAGCTGCAGGCGGCCCCGGCCACCCCGGAGCACGCCGTCGAGCTGCCGACGCAGACCGCCAACCCCCGGCGCACGGTCCTCATGGACGCGCCGGTCGCCGCCGCCGCGCAGTAAGCCGCCCCGCACGGAACGTGAAGCGCCGCTGCCCGCCGCGTTAGCCTGGGGACGCAGACTCCAGCCAGCGGAAACACAAGAGGGGCAGACGCAACACGTGCGCATCGCCAGGTTCTCGATCGACGGCAATGTCGCGTTCGGCGCGGTCGAGGGCGACGCCGCCCCCGGCAACGAAGCGTCGCTCGTGCTCGACATCATCAAGGGCATCCCGTTCGCGGACTTCGAGCTCTCGGGCACCAAGGTCCCGCTGAGCAAGGTCCGGCTCCTGCCGCCCGTGCTCCCGAACAAGGTCGTGGCCATCGGCCGCAACTACGCGGAGCACGCGGCGGAGCTCGGCAACGAGGTCCCGGACACCCCCATCACCTTCTTCAAGCCGTCCACCTCGGTGGTCGGCCCGGGTGACCCGATCACCTACCCCTCCTTCTCCCAGGACCTCCACCACGAGGCGGAGCTCGCCGTGGTCATCGGCCGCATGTGCCGAGAGGTCCCCAGGGAGCGCGTCAAGGACGTCATCCTCGGCTACACCTGCGCCAACGACGTCACCGCGCGCGACGTCCAGCAGCGGGAGAAGCAGTGGGCGCGGGCCAAGGGCTTCGACAGCTCCTGCCCCCTCGGCCCCTGGATCGAGACCGACCTCGACCCGCGCGACCTGACCATCCAGTGCACGGTCAACGGCCGGCAGCGCCAGCTGGGCCGCACCAGTGACATGGTCCGCTCCATCGAGGACCTGGTCGTCCACATCACCGAGGCCATGACGCTGCTCCCCGGCGACGTCATCCTCACGGGGACCCCGGCCGGAGTCGGCCCCCTCAACGTCGGCGACGAGGTCGCCGTCACCATCGAAGGCATCGGCACTCTCACCAACAAGGTGATCAAGCGTGGTTAACGGACCAGTCCGCGTACGTTTCTGTCCCTCCCCGACCGGCAACCCCCACGTGGGCCTGGTCCGCACCGCCCTCTTCAACTGGGCGTTCGCGCGCCACCACGGCGGTACGTTCGTCTTCCGCATCGAGGACACCGACGCGGCCCGCGACTCCGAGGAGTCCTACGACCAGCTGCTCGACTCGCTGCGGTGGCTGGGCTTCACCTGGGACGAGGGCCCCGAGGTCGGCGGCCCGCACGCCCCGTACCGCCAGTCCGAGCGCATGGACATCTACAAGGACGTCGCACGGAAGCTGCTGGACGGCGGCTACGCCTACCACTGCTACTGCAGCACCGAGGAGCTCGACGCGCGCCGCGCCGCCGCCCGCGCGGCCGGCAAGCCCTCCGGCTACGACGGCCACTGCCGTGAGCTCACCACCGTGCAGATCGAGGCGTACCAGGGCGAGCACCGTCCCGCGATCGTCCGCTTCCGGATGCCCGACGAGCCCATCACCTTCACCGACCTGGTGCGCGGCGAGCTGACCTTCACTCCGGACAACGTGCCGGACTTCGGCATCGTCCGGGCCAACGGCGCCCCGCTCTACACCCTGGTCAACCCGGTGGACGACGCGCTGATGGAGATCACGCACGTCCTGCGCGGCGAGGACCTCCTCTCGTCGACCCCGCGCCAGATCGCCCTGTACAGGGCGCTGATCGAGCTGGGCGTCGCCAAGGGCACCCCCGCCTTCGGCCACCTGCCGTACGTGATGGGCGAGGGCAACAAGAAGCTCTCCAAGCGCGACCCCGAGGCCTCGCTCAACCTCTACCGCGAGCGCGGCTTCCTCCCCGAGGGCCTGCTGAACTACCTCTCGCTCCTCGGCTGGTCCTTCTCCAAGGACCAGGACGTCTTCTCGATCGAGGAGATGGTCCAGAAGTTCGACATCGACGGCGTCAACGCCAACCCGGCGCGCTTCGACCTGAAGAAGGCCGAGTCGATCAACGGCGACCACATCCGCCTGCTCGACCCGAAGGTCTTCGCGGACCGCTGCGCCCCCTGGCTGCAGGCCCCGCACGCCAACTGGGCGCCGGAGGACTTCGACGCCGAGGCCTGGGAGCGCATCGCGCCGTACGCCCAGACGCGTGTGGGCGTCCTGTCGGAGATCACCGCCAACGTCGACTTCCTGTTCCGCAAGGAGCCCGTCGAGGACCAGGCCTCCTGGGACAAGGCGATGAAGGGCGAGCCGGCGGCCCTGCTGACCACCGCCCGCGAGAAGCTGGCCGACGCCGACTGGTCGGACCCCGAGTCCCTCAAGCAGGCCGTCCTGACCGCCGGCGAGGCCCACGGCCTCAAGCTCGGCAAGGCCCAGGCCCCCGTCCGCGTGGCCGTCACCGGCCGCACGGTCGGTCTGCCGCTCTTCGAGTCCCTGGAGATCCTGGGCAAGGAGCGCTCGCTGGCCCGCATCGACGCGGCGCTGGCCAAGCTGGCCGGCTGACCCGGGGCAGTACCCCGTACGTCCCGCAGGGGGCGGCGCCCGAACTCCGGGCCGCCGCCCCCTGCGGCGTTGCCGGCGGCACCGTCCAGGCTGCGGCCGCAGCGATCACCCGCCTTCCCCCGCACCGCGGAGGATCCGCCGCGCCCATGACGCCGCCCGACTGCGCCTGACCCTTCACGCCGGGTTCCGCCTTCGCCCACGAGGGCGGGATGACGCAGCCGCCCGCCCCGGTCGCCCTCAGGGGCGTCACCCCGCCCACATGCCGGACGGCCGCCTGGTACCCGTTCGTCCCCCTCGGGTCGGGCGAGGCGGAGCCGTTCGCCGTGACCGTGGACCCCGGCCGCCCATCGCGCCGAGGCGGCCATCGCCGGCCTGCTCCGGCCCGGCGCCCCGCAGGGCGCCGCCCGCACGGGTCCTCACGGGCACGGGCGTGGACGCGGGAACCGCCTGCCCCCGGCCCGGACCGGGAGGGACGCCGAGGGCCGGGTCGGCTGTTTCCGTGACGGACTTCCTCATCGTGCCCACCTCGCACGGGCCCGCGGCGTAGGCTCGGGCCCATGCCGATCCGCGCCGTGCTGTGGGACATCGACGACACCCTCTTCGACTACACGGGGGCCGACGCGGCCGGTCTCGCGGCGCAGCTGGAGGCCGTCCGGCTGGCCGAGCGGTACGGGACCCCCGCGCAGGCGCTCGCGCGCTGGCGGGAGATCACCGACCGCCACTGGGCCAACTTCGCCGCGGGCGTGGGGACCTTCCAGGGGCAGCGCCAGGAGCGGGTCCGGGAGTTCCTCGAGGAGCCCGGCATGACCGCGGCGGAGGCCGACGCCTGGTTCGACAGTTACGTCGAGCACTACAAGGCCGCCTGGACCGTCTTCCCGGACGTCGTGCCGGCGCTCGACGCCCTTGCGGCCGACTACCGGCACGGGGTGCTCTCCAACTCCTCCACGTCCAACCAGGACCCCAAACTGCGCCACCTCGGCCTGCGCGAACGCTTCGAGGTGCTGGTCTGCGCCGTCGAGCTCGGGGTCAGCAAACCCCAGGCGGAGGCGTTCCTCGCCGCGTGCGAGGCGCTCGGACTGCAGCCCGGGGAAGTGGCGTACGTGGGGGACCAGCCGGAGATCGACGCGCGCGGGGCCCGCGACGCGGGGCTGCTGGCCGTCTGGATCGACCGGGACGGCGGCCGGGGGCCCGGGCCCGAGGGGGCGCACCGGATCGAAGGCCTCGACCGGCTGCCGGAGCTGCTGGCGCGGGATACCCGTTTTGGAGCACGGTCAGGCATCCGGTAATGTTCTTTCTGCGCCGCCGGAGCGGGCCGAAAGGCCGGACGGAGGCGCCACTCGAAAGAAAAATCCCCCAGGGGTTGACTTTCGGTGGGGTATAGTGTAATTGGCAACACGAGGGTTTCTGGTTCCCTTATTCTAGGTTCGAGTCCTGGTACCCCAGCGCAGTGCAGTAGTGACGCAGTGCTTTGCCCCCGTTGTGTAGCGGCCTAGCACGCCGCCCTCTCAAGGCGGTAGCGCCGGTTCGAATCCGGTCGGGGGTACAGATCCTTCCCGCAAGATCTCCTTTTGGGTAGCTCCCGGACGTCTTGATGCAGGATCGCTAGGGCCCCCGTTGTGTAGCGGCCTAGCACGCCGCCCTCTCAAGGCGGTAGCGCCGGTTCGAATCCGGTCGGGGGTACTGGTCTGGTATAGACCACATTGGGCTATGGTGTAATTGGCAACACGAAGGTTTCTGGTTCCTTTGTTCTAGGTTCGAGTCCTGGTAGCCCAGCGCAGTACAAGCAAGCCCCCGTTGTGTAGCGGCCTAGCACGCCGCCCTCTCAAGGCGGTAGCGCCGGTTCGAATCCGGTCGGGGGTACGCACGGAAGAGGCCCTCCGCGTTCATCGCGGAGGGCCTCTTCGCTGTGTCCCGGCCCCGGCCGCGGGGACAAGTGCGGGCCCGAAGGCGCGTGTTCGGACGTGTGCGGCGTCGAACGCGCCCCCGGGCCCGGGGGTGAACGGGATGGAAGATCGGGGCGTCAGCCGGAGCGGCGCAGCGCCTCCGTGAGCCGGGCGGCCGCGTCGATGACGGCCTGGGCGTGCATCCGGCCCGGGTGGCGGGTCAGCCGCTCGATCGGCCCGGAGACCGACACGGAGGCCACCACGCGGTTCGACGGCCCGCGCACCGGTGCCGACACGGACGCCACGCCGGGCTCCCGCTCGCCGATCGACTGAGCCCAGCCGCGGCGCCGTACGCCCGAGAGTGCCGTCGCCGTGAAGCGCGCGCCCTGGAGGCCGCGGTGGAGCCGCTCGGGCTCCTCCCAGGCCATCAGGATCTGTGCGGCCGAGCCGGCCTTCATCGGCAGGGTCGAGCCCACCGGGACGGTGTCCCGAAGGCCGGACAGCCGCTCCGCCGCCGCCACGCAGATGCGCATGTCTCCCTGACGGCGGTAGAGCTGCGCGCTCTCGCCCGTCACGTCACGGAGGTGGGTGAGTACCGGTCCCGCCGTGGCCAGCAGGCGGTCCTCGCCGGCCGCGGCGGCGAGCTCCGCCAGCCGCGGACCGAGGATGAACCGGCCCTGCATGTCCCTCGCCACCATCCGGTGGTGTTCCAGTGCCACGGCAAGGCGATGTGCCGTGGGTCGTGCGAGCCCTGTCGCCGCGACCAGCCCGGCGAGGGTGGCCGGACCGGACTCCAGAGCGCTCAATACCAGAGCTGCCTTGTCGAGAACGCCGACGCCGCTAGAGTTGTCCATGAAACGATATTCGCGTCTCACACTGTGAAACGCAAGTTCAATTTTTCCAAGAACCAGCGAGTCTGTATGTGCGGGTCCACGAACCACTGGGTCCGAGCGCCGTCGTCCGGGACGTGGGGTACGGGCGGCCGGCGGCACAGATCTCTATGAAGCGCCGGCACAACCCGCCGGCCGGAGGGAAAGCGATGGGTAGGACACTCGCGGAGAAGGTCTGGGACGACCATGTCGTCCGGCGCGCCGAAGGCGAGCCCGACCTCCTCTTCATCGATCTGCACCTGCTGCACGAGGTGACCAGCCCGCAGGCCTTCGAAGGCCTGCGCCAGGCCGGCCGCAAGGTCCGACGCCTCGACCTCACCATCGCGACCGAGGACCACAACACCCCCACCCTCGACATCGACAAGCCGATCGCGGACCCGGTCTCCCGCGCCCAGCTGGAGACGCTGCGGGCGAACTGCGCCGAGTTCGGCGTACGCCTGCACTCGCTGGGCGACGTCGAGCAGGGCGTCGTCCACGTCGTGGGACCGCAGCTGGGCCTGACCCAGCCCGGCACCACCGTCGTCTGCGGTGACTCGCACACCTCCACGCACGGCGCCTTCGGCGCGCTGGCCTTCGGCATCGGCACCAGCCAGGTCGAGCACGTGCTGGCCACCCAGACCCTGCCGCTGGCCCGCCCGAAGACGATGGCGATCACGGTCACCGGCGAGCTGGCCGAGGGTGTCACCGCGAAGGACCTGATCCTGGCGATCATCGCCAAGATCGGTACCGGCGGGGGCCAGGGCTACATCCTGGAGTACCGCGGCGAGGCCGTCGAGCGACTCTCGATGGAAGCCCGCATGACCATCTGCAACATGTCGATCGAGGCGGGCGCCCGGGCGGGCATGATCGCCCCCGACCAGACGACGTTCGACTACCTCCAGGGCCGTGACCACGCCCCCGTGGGCGAGGACTGGGACGCGGCCGTCGCCTACTGGAAGACCCTGCGCACCGACGAGGACGCGGTCTTCGACGCCGAGGTCGTCATCGACGGCGCCGCGCTGTCCCCGTTCGTCACCTGGGGCACCAACCCGGGCCAGGGCGCGCCGCTGTCGGCCGACGTCCCCGACCCGGCTTCGTACGAGGACGCTTCGGAGCGCCTCGCGGCCGAAAAGGCCCTGGAGTACATGGGGTTGACCGCCGGGCAGCCGCTGCGCGACATCAAGGTCGACACCGTCTTCGTAGGCTCCTGCACCAACGGCCGCATCGAGGACCTGCGCGCCGTCGCCGGGATCATCGAGGGCCGCAAAGTCGCCGACGGCGTACGCATGCTCGTCGTCCCGGGCTCGGTCCGCGTCGCCCTCCAGGCCGTGGAAGAGGGCCTGGACAAGGTCTTCAAGGAGGCCGGGGCCGAGTGGCGGCACGCGGGCTGTTCGATGTGCCTCGGCATGAACCCCGACCAACTGGCGCCCGGTGAACGCTCCGCGTCCACCTCCAACCGCAACTTCGAGGGCCGGCAGGGCAAGGGCGGGCGCACCCACCTGGTCTCCCCGCAGGTGGCCGCCGCCACTGCGGTGCTGGGCCATCTGGCCTCGCCCGCCGACCTGTCCGCCGCCGACGCGACCGCCGGAGTCTGAACCATGGAAGCCTTCACCGTCCACACCGGCCGGGCCGTCCCGCTGCGCCGCAGCAACGTCGACACCGACCAGATCATCCCGGCCCACTGGCTCAAGAAGATCACCCGCGACGGCTTCGAGGACGGGCTCTTCGAGGCCTGGCGCAAGGACCCGGAGTTCGTCACGAACCGCCCGGAGCGCGCCGGCGCGACCGTGCTCGTCGCCGGCCCCGACTTCGGCACCGGATCCTCGCGCGAGCACGCCGTCTGGGCCCTGCAGAACTTCGGGTTCAAGGCGGTCATCTCCTCCCGCTTCGCCGACATCTTCCGCGGGAACTCGCTGAAGAACGGCCTGCTGACCGTCGTCCTCCCGCAGGAGACCGTCGACCGGCTGTGGGAGCTGACCGAGGCCGACCCCACCGCCGAGATCACGGTCGACCTGGTCGACCGCCAGGTGCGCGCGGAAGGCGTCGTGGCCGAGTTCGAACTGGACGACAACGCCCGCTGGCGTCTGCTGGAAGGCCTGGACGACATCTCGCTCACCCTTCAGAACGAAGCGGACATCGCCACCTACGAAAGCGCCCGCCCGGCCTTCAAGCCGCGCACGATTCAGGCTTGATTCCTGCCTGATCAGCGCTTATTCACCCCCGGGTGATCACGACGACAACACTGTGCCCCCCGCCTTCCGGCGGGGGGCACAGCCGTTTGTTGAGGCCCCGTGAGGCGACAACTCGCCCCAGATGGCACAATCTGTGCATGGAACGCGACAGTCAACTCGAGCTCTACGAACTCGTCGCGGACCGGCTGAAAGAAGCACACACACGGGTGCGCTCACTGCAAGTCCCGGAGGGCGTAAGGATGGCGCTGTCCCGGAAGCTGTTGGTCGTCACAGCCGCGGCGAAGCACGATCTCGCCGATGCGGCAAGGCGCCTGGACAGGTTGATGAAGGACCTCGACGAGGGTCGATTCCCTGAAGGCGACTGATGCGAAGGAACTCCGTAACCGCCTCCGGCGTTGCGGCACTAGGGTGATTAGCCCGTTTCGTGTTTGATTTGCGGTATATATCCGCCTAACGTGCGAAATAAGCTTGAACACATTCGTTCTGGCGAAGTCTCCGAAGGGGAAGACGTGAACAAGGCGCAGCTCGTAGAAGCGATTGCCGACAAGCTGGGCGGCCGCCAGCAGGCCGCGGACGCTGTCGACGCGGTACTGGACGCCATCGTCCGCGCTACCGTCGCGGGAGACCGGGTCTCGGTCACGGGCTTCGGCTCGTTCGAGAAGGTCGACCGTCCGGCCCGTTACGCCCGCAACCCGCAGACGGGTGAGCGCGTCCGGGTCAAGAAGACCTCTGTGCCCCGATTCCGCGCCGGCCAGGGCTTCAAGGACCTGGTCAGCGGCACCAAGAAGCTGCCCAAGGGCGGCGAGGTCTCGGTGAAGAAGGCGCCGAAGGGCAGCCTCACCGGAGGTGCCTCCGCCACGGTCAAGAAGGCCGCCGCGAAGAAGGCCACCACCGCCAAGAAGGCGGCGGCAAAGACCACGGTCGCAAAGAAGACCGCGGCGAAGAAGACCACCGCGACCGCCAAGAAGGCGGCGGTGAAGAGCACCGCCACGGCGAAGAAGGCGACGACCGCCGCCAAGAAGGCCGGCACCGCCAAGACCACGACCGCGGCCAAGAAGACCACCGCCGCCGCGAAGAAGACCGCCCCGGCGGCCAAGAAGGCCACCGCAGCGACGAAGGCGCCGGCCAAGAAGACGGCGACCCGCAAGGCCACCGCGAAGAAGACCACCGCCCGCAAGAAGTAGGGGCACGAGTCACACACGCCGGGCCGGCTTCCCCCTCGGGGAAGCCGGCCCGCGGTGCGTTCCGGGGCAGCCGGACGCCCCGCGGACGAACGCGGCGGACCGGTTCAGAAGGTCTGGAGCGTGATCAGGGTGATCCGCAGGTCCGCGCCCTTGCCGTCCGTCTCGATGCGGACCCGCTGACCGGGACGCAGCAGCCGCAGGCCGCCCGCGTCGAACGCCGGGGCCTCGAAGGACACCGGGGTGCCGTCGTCCAGCAGCACGCTGCCGCTGCGGGTCTGGGAGTCGTACGTGTACGCGGTCGCCTGCATACCCGCACTGTATCGGGCCGTATGACGCCCCACACCGAGGGCGAGAGCCGTCCGCAGGTCCGCAGCCGTGTCCACGTCCCGCCGCACGCTGTCGACGTCCGGCAGCGCGATTTCGACGGCCCCCGAGGCGGAATGCCTGGCCCGCGACGGACCCCCGAAGGAAGGCGCCAATTCCACGTCCGGTGCGGCGGAAAGCAGAGTCGTCCCGATTCCGGCCGCATCCGCCAGAAATGCCCGCGGAAATACCGAGGCGTTTTCGAGCACGCGTAGCAATTCGGGGGGCCGCAGCGCCGGCAGGTCGGCGTTCATCGCCGCCACCGCGGCGCCGGGCCGCCGCTCCCGCGCCGCCCGCGCTCCGTGGGACAGCGCCGCGTTGAGCCCGGCCGCCGGGGCGTCCGGGACGATCCGAGCCCCCAGCCTGGCCAGTTCCGCACCGGCCGCGGCATCGTCCGTGACCACCACCACATCCGCGACCGCCGCGCAGGCCAGCGCCCCTGCGACGGTGTCCTGCGCGAAGGCCAGGGCGAGCCCGGGACGGGCGGCCCCCACGGCTGCCGCGAGACGGCTCTTGGCCACCGACAGAGGCTTCAGCGGGACCACCAGACTCCAGACGGCGTTCGTGACGGACCCCTTCCCTCCGGTACGCTCCGGCCCCTCCCCGGGCCGAGGTCAGGTCAGGGCCGGGTCATGTGTCGGCCCATTGTCGCCCCCGCCCGGGCAGCCCGGGAGCCCGGCGGCGTGAGCGGGGCGTACGGTGTTCTCGACAGAGACCGGGCCCGGGGCGACACTTGTCCGGCCGACGACGAGGTGCCCCAGCCGCGCACCGGTCCTAGAGGAAGGTGTCCGAGTGTCCCGCCGCAGAATCGGCTTCTGGTACCGCCTGGCGGCGGTCATCGCAAAACCGCCGCTGGTAGTGCTCTTCAAGCGGGACTGGCGGGGAATGGAGCACATTCCGGCCGAGGGCGGCTTTATCACCGCCGTCAATCACAACTCGTACCTGGACCCGCTCTCCTACGCGCACTTCCAGTACAACACCGGCCGGGTGCCCCGGTTGCTCGCCAAGGCCGCCCTCTTCAGGGTCCCCATTGTCGGGTCGATCCTGCGCGGCAGCGGGCAGATCCCCGTCTACCGGGAGAGCACCAACGCCCTGGACGCATTCCGGGCCGCCGTCGATGCCATCGAGCGCGGTGAATGCGTCGCCTTTTACCCCGAGGGCACCCTCACCCGCGACCCCGACATGTGGCCGATGGCCGGCAAGACCGGCGCCGCCCGGGTCGCGCTGATCACCAGGGCGCCCGTCATTCCGGTGGCCCAGTGGGGCGCGAACCTCGCGATGCCGCCCTACGCCAAGGAGAACAAGGTCCGCCTGTTCCCGCGCAAGACCCTCCAGGTCCTCGCCGGACCGCCCGTGGACCTCTCGGCCTTCTACGACCGGGAGCCCACCCCGGACGTCCTCAAGGAGGCCACCGCGGTCATCATGGCGGCCATCACCGGCCTCCTGGAGGAGGTGCGGGGGGAGATCGCGCCCGAGCAGCCGTACGACCATCGCAACGCCAGGGCGGAACAGCGGCGCAAGGCCGCAGGGGAGGGCATGAAGTGACACGTCCCGTGAAGGCGACCGTCTTCGGAACAGGCTCCTGGGGCACGGCCTTCGCCATCGTGCTCGCCGACGCCGGCTGCGAGGTGACCCTGTGGGGCCGCCGCACCGAGGTCGTCGACGCCATCAACACCGGCCGGACCAACCCGGACTACTTCCCCGGCGTCGAACTCCCCGCGAACATCCGGGCCACGGGCGACCCGGCCCGGGCTGCCGCCGGCGCCGACTTCACCGTCCTGGCCGTCCCCTCCCAGACCCTGCGCGACAACCTCGCCGCCTGGGCCCCGCTGCTGGCCCCCGACACGGTGCTCGTCTCCCTGATGAAGGGCATCGAACTCGGCACCGCGAAGCGGATGAGCGAGGTCATCGAGGAGGTGGCCAAGGTCCCCGCCGAGCGCATCGCCGTCGTCACCGGCCCCAACCTGGCCGCCGAGATCGCCGCCCGCCAGCCCGCCGCCTCCGTCGTCGCCTGCGTGGACGAGGCCGTGGCCCGGCGCCTGCAGGCCGCCTGCCACACCGCGTACTTCCGCCCGTACACGAGCACCGACGTCATCGGCTGCGAGCTCGGCGGCGCCGTCAAGAACGTCATCGGCCTCGCCGTCGGCATCGCGGACGGCATGGGCCTCGGCGACAACACCAAGGGCTCGCTCATCACCCGCGGGCTGGCCGAAGCGACCCGCCTGGGCGTGGCCATGGGCGCCGACCCGCTCACCTTCTCCGGCCTCGCGGGCCTCGGCGACCTGGTCGCCACCTGCTCCTCGCCGCTCTCCCGGAACCACACCTTCGGCACCAACCTCGGCCGCGGGATGACCCTCGAGGAGACCATCGCGGTCACCAAGCAGACCGCCGAGGGAGTCAAGTCCTGCCAGTCGGTGGCCGATCTGGCGGGCCGCCACGGAGTGGACATGCCGATCACCGAGACCGTCGTGGACATCGTCCACCACGGCAAGCCCACCCTCGTGGCCCTGAAGGAGCTGATGGGCCGCAGCGCCAAACCGGAACGTCGCTAACTCCTTTCCGGACGCTTGAGCGGGTACTCTCATGCCGATATGAGCAGCGAGAACCTCCCCCAGACCCCTGAGCAGCAGGGCCGCAAGCCCCGCGTGGCCGTCGTGTTCGGCGGCCGCAGCTCGGAACACGCCATCTCGGTCGTCACGGCGGGCGCCGTCCTGCGCTCCATCGACCGGTCCAAGTACGAGGTGCTGCCCATCGGCATCACCACGGACGGCCGATGGGCGCTGACCGCCGACGAGCCCGCGCGGATGGCCATCGCAGACCGCAGGCTTCCGAGCGTCGAGGAGCTCGCCGAGTCCGAGGACGGCGCCGTCGTCCTCTCGGTCGACCCGGCCAGCCGCCAGGTCGTCTACACCGAGCCGGGCGCCGTCCCGAAGGCCCTGGGCGAGGTCGACGTCGTCTTCCCCGTGCTGCACGGCCCCTACGGCGAGGACGGCACCCTCCAGGGCCTCCTGGAGCTCTCCGGCATCCCCTACGTCGGCTCGGGCGTCCTCGCCTCGGCCGTCGGGCAGGACAAGGACTACATGAAGCGGGTGTTCACGTCCTTCGGGCTGAGCGTCGGCCCGTACGTGACCATCCGCCCCCGTGAGTGGGACGCCGACCGGGACGCCGCCACGGCCAGGATCCTGGACTTCGCCGCCGAGCACGGCTGGCCGCTCTTCGTGAAGCCCGCCCGGGCCGGCTCCTCCATCGGCATCACCAAGGTCGACGACGCCTCCGGCCTGGAGGCCGCCGTCAAGGAGGCCCGCCGCCACGACCCGAAGATCATCGTCGAGGCGCTGCTGCGCGGCCGCGAGATCGAGTGCGGCGTCCTGGAGTTCGAGGACGGGCCGCGGGCGAGCGTGCCCGCCGAGATCCCGCCGGTGTCCAGCCACGACTTCTACGACTTCGAGGCGAAGTACATCGACTCCGCCTCCGGGATCGTGCCCGCCCCGCTCACCCCGGAGCAGACCGCCGAGGTGCAGCGGCTCGCGATCGAGGCCTTCGAGGCCGCGTCCTGCGAGGGCCTCGTGCGCGCCGACTTCTTCCTCACCGAGGACGGCGACTTCGTCATCAACGAGATCAACACGATGCCCGGTTTCACGCCGATCTCGATGTATCCGCTGATGTGGGAGAAGTCCGGTATCGCGTACCCGGAGCTGGTGGACCGCCTGATCCAGGCCGCCCTGCGCCGCTCCACGGGGCTGCGCTAGCAGGCACTACAGCCGCCGCCCGCCGGCCGCCCCGTGGAGGGGCGGCCGGCGGGCGGCGGTGTGCCGGAGTTCAGTAGGAGGAGACGCCCTCGGGCACGGTCGCGGCGATCGCCGTGGACAGACCGACGAGCATGCCCGCGTCCGTGGCATGCTCCTTGTCGACCCGGACCTCCGTGTACGCCAGCCGCAGCCCGGTGGTGAAACGGAAACCGTCGTCGCCGAGCTTCTCCAGCAGCCAGGCCACGCCGTTCACATGGACGCCCTCCTGCTTCGGATCCAGCATCTTGGGGGGCTTGGCGATCCCGCACCGCAGTACGATCGCCGAGCCGCCCCACGAGGCGGTCAGGTCGGACTCCGGTTCGGTCCGGGTCCGCGCCAGGCCGGCCACCGTCTCCGGGAGTTCCTTGTGCAGTGCCGCACACCAGCCCGCGACGTCGGCCGGCGGCGCGGGCGGCGGTTCCACCCGGGCCTCGGAAGCGCCCGGGGAGCATGCCGCCAGGGCGGACACGGCCAGGGCGACGGGCATGGCCAGGACACGGACGGGCCGGCGGTGGAGGGACATCACCGGCCAAGAGTAGACGGGGGCTACAGATGGACCACCGGGCAGGTCAGGGTGCGGGTGATCCCCTCCACCTGCTGGACCTTGGCCACGACCATGCGGCCGAGCTCGTCCACGGTGTCGGCCTGGGCGCGCACGATCACGTCGTAGGGGCCCGTCACGTCCTCGGCCTGGATCACCCCCGGGATCTTGCCGATGGACTCGGCGACGAACGACGCCTTGCCCACCTCGGTCTGGATAAGGATGTACGCCTGTACCACGGAACCTCCAGGGCGGCCACGAGGATCATTTCCCCTAATCTTCGGGTGGACCCCACACGATGGACAGGGCCGGGGGAAGAAGGGACGCCACGGTACCGCGTCGCCGTGCGCCACGGGGAGACCTGCGGGCCCGGCGCCACGCACAGCGGGGCGTACGGAGAGCAGAAGTTGACGTATCTGTTGACGGTACCCAGAGCTGTGACGGCTCGCGACCGCAAGCGGACTGGGCAAGAAGGGGCACAGCGATGAAGGGCACTGTCGGCGAGCTGGGGGAGTTCGGGCTGATCAGGGAGCTCACCTCACGGCTCACCACCACCCCGGCGGTCCGGCTCGGACCCGGCGACGACGCCGCCGTGGTGTCGGCCCCCGACCGGCGGGTCGTGGCGAGCACCGACATCCTGCTGGAGGGCCGCCACTTCCGGCGCGACTGGTCCACGGCCTACGACGTGGGCCGCAAGGCCGCCGCGCAGAACCTGGCGGACATCGCGGCCATGGGAGCGGTGCCGACCGCGCTGCTCCTCGGCCTCGTCGTACCCGCCGAACTCCCGGTCACCTGGCCCACCGAGCTCATGGACGGCATCCGCGACGAGTGCCAGGTCGCCGGCGCGGCCGTGGTCGGCGGGGACGTGGTCCGCGGGGACACCATCACCGTCTCCATCACCGCCCTCGGCGACCTGCGCAACCACGAGCCCGTCCTGCGCTCCGGAGCCCAGCCCGGCGACGTCGTCGCCGTCACCGGCTGGCTCGGCTGGTCCGCGGCGGGCTTCGCCGTGCTCTCGCGCGGCTTCCGCTCCCCGCGGGCGTTCGTGGAGGCCCACCGGCGCCCCGAGCCGCCCTACCACGCCGGCCCCGCGGCCGCCGGGCTCGGCGCCAGCGCCATGACCGACGTCAGCGACGGCCTGATCGCCGACCTCGGGCACATCGCCGAGGCCAGCAAGGTACGGATCGACCTGCGCTCGGCCGCCGTCGACATCCCGACCCAGATGCACGACATCGGGCAGGCCGTCGGCGTCGACCCGCTCCAGTGGGTGCTCACCGGGGGAGAGGACCACGCGATCGTGGCGACCTTCCCGCCCGACGTGAAGCTGCCCGCCCGCTGGAAGGTCATCGGCGAGGTCCTCAACCGCTCCGCGCTGCCCCAGGTGACCGTCGACGGCGCGCCCTGGACAAGCACCGGAGGCTGGGACCACTTCGGGGCCGACCCGGCCGCCCAGGACGGCGCGCCGTGAACGCGGCGCCGCCGCTGTGCCTGACCGTCGCCGGATCGGACTCCGGCGGCGGCGCGGGCATCCAGGCCGACCTCAAGACCATGCTGGCGCTCGGCGTCCACGGCATGAGCGTGGTGACCGCCGTGACCGCGCAGAACTCACTCGGGGTACGGGGAGCCTGGGAGCTGCCCGCCGAGGCCGTCACGGCCCAGTACCGGGCCGTCGTGGACGACATGGGGGTGCACGCCGTGAAGACCGGCATGCTCTCGTCCGCCGTCCTGGTGGAGACCGTGGCCGCGCTGCTGGCCGACACCGCGGCCCCGGCCGTCGTGGACCCCGTCGGAGTCTCCAAGCACGGGGACGCCCTGCTCGCGGCCTCGGCGCTGGACGCCGTACGCACGGAGCTGCTGCCGCGGGCCACCGTGGCCACACCCAACCTGGACGAGGTCGCCCAGCTCACCGGCCTCGTCGTGGAGAGCGAGGACGACATGCGCCGGGCCGCCGACGCGATCCTCGGCCACGGGCCCCGCTGGGCGCTGATCAAGGGCGGGCACCTCGCGGCACACGGCGGCGAAGCGGTGGACCTGCTCACCGACGGCACGGGGGAGCGGTGGCTGCGCGCCCCGCGCCACTCCAACCGCCACACCCACGGAACGGGCTGCACCCTCGCCAGCGCCATCGCGGCAGGACTGGCCAAGGGCCTGGCGGTCCCCGAGGCCGTCACGGCCGCCAAGGAGTACGTGACGGGCGGCATCGCCGCCGGTTTCGCACTCGGCGGGGGCATCGGCCCGGTGGATCACGCCTGGCGGCTGCGCTGAACCCGCCCGGACAAGGCAAAAGGCCGGTCCACCAGAGGTGGACCGGCCTTCTTGGCAACCGGAAGGGGCTGCGCTACGACGGGCGTCAGCGCGAGACCTTGCCGGCCTTGATGCACGAGGTGCAGGCGTTGAGGCGCTTCGGCGTCCCATTGACCACGGCACGAACGCGCTGGATGTTCGGGTTCCAGCGACGCGAGGTGCGGCGGTGCGAGTGGGAGATGTTGTTGCCGAAGCTCGGCCCCTTGGCGCAAACGTCGCAGTTGGCAGCCACAGGTCACTCCAAAGACTTCAGATGCAATTACAGTGAATCCGGCGCACCGGAATCAGAGGTCTGAAGTGGTTTGCCGGGGAAAAGACCCGACTCTCATCGGGCAACCGGAGCAGCATACAACGACTGCGCCCGTCCAAGAAAACTACCATGGCGGCCGACGACCCCGTCCCGCGGTCCGGACCCCCGAGGCGCGGTCCTTCGTTACCCTGCGGTGAACCCTGGCCCGCACAAGGAGGAACGCCCGGTGCCGCACGAGCCGCAGCCGCAGCCCGCCGACGAGCTCGACGCCGAAGCCGTGCGCACCTGGAGCTCGCTCGCCCTGGCCGCGCTGGGCCGGGCCCGCGAGGACATCGACGCGATCAACGTGTACCCGGTCGCCGACGCGGACACCGGCACCAATCTCTACCTCACCGCCGAGTCGGCCGACCGCGCGCTGGCCGCGACCTTCGAGAACGCCGCCCACGCCGCCGTGGCACCGACTTCCCTGTCCGAGGCGGTACGGGCCTGGGCGCACGGCGCGCTCGTCGGCGCCCGCGGTAACTCCGGGACGATCCTCGCGCAGCTGCTGCGCGGGGTGGCAGACGTACTCGGCGCCGCGCCCGCAGGCGGGCGGACCGGCCCCGGCGGGCAGCTGGCCCACGCGCTCACCCGGGCCGCGGAGGAGGCGTACGCGGCCGTCGCGCATCCGGTGGAGGGCACCATGCTCACCGTCGCGGGCGCCGCCGCGCGGGCCGGCGAAGCGGCCTCGGCGGCCGCCGGCACGGCGACCGACGTGGCCCGCGCCGCCTACGACGCAGCCCGCGCCGCACTCGCCGAGACCCCCGGGCAGCTGGCCGCGCTGGGCCGCGCCGGGGTGGTCGACGCCGGCGGCTGCGGGCTGGTCGCCGTACTCGGCGCCCTCTGGCAGGCCCTGTCCGGCCAGGAGCCGGCCGCCGAACCCGTGGCCCGCCGGACCGCGGCGCCCGCACCGCAGCCGGACGACCCGTGCGAGCACCCCGAGGACGGGCCCGCGTACGAGGTCATCTACCTGCTGGAGGCATCGGAGGCGGCCGTCGCGGAACTGCGCGCACAGCTCGACGGCCTCGGCGACTCCCTGGTCGTGGTCGGCGGCGACGGCCTGTGGAGCGTCCACGTCCATGTCGACGACCCCGGCGCGGCAGTGGAGGCGGGGGTCGTCGCCGGTCGGCCGTACCGGATACGGATCACGCACTTCGGCGACGAGCGCCGCCGCGGCCGCGGCGAGCGCGCCCAGCGGGCCGTGGTCGCCGTGGTCCCCGGTGAGGGACTGGCGGGCCTGTGCGCCGAGGCCGGCGCGACGACCGTGCTCGTGCGTCCGGGGGAGGTCCCGGCCACCGCCGAGCTCCTCGACGCCGTCCGGCGCGCCCACGCCCGCGAGGTGGTGTTCCTGCCGGGCGGCACGGAACTGCGCGCGGCGGCGGCCACGGCCGCCGAACAGGCCCGCGCCGAGGGCGTGCGGGTCGCCGTGATCCCCACCCGCTCCGCCGTGCAGGGCCTGGCCGCGCTCGCCGTGCACGACCCTGACGGCAGCTTCGACGAGGACGTGGTGGCCATGACCGCGGCCGCCGGCGCCACCCGCCACGGGGAACTCGCCGTCGCCGAACGCCAGTCCTTCACCTCGGCGGGCATCTGCCAGGCCGGCGACGTGCTCGGCCTCATCGACGGCGACGTCGCCGTGATCGGCGCGGGCCTGGCCGAGACCGCCGAGGCCGTGCTGGACCGGATGCTGGGCTCCGGCGGCGAACTGGTCACCCTGGTCCTCGGCCCCGAGGTGCCCGACGCCGTCGCCGAACGCCTCCAGGCCCACGTGCAGTCCGGCCACCTGGCCGTGGACACCGTCACCTACCGGGGCGGCCGGTACTCGGCGCCGCTCCTCATCGGGGTGGAATAGCCGGCTTGTCAGCGCCATGGTGTGCAATGGAACACGTGCCCGCGCTCGACGAAGACCTCAAGAAGACGCTCGGTCCCGCCACCGCCAAGGTGCTGGCCGAGCAGCTCGGCCTGCACACGGCCCTGGACCTGCTCCACCACTACCCGAGGCGGTACGCCGAACGCGGTGAGCTGACCTCGCTGGCCGAGCTCGCCGACCAGATCGACGAGCACGTGACCGTCGTCGCGCAGGTCGCCGACGCCCGCGTCCTCACCTTCAACGGGGGCCGGGGCAAGCGGCTGGAGGTGACCATCACCGACGGCAGCGGCCGCCTCCAGCTGGTGTTCTTCGGCGCCGGGGTCCACAAGCCGCACAAGGAACTGCTCCCCGGCAGCCGCGCGATGTTCGCGGGCAAGGTCTCCAGGTTCAACCACAAGCTCCAGCTCGCGCACCCCGCGTACGAGCCGCTCGGCGCGGACGCCTCCGACCGGGACGCCGCCACCGCCTTCGCGAACCAGCTGATCCCGATCTACCCGGCCTGCGCGAAGCTGGAGTCCTGGAAGATCGCCAAATGCGTGGACGCCGTACTGCCCAGCGCCCACGAGGCGGTGGACCCACTGCCGCCGGCCCTGCGCGAGGGCCGCGGGCTGGTCCCGCTCACCGAGGCCCTGCTGAAGATCCACCGGCCGGCCGCCAAGGCCGACATCGAGGACGCCCGGCAGCGCCTGAAGTGGGACGAGGCCTTCGTCCTCCAGGTCGCGCTGGCCCGTCGCCGCCACGCCGACTCCCAGCTGCCGGCCGTCCCGCGCCGGCCCGCCCCCGGCGGCCTGCTCGACGCCTTCGACGCCAAACTGCCCTTCACCCTCACCGAGGGCCAGCAGAAGGTCTCGAAGGAGATCTTCGACGACCTCGCCACCAGCCACCCGATGCACCGCCTCCTCCAGGGCGAGGTCGGAAGCGGGAAGACAATGGTGGCTCTTCGGGCGATGCTGGCCGTCGTCGACTCCGGCGGGCAGGCGGCGATGCTCGCGCCCACCGAGGTGCTCGCCCAGCAGCACCACCGCTCCATCGTCGAGATGATGGGCGAACTTGCCGAGGGCGGCATGCTCGGCGGTTCCGGCCAGGGCACCAAGGTCGTGCTGCTCACCGGGTCGATGGGGATGCCGGCACGCCGCCAGGCCCTGCTCGACCTCGTCACCGGCGAGGCCGGGATCGTCATCGGCACGCACGCCCTGATCGAGGACAAGGTGCAGTTCCACGACCTCGGCCTGGTCGTGGTCGACGAGCAGCACCGCTTCGGTGTGGAGCAGCGCGACGCGCTCCGCTCCAAGGGCAAGCAGCCGCCGCACCTGCTGGTGATGACGGCCACCCCGATCCCGCGCACCGTCGCCATGACCGTCTTCGGCGACCTGGAGACCTCCGTCCTGGACCAGCTGCCCGCCGGGCGCTCGCCGATCGCCACCCACGTGGTGCCCGCCAAGGACAAGCCGCACTTCCTCGCCCGGGCCTGGGAGCGGGTCCGCGAGGAGGTGGAGAAGGGCCACCAGGCGTACGTGGTCTGCCCGCGCATCGGCGACGGTGAGGACGATCCCAAGAAGAAGCAGGCGGCGGACGACGCCGACAGGCGGCCGCCGCTCGCGGTCCTGGAGATCGCCGAGGAGCTGCGCCGCGGACCGCTGGCCGGGCTGGGCGTCGAGGTGCTGCACGGCCGGATGGACCCCGCCGACAAGGACGACGTCATGCGCCGCTTCGCGGCCGGCGAGGTGCAGGTGCTGGTCGCCACCACCGTCATCGAGGTCGGTGTGAACGTCCCCAACTCCACCGTCATGGTGATCATGGACGCGGACCGGTTCGGCGTCTCCCAGCTCCACCAGCTGCGCGGCCGCGTCGGCCGCGGTTCCGCCCCCGGCCTGTGCCTGCTGGTCAGCGAGATGCACGAGGCCAGCCCCGCCCGGGCCCGGCTCGCCGCCGTCGCCGCCACCCTCGACGGCTTCGAGCTCTCCAGGATCGACCTGGAACAGCGGCGCGAGGGCGACGTGCTGGGCCAGGCCCAGTCGGGGGTGCGCTCCTCGCTGCGCATGCTCGCCGTCATCGACGACGAGGAGGTCATCGCCCAGGCCCGGGAGGAGGCCACCCGCGTGGTGGCCGAGGACCCGGCGCTGGAGCGGCTGCCGGGCCTGCGGACCGCGCTGGACGCCCTGCTCGACACCGAGCGCGAGCAGTACCTGGAGAAGGGCTGAGCGGCACGACCTATCGTTGGAGTGCCACGGCAGACCGCCGTGCGCCCCCTACCGTCGTACCGAAGGACCCCAGATGACCCGCGTGATCGCCGGCAGCGCCGGCGGGCGACGGCTGGCCGTGCCCCCCGGCACCGGCACCCGGCCGACCTCGGACCGGATGCGCGAAGGCCTCTTCTCCACCTGGGAGTCGCTGCACGGGGTCGAGGGTGCCCGGGTGCTCGACCTGTACGGCGGCTCCGGCGCCGTCGGCCTGGAGGCCCTCTCCCGGGGCGCGGACCACGCCCTCCTGGTCGAGGCGGACCCCAAGGCAGCCAAGGCGATCCGGGACAACATCAGGACGCTGGGCCTGCCCGGCGCCGAGTTCCGGGCCGGCAAGGCCGAGCAGATCGTGGCGGCCCGCCCGGGCGGGGACCCGTACGACGTCGTCTTCCTGGACCCGCCGTACGCCGTGGACAGCGCGGACCTGCGCGAGATCCTCCTCACACTCCGGTCCAATGGCTGGATCACGGACGACGCGCTCGTCACCGTGGAGCGCAGCACCAGGAGCGGCGCCTTCCCGTGGCCCGAGGGCTTCGAGCCGCTCCGGTCTCGCAAGTACGGCGAGGGCACCCTTTGGTACGGCCGCGCCGCCTTCACCCGCGAAGACTCATGAACGAGGGAGTTCAGTTGCGCCGCGCCGTCTGTCCGGGGTCCTTCGATCCCATCCACAACGGACACCTCGACATCATCGGACGCGCCTCCCGGCTGTACGACGTCGTGCACGTCGCCGTGGGGATCAACGAGTCGAAGCGGGGCCTGTTCACCGTCGAGGAGCGGATCGAGCTGATCCGCGAGGCGACGGCGGACTACGGCAACGTCCAGGTGGAGGCCTTCCGCGGGCTCCTCGTCGACTTCTGCAAGCAGCGGGACATCCCGGCCATCGTCAAGGGCCTGCGCGCGGTCAGCGACTTCGACTACGAACTCCAGATGGCCCAGATGAACCTGGGCCTGTCGGGCGTCGAGACGCTGTTCGTCCCGACCATCCCCTCCTACAGCTTCCTGTCCTCCTCGCTGGTCAAGGAAGTCGCGGCCTGGGGCGGCGACGTCGCCCACCTGCTGCCGGCGCACGTGCACGCGGCGCTCCTCGAGCGGCTGCGCGAACGCTGACCGGCTGACGGGCCGTCAGCCGGTGTCGGCGGCGCGCCCGCTGGCCGTACAGTCGTCCCGTCCGTCTCAGGAACCGCCTGAGGCCGAGAGAGTGCGAGCCCCCATGGACGTGCAGAAGAAGCTCGACGAGATCGTCGCGGCCGTCGGCGGCGCCCGGTCCATGCCGATGTCGGCCTCCTGCGTGATCAACCGCGCCGAGCTGCTCGCCCGGCTCGAAGAGGTCCGCCAGGCGCTCCCGGGCTCGCTCGCGCAGGCCCAGGAGCTCCTCGGCGGCCGGGAGCAGATGGTCGAGGACGCCCGCCGGGAGGCGGAGCGGATCATCGATGCGGCCCACAACCAGCGCGGTTCGCTGATCGCCGACACCGAGATCGCGCGGCGCTCCCAGGCCGAGGCGGACCGGATCCTGGAGGAGGCCCGCCGGGAGGCCGAGCAGATCCGGGCCGAGGCCGACGACTACGTCGACAGCAAGCTCGCGAATTTCGAGGTCGTGCTGACCAAGACGATCGGCTCGGTGGACCGGGGCCGGGAGAAGCTGCTGGGCCGCGGCCCCGGCCTGGACGAGGACGGCTACCCGGACGCGGACGCGCCCGAGCGCAGCCACGACCCCGAGACGCAGCGGCAGCAGGCGGACGCGTACGTGGACACCAAGCTCGCGACCTTCGAGGCGGTGCTCTCCAAGACGCTGGAGGCCGTGGGCCGCGGCCGCCAGAAGCTGCTCGGCCGGGTCCCGACGGACGACCTCGGCGTGCACATGGCGGCCCAGGACGCGGCGGCGGGCCAGTCCTCGCGCTCGGCGAGCGACTCGGACTTCCTTGCGGGCCTGGCGGAGCCGGAGCCCGCGCACGTCCCGGCGCCGGTCCCCGCCCAGCCGGAGCCCCTGTACGACTCGTACGCCTACCAGCAGCCCGCGGCCCAGCAGCAGGACGCGTACTCCTACCAGGACCCGTACGGCGGCTATCAGCAGCAGCCGGACGCGTACTCGGCCTACCAGCAGCAGCCCGACCCGTACGCCGCCTACCAGCAGCCGCAGCCCCCCCAGCAGGCCCAGCAGGCCCAGCAGCCCTCGCTGGACGAGACCAGCTTCTTCGACACGAGCATGATCAACCTGGACCAGCTGCGTCAGTACGAACAGGGCCGCTGACACCGGATTGGGCGCAGGGCGCCGCTCCGGGTATCCTGGCTGTTCGGTCGCGCGTATGCGTCGCGATCCATGCTGCCCGTGAGCGGCGGAATTTTTGATCTTCAGCGATCCGTGAAAGCAGGAACAGCCCTGAACACCCGCCTCGACCACCGCAACCCCCTCGTGTTCGACACGCACGAGCTGGGTCGGCGTCCTGGTGCCATGCAGCGGCTGTCCCGTGAGATCGACGCACCGGCGGACCTCGGTCTGGCCGATGTGATCGGAGTGCCGGAAGGCGCCCCGGTGAAGCTCAACCTCCGCCTCGAGTCGGTCATGGAAGGGGTGCTTGTCACAGGCACCGTCCGTGCATCGGCGACGGGGGAGTGCGTAAGGTGTCTGGAGGCCGTCGAGCGTGAGCTCAAGGCGGACTTCCAGGAGATGTTCTCGTACCCTGACGCCGACGACCGGGGCCGCGCCAAAGCGGAGCCGGCCGACGACGCCGAGGACGACGAGGACACGCTCTTCCTCGAGGACGGATTGTTCGACCTCGAACCCGTGCTGCGGGACGCGGTGGTGCTCGCACTGCCGATGCAGCCGGTGTGCCGGGAGGACTGTCTCGGGCTGTGCCCCGATTGCGGGGTCAGCCTCAACGACGACCCGGACCACCACCACGACGCCGTCGACATCCGTTGGGCGGCTTTGCAGGAACTCGTCGTTACCGATCAGGACGGCGAGAAGGACAACATGAGCGGCACTGCATCTGACGACGTTCAGAGCGCCGCCGAGAAGCAGGAGAAGTAGCCGTGGCTGTTCCGAAGCGGAAGATGTCGCGCAGCAACACGCGCCACCGCCGGTCGCAGTGGAAGGCTGCGGTCCCCACCCTGGTTTCGTGTGAGCGTTGCCAGGAGCCGAAGCTCCAGCACATCGCGTGCCCGAGCTGCGGCACCTACAACAAGCGCCAGGTCCTCGAGGTCTGAGCGGCTGGTGAGAGGCGCAATGTCTGAGCTGTCCAACGCTGAGAAGCAGGCAGACAGTAACAACGCGGCCTCGTCCCACACGCTTCTGGAAGGGCGGCTCGGGTACCGACTCGAGTCCGCCCTTCTGGTGCGTGCGCTGACCCACCGCTCGTACGCGTACGAGAACGGCGGTCTGCCCACCAACGAACGCCTGGAGTTCCTCGGGGACTCCGTGCTGGGCCTGGTGGTCACGGACACGCTGTACACGACCCACCCGGACCTCCCCGAAGGCCAGCTGGCCAAGCTTCGGGCCGCGGTGGTCAACTCGCGTGCACTGGCGGAGGTCGGGCGCGGCCTCGACCTGGGCTCCTTCATCCGGCTCGGCCGGGGCGAAGAGGGCACGGGCGGCCGGGACAAGGCCTCCATCCTCGCCGACACCCTTGAAGCGGTCATCGGCGCGGTCTACCTCGACCAGGGCCTCGACGCGGCCTCGGAGCTGGTCCACCGGCTCTTCGACCCGCTGATCGAGAAGTCCTCGAACCTCGGGGCCGGCCTGGACTGGAAGACCAGTCTCCAGGAGCTCACGGCCGCGGAAGGTCTTGGCGTACCGGAATACCTGGTCACCGAGACCGGTCCGGACCACGAGAAGACCTTCACTGCTGCCGCCCGCGTCGGTGGTGTCTCGTACGGCACCGGCACCGGCCGCAGCAAGAAGGAAGCGGAACAGCAGGCCGCGGAGTCCGCATGGCGCGGGATCCGCGCCGCGGCGGACGAGCGGATCGCGGCGGCAGCAGCCGCCGCTCCGGCAGAGGTCCCGGCTTCGGCCGAGGCCGCGGACGGCGGGGTGCCGACGTCCGCCGATCCAGTGCCGGACGCCTGACCTTCCTTCGGGTACGCATGACGCCCGCCCCTGCACGCAGGGGCGGGCGTTGCCGTTTTCGGGAGGCCGGTACGCTCGCGGCAGCGCCCAGATCCGCACCCACCGGAGGTTTCCCGTGCCCGAGCTGCCCGAAGTCGAAGTCGTGCGGCGGGGGCTGGAACGCTGGGTCGCCGGACGGACCGTCGAGGCCGTCGAGGTCCTGCACCCACGCGCGGTGAGGCGCCATCCGGGCGGGGCCGCCGACTTCGCGGCACGGCTGCGGGGGGAGACCCTCGGGGTGCCGCAACGGCGCGGGAAATACCTGTGGCTGCCCCTGGCGGAGCGGGACCTGTCGGTGCTCGGCCACCTGGGCATGAGCGGGCAGCTGCTCGTGCAGCCCGAGGACGCCCCCGACGAGAAGCACCTGCGGATCCGGGTGCGCTTCGGGGACGACGCCGGGACGGAGCTGCGCTTCGTGGACCAGCGGACCTTCGGCGGGCTCTCGCTGCACGAGACCGCCGCCGACAGCGCCGACGGCCTGCCCGACGTCATCGCGCACATCGCGCGCGACCCCCTGGACCCGCTGTTCGACGAGGCGGCCTACCACCTCGCGCTGCGCGCCAAGCGGACCACCGTCAAGCGGGCCCTGCTGGACCAGTCACTGATCAGCGGGGTCGGCAACATCTACGCGGACGAGGCGCTGTGGCGCTCGAAACTGCACTACGAGCGCCCGACGGCCAACCTCACGCGCCCCCGGAGCGCGGAACTCCTCGGCCATGTCCGGGACGTCATGAACGCGGCCCTCGCCGTGGGCGGCACGAGCTTCGACAGTCTGTACGTCAATGTCAACGGGGAGTCGGGGTACTTCGACCGTTCGCTCGACGCCTACGGGCGCGAGGACGAGCCCTGCCGGCGCTGCGGCACCCCGATGCGCCGGCGGCCGTGGATGAACAGGTCGAGCTACTTCTGCCCGCGCTGTCAGCGGCCGCCGCGGGTCGCGTCGTAGGAGTCCCGGGCGGAGAGCACCGCCGGCATGCTCCCCTCCAGGTGGTGGATCAGCGCGAGGAGCCGGTCCGCCACCTCGACCCCGAGGGGGGTGAGTTCGTAGTCCACGCGCGGGGGGTTGGTCGGCTGCGCCTCGCGGTGGACGATCCCGTCGCGCTCCAGCGCGTGCAGGGTCTGCGACAGCATCTTCTCGCTCACGCCGTCCACCCGGCGGCGCAGCTCGTTGAAGCGGACCGGCCCCTCGCGCAGGGCGCCCACGGTGAGGCTTCCCCAGCGGCCGGTGACGTGTTCCAGCGTCTCCCGGGACGGGCAGGAGCGGGCGAACACGTCGAACGGCAGCTCGCCGTGCTCGGCTTCGGCTTCGGTACGGGCAGGGGTCTCCATAGAACAAGAGTACCCGCAGGCAGCGCTAACTCAGAGCTTGCGCTTTCGAAAAGTTAGTGATTCTCTTCTTCTCGTCGCGGCACGGCCCCGTGCTGCGACGAGAGCCTTCCCGAGGGAGATACAGCCTTGTCCGGTATCACGCACACCCCTGTCGTCTCGATCGCCTACCACTCCGGCTACGGCCACACGGCCGTCGTCGCCGAAGCGGTCCGCAGCGGCGCCGTCGACGCCGGGGCGACCGTCCACCTGATCAAGGTCGACGAGATCGACGACACGCAGTGGGAGCTGCTCGACGCCTCCGACGCGATCGTCTTCGGCTCCCCGACGTACATGGGCACGGCCTCGGGCGCCTTCCACGTCTTCGCCGAGGCCTCCTCGAAGCGCTGGTTCGGCGACGCCTGGCAGGACAAGGTGGCGGCGGGCTTCACCAACTCCGCATCGAAGAGCGGCGACAAGCTGCACACGCTGCAGTTCTTCCAGGTGCTGGCCGCGCAGCACGGCATGAACTGGGTCAACCTGGGCCTGAAGCCCGGCTGGAACTCCAGCACTGCCTCCGAGAACGACCTCAACCGCCTGGGCTTCTTCTCCGGCGCGGCCGCCCAGTCCAACTCCGACGAGGGTGCGGACGCGGTCCACAAGGCCGACATCGCGACGGCGGAGCACCTGGGCCGCCGCGTGGCCGAGCACACCCGCGTCGTCGTCGCGGGCCGCGCGGCCCTGGCGGCCGTGTCCGGCTGACCCGACCCGATCCTGCGGGGCGCGCCGTCCGGCGACCCCGTCGGCGGGGTGATGTCAGAAACCGAAGTCCTGCGTCCACCAGGGGCCGCCGGCGGCGAAGTGGGCGCCGACGCCCAGGGTGCGGAACTCGCAGTTGAGGATGTTCGCCTTGTGACCCGGGCTGTTCATCCAGGCCTTCATCACGGACTCCGCGTCGCCCTGGCCGCGGGCTATGTTCTCGCCTCCGAGACCCGAGAGGCCGGCCTTCGCGGCACGGTCCCAGGGGGTGTTGCCTTCGGGGTCGTCGTGGCCGAAGAAGCCGCGAGTGGCCATGTCCTGGCTGAATGCTCCGGCCAGCGCGGCGAGCGGCGGGTTGGCGCGGACCGGGCCGCAGCCCGCCCGGGCGCGCTCCTGGTTGACCAGGGTGACGACGGCCGCCTCCTGCGCGGAGTGGGTGTCGAGGCGCGGCCTGGGCGCGGTGGCGGTGGGGGCGGGCGCCGACGCGGAGGGTGCCGGGGCCTGGGTCTTCTTCGAAGCCTCGGGGGAGGGGGCCGGTGCGGGCGGGGTCCGGCGCGCCGTGCTCGGCGGCGTGGTGCCGGGGGCCGCCTTGGGCGGGGTGGACGCGGCGGGGGCCGGCGCAGCCGACGCAGGCGGGGAGCTCGACGGGGAGGCCGAGGCGGTCGCGGAGGGTGAGGCCGAGGCCGCCGGGGAGGGCGAGGCCGGCGGGGTCGTCGCGGAGGGGGTGGGTGCGCCGCTCGTCGCCGATCCGCGGCCGGACAGGCTCGCGAGGCCGCCCTGCCGGTCGATCATGGAACCGGAGTCGGGACCGGGTATGGCTTTGGCCGCCCCGGCCTCCGCGGCAGTGGGCTCCGTGGCGCTGACGCCCACATAGGGGAAGGAGGCGCCGACCGGCACCATGCCGGTCGTGACGGCCGCTGTGCCCAGGGCGACGGCCACCGAGACCCCCAGCAGGCCGGTGCGCAGGGCGGTGCCGTGCTTGCCGCTGCGGCGCGGCGCGGCGTGGAGTCCGTGGCGTCCCATCGGTGGCGTGCCTTCCTGACCGGATCAAGATCGTCCCTTACTCACCCAAATGGGTGAGTTCATCGGTGCGCGACTGTACGCCATGGGGCCCTGGGGCGATGTGACCGGAAAGTTCGCGCCCGGTTAGCGTTCACGCATGAACGAAGACGTCCGTCTGACCGCCTGGGTGCGCGGTCGTGTGCAGGGAGTGGGCTTCCGCTGGTTCACCAGGGAGAACGCCATGGAGATCGGCGGGATGGTCGGCTTCGCGCTCAACCTCGACGACGGGCGGGTGCAGGTCGTGGCCGAAGGTCAACGTGAGAATTGCCACCGGCTGCTGGACTGGCTGCGGTCCTCCGACACGCCCGGCCGGGTGGACGGTGTGACAGAGATCTGGGGCACACCGCGCGGTGGCTACGACGGTTTCGGGATGCGGTGAGCGATCGACTGATCATGCACTCATCACATCTCCGAGGGTCCGGACCCGGTCGGAACTGGGCATTCGTCGTCGACGCGTTGCCGCCGCGGACGATCCGTGGAAGGCTCGGAGATGAGGATGATCTCCACGCCCCTTGCGAGGGCCGGGCTGCCCGCCGATACGGGGCGTGATCGTGTTGACCGTCAAACTTTTTGGTGAGACGCTGGAAGCCCCGCGCACCTGAGCTGTTTGGCAGTGCTGGCAGTAGTAAGCGCAGTGACTGACAGTCGCTGCCGGACATCCGCGGGTGCGATTCCCTCACGACCCACACCGCTTCGGTCGGTCACTCAATGTGGAGGACCATCCATCATGGCAAAGGCGCTTCTCGGTTACGTCGGCGGCTCCGACCCGCGACTCCTCGCCGAGATGCGACGGCTTCAGCAGCGCGTCCAGGACCTCGAGTCCGAGCTCGTACGGATTCAGTCCGAAAATGACGCGCTGAACGCGGCCGCCGCTCAGCACGACGGAGACTCGCTGCTGGACAGCATCGACATCGACGTACCCCAGGCGGAGCCTGCGCTCACCTGATCCCGCTCACTCGTCGCTCGAATCCAGCCCGCATGATCTGCAAGGGACGCTCCGGCGTCCCTTCTTGCTTTGGACTCCGCATCAGGGACCACAGGGCCGGGTGGGGGTCCTGATGCCTTTGACGTCAGTCGTGCCCAGCACCTTCATGGGTGAAACCGAACGTGAAAGGTAGAGTCCGGCGGCGTGCACCTCAAGTCCCTGACCCTGCGTGGCTTCAAGTCCTTCGCCTCCGCCACCACCCTGCGCTTCGAACCCGGCATCACCTGCGTCGTGGGTCCGAACGGCTCCGGCAAGTCCAACGTCGTCGACGCGCTGTCCTGGGTCATGGGCGAACAGGGGGCAAAGTCCCTGCGCGGCGGGAAGATGGAGGACGTCATCTTCGCCGGGACCACCGGCCGCCCGCCGCTCGGGCGCGCCGAGGTCTCCCTGACGATCGACAACTCCGACGGCGCCCTGCCCATCGACTACGCCGAAGTCACCATCACCCGGATCATGTTCCGCGGCGGCAGCAGCGAGTACCAGATCAACGGTGACACCTGCCGTCTGCTCGACATCCAGGAGCTGCTCTCCGACTCCGGCATCGGCCGTGAGATGCACGTCATCGTCGGGCAGGGCCAGCTGGACTCCGTCCTGCACGCCGACCCCATGGGCCGGCGCGCCTTCATCGAGGAGGCGGCCGGCGTACTGAAGCACCGCAAGCGCAAGGAGAAGGCGCTGCGGAAGCTCGACGCGATGCAGGCCAACCTCGCCCGCGTGCAGGACCTCGGCGACGAACTGCGCAGACAGCTCAAGCCCCTGGGGCGCCAGGCGGCCGTCGCCCGGCGGGCGGCCGTGATCCAGGCCGACCTGCGCGACGCCCGCCTGCGCCTGCTCGCCGACGACCTGGTCGCCCTGCGGCGCGCGCTCGACGCGGAGATCGCGGACGAGGCCGCGCTCAAGGAGCGCAAGGAGGCCGCCGAGGCCCAGCTGGCCGGCGCGCTGCGGCGCGAGGCCGAGCTGGAGGAGGCGGTGCGGGAGCTCACCCCGCGGCTCCGGCGGGCGCAGCAGACCTGGTACGAGCTGTCGCAGCTCGCCGAACGGGTCCGGGGCACCGCGTCCCTGGCCGACGCGCGGGTCAAGAGCGCCACGGCGCCCGTCGAGGAGGAGCGCAGGGGCCGCGACCCCGAGGACATGGAGCGGGAGGCCGAGCGGATCCGCGAACAGGAGGCGGAGCTGACGGCCGCGCTGGAGGCCGCCTCGCGGGCCCTGGAGGACACCACCGGGCACCGTGCGGAGCTGGAGCGGGAGCTGGCCGAGGAGGAACGGCGCCTGCGGGACGCGGCACGGGCCATCGCCGATCGCCGCGAGGGGCTGGCCCGGCTGACCGGGCGGCTCGGCGCGGCCCGATCCCGGGCCGGAGCGGCCCAGGCCGAGATCGACCGGCTCGCCCTGGCGCGGGACCAGGCCCGGAGCCGGGCCGAGGCCGCGCAGGCGGAGTACGAGGCGCTGGCGGAGGAGGTCGGCGGGCTCGACGACCTGTCGGCGCAGACGGACCACGAGGCCGCGCGGGCGGAGCTGAAGGAGGCCGAGGCCGCGCTCGGCAGCGCGCGGGAGGCGCTGGCGACGGCGGAGCGCTCGCGGGCGGCGGTGTCGGCCCGCCGGGACGCGCTGGCGCTGGGGCTGCGCCGCAAGGACGGTACGGGGGCGCTGCTCGCGGCCCGCGAGCGGCTGGCGGGCGTACTCGGCCCGGCGGCGGAGCGGCTGTCGGTGACGCCCGGGTACGAGGCCGCCGTGGCCGCTGCGCTCGGCTCGGCGGCGGACGCGCTGGCGGTGGCCTCCCCGTCGGCGGCGGCGGGGGCCATCCGCCACCTGCGCGACGCGGACGCGGGCCGCGCCACGCTCCTGATCACCCCGCCGACAGCCCTTCCGGGCGGGAGAGCGGAGGCGGTCGGTGCGGCTGTGCTGCCGGGCCAGGTCGGGGCCCCCGGGCCCGCGGCCCCCGCCCGCGGCGCTCTCCCCGGTCCGGGCGGGCCGGCGCCCCTGCCGGGCCAGGATGCCGGGGCCGGGGCCGGGGCCGAGGGCGTCCAGGCCGTGCCGCTCCGGCCGGGCCCTGCCGACGGGTCGGCGCCCGTGCCGGACGCGGTGGTGGAGGGGCGCGCCGCGGACGCGGTTCCGAGGCGGGCGCCCGGGGCCGCTGCGGCGGACGATGCCGGGCCGGGCCGGGGCTCGGGCCCGGAGCCGGCGACGGACGCTGCCCCGTCCGCCCGGATCGCGCAGCAAGGGGGTGCGGCCGCCCGGACGGAGGCAGCCCGCACGGGCCGGGCTGCGGCGTCGGTCCCTGCCGTGGAGCTCCCCCACCGGGCTCGCACCGCCGGGCCCGGCGCCTCGCCGGGCCCTGCGGGTCCCGGCCTGCCGGGCGACGGTACCGGGCCCGGGGCCGTTTCGACGGGTGTGGTCCTGCCCGGCGGCAGCGCGGGACCCGCGCCCGCCGCCTCGGCCGGTACCGACCTCGCGGGCCGGGCAGCGGCTGCCGTGGACGCGCCGGGTGTCGCGTCCACCGGGCACGGCGGGGCGGGGGCAGGCGTGCCCCACCCGGCCCCCGCCCCGGACGGGCCGGCCCTGCCCGTCCCGGCTGCGGCACTGGTGTCCGGGGACGACGAGGTGCGGCGGGCGTTGGCGTGGGTGCTGCGCGACCACGTCGTCGTCGGCACGCTCGACGAGGCCGAGGCGCTCGTCGCGCAGCGCCCCGACGCCGTTGCCGTGACCGTCGAGGGCGACGTCCTCGGCGCGCACCTCGCGCAGGGCGGTTCCGCCGGTGCGCCCAGCCTGATCGAGGTGCAGGCCGCCGTCGACGAGGCAGCCGCGGAGCTGACCCGGTTGGGCGTGCGGTGCGAGGAGCTCGCCGCCGCGCTGGCCGCCGCGCAGTCCCGGCGCCAGGACGCGGCCGCCCTGGTCGAGGAGCTCGCCGAGCGGCGGCGCACCGCAGAGCAGGCCCGGGCCGGGGTCGCCCAGCAGCTCGGACGGCTCGCCGGGCAGGCGAAGGGCGCGGCCGGCGAGGCCGAGCGCGGCGCCGCCGCCGCGGCCAGGGCCCAGGACGCCCTGGAACAGGCGCTGGCCGAGGTGGAGGAGTGCGCGGAGCGGCTCGCCGTCGCCGAGGAGATGCCGGTGGAGGAGGAACCGGACAGCTCCCGCCGGGACCGGCTGGCGGCCGACGGGGCCAACGCCCGCCAGACCGAGATGGAGGCCCGGCTCCAGCTGCGCACCCACGAGGAGCGGGTCAGGGGGCTGGCCGGACGGGCCGATTCCCTCGACCGGGCGGCCCGTGCGGAGCGGGAGGCCCGGGCCCGCGCCGAACGCCGCCGCGCACGCCGGCGCCACGAGGCGGAAGTGGCCCGCGCGGTGGCCGACGGGGCCCGTCAGCTCCTCGCCCACGTGGAGGTCTCCCTCCGCAGGGCCGACGAGGAACGCACCCTGGCCGAGCGGGCCAAGGGGCTGCGCGAGCGTGAACTCGCCGACGCGCGAAACAACGGCCGCGACCTGAAGGGCGAGCTCGACAAGCTCACCGACTCCGTCCACCGCGGCGAGGTGCTCGGCGCCGAGCAGCGGCTGCGCATCGAGGCCCTGGAAGCCAGGGCGCTGGAGGAGTTCGGCACGGAGCCCCGCGCGCTCGTGGCCGAGTACGGCCCCGACCAGCCGGTGCCCCCGTCCCCGGCGGCCGAGGGCGAGGAGCTCCCGCAGGACCCCGAGCACCCGCGCAACCGGCCGGGCCCCTTCGTCCGGGCCCAGCAGGAGAAGCGGTTCAAGGCGGCCGAACGGGCGTACCAGCAGCTCGGCAAGGTCAATCCGCTGGCCCTGGAGGAGTTCGCGGCGCTGGAAGAGCGCCACAAGTTCCTCAGCGAGCAGCTGGAGGATCTCCGCAAGACCAGGGCCGACCTCCTTCAAGTGGTGAAGGAGGTCGACGAGCGCGTCGAGCAGGTGTTCACCGAGGCCTACCGGGACACCGCCCGAGAATTCGAGGGAGTGTTCTCGCGCTTGTTCCCGGGTGGCGAGGGCAGGTTGGTCCTGACGGACCCGGACAACATGCTGACGACCGGGGTGGACGTGGAGGCCCGCCCACCGGGCAAGAAGGTCAAGCGCCTGTCGTTGCTCTCCGGCGGCGAGCGCTCGCTGACGGCCGTGGCACTGCTGGTGTCGATCTTCAAGGCGCGCCCCAGCCCGTTCTACGTGATGGACGAGGTCGAGGCCGCGCTCGACGACACCAACCTGCAGCGGCTGATCCGGATCATGGAGGAACTCCAGGAGAGCTCACAGCTGATCGTGATCACCCACCAGAAGCGGACGATGGAGGTCGCGGACGCGCTCTACGGCGTCTCCATGCAGGGCGACGGGGTCTCCAAGGTCATCAGTCAGCGGCTGCGCTGACGCCCATGTAGTTCAAGAAGTGAATCCACTGAGTCCGCTCTGCGCCTCACGCGGACTTCATCCCAGGTATTGACTTCAGAAACTGAACGCATAGGCTCGCTCCGCTGTCCCCCGCCTTCGGGTGGTGCCCGATCTTGACCTGTGCGCCACTGTAAGGACGGACGAAACACCCCCACGGAGCACACCTTGACCAGCAGCACTGCGCAGACCCCGGCGTCCGGCGGCGGATCCTCGCCCCAGCCCGACCACCTCGGCCACGTCATCTTCATCACCGCGGCCGCTGCCATGGGCGGCTTCCTCTTCGGGTACGACAGCTCCGTCATCAACGGCGCCGTCGTCGCCATCCGCGAGCGCTTCGACGTCGGTTCGGAGGCACTCGCCCAGGTGATCGCCGCCGCGCTGATCGGCTGCGCCATCGGCGCCGCCACCGCGGGTCGGCTCGCCGACCGGATCGGCCGAATCCGCTGCATGCAGATCGCGGCCGTCCTCTTCACCGCCAGCGCCATCGGCTCGGCCCTGCCCTTCGCCCTCTGGGACCTCGCCATGTGGCGCGTGATCGGCGGCTTCGGCATCGGCATGGCCTCCGTCATCGGTCCCGCCTACATCGCCGAGGTGTCCCCGCCGGCCTACCGCGGCCGGCTCGCCTCCTTCCAGCAGGCCGCCATCGTCATCGGCATCGCCGTCTCCCAGCTCGTGAACTGGGGCATCCTCAACCTCGCCGACGGAGACCAGCGCGGCGAGATCGGCGGTCTGGAGGCCTGGCAGTGGATGCTGGGCGTCATGGTCGTCCCGGCCGTGCTCTACGGGCTGCTTTCCTTCGTCATCCCGGAGTCCCCGCGCTTCCTGGTGTCCGTCGGCCGCACCGCCGAGGCCAAGAAGGTGCTGGCCGAGGTCGAGGGCTCCAAGATCGACCTGGACGGGCGCGTCCGCGAGATCGAGCACGCGATGCACTCCGAGCACAAGTCCACCTTCAAGGACCTGCTCGGCGGGCGCTTCGGCTTCCTGCCCATCGTCTGGATCGGCATCGGCCTCTCGGTCTTCCAGCAGCTCGTCGGCATCAACGTGATCTTCTATTACAGCTCCTCGCTGTGGCAGTCCGTGGGCATCGACCCGTCCAGCTCGTTCCTCTACTCCTTCACCACGTCGATCATCAACATCGTCGGCACCGTAATCGCGATGATCTTCGTCGACCGGATCGGCCGCAAGCCGCTCGCCCTCATCGGCTCGGCGGGCATGGCCATCTCCCTCGGCCTCTGCGCGTGGGCTTTCTCCTTCACCTCCGGCACCGGCGACGACATCACCCTGCCCGACGCCCAGGCCGCGGTGGCCCTGGTCGCCGCGCACACCTTCGTGCTCTTCTTCGCCCTGTCCTGGGGCGTGGTGGTCTGGGTGCTGCTCGGCGAGATGTTCCCCAACCGCATCCGTGCCGCGGCGCTCGGCGTCGCCGCCTCGGCCCAGTGGATCGCCAACTGGGTCATCACCGTCTCGTTCCCGTCGCTCTCGGACTGGAGCCTGTCCGGTGCCTACGTGATCTACACCGTCTTCGCACTGCTCTCGATCCCGTTCGTCCTCAAGTGGGTGCCGGAGACCAAGGGCAAGGCGCTGGAGGAGATGGGGTGACCATCCCCCGCCACCACCCCTTCTCCTCGGTACTGCCCCGGCTCAGCCCTTGAGCCGGGGCAGTACCTGTTCGCACAGCAGGTGCAGGCTGCGCCAGCCCTCGTCCAGCGGCATCCCGCCGCACAGCGGGTGCAGCACCAGGTTCCCCGCCTCGCCCGCGCCCCGGCCGTACGCGACCGCCTCGTCCGGGGTCAGGACCCGGTAGACGCCCTCCTCGCGCAGCTCCGCCACCGAGCGGGCGGACGACCGTACGGCGCTGCGGATGTCCTTGGACTGCCAGGACGCGTACGTGCCCGCCTCGTGCAGGAAGTGCCCACCGTGCTCGGCCCACACCCGGTCCGGGTCCTCCGCGATGTGCAGCAGCGGGGTCTCGGCCGCCGGCATCATGCAGAAGCCCTCCGTGCCGTACTCCGCCAGCCGCGCCGTGTAGTACGCCTCCAGCTCCGGCAGGTGCGCGCTCGGGAAGAAGGGCAGCCCGAGCCGGGCGGCGCGCCGTGCGGCCGCCTCCGAGCTGCCGCCCACCAGCAGCAGCGGGTGCGGCCGGGTGAAGGGTGTCGGGGTGACCCGCACCGTGCGGCCGCGGAACTCGAACGGCTCGCCGGTCCAGGCCTTCAGCAGGGTCTCCAGCAGCTCGTCCTGGAGCCGGCCGCGCCGGCCCCACTCCACGCCGTGCTGCTCGTACTCCTCGGGCCGGTAGCCGATCCCTGCGACGGTGACCAGGCGCCCGCCGCTCAGCAGGTCCAGGACGGCGATGTCCTCGGCTGCCTTCAGCGGGTCGTACAGCGGGCCGATGATCGCCGAGACGGTGACGGCGATCCTGCGGGTCGCGCCGAAGACCGCGCCCGCGAAGGCGAAGGGGGAGGGCAGCCAGTTGTTGTCCGTGCCGTGGTGCTCCTCCGTCTGGACGGTGTCGATCCCGCGGTCGTCCGCGTAGCGGGCCATCTCCAGCGCCGCCTTGTAGCGGGCGGAGAGGGACTCGGGCGTGCCGTCCGGGTCGACGAGATTGAACCGGGCCACGGTGATGGGCATGGAGAAGTCCCCCTTCGCCGGATGGGGCGGGCTGGCGAAGGGGGACGTTAGCTGACGTGGCGTCAGTTGGACAGGGATCCGGCGGGCTCGGGCTCCCGCTCCTGCGCGGGGGCCGCAGCGGCGGGCACCGTGCGCGGCAGTACGGCGTACAGCACGCCGGACGTCGCGATGCCGACCACCCAGCCGAGGCCGTTCCGCCCGATCCAGGTGGTGGCGAGCGGCCCGCCGAACCAGTCCACCTCGGTGAACAGCAGGCCCGCCACCAGGGCGACCGCCCACGCCGTCATGGCCTGCCAGGCGAAGCCGCCCGTGTACCAGTAGGCGCTGGTCCGCGTGGTGTCCAGCAGTGCGGGTCCGTCGTAGCTCGTGCGGCGCAGCATGTCCACGCCGAAGACGCCGATCCACGCCGAGAAGGCCACGGCCAGCAGGGTCAGGAAGGAGATGAACGAGCCGAAGAAGCTGGTGGCGACCACCATCAGCAGGAAACCGAAGACCAGGCTGATGGCCGCGTTGACGCTGACCGCCCAGGCGCGCGGGACCTTGATGCCGAGGGTCTGCGCGGTGAAACCGGCCGAGTACATGGACATCGAGTTGATCAGCAGCATCCCGACGAGCGCGATCAGCAGGTACGGCACCGCGATCCAGGTGGGCAGCAGCTCGCCGATGAAGGAGACCGGGTCCTGGGCGGTGGCCAGGTCCGGGGTGCCGACGGCCATGACCGCGCCCATCAGCACCATCGGGAGCACGACGATGCCGGCGCCGCCGATCGTCGCGCCGACCATGCCCTTGGAGGAGGCGGTGCGCGGCAGATAGCGGGTGAAGTCGGGGGCCGAGGGCACCCAGCTGATGCCGCCGGCCGCGATGGTGCCGATGCCCGCGACCATCATCGCGGTGGAGCCGGCCGGCTTGCCGAGCACGGCCGACCAGTCGGTGGTGAAGATCAGGTGGCCGAGGACGAGCACGCTGAAGGCGCCGAAGAGGTACGTCGACCACTTCGAGCACACCCGCAGGGCGCTGATGCCGAGGCCCGAGACCACGAAGGTGCAGCCCACGAAGAACAGCAGGGTGACCACGATGAGAAGCGTGCTGCTCTCGATCCCGAAGAGCAGGTCCAGCACGGTCAGCACGGCGTAGGCGCCGCTCACCGCGTTGATGGTCTCCCAGCCCCAGCGGGCCACCCAGATCAGGGCGCCCGGGAAGAGGTTGCCGCGCTGTCCGAAGACGGCCCGCGAGAGGGCCATGCCGGGCGCCCCGCCGCGCTTGCCCGCGATCGAGATCAGGCCCACGATCCCGTACGACACGACCGGCGCCGCCACGGCGACGACGAGCACCTGCCAGATGTTGAGCCGGTTGAAGATCACCAGACCCGCGCCCATGGTCAGCAGCAGCACGCTGATGTTGGCGGCGACCCAGGTGGGGACCAGCTCGCGGACCCGGCCGCCGCGCTCGCCGTCCGGGACGGGCTCCAGACCGCGGGTCTCCAGCGCGGTTTCGTTTCCGCCGTCGGCGGGCTCGGCAGGCATGCGGGTGCTCCCTGGGAGGTGTGAGAGGAAGTCGCCCATCATCGTAGATGTGCTGTTAAAACGACAAACAGAGGCTTGCATCCCGGTCCGAGCGCCCGGGTTCCCGGCTCCGAGGTGGCCGTGGCCGATACTGGTGGGGTTATGGACATCCTCATCCTTGCTGTAGTCATCGCCCTGGTCGCGGTCGGCGCGATCAGCGGGCTCGTGGTCAGCAGCCGCAAGAAGAAGCAGCTGCCTCCCCCGGCACCGCCGAGCACGCCGACCATCACTGCCCCGCCTGCCGAGCCGCAGGTGGGGGAGGACGCCGTAGAGACGGCGGAAGAGCCGCGCCGCACGATCGAGGAGGTCGGACTCCCGGAGGCCGAGGCTCCCGTCGAAGCGCCGGCAGCCGAGCCGGAGGCCCCGGCCGCGCCCGAGATCGAGGTGCCCGAGCCCACCGCCGGCCGCCTGGTCCGGCTGCGCGCCCGCCTCGCCCGGTCGCAGAACTCCCTCGGCAAGGGGCTGCTCACACTGCTCTCGCGCGAGCACCTCGACGAGGACACCTGGGAGGAGATCGAGGAGACCCTCCTCATCGCCGACGTCGGCGTCGTGCCCACCCAGGAGCTCGTCGAGCGGCTCCGCGAGCGGGTCAAGGTCCTCGGCACCCGCACCCCGGCGGACCTGCGCGCCCTGCTCAAGGAGGAGCTGCTGACCCTGGTCGGCACCGACTTCGACCGCGCTGTGAAGACGGAGAGCGGCGAGGACACCCCCGGCGTGATCATGGTTGTCGGGGTCAACGGCACCGGCAAGACGACCACCACCGGCAAGCTCGCCCGGGTGCTCGTGGCCGACGGCCGCAGCGTGGTGCTCGGCGCGGCCGACACCTTCCGCGCCGCCGCCGCCGACCAGCTGCAGACCTGGGGCGAGCGCGTCGGCGCCCGCACCGTGCGCGGCCCCGAGGGCGGCGACCCGGCGTCGATCGCCTACGACGCCGTCAAGGAGGGCATCGCCGAGGGCGCCGATGTCGTGCTCATCGACACCGCCGGCCGGCTGCACACCAAGACCGGCCTCATGGACGAACTCGGCAAGGTCAAGCGCGTCGTCGAGAAGCACGGCCCGCTGGACGAGATCCTGCTGGTCCTGGACGCCACCACCGGGCAGAACGGCCTGACCCAGGCGCGCGTCTTCGCCGAGGTCGTGGACATCACCGGCATCGTGCTGACCAAGCTCGACGGCACGGCCAAGGGCGGCATCGTCGTCGCAGTCCAGCGCGAGCTGGGCGTCCCGGTCAAGCTCGTCGGCCTCGGCGAGGGCGCGGACGACCTGGCCCCGTTCGAGCCCGAGGCGTTCGTGGACGCCCTGATCGGCGACTGAGCCCCGGCTCCCGCGCGCACACCGGTGCCCCCGCCTTCCGTCCGGAACGCGGGGGCACCGGCGCGTCCGGGGACCCTCAGCGGCGGAACCGGTGGCAGATGTACGCCAGGGTGCCCAGCAGCAGCCGCGCCTGCGGCGGACCCCCGGCCGAGTCGAGGGCGGGCGGGCGCAGCCAGCAGGCCTGGCCGAGGCCGGCCCGGTCGGAGGGCGGGGCCGTCACGAAGGCCCCGGGGCCCAGGGCGCGCAGGTCCAGGTCGGCGTCGTCCCAGCCCATCCGGTACAGCAGCTGCGGCAGCTCCGCCGCCGCGCCGGGGGCCACGAAGAACTGCGCCCGGCCCTCGCCGGTGACGATGACCGGGCCGAGCGGCAGGCCCATCCGCTCCAGCCGCACCAGCGCGCGGCGCCCGGCCTCCTCGGAGACCTCGATGACGTCGAAGGCGCGGCCCACCGGGAGCAGGACCGCCGCGCCGGGGTAGTCCCCCCAGGCCTCGGTGACCTCGTCCAGGGTGGCGCCGGCCGGGACCGTGGGCGCGAAGGCCAGAGGGTGCGCCCCGGCTGCGGCGCACCGGCCGTCCCCGCAGGAGCAGTCGCGGGAGGGCGCTGCGGCGCGCGCCCCGGGGACCACGTCCCAGCCCCACAACCCGGTGTACTCCGCCACCGTCGTGCACTCCGAGGTCCGGCCGCGGCGCCGGGTACCGGAACGGAACTCCTTGGTGCCGCGGCTGCCGCCGATCGTGAAGCCCATGCCCATGCCCATGCCCCCTCCAACGGGTCGGACGCGCCGGTGGTTACGACGCCGGTGGTGAGGACGCCGCCGGAGACCGCCGCGGGGCCGCGAGGACGTCCGCCGCGGCCGCCGGGGGAGTGCCCCAGGCCGCCCGCCCGGCGCACTCCTCGCCGCGCGCGCCCCGGGCGCACTCCAGTCCGACCAGTCCGTTTCACCTTCGTGTCAAGTGAATCGCGCCTGGCCGGTGGCGCGTTCATTCGAAGGGGTGGCGAATGGTGGCGTTTCTGGAAACGACCTCGCCGCAGGGGTGATCGTAGGATTACTTTCGGTACACGAACCCTGAGGCGGACCCGTGCGTGGGTATGCCGGAGGCAATGCGTGAAGGACCTGTGAAGGTCCGTGGTGACGCTCGGCGTCCCGGCCAGGGTTTCGTAAGGAAGAGGCTGAGCGGATGGGGGCGTTCCAGTGAGCGGCAATGGCGCAAGCGGAACGATGGACGGTGCTGCTGCGCGCAACGACCAGCTGACGTCGTGGTTCGTCCGCAGCGGCTGGTCGAAGGGCGAGCTCGCCCGCCAGGTCAACCGCCGGGCCCGGCAGATGGGCGCCCACCACATCAGCACGGACACCTCACGGGTGCGCCGCTGGCTGGACGGCGAACAGCCCCGCGAGCCCGTTCCGCGCATCCTGTCCGAGCTGTTCTCCGAGCGCTTCGGCTCCGTCGTCGCCATCGAGCAGCTCGGCCTGCGCACCGCCCACCAGACCCCCTCCGTCTCCGGGGTCGATCTGCCCTGGGCGGGCCCGCAGACCGTCGAACTGCTCGGCGAGTTCTCCCGCAGCGACCTGATGCTGGCCCGCCGGGGCTTCCTCGGGACCTCCCTCGCGCTCTCCGCCGGCCCCGCCCTCATCGAGCCCATGCAGCGCTGGCTCGTCCCGGCCCCGGCCGCCGACCCGGGGCCGCGCGGGGCGGGGCCGACGGGGGCCCTCGGCGGCCACCGCCCGCCCCGGCTCTCCGAGCCGGAGCTCGACCTCCTCGACGCCACCACCGTCATGTTCCGGCAGTGGGACGCCCAGTGCGGCGGCGGCCTGCGCCGCAAGGCCGTCGTGGGCCAGCTCCACGAGGTCACCGACCTGCTCCAGGAGAACCACCCCGCCCCGGTCATGAAGCGCCTCTTCAAGGTCGCCGCGGAGCTGGCCGAGCTGGCCGGCTGGATGAGCTACGACATCGGCCTGCACCCGACCGCGCAGAAGTACTTCGTCCTCGCGCTGCACGCAGCGAAGGAAGCCGGGGACAAGCCGCTCGGCTCGTACATCCTCTCCGGGATGAGCCGCCAGATGATCCACCTGGGCCGGCCCGAGGACGCCCTCGAACTCATCCACCTGGCGCAGTACGGCAGCCGCGACTGCGCCGGCCCGCGCACCCAGGCCATGCTGTATGCGATGGAGGCCCGCGCGTACGCCAACATGGGCCAGCCCAGCCGCTGCAAGCGGGCCGTGCGGATGGCCGAGGACACCTTCGGCGACGTCGGCTTCGCGGACGAGCCGGAACCCGACTGGATCCGCTTCTTCTCCGAGGCCGAGCTGAACGGCGAGAACTCCCACTCCTACCGGGACCTGGCCTACGTCGCCGGACGCAGCCCCATGTACGCCTCCCTCGCCGAACCCGTCATGGAAAGGGCCGTCGAGCTCTTCGAGAAGGACCAGGAGCACCAGCGCTCCTACGCCCTCAACCTCATCGGCATGGCCACCGTCCACCTGCTCCAGCGCGAGCCCGAGCAGGCCGCCTCCTTCGTCGACCAGGCCCTCGACGTGGCGGGAAGGGTGCGCTCCGAACGGGTGAACACGCGCCTGCGCAAGACCGTCGACAGCGCCGCCCGTGAATACGGCGACGTCGCCGAGGTGGTCCGGCTCACCGACCACCTCGCCTCACGGCTCCCCGAAGCGGCGGAGGCCGTCTGACGGCCCGAGCGGCCCCCAGGCTCCGGCCGCGGCAGTCACCCCGTGAAGCCCGATCAGGCTCCCCCAGCCAGGACGTCCGGGTCACCGCCGCGGCCGGTCACACCCTTTGCGCCCGAAGCGGCGCCGCTCCCGCGGAAGGGGTTGCTCGCCGTCGTGGTGGCTGAATGGACGGTTGCCGTGTTCATCGCTGCGTAACAGCACAGACCTCTTCGTCACGGCCGCGAAACATCGGGCGGCGCCGCCGGAAACCGGCCTGCGCGAATCTCATGGCCAATAACCGGCCAGTTCCTTCTGCCGCCGCTCAGGTTTTCACGATCGCCCGCACGCGAACGTACCGACGACGAGGAGACGCCGATGGCATCAGCCATCACGACCCTCGCTGCAGACGCCCCGACGCTGTCTGCCGCGAACACCGGGTTCATGCTCATCTGCTCCGCCCTGGTCATGCTGATGACCCCGGGACTCGCCTTCTTCTACGGAGGCATGGTCCGCGTCAAGAGCAGTCTCAACATGCTGATGATGAGCTTCATCAGCCTCGGGATCGTCACGATCCTCTGGGTCCTCTACGGCTTCAGCCTCGCCTTCGGCACCGACTCCGGGTCCCTCATCGGCTGGAACTCCGACTACGTGGGTCTCAGCGGCATCGGGATCACGGAGCTCTGGGACGGCTACACCATCCCGGTATACGTCTTCGCAGTCTTCCAGCTGATGTTCGCCGTCATCACCCCGGCCCTGATCAGCGGCGCCCTCGCCGACCGAGTGAAGTTCAGCGCCTGGGTGCTGTTCACCGCACTGTGGGTCACCGTCGTCTACTTCCCCGTCGCCCACTGGGTCTGGGGCGCAGGCGGCTGGCTCTTCGAGATGGGCGTCATCGACTTCGCCGGCGGCACCGCCGTCCACATCAACGCGGGCGCCGCCGCCCTCGGCGTGATCCTGGTCATCGGCAAGCGCGTCGGCTTCAAGAAGGACCCGATGCGCCCCCACAGCCTCCCCCTCGTGATGCTCGGCGCCGGTCTCCTCTGGTTCGGGTGGTTCGGATTCAACGCGGGCTCCTGGCTCGGCAACGACGACGGCGTCGGCGCGGTCATGTTCGTCAACACCCAGGTCGCCACCGCCGCCGCCATGCTGGCCTGGCTCGCCTACGAGAAGCTGCGCCACGGCTCCTTCACCACGCTCGGCGCCGCCTCCGGCGCGGTCGCCGGCCTCGTCGCCATCACCCCTGCGGGCGGTGCCGTCAGCCCCCTCGGTGCGATCGCCGTCGGAGCCATCGCCGGTCTGCTGTGCGCCATGGCGGTGGGCCTCAAGTACAAGTTCGGCTACGACGACTCCCTCGACGTCGTCGGCGTCCACCTCGTCGGCGGTGTCGCCGGCTCCCTGCTGGTCGGCCTCTTCGCCACCGGCGGGGTCCAGTCCGACGTCGCAGGCCTCTTCTACGGCGGCGGCCTGGAGCAGCTCGGCAAGCAGGCGATCGGCGTCTTCTCCGTCCTGGCCTACTCTCTGGTGGCATCCGCGGTGCTCGCCTTCCTCCTCGACAAGACCATCGGGATGCGGGTCCCCGAGGACGACGAGGTCGCCGGCATCGACCAGATCGAACACGCCGAGACCGCATACGACTTCAGCGGAGCCGGTGGCGGAGCCGCCGCGCGGAACACCGCCGCCCCGACCCCCTCCGCCGCGAGCAAGAAGGTTGACGCATGAAGCTGATCACCGCGATCGTCAAGCCGCACAAGCTGGACGAGATCAAGGAAGCACTCCAGGCCTTCGGAGTGCAGGGCCTCACGGTCAGCGAGGCCAGCGGCTACGGCCGCCAGCGCGGCCACACCGAGGTCTACCGGGGAGCCGAGTACCAGGTCGACCTCGTTCCCAAGATCCGCATCGAGGTGCTGGTCGAGGACTCCGACGCCGAGGAGCTCATCCGGGTCGTCGTCAGCGCGGCGTCCACGGGCAAGATCGGCGACGGCAAGGTGTGGAGCGTCCCCGTGGACTCGGTCGTCCGGGTCCGCACCGGCGAACGCGGCGCGGACGCGCTCTAGCGACGGGAGCTCCTGGGTGACGAGCGTCGAACACACCACGGACCACACGGCCGACTCGGGACCCAGCGGATACGCCGCGGCCCGGCTGCGACTCCTCCAGGAGGAGTCGCGGTCCGGGCCCTCGCGGCGTTCCGCCCTGGCCGGGCTGACCGACGAATGGCTGAACGCCCTCTTCGCCACCGCCGCACGGGAGACGGGCGTCCGCGGCGCCACCCTCGTCGCCGTGGGCGGCTACGGCAGGGCCGAACTCTCCCCCCGCAGCGACCTCGACCTCCTGCTGCTGCACGACGGCAAGGCCGAGCCCCGGGCGCTCGGCGCGCTGGCCGACCGCCTCTGGTACCCGGTGTGGGACCTCGGCGTGGCCCTCGACCACTCGGTACGCACCCCCGGCGAGGCCCGCAGGACGGCCGCCGAGGACCTGAAGGTGCACCTGGGCCTGCTGGACGCCAGGACCGTCGCGGGTGACGCGGGGCTCCTCGCCGGCCTGCGGACCTCCGTACTGGCCGACTGGCGCAACCAGGCGCCGAAACGGCTGCCCGAGCTGCACTCCCTGTGCCGCGAGCGGGCCGAGCGGGCCGGGGAACTCCGCTTCCTGCTCGAACCCGACCTCAAGGAGGCCCGAGGCGGCCTCCGGGACGCCACCGCGCTGCGCGCGGTCGCCGCCTCCTGGCTGGCGGACGCCCCGCGCGAAGGCCTCGCCGACGCCCGGCGGCGGCTCCTGGACGCGCGTGACGCCCTCCACCTGGTCACCGGCCGGGCCACCGACCGGCTCTCGCTCCAGGAGCAGGACCAGGTCGCGGCGCGGCTCGGGCTGCTCGACGCCGACGCCCTGCTGCGCGAGGTCTACGAGGCCGCGCGCGTGGTCGCGTACGCCGGCGACGTGACCTGGCGGGAGGTCGGGCGGGTCCTGCGGGCCCGCGCCGCCCGGCCCAGGCTGCGCGGGCTGCTGGGCGGCCGAGGCGCCCCCGCCGCCACCCGGGCCCCCCTGGCAGAAGGCGTCGTCGAGTCCGACGGGGAGGCCGTCCTGGCGCTGGCCGCCCGCCCGGACCGGGACCCCGTACTGGCCCTGCGGCTGGCCGCCGCCGCCGCGCAGGCGGGACTGCCCGTCTCGCCGCACGCCGTGCGCCGGCTCTCGCAGCAGGGGAAGGCGCTGCCGGTGCCCTGGCCGGCCGAGGCCCGGGAACAGCTGCTCACGCTCCTGGGCGCGGGGGAGCCGACCGTGCCCGTCTGGGAGGCCATGGAGGCCGAAGGGCTGATCACCCGGCTGCTGCCCGACTGGGAGCGGGTGCGCTGCCGCCCGCAGCGCAACCCCGTCCACACCTGGACCGTCGACCGGCACCTGATCGAGACGGCCGTACGGGCCGCGGCCCTCACCCGCCGTGTGGGCCGCCCCGACCTGCTGCTGATGGCCGCACTGCTGCACGACATCGGCAAGGGCTGGCCGGGCGACCACTCGGTGGCCGGGGAGACCATCGCCCGGGACGTCGCCGTACGCGTGGGCTTCGACGCCCGGGACGTCGCCGTGCTGGGCGCGCTCGTACGACACCACCTGCTGCTGATCGACACCGCGACCCGGCGCGACCTGGACGACCCGGCCACCGTCCGATCGGTCGCCGAGGCCGTCGGCTCGGTCGGCACGCTGGAGATACTGCACGCCCTGACCGAGGCGGACGCCCTGGCCACCGGGCCCGCCGCGTGGAGCGCGTGGCGCGGCTCCCTCGTCGCCGACCTCGTCGCACGCGTCGCCGCCGTCCTGCGCGGCGCCGCCCCCGCCGAGCGGGAACCGGAGATCCCGAGCGCCGAGCAGGAACGCCTGGCGGTGGAGGCACTGCGCACCCGCGAGCCGGTGCTGGCGCTCCAGGCCCGCCAGGAGGAGGACGCGGTCGGCGTGGAACTGGTGCTGGCGGTGCCCGACCAGCCGGGGGTCCTGCCCGCCGCCGCCGGGGTGCTGGCCCTGCACCGGCTCACCGTACGGGCCGCCGACCTGCGCTCCGTGGAGCTTCCGGACCGCCTCGGCGAGGTCCTGGTGCTGCGCTGGCGGGTGGCGGCCGAGTACGGGGCGCTGCCCGAGGCCGCCCGGCTGCGCACCGACCTGGTGCGCGCCCTGGACGGCTCGCTGGACGTCCCGGCGAAGCTGGCCGACCGCGAGGCGGCCTACCCGCGCCGCCGCGGGGTCGTCCCGCCGCCGCCCCGGGTCACGGTCGTCCCGGACGTCTCCTCGCTGGCCACGGTGCTGGAGGTGCGGGCGCCCGACGCCGTCGGCCTGCTGCACCGGATCGGCCGTGCCCTGGAGTCGGCGGGCGTCAGGGTGCGCAGCGCCCACGTCTCCACCCTGGGCGCCAACGCGGTGGACACGCTGTACGTGACCACCCCGGAGGGAAAGCCCCTTGACCCCCCGGCGGCGGCCGCCCTGGCGGCCTCGGTGACCGCCGCCCTGTCCTGAGGCGGCGGGGGTCCGCAACACCTCCCGGACCCCCGCCGTACGAGGGAAACCCGCCCGCCGGGCCGGACGGACGGCGCGGGCGGATACCCTGGGGGACGACCACAACGCCCCCGACCCGAGGAATCGCGACCACCGTGTTCGATACGCTCTCCGACCGCTTGGCGAATACTTTCAAGGGCCTGCGCGGCAAAGGCCGGCTGTCCGAGGCTGACATCGACGCAGCGGCCCGGGAAATCCGTATCGCCCTCCTCGAGGCCGACGTCGCCCTCCCGGTCGTCCGCTCCTTCATCGCGAACGTCAAGGAACGCGCGCGCGGTGAAGAGGTCAGCAAGGCCCTGAACCCGGGCCAGCAGGTCCTGAAGATCGTCAACGACGAGCTCGTCACCATTCTGGGCGGCGAGACCCGGCGGCTGCGCTTCGCCAAGACCGCCCCCACCGTGATCATGCTCGCCGGTCTCCAGGGTGCCGGTAAGACCACCCTCGCCGGAAAGCTCGGCCTCTGGCTGAAGGGGCAGGGCCACACCCCGCTCCTCGTCGCGTGCGACCTCCAGCGCCCGAACGCCGTCAACCAGCTCTCCGTCGTCGCCGACCGCGCGGGCGTGGCCTTCTACGGCCCCCAGCCGGGCAACGGCGTCGGCGACCCGGTCCAGGTCGCGAAGGACTCCGTCGAGTACGCGCGCACCAAGCAGTTCGACATCGTCATCGTCGACACCGCCGGCCGCCTCGGCATCGACGCCGAGCTGATGCAGCAGGCCGCGGACATCCGCGACGCCGTCAGCCCGGACGAGATCCTCTTCGTCGTCGACGCCATGATCGGCCAGGATGCGGTCAACACCGCCGAGGCCTTCCGCGACGGCGTCGGCTTCGACGGCGTGGTGCTCTCCAAGCTCGACGGCGACGCCCGCGGCGGTGCCGCGCTCTCCATCGCGCACGTCACCGGCAAGCAGATCATGTTCGCCTCGAACGGCGAGAAGCTCGACGACTTCGACGCCTTCCACCCCGACCGCATGGCGGGCCGGATCCTCGACATGGGTGACATGCTCACCCTCATCGAGCAGGCGGAGAAGACCTTCTCGCAGGCCGAGGCCGAGAAGATGGCGGCCAAGCTCGCCAAGGGGCCCAAGGAGTTCACGCTCGACGACTTCCTGGCCCAGATGGAGCAGGTCCGCAAGATGGGCTCCATCTCCAAGCTGCTCGGCATGCTGCCCGGCATGGGGCAGATCAAGGACCAGATCAACAACATCGACGAGCGCGACGTCGACCGCACCGCGGCGATCATCAAGTCGATGACCCCGGCCGAACGCCAGGATCCGACGATCATCAACGGCTCGCGCCGCGCCCGCATCGCCAAGGGCTCCGGCACCGAGGTCAGCGCAGTCAAGGCGCTGGTCGAGCGGTTCTTCGACGCCCGCAAGATGATGTCGCGCATGGCCCAGGGCGGCGGCATGCCCGGTATGCCGGGCATCCCCGGAATGGGCGGCGGTCCCGGCCGGCAGAAGAAGCAGGTCAAGCAGGCCAAGGGCAAGCGCAAGAGCGGCAACCCGATGAAGCGCAAGCAGGAGGAGGCCGCAGCGGCGGCCCGCCGCGAGCAGGGCCCGCAGACGGTCGACCCGGCCGCGGCGTCCAACCCGTTCGGTCTTCCCACCGGCGGTCAGGACGGTCAGGACTTCGACCTTCCGGACGAGTTCAAGAAGTTCATGAAGTAGCAGGCGGACGGCCGCGACGAAGGGCCCCGACCGGGCACGGGCACCAGCCCGCACGGTCGGGGCCCTTCGTCGCGCCGTCACACGGCCGCGGTTACGCCACCCGGGCGATCACGTACCGGAAGATGTTCGGCAGCCACACGGCGCCGTCGGACCGCTCGAACGGGTGAAGCGCCTCGGCGAGCTCCTTCTCGGCGAGCGCGGCATCGGACGCACCGTCGTAGAGCCCGGTCGACAGCAGCCCGCGCACCGCGCTGTCCACGTCCGCGTAGCCGAAGGGGCAGAACACCCGCCCCGAGCCGTCCGGCCGCAGCCCTGCCCGCTCCACGAGCGCGTCCAGGTCCCCGGGCGCCGGGCCGCCGCCCAGCACCGAGGGCACCGTGCAGCGCTCGGCGGGACCCCAGTCGGCCAGCACCACGGCGCCGCCGCGTCTGACGGCCGGCAGGGCCGCGGCCAGGGCCGCCGGAGCGGGGGAGAAGGCCAGCAGGGCGTCGTAGGGGCGGGGCGCCGAGGACGCCGACGGCGGCTCCGCCAGCACCTCCAGCAGCCGTTCACGGGCCAGAGCCCGCCGGGCCGGATCAGCCTCCACGCCCGTGGCCGCGGCTCCCCTCGCGGCCGCCAGCAGCAGGGGCAGGCCGGCCCCGCAGCCGAGGCCCAGCAGCCGGTCACCCGGCCCGACCTCCAGCCGGTCGTAGACCGCCTCGTACAGCGGTACCAGCATCCGTTCCTGGATCTCCGCCCAGTCCCGGGCGACGAGCGTCGCGGTCGGCGTCGGTGTCATCGAAAGAGCGCTCCTGATTCCGTCTCGCCCCCCAGCCCCCGTTGCCAGAGAACTCCCCATTCGCCCCCGCGTCCAGAGGAGCGCGCCACCCGATTCACGCATCCTGTGCCGGGCGCCGTACGATTCGCGGCATGGCAAAGGCACCCGTTCTCACCCCGCAGGCGGAGGATTTCCCCCGCTGGTACCAGGATCTGATCAACAAGGCCGAGCTGGCCGACAACGGTCCGGTCCGCGGCACCATGGTCATCCGACCGTACGGCTACGGCCTGTGGGAGCGGATGCAGCAGGAGATGGACGCCCGCATCAAGGACGCGGGCGCCCAGAACGCGTACTTCCCCCTCTTCATCCCGCAGTCGTACCTGACGAAGGAAGCCGAGCACGTCGAGGGCTTCGCGCCCGAGCTCGCGGTCGTCACGCACGGCGGCGGCAAGGAGCTGGAGGAGCCGGTCGTCGTCCGGCCCACGTCCGAGACGATCATCAACGACTACTTCTCCAAGTGGGTCCAGAGCTACCGCGACCTGCCCCTGCTGATCAACCAGTGGGCCAACGTGGTCCGCTGGGAGATGCGCCCCCGCGTCTTCCTTCGCACGAGCGAGTTCCTCTGGCAGGAGGGCCACACGGCCCACGCCACGTACGAGGACGCCCGCGACTACGCCGCCCGCATCCACCGCGACGTCTACGGCGACTTCATGACGAACGTGCTCGGCATCGACGTCGTGCTCGGCCGCAAGACCGCCAAGGAGCGCTTCGCCGGCGCCATCAACACCCTCACCCTCGAGGGCATGATGGGTGACGGCAAGGCCCTCCAGATGGGCACCAGCCACGAGCTCGGCACCAACTTCGCCAAGGCCTTCAACACCCAGTACCTGTCGAAGGAGGGCAAGCAGGAGCTCGTCTGGCAGACCTCGTGGGGCGTCTCGACCCGCATGGTCGGCGGTCTGATCATGTCCCACGGCGACGACAGCGGCCTGCGCGTCCCGCCGCGGCTGGCCCACGTCCAGGTCGTCGTCATGGCCATCAAGGGCGACGAGGCCGTCGCCAAGGTCCGCGAGCTGGGCGACCGGCTGAAGGCCGCCGGCATCCGCGTGCAGGTCGACGACCGCGTCGACACCCCCTTCGGCCGCCGCGCCGTGGACTGGGAGCTCAAGGGCGTACCGGTCCGCATCGAGATCGGCCCCCGCGACCTGGAGGCCGGCACCGCGATGCTGGCCCGCCGCATCCCGGGCGGGAAGACCCCCGTGCAGATCGACGCGCTCGTCGACCTCCTGCCCAAGGTGCTGGACGAGGACCAGGCGCAGCTGCTGCGCGAGTCCCGCGAGCGCCGTGAGGCCCGTACCTCCGACGTCGCGACCATCGAGGAGGCCGCCGAGGCCGCCGTGGCCGGCGGCTGGGCGCGGATCCCGTGGGCCGACCTCGGTCCGGAGGGCGAGGCGAAGCTGGCCGAGCAGGCCGTCTCCGTGCGCTGCCTGGTGGCCGAGGACGGGTCCGTTCCGGACGCCGACGACGCTCCCGGTACCCTCGCCATCGTGGCGCGCTCGTACTGATCCCGCCGCCGAAGGCTTCCGGGCCCCGGCGTGCGGCTGGTGCCGCGCGCCGGGGCCGGTGCTTTTTGGTCGACGTTACGTACCGACTCCTCCTGAGTTCGGCGCACGCGTCCTCGTCCGGACGCATGAGGATGAACTGACTGGTACGTGCAAAAAATTTGGAATGGCCCGGAATCGGAACACCCGGGCACCTCGGCTCGTTGTCACGACGTGAGCACGACACCACCTGTTCTCGCCGCAGAGCTGGCACAGGCGTGGGCCGACATTCAGCGGTACCACCCCGAGCTGCCCGACCTTGCCGCGCCCGAGTCCCTGATCGGAGAGTCCTCGTCCGCCTGCGGCGCCGAGCTCTCCTTCGAGCGACTGCTGCACGAGGCAGTCCACGGCATCGCGGCCGCCCGCGGTGTCCGCGACACCTCGCGCGCAGGCCGCTACCACAACCGCCGGTTCCTCGCGATCGCCGAGGAGATGGGGCTGGACCACTCCGACGAGCCGCACGCGAGCAGCGGCTTCTCCCTGGTCACTCTCAATGCCGAGGCGAAGCGGCGCTACCGCCCCACCATGGAGCGGCTGCAGCGCGCGCTGAAGGCGCACACGGCGGCCACCGCCGCCGACACCAAGCGCAGCTTCCGCGGGCCGGCCGCCCGGCACGGCTCCTCCGGTGGCGGCGTGCGCGTCAAGGCGGTCTGCGACTGCGGACGCAACGTGCGCGTCGTCCCCTCCGTGCTCGCGCAGGCGCCGATCGTGTGCGGCGGCTGCATGAAGCCCTTCCGCATCCCCGAAGTCGCCATCGCGGCGGCCTCCTGACGCTGCGGGCGGCCGGCGCGCGGAGCCGGCCGTGACGTGCGGGCTCGTCCGACCGGAGCGATCCTTCCCGTCGGCCGAGCGCGCCGCAGGCGTATGGCACAATGGCTAGCTGTACTCGACAGTCGCATAGGACCCCTCTCTCCTCCGGCTGACGCGTCCATCGGGCATCCGAGTACCGCAACCCCACGTGGCATCTCATGTGCCCAACCACGTCAAGTTCAGGAGACACCACTCCAGTGGCAGTCAAGATCAAGCTCAAGCGCCTCGGTAAGATCCGCTCTCCCCACTACCGCATCGTCGTCGCCGACGCCCGCACCCGTCGGGACGGCCGCGCGATCGAGGAGATCGGCATCTACCAGCCGACCTACAACCCGTCGCGCATCGAGGTCAACGGCGAGCGCGCCCAGTACTGGCTCTCTGTCGGCGCCCAGCCGACCGAGGCCGTTCTCGCCATCCTGAAGCTCACCGGTGACTGGCAGGCGCACAAGGGCCTCCCGGCCCCCGCGCCGCTGCTGCAGCCGGCCACGAAGGAAGACAAGCGTCGCTCCTTCGACGAGTTCGCCAAGGCCCTCGAGGGCATCGGCGAGGGCAAGGGCGAGGCCATCACGCAGAAGAAGAAGGCCGACAAGAAGGCGGACGAGGCTGAGGCCGCCGCCGAGTCGACCGAGGCCTGAGCATGCTCGAGGAGGCTCTTGAGCACCTCGTAAAGGGCATTGTGGACAACCCCGACGAAGTGCAGGTCGCCTCGCGCAACCTGCGCCGCGGGCAGGTGCTCGAGGTCCGGGTCCACCCGGACGACCTCGGCAAGGTGATCGGCCGCAACGGCCGCACCGCACGTGCCCTGCGTACCGTCGTGGGCGCCATCGGCGGCCGTGGGATCCGCGTCGACCTCGTCGACGTGGACCAGGTCCGCTGAGCAGTTGAATCACCGGCACGGGCCGGGGAGGGCACACGTGCCCGCCCCGGCCCGTCGTCGTCTGAACAGGAGAGGCACAGACAGTGGAGCTGGTAGTCGCGCGGATCGGCCGCGCCCACGGCATCAAGGGTGAGGTCACCGTCGAGGTGCGCACGGACGAGCCGGAACTGCGGCTCAGCCCCGGCGCCGTGCTGCGCACCGAACCGGCTTCGGCGGGCCCGCTGACCATCGAGACGGGCCGGGTGCACAGCGGCCGGCTGTTGCTGCGCTTCGCCGGTGTCAAGGACCGCACCGGCGCGGAGGCCCTCCGCAACATCCTCCTCATCGCCGACGTGGACCCGGCGGAGCTGCCCGAGGAGGAGGACGAGTACTACGACCACCAGCTGATGGACCTGGACGTGGTGCTCGAGGACGGCACCGAGATCGGCCGGATCACCGAGATCTCGCACCTGCCCTCGCAGGACCTCTTCATCGTCGAGCGCCCCGACGGCACCGAGGTGATGATCCCCTTCGTCGAGGAGATCGTCGCCGAGATCGACCTGGAGGAGCAGCGCTGCGTCATCACCCCGCCGCCTGGGCTGATCGACGACCGCGCCGAGATCGCCTCCGCCCGTGACGCGGAGGCCGCGGACTCCGCGGGCGCGGACTCCGAGGGCGACGCCCGATGAGGCTCGACGTCGTCACGATCTTCCCCGAGTACCTGGAACCGCTGAACGTCTCGCTCGTCGGCAAGGCGCGGGCTCGCGGGCAGCTCGACGTGCACGTCCACGACCTGCGGGACTGGACCCACGACCGGCACAACACGGTCGACGACACCCCGTACGGCGGCGGCCCCGGCATGGTCATGAAGACCGAGCCGTGGGGCGAGGCGCTGGACGAGGCGCTGGCCGACGGCTACGAGGCGGGCGCGTCCGGCCCCGTCATGGTGGTCCCCACACCCAGCGGCCGTCCGTTCACCCAGGAGTTGGCCGTCGAGCTCGCCGGGCGGCCGTGGCTGATCTTCACTCCCGCCCGCTACGAGGGCATCGACCGGCGCGTCATGGACGAGTACGCCACGCGCATGCCGGTGTACGAGGTCTCCATCGGCGACTACGTCCTGGCCGGCGGCGAGGCGGCGGTCCTGGTCGTCACCGAAGCCGTGGCGCGGCTGCTGCCCGGGGTGCTCGGCAACGCCGAGTCGCACCGCGACGACTCCTTCGCGCCCGGCGAGATGGCGAACCTGCTGGAGGGGCCCGTCTACACCAAGCCGCCGGTGTGGCGCGGCCGGGACATCCCCGACGTGCTGCTCAGCGGCCACCACGGCAAGATCGCCCGGTGGCGCCGGGACGAGGCCTTCCGCCGGACCGCGAGCAACCGCCCCGACCTGATCGAGCGCTGCGAGGCCTCCGGCTTCGACAAGAAGGACCGCGAGATCCTCTCCATCCTGGGCTGGCAGCCGTCGCCGGACGGCCGATTTTGGCGCAGGCCGCAGGCCGTGGAAGAATAGGCGGCTGCTGTGTGCTCGCGGACGCCCCTGCCACAGGGGGACCGTCGGCCGCCGAGTGGCACGGCTCCCGAATTCTCTACGGAAACCCGCATCGGCGACCTGTGGCGTCATGCGAAGAAAGCAGACGAAGAACATGTCTCACCTGCTCGATGGCGTCAACGCCGCCGCGCTCCGCTCGGACGTCCCGGCCTTCCGCCCCGGTGACACGATCAACGTGCACGTCCGCGTGATCGAGGGCAACCGCTCCCGTATCCAGCAGTTCAAGGGTGTCGTCATCCGCCGCCAGGGCGCCGGTGTCTCCGAGACCTTCACCGTTCGCAAGGTCTCCTTCAGCGTCGGCGTGGAGCGTACCTTCCCGGTCCACTCCCCGATCTTCGAGAAGATCGAGCTCGTCACCCGCGGTGACGTCCGCCGTGCGAAGCTGTACTACCTCCGTGAGCTCCGCGGCAAGGCCGCGAAGATCAAGGAGAAGCGCGACAAGTAAGGTCGTCTCCGGTGTCCGGCGGCGGCCGGATAGGCTCGCCCCCGATGGACACCGAGGCACCTCACACGCAGCGCGGTCACTCTTCCCCCCGCGAGGGGCAAGGGTGGCCGCGTTCTGCGTTCTCCCGGACGGTCGGCGCGGCACCTGCTGAGGGGCCCGGACAGGACCGGTCCTCCGGGCGGCAGCTGACCTGGCGCCGGGCGGGTGGGCTCGGCGTGGTCTGCGCGGTCTTCCTGCTGCTGCTCAGCAATTTCGTCGTCCAGCCCTTCCTGATCCCGAGCCACTCCATGGAGCCGACGCTCCGGGTCGGGGACCGGGTGCTGGTCAACAAGCTGGCGTACCGTTTCGGCGATCAGCCGCGCCGCGGGGACGTGGTGGTCTTCGACGGCACCGGCTCCTTCGTACGGGAACGCACGGGCGTCAGCCCGGTCGGCGACCTGGTGCAGGGCGCCGCCTCGGCGCTCGGGCTCGCGGAGCCCTCCGACACCGACTTCGTGAAGCGGGTGGTGGGTGTGGGTGGTGACGACGTGGTCTGCTGCGACGCGGGCGGCCGGCTCTCGGTCAACGGCGTCCCGCTGGACGAGCCGTACCTGCATCCCGGGGACGCCCCCTCGAAGGTGCCCTTCCGGATCGTCGTGCCGCTGGGGACCCTCTGGGTGATGGGCGATCATCGTTCCCAGTCCCGGGACTCGCGGGACCACCTCGGGGAACCGGGCGGGGGGATGGTGCCGGTGGAGAAGGTGATCGGGCGGGCCGACTGGATCGGCTGGCCGGTTTCGCGCTGGGGCGCCGTCGGCGGCGGTCATGGGTAGCCGGGGGCGGCCGAAGGGCCGGCGCGAGCGGGAGCCCGGACCGGAGCCGCGCGCCAGGACGCGGAGCCGACGGGACTGGCTCGATGACGAGCCCGAGCCCGAGCCTCAGCCGCGCGGAAGGCCGCGGGGCCGACGTCGGCCGGAGCCGGAGCCGGAGCCGGTCGTGGTGGAGGGCGGCCGGGCCGAACGGCGCCGGCTGGCCCGCAGGGTCAAGCGCCGCCGCCGCACGCGCCGGGCGGGCGAACTGCCGCTGCTCGTCGTGGTGGCGCTGTGCATAGCCCTGCTGCTCAAGACCTTCCTGGTGCAGGCCTTCTTCATTCCGTCGGGCTCGATGGAGCAGACCATCCGGATCGGCGACCGCGTCCTCGTGGACAAGCTGACCCCGTGGTTCGGCTCCAAGATCGAGCGCGGCGACATCGTCGTCTTCAAGGACCCCGGCGGCTGGCTCAAGGGCGAGGCGGCCCGGCCCGCCCCGGACCCGGTCGTGGTCAAGCAGATCAAGCAGACCCTGACCTTCATCGGCCTGCTGCCCTCGGCCGACGAGCAGGACCTGATCAAGCGCGTCATCGGCGTCGGCGGAGACACCGTCAAGTGCTGCGACGCCCGGGGACGGGTCACCGTCAACGGCTCGCCTCTCGACGAGCCGTACGTGAAACCCGGCAACACGCCCTCGGACATCCCCTTCGAGGTGGAGGTGCCCGCCGGACGGCTCTTCGTGATGGGCGACCACCGAGCGAATTCGGCCGATTCCCGCTTCCATCTGGACGAGGCCTTCGAGGGCACCATCAACGAGAACGGGGTCGTGGGGGAGGCCGTGGTGATCGCCTGGCCCTTCGGGCACTGGACCCGTCTGGAGCAGCCCGAGACCTTCCGCATGGTGCCCGATCAGGCGCGCCGCGAGGGACGCGGCCGCAGGCGACGCCGGACGGGCACACCGTTCGCATAGTGTGTCCTCGGTCTCCCGAGCCTTAGGGAACTCCCGCTCGTTAGGGAGGGGAGGGCCCGTGTCGGTTCGGCGCGGGCGGCGAACGTGAGTGAGGAGTGGATGTGGGGGACGTGGCGGTAGGCGCACGGTCCGGACGCGACGAGGGCGAGGAGCGGCCGGACGACGCCGTCGCGCGCGAGACCGAGGAGGACGGCGCTCTGGAGAGGCCGCACCGCTCCTTCTGGAAGGAGCTCCCGCTCCTCATCGGCATCGCCCTGCTGCTGGCCCTGCTGATCAAGACCTTCCTGGTCCAGGCGTTCTCGATCCCCTCCGACTCGATGCAGGACACCCTGCAGCGCGGGGACCGGGTGCTGGTCGACAAGCTCACGCCGTGGTTCGGCTCCGAGCCGGAGCGCGGCGAGGTCGTGGTCTTCCACGACCCGGCGAACTGGCTGTCGGGCGAGCCCACGCCGGAGCCGAACATCGCCCAGAAGGTCCTCAGCTGGATCGGCCTGATGCCGTCCGCCGAGGAGAAGGACCTGATCAAGCGGACCATCGCCGTCGGCGGTGACACGGTCGAGTGCAAGAAGGGGGGACCGGTCGTCGTCAACGGCAAGGCGCTCGACGAGCCGTACATCTACCCCGGCAACACCCCGTGCGACGACGCCCCCTTCGGCCCGCTCAAGGTGCCCGAGGGCAAGATCTGGGTGATGGGCGACCACCGGCAGAACTCCCAGGACTCCCGCTACCACATGCAGGACTCCACCCAGGGCTTCGTGCCGGTCGACAAGGTCGTCGGACGGGCCGTCGTGATCGCGTGGCCGGTCACCCGCTGGTCCACCCTGCCGGTCCCGGACACCTTCGACCAGCCGGGCATCGGCAACCAGGCCGCGGCCACCGCGCTCGGCCTCGGGGCCGCCGGGCTCGCGCCCGTCGGGCTCGGCCCGGCCGCGCTGGGGCTCGCCGGAGCGGTGCCGCTCGTGATGTGGCGCCGCCGGAGGCTGACCAGCGGTCGTACCGACGGGTAGGGTGCCGCCCAGGTCGACGATCCCGATGTGGGGGCGCTGGAATGGGCGGAACAGAAGCGATACGCAGTGGCAAGGATGGCCGCGGCGGTCTCGGCAACGTGCTGTCGGGGATCGTCGTGGCCATCGGCTTTGCGCTCTTCCTCGGCGGCTTCGTGTGGGGGGCGCTCGTCTACCAGCCCTACACGGTCCCGACCGACTCGATGATGCCCACGGTCCGCCCGGGCGACCGCGTGCTGGCGCAGCGCATCGACGGCGGTGAGGTGCGCCGCGGGGACGTGGTCATCTTTACTGATTCCATGTGGAGCGATTCGCCCATGCTCAAGCGGGTCGTCGGCATCGGCGGCGACACCGTGAAGTGCTGCGGCGCCGGCGGCGGGCTGACCGTGAACGGCATCCCGCTGGACGAGGCCTACGCCGACACCAGCCGGCCGGACTCGGGCCTCGCCATGCCGCCCGGGCAGGCCCCGCCCCCCGGGACCCCCTTCGAGGTGACGGTCCCCGAGGGCAACCTCTTCCTCCTGGGCGACCGGCGTGCCGCCTCGCTGGACTCGCGGGCCCACCTCCAGGAGGCCGGACAGGGCACGGTGCCCCGGTCCGCCGTCAGCGCCCGTGTCGACGCCCTGGCCTGGCCGTCCGTGACAATGCTGGAACGCCCCCAGACGTACGCGGCCCTGCCCGGCGGGATCTCGGGGCACGGGCCGCTGCGGCTCCAGGTGGCGGCCGTGGCCGTCGGCGCGGCCCTGGTGGTGCTGGGGGCCGCGTACGGGCCCCTGTCGCGGGTCCTGGGGCGCGGGCGGCGGGAGCGGGCCGGTGTCGCCTGAGCCGTCGGGCGACCGCGCCCACCGACAGGTGTCCCGGGTGATCCTGCTCGACCCCGCGGACCGGATCCTGCTGCTGCACGGCTTCGAACCGGCCGACCCCTCCGACGACTGGTGGTTCACCCCGGGCGGCGGACTCGAGGGGACGGAGACCCGGGCGCAGGCCGCGCTGCGCGAGCTGGCGGAGGAGACCGGGATCACCGAGGTGGAGCTGGGGCCGGTGCTGTGGCACCGCTTCTGCTCCTTCCCCTTCGACGGCCGGCGCTGGGAGCAGGACGAGTGGTATTTCCTGGCCCGGACCAGCCAGACCACGACCCGGATGGGCGGCCTGACCGAGCTCGAGCGGCGCAGCGTCACCGGAGCCAGGTGGTGGACCTCCGAGGAACTTCTCGCGGCACGTGAGACGGTGTACCCGACCAGACTCGCCGAGCTGCTCCGCACGCTGCTCGACGATGGTCCTCCGGGTGCGCCGGTGGTCCTGGCCCCGGAAATCGTTTAGGGGCGCACGGCGCTGGCGCACAATAGGGGGACGCACGGCTGAAGGGGAACATGCCATGAGTGCCGAGGACCTCGAAAAGTACGAGACCGAGATGGAGCTGAAGCTCTATCGGGAGTACCGCGACGTCGTCGGGCTGTTCAAGTATGTGATCGAGACCGAACGCCGTTTCTACCTCACCAACGACTACGAGATGCAGGTCCACTCCGTGCAGGGCGAGGTGTTCTTCGAGGTCTCGATGGCCGATGCCTGGGTCTGGGACATGTACCGGCCGGCCCGCTTCGTGAAGCAGGTCCGGGTGCTCACCTTCAAGGACGTGAACATCGAGGAGCTCAACAAGAGCGACCTCGAACTGCCCGGAAGCTGAGCCGCCTCACCCGGGAGGGTGACGGGTCCTTCCACAGCCGCCGCGTTGTCCACCAAGATCCACAAGGTGGGCGGGGACGCGGGACCCTCGGCGGCGGAGGTGGTGCCCGATGGACGCGAAGAGCGTGGCACGGCAGGCAATGGGGCGGTACGGCGAGGAGCTCGCGGCACGAAGGCTGACCGAGGCCGGGATGACCGTGATCGCGCGGAACTGGCGGTGCCGCGCCGGGGAGATCGACATCGTCGCGCGCGACGGGGACGCCCTCGTCGTGTGCGAGGTCAAGACCAGGCGCGCGGGCGACTTCGAGCATCCGATGGCCGCCGTGCGGACCGCCAAGGCGGACCGGCTGCGGAGGCTCGCCGGGCGGTGGCTCGCCGACCACGGGGGACCGCCGCCGGGCGGGGTGCGCATCGACCTCGTCGGAATCCTGCTGCCGCGCCGCGGCGCCCCCCTGGTGGAACACGTCAGGGGGGTGGCCTGATGGGGTTCGCGCGGGCCTGCTCCGTGGCCCTGGTCGGCGTCGACGGCGTGGTGGTCGAGGTCCAGGCCGACCTGGAGCCCGGAGTCGCGGCCTTCACCCTGGTGGGGCTGCCGGACAAGACCCTCGTCGAGAGCCGGGACCGGGTGCGTGCGGCCGTGGTCAACTCGGGGGCTGCCTGGCCGCAGAAGAAGCTCACGGTCGGACTGAGCCCGGCCTCCGTTCCCAAGGCCGGCGCGGGGTTCGACCTCGCTGTCGCGATCGCGGTACTCGGGGCCGCCGAGGTGGTCGACCCGGCGGCCATCGCCGACCTCGTGCTGATCGGCGAACTGGGGTTGGACGGGCGGGTGCGTCCGGTCCGGGGGATCCTGCCGGCCGTCCTCGCCGCGGCCGAGGCCGGCTACCGGCAGGTGGTCGTGCCGCAGCAGTGCGCCGCCGAGGCCGCGCTCGTGCCGGACGTCTCGGTGCTCGGCGTGCGCAGCCTGCGCCGGCTGATCGCCGTCCTGACCGACGGGGAGGTTTCCGCGGAGGAGCCCGGGGAGCCGCCCGGCCGCCCGGACCCGATGCTGGCCGGACTGCTCGTCCCCGGCGCCGGCCTGGGCACCGGTCTCGCCCCGGGCCGTCCCGGCGGGGACTGCGCCGACTTTCCCGACCTCGCCGATGTGGCGGGACAGCACACGGCCCGCCGCGCCCTCGAAGTGGCGGCCGCCGGAGGGCACCACCTGTTCCTGAGCGGGCCGCCCGGCGCAGGCAAGACGATGCTGGCCGAGCGTCTGCCCTGGATCCTGCCGCCGCTCACCCGCCAGGACTCCGTGGAGGTCACGGCGGTCCACTCGGTCGCGGGAATCCTGCCGCCCGGTGAGCCGCTGGTCTCCCGGCCGCCGTACTGCGCCCCGCACCACTCGGCGACCATGCAGTCCCTGGTGGGCGGCGGGACCGGGGTGCCCAGGCCGGGAGCGGTCTCCCTGGCACACCGCGGGGTGCTCTTCCTGGACGAGGCCGCGGAGTTCCACAGCCGGGCGCTGGACGCGCTGCGCCAGCCCCTCGAATCGGGGCACGTGGTCATCGCCCGCGCGGCCGGTGTGGTGAGGCTGCCCGCCCGGTTCCTGATGGTGCTCGCCGCGAATCCCTGCCCGTGCGGGCGGCACACCCTGCAGGGGGCGGGATGCGAATGCCCGCCCTCGGTGATCCGGCGCTACCAGGCCCGGCTGTCCGGGCCGTTGCTCGACCGGGTCGACCTGAGGGTGGAGGTCGAGCCCGTGACCCGCAGCGACCTGCTGGGGCCGGGCGGCCGGGGGGAGCCCAGCGCGATGGTCGCCCACCGGGTGCGGGAGGCACGGGAGCGTGCCGGGGTCCGGCTCACCGGCACCCCCTGGCGGCTCAACTCGGAAGTGCCCGGTAAGGAGCTGAGGACCCGTTGGCAGGCGGCCCCGGGTGCCCTGGCGCCGGCGGAGCGGGAGATGGAGCGGGGACTACTCACCGCCCGCGGGCTGGACCGGGTCCTGCGGGTCGCCTGGACCGTCGCCGACCTGCGGGGACGGGACCGGCCCGAGGCGCTCGACGTGGCGGTGGCGCTGGAGCTGCGGACCGGCATCGCCCGCGGGGCCATGTCGCTGACGGGGGCGGGGACATGACCGGCGCGGAGGAGGAGGAACTGCTGGCCCGGGCCGCGCTGACACGGGTGCTGGAGCCCGGCGACGCGCACGGCGGGCGCTGGATCCGGGAGCACGGGGCCACGGGGCTGCTCCGGCTGCTGACCGGCCCGGAGGCGGAGTGGCAGCCTCCGCCCGGGGTGGGGCCGGAGCGGCTCGCCGCGTACCGCGGACGGGCGGCGATGGCCGACCCCCGTCGTGACCTGGAGGTGGCCGCCGGGGCGGGGTGCCGGTTCGTCATCCCGGGTTCCGCGCAGTGGCCGACGCAGCTGGACGACCTCGGCGACGAACGGCCCGTCGGGCTTTGGCTGCGGGGCCGCCCGAACCTGCGCACCTGGGCGCTGCGTTCGGTGGCCGTGGTCGGGGCCAGAGCCTGCACCCCGTACGGCGCGCACATGGCGCAGTCGCTGGCCGCCGGTCTCGCCGAACGGGGCTGGGTCGTGGTCTCCGGCGCGGCCTTCGGCATCGACGGTGCCGCCCACCGAGGGGCCCTCGCCTCGGGCGGCGCGACCGCGGCGGTGCTCGCCTGCGGGGTGGACGCCGCCTATCCCCGCGGACACGCCGGGCTGCTCGACCGGATCGCCGGGCAGGGGCTGGTCGTGGGGGAGTTGCCGCCCGGCAGCCATCCCACGCGCAGCCGGTTCGTCCTGCGCAACCGGGTCATCGCCGCCCTTACCCGCGGCACCGTCGTCGTGGAGGCCGCCCACCGCAGCGGTTCCCTGGTGACCGCCCGGCGGGCCCAGCGGCTCGGGCGCTTCACCATGGGCGTCCCCGGGGCCGCCACCAGCGGGCTCTCGGCCGGCGTGCACGAACTGCTGAGGGGAGGCGAGGCGGTGCTCGTCACCGACGCCGCGGAGGTGGTGGAACTCGTGGGCTCCATGGGGGAGCTGGCGCCCGAGCGGCGCGGCCCGGTGCTCGCCCGCGACCTGCTGGACCGGGACACGGCCCGTGTGCTCGAAGCCCTCCCGGCCGGCCGCCCGGCGACCGCGGCCGAGCTGGCACTTGCCGCGGGCACCGGCACCGATGAAGTCATCGGCAGACTGTACGAACTTCACTCTCTGGGGTTCGTCGAACGGCAGGGCGACGGCTGGCAGTTGAGCCGAGATGCGGCGGGAGAGGGCAGACAAACCCGGGTCCCCCGGCGAGGCGGTCGTTGACCAGGGGAGTTCCGGTGAAAGAGTGAAACCGATGAGAGACGCGGTCCTCCCGGTGGCAGTCGCCGGGACCGTGCGCACGGCGCCGGTCCCGGGTCGCCCGCGCGAGCCAGGACGCTCCTCGGCCTCCGCGCCATCCCGTACTCTTCGCGCACCGCGACAGTTCCGTCACGCTACGCTCCCAAGGAATCCGGCTCCGGCAAAGGCGACGCATGCCCCAGCACACCTCAGGGTCCGACCGCGCTGCGGTGCCCCCCGCTGCCCGCGGCAGCGTGCGGTCCACCGCGCCCTCGTCCCTGGAGGCGCTGTGGCGCTCGTACAAGGACTCGGGTGACGAACGGCTGCGTGAGCAGCTGATCCTGCACTACTCGCCCCTCGTGAAATACGTGGCCGGCCGCGTCAGCGTGGGCCTGCCGGCCAACGTGGAGCAGGCCGACTTCGTCTCCTCCGGGGTGTTCGGGCTGATCGACGCCATCGAGAAGTTCGACATCGACCGCTCGATCAAGTTCGAGACATACGCGATCACCCGGATCCGCGGCGCCATGATCGACGAACTGCGGGCACTGGACTGGATCCCCCGCTCGGTCCGGCAGAAGGCGCGGGCCGTGGAGCGGGCCTACGCCACGCTCGAGGCCCAGCTGCGGCGCACTCCGACGGAGAGCGAGGTCGCCGGGGAGATGGGGATCGGTGTGGAGGACCTCCACACCGTCTTCAGCCAGTTGTCCTTGGCGAACGTGGTGGCCCTGGAGGAACTGCTGCACGTCGGCGGGGACGGCGGCGACCGCCTCTCGCTGATGGACACGCTGGAGGACACCGCCGCCGACAACCCGGTGGAGGTGGCCGAGGACCGCGAACTGCGGCGCCTGCTGGCACGGGCCATCAACACGCTGCCGGAGCGGGAGAAGACCGTGGTGACCCTCTACTACTACGAGGGACTCACCCTGGCCGAGATCGGCAACGTGCTGGGCGTCACCGAGAGCCGGGTCAGCCAGATCCACACCAAGTCCGTGCTGCAACTGCGCGCGAAGTTGGCAGATGTGGGGCGGTGAGCTTGCGGTACCTCCGTAGAGTGGATGCGTGCCCAGGATTCGAGCGGCCTCCGTGGCCGAGCACCGGTCGATGCAGCGCGGCGCCCTCTTGGACGCCGCGCGTTCCCTGCTGTCCGAAGGCGGTACGGAGGCACTGACCTTCCCCGCCCTGGCGGAGCGGACCGGACTTGCCCGGTCCTCCGTGTACGAGTACTTCCGCTCCCGCGCGGCCGTGGTCGAAGAGCTGTGCGCCGTGGACTTCCCCGTGTGGGCCGCCGAGATCGAGGCGGCCATGGAACGGGCCGAGTCGCCGGAGGCGAAGGTCGAGGCCTACGTGCGCAGCCAGCTCGGCCTGGTGGGGGACCGGCGGCACCGGGCGGTCGTGGCGATCTCGGCCAGCGAGCTGGACGCCGGAGCCCGGGAGAAGATCCGCGCCGCGCACGGCGGGCTGATCGCGATGATCGTCGAGGCGCTGGCCGCCCTCGGGCAGGAGCAGCCGAGGCTGGCCGCGATGCTGCTCCAAGGGGTCGTCGACGCGGCCGTGCGCCGCATCGAGCTCGGCGCCGCCGAGGAGCCAGAGGTCATCACGGAGACGGCCCTGGCCATCGCCCTGCGGGGCGTCCGGGGCTGAGCCCCGCCGCGACCGGCGGACACCGCGCCTCACCGGCCGCCCGCTGCCGTGCCCCTGCCCGGGTCCGTGCCGCGCTCCGGCCCCGCGCCCGTGGCCGGCCCCGGGCCCGGCAGCAGGCGCGGGGTGGGCCGCGCCAGGAGCGTCAGCGGGTTGAGGTACGCGTCCCCCGACAGCAGGCCCCAGTGCAGGCACGGTGCCGGACAGTGGGACCCCTCCGTGAGCACCGCCACCACCTGGCCCGCCGTGACCTCCTCACCCTCCGCGACCAGCGGCCGGACCGGTTCGTAGGTCGTGCGCAGACCGTTCGGCAGGGCGAGCGAGAGAACCCCGCGGCCCGCGACCTGGCCGGCGTGGTGGACCCGTCCGGCGGCGACCGCCCGCAGCTGCGCACCCACCGGTGCGGCCAGGTCCACCCCGCGGTGGCCGGCCGCGTACGGGGTCGGGGGCGGATCCCACCAGCGCGCCACCGACAGGGGCGCGGGCAGCGGGCGGACCACGGGCAGGGCCGCCGACAAGGCCGTCTGGGCGACCAGGAGCAGGCTGAGCAGCAGTGTCGTCATGAACCGCAGCGTCCCGCGGTCCACCGGCGCGGCGGGCCGGGCTGTGGACGGCCCGGGCACTGTGGACAACGGCGTCACCCGGCATACCGCCGGGTCCCGTACACTTCTTGTGGCGATCCGGGTCACCGGGTCGACTTCGCACGCCCCGGCACCAGCCCGAAACGGCCAGGTGACAGCGTCTCTCGGTCCCTCATGGGGGCAGGGCGCGGTGGGGCGTCAGGAACCAAACCGAGAAACCAAGGAGATGGCCATGGCCGTCGTCACGATGCGGGAGCTGCTGGAGAGCGGCGTCCACTTCGGTCACCAGACCCGTCGTTGGAACCCGAAGATGAAGCGCTTCATCTTCACGGAGCGCAACGGCATCTACATCATCGACCTGCTGCAGTCGCTGTCGTACATCGACCGCGCCTACGAGTTCGTGAAGGAGACCGTCGCGCACGGTGGCTCCATCATGTTCGTCGGTACCAAGAAGCAGGCCCAGGAGGCCATCGCCGAGCAGGCGACGCGCGTCGGCATGCCGTACGTCAACCAGCGCTGGCTGGGTGGCATGCTCACCAACTTCTCCACCGTCTACAAGCGCCTCCAGCGTCTGAAGGAGCTTGAGGCGATCGACTTCGAGGATGTCGCCGCCTCGGGTCTCACCAAGAAGGAGCTCCTGGTCCTCTCCCGCGAGAAGGCCAAGCTGGAGAAGACCCTCGGTGGTATCCGCGAGATGTCGAAGGTTCCCAGCGCCGTCTGGATCGTCGACACCAAGAAGGAGCACATCGCCGTCGGTGAGGCGCGCAAGCTGCACATCCCGGTCGTCGCGATCCTCGACACCAACTGCGACCCCGACGAGGTCGACTACAAGATCCCGGGCAACGACGACGCGATCCGTTCCGTCACCCTGCTCACCCGCGTGATCGCCGACGCCGTCGCCGAGGGCCTCATCGCCCGCTCCGGCGCTGCGACCGGCGACTCGAAGCCGGGCGAGAAGGCCGCCGCCGAGCCGCTCGCCGAGTGGGAGCGCGACCTGCTCGAGGGTGACAAGAAGGCCGACGACGCCGCCGAGGCCGCCCCGGCCGCCGCCGAGGCCACCGAGGCCCCGGCCGCCGCCGAGGCCACCGAGGCCCCGGCCGCCGACGCCGAGCAGGCCTGACCCACTGAGAGCGCCCGGCGTTCACCGGCCGGGCACTCACAGCGCGGACGATGACGGCGGGGGAGCCGCGCCACGAGCGCGGCGCCTCCGCCGTTCACCCGTAGATCTACGACTTCGAGAGAGAATCACAGACTCATGGCGAACTACACCGCCGCTGACGTCAAGAAGCTCCGCGAGCTCACCGGCGCCGGCATGCTGGACTGCAAGAACGCGCTCGTGGACGCCGACGGTGACGTCGAGAAGGCCCAGGAAGCCCTCCGCATCAAGGGCCAGAAGGGCGTCGCCAAGCGCGAGGGCCGTTCTGCCGAGAACGGTGCCGTCGTCTCCCTCATCGCCGACGACAACACCTCCGGTGTCATCGTCGAGCTGAAGTGCGAGACCGACTTCGTCGCCAAGGGCGAGAAGTTCCTGGCCGTCGCCAACCAGCTGGCCGCGCACGTCGCCGCCACCTCCCCGGCCGACATCGAGGCGCTGCTCGCGTCCGAGATCGAGCCCGGCAAGACCGTCACCGCTTTCGTCGACGAGGCCAACGCCAACCTCGGCGAGAAGATCGTCCTGGACCGCTTCGCGCAGTTCACCGGCGGCTACGTGACCGCGTACATGCACCGCACGATGCCCGACCTGCCGTTCCAGATCGGCGTCCTGGTCGAGCTCGACAAGGAGAACGCCGAGGTCGCCCGCGGCGTCGCGCAGCACATCGCCGCGTTCGCCCCGCAGTGGCTGTCCGCCGAGGACGTCCCGGCCGAGAAGGTCGAGTCCGAGCGCCGCATCGCCGAAGAGGTCACCCGCGCGGAGGGCAAGCCCGAGGCTGCCATCGCGAAGATCGTCGAGGGTCGCGTCAACGGCTTCTTCAAGGACGCCACGCTGCTCGGCCAGGCCTACGCCCTGGACAACAAGAAGTCCGTCCAGAAGGTTCTGGACGAGGCCGGTGTCACCCTGAAGCGCTTCACCCGCATCAAGGTCGGCATCTGAGTCCGTCCGTACGCGACGGACACCGGACCCCGGTAGGGTCTGAAGCAGTCGTCCGCGCTTGCGCGAGGCGACCGCAGATCTGACGAGGAGGCCATTGCCGTAGAGGGAACCGCGAGGACCCACCGGCAATGGCCTTCTTCGTATGTGCACGAGGAGATCTCCATGAATCAGGGCGTGGACCCCCACACCGCATCCGACGACAAGAGCGACCAGTTCAAGAAGGGCCGCCGCTTCATGCTGAAGCTGTCGGGCGAGGCCTTCTCCGGTGGCGGAGGACTGGGCGTCGACCCCGACGTCGTCCACGCCATCGCGCGTGAGATCGCCGCGGTGGTCCGCGACGGCGCGGAGATCGCCGTCGTGATCGGCGGCGGCAATTTCTTCCGAGGCGCCGAGCTCCAGCAGCGCGGCATGGACCGGGCCCGGTCCGACTACATGGGCATGCTCGGCACGGTCATGAACTGCCTCGCGCTCCAGGACTTCCTGGAGAAGGAGGGCATCGACTCCCGCGTGCAGACGGCCATCACCATGGGCCAGGTCGCGGAGCCCTACATCCCGCTGCGCGCCGTGCGCCACCTGGAGAAGGGCCGCGTCGTCATCTTCGGCGCCGGCATGGGCATGCCCTACTTCTCCACCGACACCACGGCCGCCCAGCGCGCCCTGGAGATCGACGCCGAGGCCCTCCTCATGGGCAAGAACGGTGTCGACGGGGTCTACGACTCCGACCCCAAGAAGAACCCGGACGCGGTGAAGTTCGACGCGCTGGAGTACGGCGAGGTGCTCTCGCGCGACCTCAAGGTCGCCGACGCCACCGCGATCACCCTCTGCCGTGACAACAAGCTGCCGATCCTCGTCTTCGAGCTGCTCGCCGAGGGCAATATCGCCCGCGCCGTCAAGGGTGAGAAGATCGGCACGCTCGTCAGCGACCAGGAAACCCGGGCCTGAGCAGTCCGCTGCCGGTCCGGGTGGCCCCGACCGGCCCGCCCGCCCGCCTGAACCATCCATTCAAGACATGCAGGAGCACGTGGTGATCGAAGAAATCCTCCTCGAGGCCGAGGAGAAGATGGAGAAGGCCGTCGTCGTCGCGAAGGAGGACTTCGCCGCGATCCGTACCGGCCGTGCGCACCCGGCGATGTTCAACAAGATCGTCGCCGACTACTACGGCGCCATCACGCCCATCAACCAGCTCGCCTCCTTCGCGGTTCCCGAGCCGCGCATGGCCATCGTGACGCCGTTCGACGCGTCCGCGCTGCGCAACATCGAGCAGGCCATCCGCGACTCCGACCTCGGGGTCAACCCGAGCAACGACGGCCGCATCATCCGGGTGACCTTCCCCGAGCTGACCGGGGAGCGCCGCAAGGAGTACATCAAGGTCGCCAAGAACAAGGCCGAGGACTCCAAGGTCTCCATCCGCTCCGTCCGCCGCAAGGCCAAGGACGCCCTCGACAAGCTCGTCAAGGACAAGGAGGCGGGCGAGGACGAGGTCCGTCGCGCGGAGAAGGAGCTCGACGACACCACCGCGAAGTACGTCGCGCAGGTGGACGAGCTCCTCAAGCACAAGGAAGCCGAGCTCCTCGAAGTCTGATGAACGACTCTTCCTGGCAGCCGGAGCCGGTTCCGGCGGGTCCCGCATACGATGCGCAGGTGGGCCCGCACACTCGGCCCATGCCCATCGTGCCCGATGCCGCCGGCCGTGACTTCGACGACCGGGAAGCACGCGACAGGGGGGCCGTCTCGGACGGCGGCCCCCTCTTCCGCGCCGATACGCCGCCGCAGGAGCCCATGCCCAGCCCCCCGCCTCCGCATGCCGAGCACCCGCAGGACTCCTCCCCCCCTCCGCAGAAGAAGCGGGCGGGGCGGGACCTGCGTGCCGCGATAGGGGTCGGCGTCGGTCTCGGCGCGGTGATCTTCGCCTCGCTCCTGATCGTGAAGGCGGTCTTCGTCGGCGTCATCGTCGTCGCCGTCGTCGTGGGCCTGTGGGAGCTCACCTCCCGGCTGCAGGAGAAGAAGGGCATCAAGGCTCCTCTGGTCCCGCTCGCGGTCGGTGGCGCGGCCATGGTCATCGCCGGATACGTCCGGGGGGCCGAGGGCGCCTGGGTGGCCATGGCGCTGACCGTGCTGGCCGTCCTGGTGTGGCGGATGACCGAGCCGCCCGAGGACTACCTCAAGGACGTCACGGCGGGCGCCTTCGCGGCGTTCTACGTGCCCTTCCTGGCCACCTTCGTGGCGATGCTGCTCACCGCGGACGACGGCCCGCAGCGCGTGATCACCTTCCTGCTGCTGACCGTGGTCAGCGACACCGGGGCCTACGCGGTGGGCTGGCGCTTCGGGAAGACCAAGCTCGCGCCGCGCATCAGCCCCGGCAAGACCCGCGAGGGACTTCTCGGAGCGGTGGCATTCGCCATGGTCGCCGGCGCGCTCTGCATGGAGTTCCTGATCGACGGCGGTGCCTGGTGGCAGGGCCTGCTGCTCGGACTCGCGGTCGCGGTCAGCGCCACCCTGGGCGACCTGGGCGAGTCGATGATCAAGAGGGACCTGGGCATCAAGGACATGGGCACCCTGCTGCCGGGGCACGGCGGCATCATGGACCGCCTGGACTCGCTGCTGCCCACCGCTCCGGTGGTGTGGCTGCTGCTGGCCGCTTTCGTCGGCACCGGCTGACCGGTCCCGTTCGGGTTATCCTGGAGGGCGCGCCGCGGGTACGCGGCGCGCCTTTTCCGTCCAGCGGCCGAGCCGCGGACCGGCCCTGCACGCGCGGGGTGACCCCCACCTCGTCGTACTGAGGAGTACCGCATGGCCCCCCGTCCCACTCCGGGTGAGCTCACCTTCGTCGCTCCCCGCGGGGCCAAGAAGCCGCCCCGGCACCTCGCCGACATGACCCCGGCCGAGCGCCGCGAAGCGGTCGCCGCGATCGGTGAGAAGCCCTTCCGGGCCAAGCAGCTCTCCCAGCACTACTTCGCCCGCTACGCGCACGACCCGGCCGAGTGGACGGACATCCCCGCGGGCTCCCGGACCAAGCTCCAGCAGGAACTCCTCCCGGACCTGATGAGCGTCATCCGGCACATCAGCTGCGACGACGACACCACCCGCAAGACCCTGTGGAAGTTGCACGACGGCACGCTCGTCGAGTCCGTGCTGATGCGCTACCCCGACCGGGTCACCATGTGCATCTCCTCGCAGGCCGGCTGCGGCATGAACTGCCCGTTCTGCGCCACGGGCCAGGCGGGCCTGGACCGCAACCTCTCCACCGCCGAGATCGTGCACCAGATCGTCGACGGCATGCGGGCGCTGCGCGACGGCGAGGTCCCCGGCGGCCCCGCCCGGCTGTCGAACATCGTCTTCATGGGTATGGGCGAGCCGCTGGCCAACTACAACCGCGTCGTCGGCGCCATCCGCCGGCTCACCGACCCCGAGCCCGACGGCCTGGGCCTGTCCCAGCGCGGCATCACCGTCTCCACCGTCGGTCTGGTCCCCGCCATGCTGCGCTTCGCCGACGAGGGCTTCAAGTGCCGTCTCGCCGTCTCGCTGCACGCGCCGGACGACGAGCTGCGCGACACCCTCGTCCCGGTGAACACCCGCTGGAAGGTCCGCGAGGTCCTCGACGCCGCCTGGGAGTACGCCGAGAAGTCCAGCCGCCGGATCTCGATCGAATACGCCCTGATCCGCGACATCAACGACCAGGCCTGGCGGGGCGACCTGCTGGGCCGCCTGCTCAAGGGCAAGCGCGTACACGTCAACCTGATCCCGCTGAACCCCACGCCCGGCTCCAAGTGGACCGCCTCGCGGCCCGAGGACGAGAAGGCCTTCGTGGAGGCCATCGCCCGCCACGGCGTGCCCGTGACCGTACGGGACACCCGGGGTCAGGAGATCGACGGCGCGTGCGGCCAGCTGGCCGCTTCGGAGCGCTAGCGTCCGCTTCCGGCCGGGCACATTCGGCCGCGGGGTACCCTGTGGCCGAGCCAATTGCATATTCCGACAGGGGAGCGCCACAGCGCTGAGAGTGCGGTATCCGTCATCCGCAGACCCTCTGAACCTCGCCCCGGTCATTCGGGGTAGGAAGTTCGGTCACCACTCAAGCTGTTGCGCCCTGCCCGGCGTCCGCTCCCACAGAGCGCCGGGCAGGGCCGCGTCTTCTCCTGGTCATCCCAGGAGGAATCACCAGTGAGCACCACCAAGAAGATCGCGGGCGCCGCGCTCGCGGCCGCGCTGGGCGTCACCACGCTCAGCGCCTGCGGCGGCGGCGACGCCAACGACAAGACCGCGGGCACGAGCGACGCCCCGAAGTCCAAGACGGTCACGCTCGTCTCCCACGACTCCTTCAACGTGACCGAAGCGGTCCTCAAGGAGTTCGAGCAGCAGAGCGGCTACACCGTCAAGGTGCTGAAGTCCGGTGACGCCGGCGCCGCGCTGAACCAGGAGATCCTCACCAAGGGCTCCCCCCGCGGCGACGTCTTCTTCGGCGTCGACAACACCCTGCTCTCGCGCGCCCTCGACAACGGCATCTTCACCCCGTACGAGGCCAAGGGCCTGGCCGACGTGAAGCCCGAGTACGTGCTCGACAAGGAGCACCGGGTCACCCCGATCGACTCCGGCGACATCTGCGTCAACTACGACAAGGCCTACTTCGCCGACAGGAAGATCGCCCCGCCGCAGACGCTGGACGACCTCGTCAAGCCGGAGTACAAGAACCTGCTGGTGGTCGAGAACGCCGCGACCTCCTCTCCCGGCCTCGGCTTCATGCTCGCCTCCGTCGGCAAGTACGGCGAGGAGGGCTGGAAGGACTACTGGAGCAAGCTGAAGGCCAACGGCGTCGAGGTCGTCGACGGCTGGGAGCAGGCCTACAACGAGCGCTTCTCCGGCTCCGCCGGCGGCAAGAAGGCCAAGGGCGACCGCCCGCTGGTCGTCTCCTACGCCTCCAGCCCGCCGGTCGAGGTGCTCTACGGCGAGCCGCAGCCGGCCGAGGCCCCCACGGGTGTCGCCACCGGCACCTGCTTCCGCCAGATCGAGTTCGCGGGGCTGCTGAAGGGCGCCGGAAACGAGGAGGGCGGCAAGGCCCTCGTGGACTTCCTGATCAGCAAGAAGTTCCAGGAGGACATGCCCCTCCAGATGTTCGTGAACCCCGTGACCAAGGACGCCGCGCTGCCGGAGCTGTTCACCAAGCACGGTGTGGTGGTCGAGAAGCCGGAGAACGTCACCCCGGAGACCATCGCCAAGAACCGTGAGCAGTGGGTCAAGGCATGGACCGCGCTCGTCGTGAAGTAAGCGGTACGAAGGAGCCGGGCGCGGCGTCGCACGACGCCGCCCCGGCCCCCGGCCCGGGGCGGGCACCCGGACAGGGCGAGAGCGGGCGGGCCACCACCGTCCGCCTCGCCCTCATGGCCCTCCCCCTCGCCTTCTTCGGACTGTTCTTCGCCTACCCCGTCGCGGCGATCGTCGGCCGCGGCCTCAAGACCGACACCGGCTGGCAGCTCGGCCGGATCGGCGAGGTGCTGTCCCGGCCCGACATCGCCGACGTGCTGTGGTTCACCACCTGGCAGGCGCTCGCCTCCACCGTGCTCACGCTGCTGATCGCACTCCCGGGCGCGTACGTCTTCGCGCGCTTCGAGTTCCCCGGCAAGCAGCTGCTGCGGGCAGTGGTGACCGTTCCCTTCGTGCTCCCGACCGTGGTCGTGGGCACCGCCTTCCTCGCACTGCTCGGGCGCGGCGGACTGCTGGACGAACTGGCGGGCGTCCGCCTCGACACCACCGTCTGGGCGATCCTGCTCGCCCACGTCTTCTTCAACTACGCCGTCATCGTCCGCACGGTCGGCGGCCTGTGGGCCCAGCTCGACCCGCGCCAGGAGGAGGCCGCCCGGGTGCTGGGCGCCGGCCGGTTCGCCGCCTGGCGGCGGGTGACGCTGCCCGCGCTGGCCCCGGCCGTGGCCGCGGCCACCCTGATGGTGTTCCTCTTCACCTTCAGCTCCTTCGGCGTGGTACTGATCCTGGGCGGACCCGCTTACTCCACCCTGGAGGTGGAGGTCTACCGGCAGACGGCGCAGCTCCTGGACCTGTCGACGGCAGCCGTGCTGACGATGGTGCAGTTCGCCGCGATCGGCGCGATCCTCTCCCTGCACGCCTGGACCGTGCGCCGGCGCGAGACCGCCCTGCGCCTCGTCGACCCGGGCCGCACCACGCACCGGCCGCGCGGCTGGGCGCAGCGCGCCCTGCTGGGCGGGGTCCTGCTCACCGTCGGGCTGCTGATCGTGGCGCCGCTGGCCGTGCTGGTCGAGCGGTCCTTCGACACCCCCGGCGGCTACGGACTCGGCTTCTACCGGGCCCTGCAGGACGCCGGCGCGGGTGGCGGAACCTTCCTGGTGCCGCCGGTGGAGGCGATCTGGAACTCCCTGCAGTACGCGCTCGCCGCCACCGCGATCGCGCTGGTCGTCGGGGGACTCGCAGCCGCGGCACTGACCCGGCGCGGGGGCCGCTTCGTACGCGGCTTCGACGCGATGCTGATGCTCCCGCTGGGGGTTTCGGCCGTGACCGTCGGCTTCGGCTTCCTGATCACCCTGGACGAGCCGCCGCTGGACCTGCGGACGTCGTGGATCCTGGTCCCGCTGGCGCAGGCCCTGGTGGGCGTGCCCTTCGTCGTTCGGACGATGCTGCCGGTGCTGCGCGCGGTGGACGGACGGCTGCGGGAGGCCGCCGCCGTGCTCGGCGCCTCACCACTGCGCGCCTGGCGGGAGGTGGACCTCCCGCTGGTGCGGCGGGCGCTGCTGATCGCGGCCGGGTTCGCCTTCGCCGTGTCGCTCGGGGAGTTCGGCGCCACCGTCTTCATCGCGCGGGCGGACCGGCCGACGCTGCCGGTGGCCGTGGCGCGGCTGCTGGGGCGGGCCGGCGAGCTGAACTACGGGCAGGCGATGGCCCTGAGCACGATCCTGATGCTGGTGTGCGCGGTGTCCCTGCTGGTGCTGGAGCGACTGCGACCCGACAAGACCTCCGGAGAGTTCTGATGACACTGCTTCAGCTGGAAGGAGTGTCGGTCCGCTTCGGCGAACGCGCGGTCGTCGACTCCGTGGACCTGGCGGTCGCCGAGCACGAGACCGTGTGCGTGCTGGGCCCGAGCGGCAGCGGGAAGTCCACCCTGCTGCGGGTCGTCGCCGGGCTCCAGCAGGTGTCCGGGGGGCGGGTGCTGCTGGACGGGGCGGACCAGGCGGCCGTACCCGTGCACCGGCGGGGCGTGGGCCTGATGTTCCAGGACCACCAGCTCTTCCCGCACCGCGACGTCGGCGCGAACGTCTCCTTCGGCCTGCGGATGCGCGGCGGTGGGCGCGGTCCGGGTCGCGGCTCGCACGCCGACCGGGTCGCCGAGCTGCTCGAACTGGTCGGGCTCCCCGGCTCCCAGGGCCGCGCCGTGGCCTCCCTGTCCGGCGGTGAGCAGCAGCGGGTGGCGCTGGCCCGGGCGCTGGCGCCGTCGCCGCGGCTGCTGATGCTGGACGAGCCGCTCGGGCAGCTGGACCGGGGGCTGCGGGAGCGGCTCGTGGTGGAGCTGCGGGCGCTCTTCTCGCGGTTGGGGACGACGGTCCTGGCCGTCACCCACGACCAGGGGGAGGCCTTCGCCCTGGCCGACCGGGTCGTGGTGATGCGGGACGGCCGGATCGCGCAGGCCGGGACCCCGCTGGAGGTGTGGCAGCGCCCGACCTCTGAGTTCGTGGCACGCTTCCTCGGCTTCGAGAACGTGGTCCCGGCGACGGTGACGGGCGCGGCCGCCGCGACCGTATGGGGCAGGGTCCCTGTCCCGGCCGGCTCCCCCGAGGGGCAGCAGCGGCTGCTGATCCGCCCGGCAGGAGTCGTCCTGTGCGAGGTCGGCCTGCGCTGCGAGGTGGTGTCCCGGACCTTCCGCGGCACGCACGTCGCCCTGCTGCTGAGGCCGGAGGGCGGCCCGGTGCTGGAGGCGGAGTGCGGCCTGGCGGGGGCTCCGGCCGTCGGCGACCGGGTCGCCGTGGCCTTCACCCCCGCCGAGGTGGTCGTCCTCCCCCCGCGCGATCGGTAGGAGCCGGTCAGGCGGCCTTCGGCAGGACGCCGTCGCAGGCGATCGGCAGGTGCCGCGGCCCGCGCAGCACCGCGTTCTGGCGATAGGGCGGCGGGTCCTCCAGCAGCCGGGGGTTCTCCAGCCGGCGGGCCAGCTCGCTCAGCGCCAGCTGCGCCTCCTGCCGGGCCAGCGGCGCCCCGAAGCAGCTGTGGATGCCGCTGCCGAGCCCGAGGTGCTGGATGTCCTTGCGGTCCGGGTCGAAGCGGTCGGGGTTCTCGAACCGCTTGGGGTCGCGGTTCCCGGAGGCCAGGAGCAGCCACAGGGACGCGCCTTTGGGGATGTTGACCCCCGCGACCTCGATGTCGGAGAGGGTGGTGCGCTGAGGCAGCAGCTGCACGGGCGGCTCGTACCGCAGCAGCTCCTCCACGATCGGGACGGACAGTTCGGGGTCCTCGCGCAACCGCTGGAGGACGTCCGGGTGGCGCAGCAGGGTCAGCATCCCGTTGGTGATCAGGTTGACGGTGGTCTCGTGCCCCGCGATCAGCAGCAGCGCGGAGGTGCTGAGCGCCTCCATGGTCGTCATCGCACCGTCCGGTCCGTCAGCGGTCGCCAGCTGGGACAGCATGTCGTCACCGGGGTTCTTGCGCCGCTCCTCGATCAGCCCGGCCAGGTACATGCCCAGCTCCATGCGGGCGTCCGCGGTGCCCTTGCCGCGCTGGGCGGGGTCCCCGTCCGGGTCGGGGTCCAGGCTGGCGGCGAGGGTCTCCGCCCATACGTGGAAGCGGGGTTCGTCCTCATGGGGCACCCCGAGCAGCCGGCAGATCACCGTGACCGGGAACGGGTACGCGAACTGGTCGACCAGGTCGACCCGGTCCAGGTTCCCGGAGGCGGCGATGTCGTCGATGAGCCCGCCGACGAGGCCGTGGAGCTCGTCGCGCATGTCGTGCACCCGGTGCGGGGCGTGCGGCGGCCCGAACGGACGGTTCGTCATGCGCCGCAGGCGGTCGTGGTCAGGCGGGTCGAGCTTGAGGAAGGAGGGCGGCAGGGCGGCCCCTTCGTCGTCGCCCGACTGTCCCAGCGGATCGTCACCGGTCGACTTCAGGTTGCGCGCGTCGGAGCTGATCCGGGGGTCGTGCAGCAGGCTCTGGATCTCGTAGTACGTGCTGACGACGTACGGGCCGTTCCCCTCGTGGGAGACCGGGGTCTTGCGGAGCTCCTCGTACAGCGGGTACGGATTGGCCCGGTGCGCGTAGTCGATGATCTCCCGCAGGAGGGCTTGGGTCATGACGGGTCCTCGTGATCCTCGGGGGCGGTCGCGGCGCGGTCAGCGACCGGGGGTGAAGGTGATCTTCCGGTCGGCCGGCGAGTAGCCGCTGAGGGTGATGGTCGGGCCGTGGGTCGGGACCGAGGGGTCGGGGAAGTCCGCCGGCACCGGCCTGTTGCCCTCCGGCCTGCGGTCCACCGTGGAGAAGGGCGGCGGGAACGGCGCGGTGCTCTCGATCTGGTGCTCGTAGAACTGCAGCCACCGGCAGTTGTCGAAGGTGACGGCGGCGATCACCCGCCCCTGGTAGCCGTAGACGGCCGCGAACCGGCGTTCTGCCAGCGAGCCCTGCGTGATGAGGATCTCGGTGCCCATCGGCGGCACCCCGACCGACTTGATGTTCACACCGAACTGCGAGGACCAGAAGGCCGGTACCCACAGGTGGGGGCGGCGGTCCGCGCTGTCGCTGAGCATGTTGTGCGCGGCGGTGTCGGCCTGCGCGACGGCATTGCCCCAGTGCTCCAGGGACAGGAACTGGTAGCCGAACAGCGCGTGCGGGGAACGCGCCACGTCACCCGCCACGTAGATGTCGTCGGTGACGATGCCCCGGACGTCGAAGGCCCGGCAGCCCGCGTCGCAGGCGATGCCCCGGGGGCCGGCGCCCAGCCCGGAACCGGCGAGCCACTCGGTGTTGCGCTGCGCGCCCAGGGAAACGACCACCACTTCGGCCTCGATCGTGGAACCGTCGGACAGGTGGGCGGCACGGACCCGGCCGGCAGGGTCGCCCTCCAGGGCGGTGACCATGACGCCGGTGCGCAGGTCGACCTCGTGCTCGCGGTGCATCTCGGCCGCCACCTCGCCGATCACTCCGCCGAGCGCGCCGACCAGCGGAGCGGCACCGCGCTCGGCGACGGTCACCTTCAGTCCGCGTTCCCGGCAGGCGGAAGCGATCTCGGACCCGGTGAACCCGGCCCCGATGACGAGGACGCGGCGGGGGTTGTCGGCGAGGGCGCGCTGCAACCCCTCGGCGTCGTCACGGGTGCGCAGGACGAAGACCCCGCCGAGGGAGCCTTCCTCCTCGTTGGGCCAGGGCCGGGCGCGGACGCCGGTGGCGATCAGCAGCCGGTCGTACTCGACCTCGTCGCCGTTGCCGAGCCGGACCCGGCGGGCGGCCATGTCCAGACCCGTCGCGGGCACTCCCAGGCGCCAGTCCGCGTCGATGGCGCGGCGGCGGGGGAGTGCCGTGTGGTCCGCGACCGCGTTGCCCAGCAGGACCTGCTTGGACAGCGGGGGCCGGTCGTACGGCTCGTAGGGTTCGTCGCCGATCATCGTGAGCGAGCCGGTGAACCCCTTCTCCCGCAGGGTCTCGGCGGCCCGCAGACCCGCGAGCGAAGCACCGACGACGACGATGCGGCCTTCGCGCTTGAGGTGTTCCAGGGCCCCGTCGCGGGTGGGTTCACCGGTCACCGGGTGCCTCCGGAACCGGCGCCGGCCCCGGCAGCGGCCTCCTGGGACACCATGCCCGCCATGTCCTCGTCCGTGAGTTCGAGGAGGATCGCGCCGACGGGGCAGGCGGCTACGGCACGGGCGACGTCCTCGCGCTGCTCGGCAGTCGGCTCCGGGTTGTAGAGGAGCGACTCGTCGCCGTGCATCGCGAAGACGTCGGGAGCGAGGAAAGCGCACTGTGCGTATCCCTGGCAGCGGTTGAGGTCGACGACAAGCCTCATGGCGGATCTGCCTTTCCCTCGGCTGTTGATCCCCGTCGCCCCCCTGGCACCCCCGGATCCTCCCTGTCCACCAGCATGCACGCGGTGCCCGCGGGCCGCCTGCCGGAGCACGGATCGCCAGGTCAGGACAGGTTCAGGCCGGGCCGGAGCGGTCCGCGGACGCGGCGCTGCGCCGGACCCGCAGGGCGTAGAGGCTGATCACCAGGGCCCACGCGGGGAACAGCAGCTCGGACCATGGAACGCCGGCGCCCACCACGATCAGGACCAGGCCGACGAGGGTGCCCAGCGTGGCCAGTGGCCTGGGGAAGACACCGAGCCTCCGCCCGATCATCGAGGTGGCGAGGACGAAGACGGCGGCCATGCGCATCGCGTACGTCGCGAGCAGGGCGTAGGCGTAGTGGCGGCCGAAGCCGGAGGGCGTCTCCTCGGCCAGCACCGTGCCGGCCGCCGCGGCGGCGGCGAAGAGGGTGGCCACGAAGACGAAGCCGCTGCCGAGGAACACGGTGGCTACGAACTGGTCCTCGGCCTCGCCGGTGTGCGCGCGCAGAGCTCCCATGAACCAGAGGAAGAAGATCCCTGCGAAGGGCACGATCTGCAGGGCCAGCCGGACCGCCCAGCGGCGGTCCTGGTCGATGGCCGCGTCGGCGGCGTCGCCGGCCGGAACGGAGATCCGCATCAGGACGATCGCCGCACCGAGGAGGAGGGCGAAGGCGACTCCGGCCAGGCCCGCCGCGCGTGGTGTCTGCAACCGATCGGTCGTCGGATCCATGGACCCCTCGCTCTCTCCCCCCGGTCCAGCAAGCGCCAGCCGTCGCCCTGCCACCACCGGGGGCGGCCGACCGGGTGAGGGCGCGGGGCGCCGCCCCGCGCCGCCCGGCCGGGATCAGCCGACCGGCTCCGGTACGGGCACCGGGTCCTCCTCCTCGGCGCCCTCGTGCTTGCCGTACCAGGCCACCGCCACCGCGCCGGCCACGGCCATGACGAAGCCGGCGACCGCGAGCCAGGCCAGGCCGGGCCGCGAGGCGTCGCCGAGCCAGAGCACGCCGATCGCGCCGGGAAGCACCGTCTCGCCGACGACGAGGGCTGCGGTGGCCCCGTTCACCGAGCCGATCTGCAGGGCGACGGTGTGCAGGTACATGCCGCCTGTGCCGGCCAGCAGGATGGCGTAGAGGGCCGGGTCGGTGAGGAGGGTGCCGAGGTCGAACGGGTCGACGCCGTCCAGGATCCGTACGCCCACGCCGAGCGCGCCGAAGCCCAGGCCGGACAGCAGACCCGCCAGGATCGCGGCCCCGCCGCCGAGGAGGCGGACGGCCACCGTGCCGCCCACCATCAGCAGCGCGGTGATACCCAGCAGCCACCAGTGCGTGGACATGGGCGCGTGGTGGCCGCCCTCGTGGCCGGCCGCCGTCGCCAGCAGGACGAGCGCGGTGCAGACGACACCGATCGAGGCCCATTCCTTGCGGGTCAGCCGGATGCCGAGCATCTTCACGCTGAGCACGGCCGTGATGACCAGGTTGGCGCTGATCACCGTCTGGGAGAGGAAGAGCGGGAGGAGGCGGGCGGCCAGGGCGCCGAGCCCGAAGCCGACGAAGTCCAGGATCGTGCCGACGATGAACTCCCACGTCATCGCCGCTTTCGCGGTGGACGAGAGGTTGGGGCCGCCGTGGGCGGTCACCCCGGCCGCCGCCGGGGACATCCGGGCGGCGCGGCGGGATCCGACGGCTTGCAGCACGGACCCCGTGCCGTAGCAGATGGATGCCGCGACAGCGGTCAGCAGGCCTATGAGCACCGATGGCTCCGTTCACGTCTGGCAGGTTTTGCGGTACCTCTGCCAGACGTGGGAATCGGCCCGGAAGTTGCCTCCGGAGCTCAGCTCATCGAAGCGAGTACTCCGGGGACCTCGTCCACCGAGTCCACGAGCGCGATCCGAGACTCCATCGCCCGGTCCCGCGCCAGCGCCCGCAGCAGGGGCCAAGCGGGGAGGTGCTCGGTCCAGTGGGTGCGGCCGACCAGGACCATCGGCGCCGGCTCGCCCCGGGACCCGTAGTAGTTCGGCGTCGCGCTGTCGAATATCTCCTGGACGGTGCCGGCAGCGCCGGGCAGGAACACCACGCCCGCGGTGGACCGGGCCAGCAGCCCGTCCTCCCGGGTGGCGTTCGCGAAGTACTTGGCGATGTGGGCCGCGAAGGCGTTCGGCGGCTCATGACCGTAGAACCAGGTGGGGATGCCCACCGAGTCGCCGCCGCCGGGCCAGCGGTCCCGTACGGCGAAGGCCGCGCGCGCCCAGTCGGACACCGACGGCTCGAAGGAAGGGGCCTTGGCCAGCAGTTCCAGGGCCTCGTCGAGGGCGTTGTCCGGGGCCGGCGCCAGGTAAGCGCCGAGGTTGGCGGCCTCCATCGCGCCGGGTCCGCCGCCCGTGGCCACGGTCAGCCCGGACCGGGTCAGTGCCCGGCCGAGCTCCACGGCACCGCGGTAGTCCGCGCTGCCCCGGGACATGGCGTGGCCGCCCATCACGCCCACCACGCGGGCGGCGGCGAGGTGCTCGTCCAGTGCGTCGGTGACGGCGTCGTCGTGGACGGAGCGCAGCAACGAGGAGAAGACGTCGCCGTCGGTGCCGGTCTCCTGGAACCAGGCATACGTCTCGGCGTCCGGGGTGGCCTCGTAACCGCCGGGCAGCCCTTCGAAGAGCTCCTCCGGCGTGTACAGCAGGCCCCGGTACGGGTTGAAGGGCAGGTCCGGAACGGGCGGCAGGACCAGCGCGCCGTCCGCGCGGACCTTCGCCGAGGCATCGGGCTCCATCGCGCAGCCCAGGAAGACGGCCGCGGAGGTGTCGGCGGCCAGCAGCGCGAAGGTCCGCTCCAGCAGGTTGACCGACTGGATCCGGTAGCCGCTGAGCGAGCCGCGTGCCACGACCTGGTCGAATTCGGCGAGCGTCTCGATCTCGATGTCTGCATTGACCATTCGGCCCACCCTAAGGGCTGTACGCCTCAGCGGGTCAGTGCCAGCGACGTCAGCTGTGCCACACCCCAGCTGAGCGGTACGCACACCGCCACGAGCGCGGTGGCCCGCACACCCGCCGCCGTACGCAGGACCCTTGCGGGAGCCGCCAGATCGAGCATGGCCCGGTGTCCGGGAGTCTCGGTCCGGCGGGTCTGCGTCGCGGATGTGAGAAGGGTCGCGGCGGCGCACAGAGCCACCAGGGCGGCGGCCGGCCAGGCCAGCGGACCGAGCGGTACGTGCAGCCCGCCCCGGTCCCGCAGCGCGAGGGCTGTCAGGGCCCCCGCGGCGACGGAGCACAGCACGCCCAGCGGCGGGCCGATCCGGGAGGCCTGCTCCTGCAGGGACCGCCCGGCCAGCAGCCGCAGTGCTCCCGGACGGACAGCCTGGACCAGGCTGCCGCAGGCGTAGGCCAGACCCGGTCCGGCGAGGGCGAGTCCGGCGGCGGTCAGCGTCCAGCCGGCGAGGACCCCGCCGCCGTCCCGGCCGGCGTAGGCCTCGGTGGCGAGCCCGCAGGCGGTCAGCGCGATGCCCCAGGGCAGGGCCGTCTGCGGAGCCAGCGGCCGGTGCGGACGCAGTGCGAGGACCGTGGCGGCCGAAGCGGTCAGCGGTACGAGGGCCAGCAGCGTCAGGGCGGCCGCCACCGGCAGCGGCTGCTCGGCGTGGAGGAGCCGGGCGCCGGAACCGTCGAACGGCAGGCCGGCGACGTCCCCGCGGAGATGGAGGAAGAGGGCCAGGGCCAGGGCGCTGCCCAGGGCGCAGGCGACGGCCGTGGAGATCGCGGCGGCCAGCGCCAGGCGTACGGGCCCCAGCCCGGCGGCGTCCAGACCCTCGCGGGGTCGGGTGGCGGGGTCGGCCCGGGCGACGGCGACGGCGAAGTGGACCGTCGCGGCGAGCGGGACCAGGGCCCACAGCAGGCGGGGGAACGATCCGGCGGGCCGGGCCACGGCTCCGGCGAGTACGTACAGCAGCAGGAAGCCGGTCCCGGCCGAGGCGGCGGCGACGAGCAGCCGCCGCATCTGGACGAGGGGCCGGGAGCCGCGGGCTAGGCGGAGAGCGAGCACGCTGCCTGGCCCTCCGGGGTGTCGGGAAGGGGGGACGCGCCGTTCACCGCGAGGCGGCCGTCGACCAGGGCCAGGCGACGGTCCGCGACGGCCGCGGTGGCCTCGTCGCCGGTGGCCAGCAGCACGGTGATCTCGTGGGAGCGGGCCGCCGTGGTCAGCGTCCGCAGCAGCAGGGCCCGGTCGGCCCGGTGCAGCGGTGCGGTGGGCTCGTCGGCGTAGATCACCGAGGGCACGTTGACCAGGGCCCGGGCCAGGGCGACCCGTTGGCACTCGGCGCGGGTCAGGGAGGCGGGGCGCTTGCGGGCGAAGGCGCCGATGTCGAGGCGTTCGAGCCATTCGCAGGCGGCGTGCTTGGCGGTGCGGTGGGAGGCCCCGGCGAGCAGCAGCGGCAGGGCGGCGTTCTCCCAGACCTTCAGCTCGGGCAGCAGCTGGGGTTCGGGACCGAGCCAGCCGAAGCGGTCGCGGCGCAGCCGCTCACGGGCCAGGTCTCCCATGGTGTGCACGGGGACGCTGTTGAACCAGACCTCGCCCTCGGAGGGGCGCAGCTGCCCGGACAGGCAGCGCAGCAGTGTGGTCTTGCCGCTGCCGCGGGAGCCGGTCAGGGCCACGATCTCGCCCTGGCGGACTCCGAGGGAGACGCCGACGAGGGCGGGGGCACCGTCGTGCGAGTGGTGAAGGGACCGCGCCCAGAGCACGTCGTTGTCCGGCGGGGCATTCTCCGGTGGGGCCACCATGGCGTACACCTCCGTCCGAGGGAACGAAACGGAGCCCTTTCGGTCACTGGCGCCGCAATGAGATGTAAAGAGATGAACCGCTTGAATGCTGACAGCACACGGCCCGGACCCCCTTGTTCTCACTCGAACGGAGGATCCGGGCCGTGTGTTCGCACTGTCGTGCCCAGGAGCGTCTACGGACCGGTCAGAGCTTGGTCCAGGCCTCGGTGAGCACCGAGCGCAGGATGCCTTCGATCTCGTCGAAGGTGCCCTGGTCCGCGGTCAGCGGCGGCGCCAGCTGGATGACCGGGTCGCCCCGGTCGTCGGCCCGGCAGTACAGGCCGTTCTCGAAGAGGGCCTTGGAGAGGAAGCCGTAGAGCACGCGCTCGGTCTCCTCGTCCGTGAAGGACTCCTTCGTGACCTTGTCCTTGACGAGCTCGATGCCGTAGAAGTAGCCGTTGCCCCGGACGTCGCCGACGATCGGCAGGTCGTGCAGCTTCTGCAGCGTCTGGAGGAAGGCGCCCTCGTTGTCCAGCACGTGCTGGTTGAGGCCTTCCTTGTCGAAGATGTCGAGGTTGGCCAGGGCCACGGCGGAGGACACCGGGTGCCCGCCGAAGGTGTAGCCGTGCAGGAAGGTGTTGTCGCCCTTGTAGAACGGCTCGGCGAGGCGGTCCGAGACGATGCAGGCGCCGATCGGGGAGTAGCCCGAGGTCATGCCCTTGGCGCAGGTGATCATGTCCGGGACGTAGCCGAACTTGTCACAGGCGAACATCGTGCCGAGGCGGCCGAAGGCGCAGATCGTCTCGTCGGAGACGAGGAGCACGTCGTACTCGTCGCAGATCTCGCGGACCCGCTGGAAGTAGCCGGGCGGCGGCGGGAAGCAGCCGCCGGCGTTCTGCACCGGCTCCAGGAAGACGGCGGCGACGGTGTCGGCGCCCTCGAAGAGGATCTGCTGCTCGATCTGGTCGGCGCACCAGCGGCCGAAGGCCTCGGGGTCGTCGCCGTAGATCGGGGCGCGGTAGATGTTGGTGTTCGGCACCTTGTGCGCGCCGGGCACCAGCGGCTCGAACGGAGCCTTAAGGGCCGGCAGGCCCGTGATCGACAGGGCGCCCTGCGGGGTGCCGTGGTAGGCGACCGCACGCGAGATGACCTTGTACTTGGTGGGCTTGCCCTGCAGCTTGAAGAACTGCTTGGCGAGCTTCCAGGCGGTCTCGACGGCCTCACCGCCGCCGGTGGTGAAGAAGACCTTGTTCAGGTCGCCCGGAGCGTAGTTCGCCAGGCGCTCGGCGAGTTCCACGGCCATCGGGTGGGCGTAGGACCACACCGGGAAGAAGGCCAGCTCCTGCGCCTGCTTGTAGGCGACCTCGGCCAGCTCCTTGCGGCCGTGACCGGCGTTGACCACGAAGAGTCCGGCGAGACCGTCCAGGTAGCGCTTGCCCTTGTCGTCGAAGATGTAGGTGCCCTCACCGCGGACGATGGTGGGGACGGGGGAGTTCTCGTAGGACGACATGCGGGTGAAGTGCATCCACAAGTGGTCGTACGCGGTCTTGGACAGGTCCTGGGTCACGGTTATCGGGTTCCCCACATGTAGGTCTGCTTCTTCAGCTTCAGGTAAACGAAGCTTTCGGTAGACCGCACGCCGGGGAGCGTGCGGATCTTCTTGTTGATCGTTTCCAGCAGGTGGTCGTCGTCCTCGCAGACGATCTCCACCATCAGGTCGAACGAGCCGGCGGTCATCACCACGTACTCGCACTCGGCCATCGCGGTCAGCGCGTCGGCCACCGGGTCGAGGTCGCCCTCGACGTTGATGCCGACCATCGCCTGGCGCCGCAGGCCCACGGTGAGCGGGTCGGTGACGGCGACGATCTGCATGACGCCCTGGTCGAGCAGCTTCTGTACGCGTTGGCGTACGGCCGCCTCGGACAGGCCGACGGCCTTGCCGATGGACGCATAGGGACGGCGACCGTCCTCCTGCAGTTGCTCGATGATCGCCAGAGACACAGCATCGACCGAAGGGGACGGTTGTCTGTTCCTGGAATCTGCGCTTCGACTGACCACGACCTCACTGTGCACGAGGGTCGTCTGTTCCGCAAGACGGAATCGATGAAATCCGTTGTTTGAAGACTCCGATCACACTGATTTCGTAGGTGGTGGCGTGCGGGTCTGTCGAAAGCCTCCGCCGACGGGCTAGGCTTTGGTAAACGTCTCAATCGTTGGACATGTGATCAGGAGTGTGGCTGTAGTGACCACCGAACTGCGTCGTCTGCGCAACTACATCGGCGGGGAGTTCAAGGACGCCGCCGACGGGCGGACCACCGAGGTGGTCAACCCGGCCACCGGCCAGGTGTACGCGACCGCCCCGCTCTCGGGCCAGGCCGATGTCGACGCCGCCATGGCCGCTGCCGCGGCAGCGTTCCCGGGCTGGCGCGACACCACCCCCGCCGAGCGCCAGAAGGCGCTGCTGAAGATCGCGGACGCCTTCGAGGCGCGCGCGGACGAGCTCGTCGCCGCCGAGTCGGAGAACACCGGCAAGCCGCTGGGCCTCACGGCCAGCGAGGAGCTGCCCCCGATGGTGGACCAGATCCGCTTCTTCGCGGGTGCGGCCCGCCTGCTCGAGGGCCGCTCGGCCGGCGAGTACATGGACGGGATGACCTCGATCATCCGCCGCGAGCCGGTGGGCGTATGTGCCCAGGTCGCGCCGTGGAACTACCCGATGATGATGGCCGTGTGGAAGTTCGCGCCGGCCATCGCGGCGGGCAACACGGTCGTGCTCAAGCCGTCCGACACCACCCCGGCCTCCACCGTCCTGATGGCGGAGATCATCGACTCGGTCCTGCCCAAGGGCGTCTTCAACGTCATCTGCGGCGACCGCGAGACCGGCCGGGCCATGGTCGAGCACTCGACCCCGGCGATGGCTTCCATCACCGGCTCCGTGCGCGCCGGCATGCAGGTCGCCGAGAGCGCCTCCAAGGACGTCAAGCGCGTCCACCTGGAGCTCGGCGGCAAGGCCCCGGTCGTCGTCTTCGAGGACGCCGACATCCCCAAGGCCGTCGAGGACATCGCCGTCGCCGGCTACTTCAACGCCGGCCAGGACTGCACCGCCGCCACCCGCGTGCTCGTGCACGAGTCGATCCACGACGAGTTCGTGGCCGCGCTCGCCAAGGCCGCCGCCGACACCAAGACCGGCGCGCCGGACGACGAGGACGTGCTCTACGGCCCGCTGAACAACCCGAACCAGCTGAAGCAGGTCGCCGGCTTCATCGAGCGCCTCCCCGCCCACGCCAAGGTCGAGGCGGGCGGCCACCAGGTCGGCGAGAAGGGCTACTTCTACGCCCCGACCGTGGTCTCCGGCCTGAAGCAGGACGACGAGATCATCCAGAACGAGGTCTTCGGCCCCGTCATCACCGTCCAGTCCTTCACGGACGAGTCCCAGGCCCTGGAGTACGCGAACGGCGTCGAGTTCGCCCTCGCCTCCTCCGTGTGGACGAAGGACCACGGCCGCGCGATGCGCATGTCGAAGAACCTCGACTTCGGCTGCGTGTGGATCAACACCCACATCCCGCTCGTCGCCGAGATGCCGCACGGCGGCTTCAAGAAGTCCGGCTACGGCAAGGACCTCTCCGCCTACGGCTTCGAGGACTACACGCGCATCAAGCACGTGATGACCTCGCTCGACGGCTGATCGGCCGCGCCGATCGCAGCAGGGCGCCCGAAGGGGCGGGCGGTGGACAGCATGTCCGCTGCCCGCCCCTTCGGCGTTCGCGGAGGCCGTGCCCACGCCTCGACCCGCCTTTCCCCGCCGGGCGGTGGAGCGCGAGCGTCGGGCTTCGATCACGGTCAGGACACAGAATTGAACGCGTTCATCCAATTGGCTGAACGTGTTCAGAAAACTGCGTAGGCTTCCTTCCATGAGCGAGAGAAGCGCCCTCGAGCGTCGGATCCGGGCCTGGTTGACCGTCTTCGTCGTCTGCCTCGTACTCAGCGGACTCACGGCCTTTCCCCTGGTGACAGAAGTCCGCTGGGCCAACGCCCTGATCGACAACATATGGCTGCGGCGCGTGGGCGACGGGCTGGAGCGGGCCGATGCCGACTACCCCTTCCTCCTGTACGGGACCGACTGGCTCGCCTTCGCCCACCTCGTGATCGCCGTGTTCTTCTACGGTGTGTACCGCGACCCCGTCCGCAACATCTGGATCGTCGAAGCCGGCGTGATCGCCTGCGTCGGAGTGATCCCCCTGGCCCTGATCTGCGGCCCGATCCGCGGCATCCCCTTCTGGTGGAGCGTCATCGACATCTCTTTCGGCGTCTTCGGGGTGATACCCCTCCTGATCCTGCGCCGCATGATCAAGCGGCTGGAGACCGAGGCCGCCGCTACTTCGTGAAGGCCGCCATGAGGACGCCGAGGGCCACCGGGTTCATGTCCTGGCCCTTGGCGTTCGTGGCGTTCACCGAGTAGACGAGGGTGCGGGAGAGGTCCCGGGTCGCGCCGATCGCGGTGCTGTAGCCGTGCCGCCCGCCCGACTTCCCCCAGGCCACCGTGCCGTCCGGCAGCACGGTCCTGGACAGGCCGGCCGTCATCACCGCCGGCTTGCCGCTCGCGAAGTCCTTCACGTCCGGCACCGTGAACATCTCCTCCAGCCGGCCCTGCGGCACCACCCGCCCGCTGAACAGGGCCACGGTGAACCGCTCCAGATCAGCCGTCGTCGAGACGATGTCGCCCGCCGCCCACCGGTCCGAGGAATTCCACTCGGTCACATCCCGCAGCTCGCGCGAGCCGTCCGCCTTCGTCATCGCCTGGTACCCCCGGTTGTGCGGGCCGTGGATCCTCGTCTCCGTCCGCCCCGGGAACGACGTCCGCCGCAGCCCCAGCGGCCGCAGGATCCGGGCGCCGACAGCCTCCTCGTACCGCATGCCCGTCACCTTCTCGATCAGTACACCGAGCACCGTGTAGTTGATGTTCAGGTAGTGCTGGGCGGTCCCGGGTGCGAACTCGCTCTCCTTGGCCACCGCGTCGGCGATCTGCGCCCGAGGATCGGTCACGTCGAACCGGTGCTCCCACTGCGCCTCGAAGGATTCACCCGGACCGTCGGCCGCCGGAATACCGCTGGTGTGGTTGAGCAACTGACGTACGGTGACGGCCCCGTAGCGGTCGGGGACGATGCCGGGCAGGTGGCGCCGGACCGGTCCGTCGAGGTCCACCCGGCCCTCCGCCGCCAGTTGGAGGACGACCGCCGCCGTGAACGCCTTGGTCACCGACCCCGCCCGGAACCTGCCCTGCTCGACGGCAGCCCGCCCCGTGCGGATGTCCACCACTCCCGAACTGCCCTGCCAGCGGCCGGCCGTGCCGCCCACCCGGACCAGTGCGGCCGTCGCATGCCCGTGCTGCGGACCGAGCCCGGCGATCGCCGCCTCCAGCGCAGCCGCGTTCGGCGGGGCCGGAACCGACGGCGCCATCCGTGCCGAGGCGGCCGGCGCCGGCACCCCCGCGGCGTGGGCGACGGCCGGACCCGACGCGATCCCGACGACCAGAGCCGCGGCGACCAGTGTGCGCATCTTCGCGTTCATGACGGTGTGCTCCCCCTGCGGTCACTCGGAGCCCTCCGCCCCGATGACCTCAATGCTCCTGTGCGCAAGGGCGGTTGCGGATCACCAGCGAGAGGGGTCTTCACCGGTACGACAACTCACCGGCGCGAGGGAGGCGACACGCCGTCCCCTCACTCCCCGGAGGGAGTACCCGCCGAGATCAGACCCGTCTCGTACGCGCAGATCACAGCCTGGATGCGGTCCCGCAGCCCCAGCTTGGCCAGCACGTTCCCCACATGCGACTTCACCGTGTGCTCGCTCACCACCAGCGCCGCCGCGATCTCCGCGTTCGACAGCCCCCGCCCCAGGTGCAGCAGCGTCTCCCGCTCCCGCGCCGTCAGCACCTCCAGCCGCCGCGCCGGAAGGGCGGGCGCGCGCACCGTCGCCGCCGTGTACTCCTCGATCACCCGGCGCGCCACCGAGGGCGCCAGCAGGGACTCGCCCGCCGCCACCACCCGTACCGCGTGGACCAGGTCATCACGCCGCACGTCCTTCAGCAGGAACCCGCTCGCCCCGGCGTGCAGCGCCTCGTACACGTACTCGTCCGAATCGAAGGTCGTCAGCATCACCGTCCGGCACGCACTGCGCGCCGAGATCGACCGGCACGCCTCGATCCCGTCCAGCCCCGGCATCCGGACGTCCAGCAGAGCCACGTCCGCAGTCAGCCGCTCCACGGCCGCTACCGCCGCCGCGCCGTCCCCGACCTCCGCCACCACCTCGATGTCCTCCTGGACGTCGAGGATCATGGCGAACCCGCTGCGCACCAGCTCCTGGTCGTCGGCCACCACCACACGGATCGTCAACTCCCCACCTCCAGCCGCGAGGTTACAAGCACCGCCCGCACCTCGAACCCCGAGCCGTCGCGCCGCGGACCGTACCGCGCCGACCCGCCGTGGGCGGCCGCCCGCTCCCGGATCCCGATCAGCCCGTGCCCACCGCCGCTTCCTCCGTCGCTTCCGCCACCGCCCGCCGGTCCCCGCCCGTCGTCCGTCACGGTGATCTCGAGCTCCCGGTCCCCGTGGTGCAGCCGTACGCCCACCCGCCGGGCCCGCGCGTGCTTCACCACGTTCGTCAGCGCTTCCTGCACGATCCGGTACGCCGCCGTGTCGACCGCGGACGGCAGGCTCCCGACCTCGCCCGTCTCCTCGTACACGATCTCCGGCCCGCCCAGGCGCACCCGGTCCAGCAGCGCCGGGAGCGCCGCCACCCCCGGCTGCGGCCCGCGCGGCGCCGGGCCGTCCGCCTCGCGGAGCACCCCCAGCATCGTGCGCAGCTGCGCCATCGCCTCCCGGCCCGTCTCCGAGATCGCCTCGAAGGCCGCCTCGGCCCGCTCCGGTGCCCGCCGCACCGCCACCGGCCCGGCCTCCGCCTGCACGATCATGATGCTGACGGCGTGGGAGAGGACGTCGTGCATCTCCCGCGCGATCCGGGCCCGCTCCCGGGCCGCGGCCTGCTCCGCCTCGATCCGGTTCGCCCGCTCCAACTGCGCCGCCCGGCCCTCGACGGCCGCGGTGTAGGCCTGACGGGTGTACTGGAGCCGGCCCAGCGCGTAGGCGGCGCCCGCGCAGAACAGGGTGAACGACAGCTCCCTCGCCGTCCCCGTCCCCAGCCTCACGGACGCGGCGACGGCCAGCACCGAGCCCGCCCCGACCGCCGCCCGCACCCGGCCGGGACACTGCACGGCCACCGTGTAGAAGGCCATCAGCCCGGCGTAGGGCAGCGGCTGGCCCGGCCCGTCGATCGCCACCCTGTAGACGCCGCCGATCAGCAGGATCGCCACCAGGACCAGCACGGGCCGGCGCCGCCGCCACACCAGCGGCAGCACCCCCAGCGTGGTGAACGCGTACGAGGCCCAGGTCACCGGCGGCAGACCGGGCTCCCGCGGCAGCACGAACGGCATCGTGACGGCCAGCTGCACCAGTACGGTCAGGCCCAGGTCCACCATCCACGGACGGGCCCCGCGCAGCCGCCGGACCCGCCGGCCCGGCGCGGGTATCACCGGGCGAACTCGGCGCGCACGGCCGTCAGCGCGTCCACCCGGTTCGTGGTGATCGCGTCGACCCCCGCCGCGATGAGCCGTTTCATCGTGCGCTTGGTGTCGGCGGTCCACGCCGACACCAGCAGGCCGTCCCGGTGCAGGGCGTCGGCCAGCTCCCGGCTCACCAGCCCGAAGCGGTAGTTGAGCCAGCGCGGTGCCACCGCGTCGATCAGGACCCGCCGGGGCGGTGACAGCGTCGTCCAGGTCAGCGCGATCTCCGCATCGGGATCGGCGGCGCGGAGCACCAGCATCGAGCCCGGTCCCGCGCAGTAGAACGTACGCTCCCGCGCACCGCACTCGCGGACCAGGCCCACGACGGTGCGGACCGCGTCGGGCGTGGCGCCCGGGAGGTCGAGCATCAGCCTGCCCGCCCCGGGCGTCGTCAGTGCGTCGCGCAGCGTCGGAACGGCGCCCTCCGTCAACTCCTCGAGCTGTGCCGCGGAGATCTCGTCGAGCCGCACGTCGTGACTCCACAGCCGCTTGAGCGACTCGTCGTGGAGGAGGACCGGCACCCCGTCACGGGTCAGCCGTACGTCGACCTCGACCGCGTCCGCCCCGCGGGCGAAGGCGGAGCGGATCGAGGGCAGGGTGTTCTCACGGATGCGGTAGGGATCGCCGCGGTGGCCGATGGCAGTCAGGGTGCGCATGGCCCCATTCTCGGGGGGACTTCAGCGCGCAAGCCATTGCGTCGTGTACGTGTCGATCTCCGCGTTGAGCTTCGCCTTGCCGTCCGGGTCCAGGAAGGAGGCCTCGACGGCGTTCTTGGCGAGCTGCGCGAGCCCGCGCTCGTCGAGGTCGAGGAGTCGGGCGGCCACCGCGTACTCGTTGTTGAGGTCGGAGCCGAACATCGGCGGGTCGTCGCTGTTGATGGTGACGAGCACGCCGGCGGCGACCATCTCCTTGACCGGGTGCCGGTCGAGGTCGGTCACCGCCCGGGTGGCGATGTTCGAGGTCGGGCAGACCTCCAGCGCGATGCGGTGCTCGGCGAGGTACGCGAGCAGCTCCGGGTCCTTGACGGAGCTCGTGCCGTGGCCGATGCGTTCGGCGCCCAGATCGCGGATGGCGTCCCAGACGGTCTCCGGGCCGGTGGTCTCGCCCGCGTGCGGCACGCTGTGCAGGCCGGCGGCCCGGGCAGCGTCGAAGTACGGCTTGAACTGCGGGCGCGGGACGCCGATCTCGGGACCGCCCAGGCCGAAGGAGACCAGGCCCTCGGGGCGCAGGTCGACGGCGAGCCGCGCGGTCTCCGCGGCAGCCTCGATGCCTGCCTCACCGGGGATGTCGAAGCACCAGCGCAGGATGACGCCGAGTTCCTTCTCGGCGGCCCTGCGGGCGTCCTCGATGGCCTCCATGAAGGCCTTCTCGTCGATGCCGCGGCGGGTGGAGGAGTACGGGGTGATGGTCAGCTCGGCGTAGCGGATGTTCTGCCGGGCCATGTCACGGGCGACCTCGAAGGTCAGCAGCCGTACGTCCTCGGGGGTGCGGACGAGGTCGACGACCGACAGGTAGACCTCGATGAAGTGGGCGAAGTCCGTGAAGGTGAAGTAGTCGGCGAGGGCCTCGGGATCGGTGGGCACCTTGGAGTCGGGGTGCCGGGAGGCGAGCTCGGCCACGATGCGCGGGGAGGCGGAGCCGACGTGGTGGACGTGGAGTTCGGCCTTGGGCAGCCCCGCGATGAAAGGGTGCAGGTCGGTCATGGGGGTGCCTCCGGAGGGACGGTGTGCGGGCAGGTCGCCTTCATCGTAGGCACGGCCGTGACTGTCGGTCGCAGCGCTTAGCATGGCCGTACGAGAGAGGGGGGCTCCGTATGAACGACAGCAGTCCTGAGCCGCGGGACCCGTGGGCGCCGCCGGAGCGGCCGCCGGTGGACCTGGGCAAACCACAGGGCGGTCACGGCACGCCGGGCTCGGGCCCGCCGTCCGCGCACGACCAGCCGACGCTCGCCGGGATGCCGGGCGACCGCACGGCCCCCGCAGCGCCGGGCCCCGGCGCGACCACGCCGCCCGCGGCCGGACCGGCCCCGGCGGCGTACGGCTATCCGGCAGCCCAGCCGGCCTACGGGTACCCCGGCGACGCGGGTTACCCCGGGTATCCCGGGTACCCCGCCCAGCAGGGATACCCGTTCCCCGGCGCGTACCCGCCGTACGGGCGCCCTCCCAGCAACGGCTTCGGCGTCACCGCGCTCGTCCTCGGGATCCTCGCGGTGGTCGGCTGCATCACCAGCTTCATAGCGGTCGCGCTCGGGATCGGGGCCGTGGTCTTCGGCGCCCTGGGCAAGGGCAAGGCCAACCGCGGCGAGGCCGACAACGGCGGTATGGCCCTGGCCGGCATCATTCTGGGCGCGATCGGCATCGCCCTGGGCCTGTTGATGGTGTTCGCCATGTTCGCCCCGTTCCTCGGCGGAGGATGGGACGACGGCCCGAACCACGAGAGCCCGTATTCGGACTCACGGCTTCACGAACGGGTCTGAAGCCACGGCCATTCGGCGTCCCGGCCTCCCTCGATCAGCGACACCATCCGGAAGGCCGCGTCCGTGAGCCCGCCGAAGGTGTGCCGGTTCCCGGATCCGGAGGGCGCGTGTCCCACCCGGTAGCCGGCCAGGTTCCAGGTGTAGACGGGTACGTCGGACGGCACGTGCTCCGTCGGGTCCCCGCTGTAGCCGTACGAGGCGGCCTGCTCGTCCGTCACGATCAGCACCCGGTCGTGGTTCCGGTAGTGCTTCTTCACGGCCGCGGCCGTGTAGGTGCCACCGAGGTCCCCGAACCGTTCGAGCACCTTCAGTACGGACTCGCCCCGGGCGTGCGGGACCGCCTCGCTGGTCGTGCCGAACTGCACGAGGTCGGCGTGCTCGGCCCGCAGCGCCAGCGCCGCGCCGAAGACGGCAGCGGCGTCGGCGCGGTTGAGCCGGGAGCGGTCCGACAGCGGGGACCACATCGACCCCGACCGGTCGACGAGGACCAGCGTGCGGCCGGGCAGGGCCGGTACGTTGGCCAGCGAGTGGCCCAGCGCCTGCTCCAGCGGGTACGCCCAGCGCAGCGAGGGCGCGTGCTGGTAGGCGGCCAGATAGCGGAACGGGAACTGCCGCGACCGGGCCACGACCTCCGGGTCGGAGATCTTCGCGGCGACCTGCGCGGCCACCGCGTCCGACACCCCGGCCTCGTCGAAGTTGCGCAGGTTGCGCAGCAGCGCCATCGCACCCATGGACGGGATGACCGCCTCCCAGGCGGCCGCGTCCAGCGGTCCCTGCAGCCAGCCGGCCAGCGCCTCCCAGGTCATGCCCGCCGCCGCGAGCCGCTCCGCGCCGTCCGGGGCGACCACGGCACCGCGCCGCTCGGAGACCGGCAGCTCCATCAGCGCCCGGTGCGCGGCGAGGGTGCGGTTGCCCGCCGGAACCTGCGCGCTCTGCGGGTTGTGCCTGCGGTCCAGGGCATGGCGGAACAGCTCGCCCTGCCACGGCTTGTCCGGGTCGGGGGAGGCGTGCACGAGGTTGAGGACGTCGCCGAAGCGGTAGGCCTTGGAGTCGGTGTCGTACTTCAGCAGCGAGGTGCCGGAGTAGAGCCTGCGCACGGCGTCGGCGATCCCGCGCTTGACGGGCTTGGGCACGGCCCGGCCGTACGCGGCCGTCCAGTAGGCGAGCAGTTCGCCGGGCTCGTCGGCGCGCCGCAGCACGCTGTCCACGACACGGCGGTTCGAAGGGCCGTCGGTGACGCCCGCGTCGAGCCGGGCCTTCACGTACTCGGCGGCGCCGACGAGGGACGCGGTGCGCATGTTGGCGTCCCCGCGCAGCCAGCCCAGCAGGCCGGCAGTCCACGCGGGATCCTCGACGGCGAGGGTGCGCACGAGCGCGGCGAAGCGGTCGTCGCGCGCCTGACCGCTCTCGTAAGCGGTGCGCTGCGTCACGAAGTTGGCGACGGCCAGCAGGAACAGCTCGGAGCGCGGATCGCGCAGGCGGCCCGGGCCGCCCTCGGCGGTGCGGGCGACTGTGGTGGAGCGCACGGGCGAAGTGGGCCTGGCAGGCGCTGACTTGACGAGCGCGCGCAGGTTGAAGCGAGCCATGGGAATCCCCCCGAATTCGATGGATTGGGGGGAGGCGTTGCATGGGGGATGCCCGAGATCGGGGGTCGGCGGCGGACTTGTGTCAGCTGCTCTGATCTTCTGAGCTACCGGCTTGAGCCGGGCGGGACTTGAACCCGCGACCCGCTGATGAGGAGAAGTAACCGTCGCCTGCGCACCGGGCATCCCCCACGCGGCCTCCCGAGATCAAGGTGGCGGCGGCCTGGGTTTCTCTGCAAAAGAAGGAGCCGCAGCCTGCGCACCGGGAGGTGCGTGACGTAGGTGTCCAGAGAACAAGGCCGGCGAAACCACAAGGTGCTCTACCAACTGAGCTACACCGGCCCGAAGCCGGTGACGGGACTCGAACCCGCGGCCGCCCGATTATGAGTCGAAGTAGGTCTCGCCTTCGCACCTGGACGAGGAACACGTTAGGCGGGGGCCTTCCGGCTCCGCCAGCCAATTACGCCCGCCCCGGCCCCTCGCCCCGGTCAGCGGCCTCGGCCCCGTGGTGCCGCCCCGGGGCCCGGTCCGCGCCCGCGCACCATGAGGACGCAGCCGTCGGGGATGATCACGGCGGCGACCCGGGGGCGCTTGGTCACACGGCGACTTCGCGCAGCTGCTTGCGGGCTTCCATCAGGGCGAAGCCCAGCAGGTTCAGCCCGCGCCAGCGGGCGGGGTCCAGGGCGCGCTCGTCATCGGCCGCCAGCCCGATGCCCCAGATCCGGTCCATCGGGCTCGCCTCCACCAGCACGCGGTCCCCGGTGCCCAGCAGGTAGGCGCGCAGCGCCGGATCGGAGTCGAACTTGTGCACGCTGCCCTCCACGACCAGGGCGAACCGCTCCCGTTCCCACGTCGCGTTGTCGAAGCCGCGCACGAGCCGGCCGATCTTCTTCGCCTCGGCCGGGCTCTTCGCCTCCACGGCGGCGCGCTCGGCCTCGGGGTCCCCGAACAGCCGGGCCTTGCCGGCCATCATCCAGTGCTCGGCCGTCGCGTAACGGACGTCACCGACAGTGAAGTCGGACGGCCACCACTGGCTCAGGCAGCTCGGGCCGAGCCGCCCGTCGGGCTGCGGCCGGTGCCCCCAGAACGGCAGGTACTTCACCCGCTCACCGCGGCTGACCTGCTTGATCAGGTCTTCGATCATCTCCATGCACGCGAGTCTGACACCCGCCACTGACACTTCGTACCGGATTTCCGGCGTGCCTCGACACATGGTCGACCGATTCCGTCGCGTAATCAAAAGGCAACAACGGAATCACTTGGCCGAGGGCATCACCTCTGTCAGGATCGGCACTCAATTCGAGCTGTAGCTCGAACTGTAGCTACGGAGAGCGTGAGAGCGTGATGGGCAACCGCTTCCAGGTCAAGGACCGCTTCGCGGACGGCGCGCAGTACATCGACGGGCAGCTCCGGGCGGGCACCTCCGGACGGTCACACACCGTGGTCGACCCGGCCACCGGCGAGGAGGTCCTGACCTACGAGCTGGCAAGCACCGCGGACGTCGACGAGGCCGTCGCCGCCGCCGGGCGCGCCTTCCCCGCCTGGTCCGGCGCCACCCCCGGCGAGCGGTCGGACGCCCTGCACCGGCTGGCCGCCGTACTGGCCGAGCAGGCCGAGGACTTCGCATACGCCGAGTCCCTCCAGTGCGGCAAGCCGATCAAGCTGTCGACCGAGTTCGACGTCCCCGGCACCATCGACAACACCGCGTTCTTCGCGGGTGCCGCCCGGCACCTCCAGGGGCAGGCCGCCGCCGAGTACTCGGGCGACCACACCTCGTACGTACGCCGCGAGGCGATCGGAGTCGTCGGCTCCATCGCCCCCTGGAACTACCCGCTCCAGATGGCCGCCTGGAAGATCCTCCCGGCGATCGCGGCGGGCAACACCATCGTGCTCAAGCCCGCCGAGCTGACTCCGCTGACCTCCCTGATGTTCGCCCAGGCGGCCAAGGACGCGGGCCTGCCCGACGGTGTGATCAACATCGTGACCGGCGCCGGCCGCGACGCGGGCGAGCACCTGGTGGGCCACCCGGACGTGGTCATGACCTCCTTCACCGGCTCCACGGCCGTCGGCAAGCGGGTCGCGGAGATCGCCACCGCGACCGTGAAGCGCCTGCACCTGGAACTCGGCGGCAAGGCCCCCTTCCTGGTGTTCGACGACGCCGACCTGGAGGCCGCAGCGCACGGCGCCGTGGCCGCCTCCCTGATCAACACCGGCCAGGACTGCACGGCCGCGACCCGCGCCTACGTGCAGCGCCCCCTGCACGACGCCTTCGTCGCCCGGGTCGCCGAGCTGATGGAGACCGTCCGCCTCGGCGACCCCTTCGCGCCGGGCACCGACCTGGGCCCGCTGGTCTCGCATGCCCAGCGCGACCGCGTCGCCGGCTTCGTCGAGCGCGCCCGCGGCTACGCCACCGTCGTCACCGGCGGCGAGATCCCGGGCGGGGACCTCGCCGCCGGGGCGTACTACCGGCCCACCCTCATCAGCGGGGCCGCCCAGGACAGCGAGGTGGTCCAGTCGGAGATCTTCGGACCCGTCCTCGTGGTCCTGCCCTTCGGCAGCGACGACGAGGGCATCGCGCTGGCCAACGACACGCCGTACGGACTCGCCGCCTCCGCCTGGAGCCGCGACGTCTACCGGGCGGGCCGTGCCACGCGCGACATCAAGGCGGGCTGCGTGTGGGTCAACGACCACATTCCGATCATCAGCGAGATGCCCCACGGGGGCTACAAGGCCAGCGGCTTCGGCAAGGACATGTCCGCCTACTCCTTCGAGGAGTACACGCAGGTCAAGCATGTGATGTACGACAACACCGCGGTGGCCGCGAAGGACTGGCACCGCACGATCTTCGGGGACCGATAGCCGACCACCGCCCGACCAGCGGTACACCTTCCGAAAGGCCACAGCGCATGGAGCAGTTCGAGCCCGACCGCCTCTCCGCGGCACAACTCGCCGCGATGCGGCGCAGCCTCACCAGCGGGCGCGGCGCCCTCACCCGCCGCTCGCTGCTGCGCGCTTCCGGAGTCGGAGCGCTCACCCTCGGAGGCATCTCCACCCTCGCCGGGTGCGGAATCCCGCCCGCCAAGCGCGAGGGCGGCGCGGCCGCGGCCTCCGACGACCACTCGGACCGGGAGAAGGAGATCAACTTCTCCAACTGGACCGAGTACATGGACACCAGCGAGGACGAAAAGTCCCGTCCCACGCTGGAGGAGTTCACCAAGCGGACCGGGATCAAGGTCAAGTACACCGAGGACATCAACGACAACGTCGAGTTCTTCGGCAAGATCAAACCGCAGCTCGCGGCCGGCCAGGACACCGGCCGCGACCTGATCGTCGTCACCGACTGGCTCGCCGCACGCATCATCCGCCTCGGCTGGGCCCAGAAGCTCGACCCCGCGCACCTGCCGCACGCCTTCGCCAACCTGTCCCCGCAGTTCCGCAGCCCCGACTGGGACCCGGGCCGCGCGTACAGCTATCCCTGGACGGGCATCTCCACCGTCATCGCCTACAACGAGAAGGCGACGGACGGCAAGAAGGTCGACTCCGTCACCCAGATGCTCGACGACCCCTCCCTCAAGGGCCGCGTCGGCTTCCTGACGGAGATGCGCGACAGCGTCGGCATGACCATGCTCGACCAGGGCAAGAACCCCTCCTCCTTCACGGACGCGGACTTCGACGAGGCGATAGGCCGGCTCCAGAAGGGCGTGGACAAGAACCAGATCCGGCGCTTCACCGGCAACGACTACACCTCCGACCTCGACAAGGGCGATCTCGCGGCCTGCCTGGCCTGGGCGGGCGACGTCATCCAGCTCCAGGCCGGCAACCCGGACATCAAGTTCGCGATCCCCGCCGCCGGCTACATCACCTCCAGCGACAACCTGCTGGTCCCCGCCAAGGCCCGGCACAAGGCCAACGCGGAGCGGCTCATCGACTACTACTACGAGCTTCCCGTCGCGGCGCAGCTCGCCGCGTACATCAGCTACGTGTGCCCCGTCGAGGGCGTGGGCGAGGAACTCGCCGAGATCGACCCCGAGCTCGCGGAGAACACCCTGATCGTCCCGGACAAGGCGATGACCGCCAAGTCCCACGCCTTCCGCTCCCTCACCGGCGAGGAAGAGACGGCGTACGAGGAGAAGTTCGCCAAGCTCATCGGCGCCTAGGCCTGTCCGCCCGCCGCGCCGACGGCCGCGTCGCGGCGATCTCCTGTCCTTGACCTCTTCGCCCACCCAACCCCGGGACCCCTCCATGACTGACAAGACCGAAGGCGGCGACGTCCGCCTCTCCGGGATCAGCAAGCACTACGGCACCTTCACCGCCGTGCACCCGCTGGACCTGACCGTTCCCCAGGGCTCCTTCTTCGCCCTGCTCGGCGCCTCCGGATGCGGCAAGACCACCACCCTGCGCATGATCGCGGGGCTGGAGGAGCCCTCCACCGGCACGGTCCACCTCGGCGACCGGGAAGTCACGCACCTGCCGCCCCACAAGCGCCCGGTCAACACGGTCTTCCAGAGCTACGCGCTCTTCCCGCACCTGAGCATCTTCGAGAACATCGCCTTCGGCCTGCGCCGCCGCGGCATCAAGTCGGTCAAGAAGCAGGTCGACGACATGCTGGAGCTGGTCCAGCTCGGCCAGTTCGCCCAGCGCAAGCCGCACCAGCTCTCCGGCGGCCAGCAGCAGCGCGTGGCCGTCGCCCGCGCCCTGATCAACCACCCGCAGGTGCTGCTCCTCGACGAGCCCCTCGGCGCCCTCGACCTCAAGCTGCGCCGCCAGATGCAGCTGGAGCTCAAGCGGATCCAGACCGAGGTCGGCATCACCTTCGTGCACGTCACGCACGACCAGGAGGAGGCCATGACCATGGCCGACACGGTCGCCGTGATGAACGCGGGCCGCGTCGAGCAGCTGGGCGCCCCCGCCGAGCTGTACGAGAACCCGCGGACCACCTTCGTCGCCAACTTCCTCGGCACCTCCAACCTCATCGAGGCCTCCGTGGAGTCCGCCGGATCCGATGTCGTCGTCTCGGCCTCCGGTACCGCCCTGCGGCTGCCCGCCGCCCGATGCTCGACCACGCCCCGCGCAGGCGGAAAGCTGCTGGTCGGTGTCCGCCCGGAGAAGGTGTCGCTGGTTCCGGCCGAGGAGGAGAACGCCATAGCGGCAGGCCGGAACAAGATCACCGGCCGGATAGCCGCCTCCTCCTTCATCGGAGTGTCCACGCAGTTCGTCGTCGACAGCCCCGTCTGCCCCGAGCTCGAGGTGTACGTCCAGAACATCGAGCGCGACAGCCGCCTGGTCCCGGGCGCCGAGGTCGTCCTGCACTGGAACCCGGAGCACACCTTCGGCCTCGACGCCGCCCAGGACATCGACGCGGGCATCGAGACGGTCGAGGAGAGCGCGTGACCGCCACCGCCGCGCCGCCCCAGGCGCCCGCCCCCGCCGGACCCCCGGTCCACAAGCCGTCCGCGCGCAAGCGGCTGGTCCCGTACTGGCTGCTGCTCCCCGGGATCCTGTGGCTGCTGGTCTTCTTCGTGCTGCCGATGGTCTACCAGGCCTCCACCTCGGTGCAGACCGGCTCCCTCGAAGAGGGCTTCGAGGTCACCTGGCACTTCCGGACGTACTGGGACGCCTTCACCGAGTACCTGCCGCAGTTCCTGCGCTCCCTGCTGTACGCCGGCACCGCCACCGCGCTGTGCCTGCTGCTCGGGTACCCGCTGGCCTACCTGATCGCCTTCAAGGCGGGCCGCTGGCGCAACCTGCTCCTGGTCCTGGTCATCGCCCCGTTCTTCACCAGCTTCCTGATCCGCACGCTGGCCTGGAAGACGATCCTGGCCGACGGCGGCCCGGTGGTCGCCGGCCTCAACGCGGTCGGCTTCCTCGACGTCACCAGCTGGCTCGGCATGACCGAGGGGGACCGGGTCCTGGCCACGCCGCTCGCGGTCGTCTGCGGCCTGACGTACAACTTCCTCCCCTTCATGATCCTGCCGCTGTACTCCTCGCTGGAGCGCATCGACACCCGCCTCCACGAGGCGGCCGGGGACCTGTACGCCCGCCCCGCCACGGTCTTCCGGAAGGTCACCTTCCCGCTCTCCATGCCGGGCGTGGTCTCCGGGACCCTGCTCACCTTCATTCCGGCGAGCGGCGACTACGTCAACGCCGAACTGCTCGGCTCCACGGACACCCGGATGATCGGCAACGTCATCCAGTCGCAGTACCTGCGGATCCTCGACTACCCGACGGCGGCCGCGCTGTCCTTCATTCTCATGGCCATCGTGCTGATCATGGTCACCATCTACATCCGCCGAGCGGGGACGGAGGACCTGGTCTGATGCGCACCCCCCTCACCTGGCTGCGGCGCAACCTGGTCGTGATCGCGGGCCTCGCCACGCTCGCGTACATGATCCTGCCGAACGTCGTCGTCACCCTCTTCTCCTTCAACAACCCCTCCGGGCGCTTCAACTACGCCTGGCAGGAGTTCTCGCTCGACGCGTGGAAGGACCCCTGCGGCGTCGCCGACATGTGCGGCTCCCTCGGGCTCTCGCTCCAGATCGCCCTGTGGTCGACGCTCGCGGCGACCGCCCTGGGCACGGCGATAGCCTTCGCGCTGGTGCGCTACCGGTTCCGGGCGCGCGGCGCGGTCAACTCGCTGATCTTCCTTCCCATGGCCATGCCGGAGATCGTGATGGCCGCCTCGCTGCTCGCGCTCTTCCTCAACATGGGCATCCAGCTGGGCTTCTGGACGATCCTGATCGCCCACGTCATGTTCTGCCTCAGCTTCGTCGTCGCCGCCGTCAAGGCCCGCGTCCTGTCCATGGACCCGCGGCTGGAGGAGGCCGCCCGAGACCTCTACGCGGGCCCGGTGCAGACCTTCCTGCGGGTGACCCTGCCCATCGCGGCACCCGGCATCGCGGCGGGCGCACTGCTCTCCTTCGCGCTCTCGTTCGACGACTTCATCATCACCAACTTCAACTCGGGCAACACCGTCACCTTCCCCATGTTCGTGTGGGGATCGGCGCAGCGCGGTACGCCCGTGCAGATCAACGTCATCGGCACGGCGATGTTCGTCATCGCGGTGCTGGTGGTCCTCGCCGGCCAGGTGGTCGGCAACCGCCGCAAGAAGGCACAACCGAAGTAATCAGTTCCGTAGGGAGTTGGAAGCCATGGCCCCAGTCGCCATGCGTAGTGTTGCGAAATCCCTTTCCGAAGCGAAGCCGGTGTCGTACTGGCTGGACGACCCCGGCAAGCCCGCCCCGCAGCCGGCGCTCACCTCCGACGAGCGCTGCGACCTGCTGGTCATCGGCGGCGGCTACAGCGGCCTGTGGACCGCGCTGCTCGCCAAGGAGCGCGACCCCGAGCGGGACGTCGTACTGATCGAGAGCAAGGAGGCGGGCTGGGCCGCCTCCGGCCGCAACGGCGGCTTCTGCGCCGCCTCCCTCACCCACGGCCTGGGCAACGGCATCGCCCGCTGGCCCGGCGAGCTGGCGAAACTGGAGGAGATGGGCGCCCGCAACCTCGACGCCATCGAGGAGGCCGTCGCCCGCTACGGCATCGACTGCGACTTCGAGCGGACCGGGGAGATCGACGTCGCGACCGAACCGCACCAGGTCGAGGAACTGCGGGAACTCCACGAGGAGGCGCTCCGCCTGGGCCTGGCCAGGGGATCCGAATGGCTCGACCGCGACGCCGTGCGCGCCGAGGTCGATTCCCCGACCTTCCTCGCGGGCCTCTGGGACCGCGACGGCGTCGCCATGCTCAACCCGGCGAAGCTGGCCTGGGGCCTCAAGCAGGCGTGCCTGGACCTCGGGGTTCGGATCTACGAGAACACCCGCGGCCTGAAGCTCGCCCCGGCGGGGCGCGGAATGACCGTGCAGACCCCCTACGGCACGATCCTCGCCCGCCGGGTCGCCCTGGGCACCAACATCTTCCCGTCGCTGGTCCGGCGGATCCGCCCCTTCACCGTCCCCGTCTACGACTACGCCCTGATGAGCGAGCCGCTGGACGAGGCCCAGCTGGCGTCCGTCGGCTGGAAGAACCGCCAGGGCCTGGGCGACAGCGCCAACCAGTTCCACTACTTCCGGATCACCAAGGACAACCGGATCCTGTGGGGCGGCTACGACGCGATCTACCCGTACCGCGGCAAGCTCGACTCCGAGTACGACCACCGCCCCGAGACCTACCTCCGGCTCGCGGAGCACTTCTTCACCGCCTTCCCCCAGCTGGAGGGGCTGAAATTCAGCCACGCCTGGGGCGGTGCGATCGACACCTGCTCGCGCTTCTCCGCCTTCTTCGGGACGGCGCACTCCGGCAAGGTGGCGTACGCGGCCGGCTACACCGGCCTCGGGGTGGGCGCCACCCGCTTCGGCGCGGAGGTCATGCTCGACCTGCTCGACGGGCTCTCCACCGAGCGCACCCGGCTGGAAATGGTGAAGTCCAGGCCGATGCCGTTCCCGCCCGAGCCGTTCGCCTGGACCGGAATCGCGCTCACCAAGTGGTCGCTGGCCCGAGCGGACGCCCGGGGCGGGCACCGGAACCTGTGGCTGAAGGTCATGGACAAGCTCGGCCTCGGCTTCGACAGCTGAGACCGCGCCCGGCGCGCACCCCGGTTGCCGTGCGACCCGATGCCGTGTGACCCGATTCACCACCACGGAGCAGGGCAACCCGCGTCATAGCCGCGCCCGGCCCCGCTCTCTGCGGGTGAGGACACCTCACCTACAGGGAACGGAGGCCGGGCGATGACGACCCCGGGCAAGAAGGCCGCGGTGGACTGGCTCGTGTCGGCGGCGCCGGATCCCGGCGCCTGCCGGCGGGCATGGGAGCGCAACCCCCTCGGGATCGCCCTGCTGCCCGCGGGACGGCTCTGGGACGTGCTGGTCCTGCCGGGGGAGCTGGGGCAGGCCACCCTCCACGTACTCGATCCGCTCGTCGCCCGGCCCGGCCCGGTGCTCGCCGACCTCGGCGCATCGCGGCTGGGCTTCTTCGTGCCGCCGGGCACCGCCTCCCACTGGGTCGGCACGGGCGTACGGGCCGCCGGGCGCGGGGCGTGGATCACGGTCCCCCACCCGGGCCGGGTGACCTGCAAAGTGCGCTGGGCGGTCCTCCCGGACGGAGAGGGGACGCTCACGGACCCGGTCCTGCTGGAGCTCGCCATGCACGAGGCGGCCGCACGGGCGGTGGTGGGGGAGGCCCGGACCCCTTGATGGCCGACATGCTGCTCGCCGGCTTCCCGGTCGCGGGCGACCCCGCCCCCGTTCTTCCCGGCCCTGCGCCCCGACCGGGTCGCGATCGGACTGCCCGCCACCGCCCACGCGGGCAACGGCCGCACCCCGCCGGCCGAGGTGGCCAAGGCCCTGAACTGCCTGACGAAGAAGACCGACTGCGGGACCTACCGGACCCACGGCACCTGGCCCGGCCTGCGCGGCCTGATGACCGGGTCGATCAACTGGGACCGCTTCGGCTGCTGGGAGTTCAGCCGGAACTTCGACGCGTACGGCGGCAGGACCGCCTGACCGCCAGCAGCAGCGGCGTACACATCAGCAGACTGGCCAGTACGTCGAGCGGCCAGTGGAACCCCCGCAGCACCAACCCGGCGGCCGTCGCGCCCGTGAGCACGAGGGCGGCGGCCGCCGGCCACACCCGGCCCGCATACGGTCGCAGGAGCAGGGCCGCGCCGGCGTAGGCCACGAAGGCCGTCGCGGTGTGGCCCGAGGGGAAATAGCCGGCGGCCCACGGCTCCAGGGGGCCGGGGCGGGCGGTCCACACCTTCAACGGGACGACGAGGGCGGGCACCAGGCCCATCGCCACCAGCGCGGCCGCGGCGCCACGGCGGTCGCCGCGCCGGACGGCGTACACGGCGGCGAGGAGCAGCACGGGCAGTGCGACCGGGACGTTCCCCAGGTCGGAGAGGGCTTCGGTGACCGCGTCGGGGACGGCGCGCACGAGCGCGCCGCTGAGCCGGACGTCCCAGGACAGCAGAGGGCCCCGCACCAGGACCTGCCAGGTGATCAGGGCGAAGAGGAGCGCGCAGAGCGCGGAGACGGCGAACTCGCCGAGAAGGGTGGCCGGCCGTCCCGGAACAGGGGGGATGGTTCCGGGACGGCCGCCCGGACCGGGTTGCCGGACGCCCCGGGGGGTTTGGGGCGGTCGGCCGTCCGATCGGTGAGGAGTGTGCGCGAACGCATGCCCGGCACGGCGCTGGGGAAGCCCGGTACCGGTATCGCCCCCGGTTTCCCGGGAGCGGGCTGTTTCACTCATCTGCAGAAACCGTACGGCAGGGGAAGGGGGACCGACAGCAGGAACGCGCTCCCGCCATCGGCCCCCCACAGCTTCTTCACAGCGCCCGCCCGTTACCGCCGGTACACGGGGCGTGTGCTGCGCTCGGACGTTCTAGACGTTCGAGCAGGCGGTCGGACCGACCGGCTCAGATGTCCGTGCCGATCGCCGCGAACGCGGCCTCGATCAGGTCCAGGCCCTCGTTCAGCAGGTGCTCGCCGATGACGATCGGCGGGAGGAAGCGGAGCACGTTGCCGTAGGTGCCGCAGGTGAGGACGAGCAGGCCCTCGGCGTGGCAGGCCTTGGCGAGCGCGCCGGCCGCCTCCGGGAACGGGGTCTTGGAGACCGGGTCCTTGACGAGCTCGATCGCGATCATGGCGCCGCGGCCGCGGATGTCGCCGATGATGTCGTACTTCTCCTGCATGGCCGACAGGCGGGCCTTCATGACGGACTCGATCTTCTTCGCCTTGGCGTTGAGGTCGAGCTCCTTCATGGTCTCGATGGAACCGAGCGCACCGGCACACGCCACCGGGTTGCCGCCGTAGGTGCCGCCCAGGCCGCCCGCGTGGGCGGCGTCCATGATCTCGGCGCGGCCGGTCACGGCGGCCAGCGGCAGACCGCCCGCGATGCCCTTGGCGGTGGTGATCAGGTCCGGGACGATGCCCTCGTCCTCGCACGCGAACCACTGGCCGGTGCGGCAGAAGCCGGACTGGATCTCGTCGGCGACGAAGACGATGCCGTTCTCGTTGGCGAACTTCACGATCGCCGGCAGGAAGCCCTTGGCCGGCTCGATGAAGCCGCCCTCGCCGAGGACCGGCTCGATGATGATCGCGGCGACGTTCTCGGCGCCGATCTGCTTGGTGATCTGGTCGATCGCCTGGGCGGCGGCCTCGGGGCCGCAGTTCTCGGCACCGGTGGGCCAGCGGTAGCCGTAGGCGACCGGGACGCGGTAGACCTCGGGGGCGAACGGACCGAAGCCGTGCTTGTACGGCATGTTCTTCGCGGTCAGCGCCATCGTCAGGTTCGTGCGGCCGTGGTAGCCGTGGTCGAAGACGACGACGGCCTGGCGCTTCGTGTACGAACGGGCGATCTTGACGGCGTTCTCGACGGCCTCGGCGCCGGAGTTGAACAGGGCCGACTTCTTGGCGTGGTCGCCCGGGGTCAGCTCGGCGAGGGCCTCGCAGACCTCGACGTAGCCCTCGTACGGAGTGACCATGAAACAGGTGTGGGTGAAGTCGGCGAGCTGCGCGGAGGCGCGCCGCACGACGGCCTCGGCGGAGGCGCCGACCGAGGTCACGGCGATGCCGGAGCCGAAGTCGATCAGCTGGTTGCCGTCGACGTCCTCGATGATGCCGCCACCCGCGCGGGCCGTGAAGACGGGCAGCACGGAGCCCACGCCACCGGCCACGGTCTGCAGGCGGCGGGCCTGCAGCTCCTGCGACTTGGGGCCGGGGATCGCGGTGACGATCTTGCGCTCCTGCGGGACAGCGGTCATAGAGGGCTCCTGGGGGGTGTTTTCGGACGCACTTGTGTCTTTGTCCGCAGGCTAGGCCCGCGAGCGGGGGTCCTGCATGCTCCGTTCGGTAGTGATCTCAGCGTGTCCTTGTCCGCGACGGCCATAGGAAGGACGCGAGCCGTGTCTCGTGGATCGGGACCGGGTACGGGCGCAGCGCGCCCCCAACCCCCGGACCGGGCACTACATTGAGCGCCGCAGGGCAAGGGATGGGCAGGGGGCAGGGGTTCATGGACACCGAGGGCACGTACGACGGACAGGCGACCCGAGCGGGTCACGTACCAAGGCCTGCCACCTCCCCCGAGCACCCTCCAAAACCCCTCCACGCGCCCGGCGGCCCCCCCGGGCAGCCGCCCCTCGCCGACTGGATCAGCACCCCGCGCCCGGCCGCCGAGCCGGGCGTATGGCGCTACGGCCACACCGCGCGGCCGGCGGCGGAGCCCGAGCAGGCCCCCGACCGGGCCCTCGCGAGCGGCGCACTCATCTCCTTCCTGGGCTGCGTTCTCGTCTGGTCCCTCATGCGCAACACCTACATCCCGTTCTGGGACACACCGCTCAAGCTGTTCACACCCGACAGCTGGTGGGCCGCCAACGGCGAACCCGTCGCGAAGACGGGTGGCGTACAGGCCAAGCCGATCTACGAGCTGCTCTTCGTCGCAGCGCTTCTCTACGGCTTCGGCCGGCTGGGCAACTGGCGGACGGTCTGGACGCGGCTGGTCGTCGCGCGCGGCCCCGTCGTGCAGGCCCTCGCGGTGGTTCCCCTCGCCTACGTGACGATCCTCCTCGTGCACAACTACCAGCTGCCGATCCGGCAGCTGGTGGAGGGATTCCTCACCTTCGAGGGTGATCCGGTGGCCAACAGGGCCCTCATGGACACCACCCGGACCGTGATCGACGTGGTCCTCGTCCTCGCCTTCGCCCTCCTCGGCGGCGTCGTGGGCCTGGTCCGCCGCTTCGCGGGAGCCGGTGGAGCGGCGGGAACCGCGAGCGCGGACCCGCCGCACCCGCCCGCCCCCCAGGCCGGCAGCGAGGACGATCCCGTGCGGTGGCCGCAGTTGCGGGGGGCCGGGCTGGCGGAGGCGGCCGATCGGCTCGAAGGGGAGGCCGGGGGCGGGCGGATGAACGACGTGGACTACGCGCGCATCCGCCGCGCCTGGGAATCCGTGCGCCTCGACCCCTCCCGCATGCGGGCCTTCGCCGACTCCGTCCGCGACAAGGGGGCCGGGGCCTGTGTGCACCCCTCCGGCGACCGGGACCTGCCCGTGCGTGCCGCCCGGCACGACCTGCTGGCCCGCCAGGTGCTCCTCGGCACCGTCGAGGACGGGGTTCGCAACCCGTACGCCCGCCGCGGCACCTCCCTCGCGCTCGACCCCGACGTGCTGGGCACCTCCCTGCTCGCCGTCGGCCCCTCCGGCACCGGCAAGACCCAGCGCCTGGTACGGCCCGTCGTGGAGTCCCTCGCCCTCCAGGCGCTCGCCGGCCAGGCCGCCGTCGTCGCCGTCGGCGCGGCCGGGGCCCAGCTCGGGCCCGACGCCGCCTACGACGTCGTGGTCCGCATCGGCGACCCCGCCTCCGTCTACGACCTCGACCTCTACGGCGGGGCCGCCGACCCCGACGAGGCCGCCACCCTGCTCGCCGAGGCCTTCGTCGGAGACGTTCCCGGGATCGACGTACGCCGGGCGGCCACCGCGCTCGCCCAGCTGCTCGGGCCGTTCCGGGCCGCGTACGGCCGCTTCCCCGCCGTGCCCGAGCTGCGCGAACTGCTCGACCAGGTGCCGGCCGCCTTCGACGCCCTGCGCCGCGAACTCGCAGCCGACGGCGCACAGCCCGCGATGCTGCGCGAGCTCGACGCCCGCACCCGCCAGCACGGGGCGCACGGCGACCCCGGGCCGGCCCTCGCCGACCGGGTCGCCCTGCTGGACCGGCCCGCCTTCGCCGGCTTCTTCGACACCACCGGCCAGGGCCGGCCGTTCTCGCTGCGCGCCCTGGAGCACCCGATCCGGGTCCGGGTCGACCTCCCCGAGCGGGGGCACGCCGACGCCTCCCGCATGTTGGCCCGGCTGCTGCTCGCGCAGTTCAACGCCGCCGCGGCCGCCCGAGCCGACCGCTCCCTCTTCGCCTTCCTGGCCCTCGACGACGCCTCGCACACCCTGACCGCCGAGACCGTGCGCGGTGTGCAGCGGCTGCGCTCGGCGCACGCGGGCGTACTGCTCACCCTGCGCTCGCTGGACGACGTACCGGAGGCGCTGCGCACGCCCCTGCTCGGAGCGGTCGGCTGCCGGATGGCCTTCTCCGGGGTCACCACCTGGGACGGCAAGCGCTTCGCCGAGGCCTGGGGCACCGAGTGGGTGGAGACGCGCGACGTCACCCACCGCACGGTCTTCGCCGACCAGCCGCTGACCCGGGCGATCCACGCCTTCCGCAAGCTCGTCACCGGCAAGGCGGTCACCACGGACGCGGTGACCGTCCGGCAGGTGGAACGGGAGCGGTGGTCCGCCTCGGACCTGGCGCACGCCGTGCCGCCGGGGCACGCGGTGCTCTCCCTCACGTCGGTGAAGGGGGAGCGGGCGGCGCCGCTGCTGGTCCGGCTGGCCGGAACGGCCTGACCCGCGCCGCGACCCGTACGAGGTGGCAGAATCGAGGGGGGTCGTTCGTACGACACGGCGAAAAAGCGTCGACGGCTCCCGCGTCCCCACCGCCCCCTCCCGCTAAGGCCCCTGGTAACCGATGCCGCTTACCCTCGCCTCACTCGTCCAGCACTCGGCGCTCAAGCTCAGCGTCCGGGCGGGGGAGAGCCGCCTGGACACCCCCGTGCGCTGGGCCCACGTCAGCGAGCTCGCCGACCCCGTCCCCTATATGGAGGGCGGCGAACTGCTCCTGATCACAGCGATGAAGCTCAACGCCGACGACCCGCAGGAGATGCGGGCCTACGTACGCCGCCTCGCCGCGGCCGGAGTGGTCGGCATCGGCTTCGCGATCGGCGTCAACTACGAGGCGGTCCCCGAAGCGCTCGTCGAAGCGGCGCGCGCCGAGGACATGCCGCTGCTGGAGGTGCCGCGCCGCACGCCCTTCCTCGCCATCAGCAAGGCCGTCTCCGCGGCCCTCGCGGCCGACCAGTACCGGGCGGTGACCGCGGGCTTCGAGGCGCAGCGCGAACTGACCCGCGCCGCGCTCTCCGCCGACGGCCCCGCCGAGCTGCTCGCGAAGCTCGCGGCGCACGTGCACGGCTGGGCGGCGCTCTACGACACCTCCGGTGCGGTCGTGGCGGCCGCCCCGGACTGGGCCGCGCGCCGCGCCGCCCGGCTCACCCCCGATGTGGAGCGGCTGCGGGAGCGGCCCGCGCCCGCGAGCGCCGTGGTCGGAGGCTCCGAGGACCGCGTCGAGCTCCAGTCCCTGGGCACCGGCCGGCGGGCGCGGGGCGCGCTCGCCGTGGGCACCGGGGCCCCGCTGGGCACGGCCGAACGGTACGCCGTCCACTCCGCGGTCGCGCTGCTGACGCTGACCACCGAGCGGTCGCGGTCGCTGCACGACGCCGAGTCCCGGCTGGGGGCGGCGGTGCTGCGGATGCTGCTGGCGGACGAACCCGACCACGCCCGGGCGGTGGCCGGGGACCTGTACGGGTCCCTCCTGGACGCGCCGTTCCGGCTGGTCGTGGCCGAGCCGGCACTCGCGGGGACGGCGCAGCCGGAGGGCCTGGCACTGCTGAGCGACACCGTGGAGTCCGCGGCCGCCCGCACCGGGGAGGCGCTGCTCGTGGTTCCGGAGCCCGGGCGGCTCGTGGTCCTCGCGTCCGACGCCGGCTCGGCCGTACAGGCGTGCACCGGCCACGCGGAGGCCCTGGAGGCCCGGCGCGGCCGGGACGCCGCCGGTCCGGAGCCCGACGAACTGGTGATCGGGCTGTCCGCGCCCGCCGGGCCCGGCGGCGTCGCGGCGGCCCTGAAACAGGCCGACCAGGCCCTCGCCGTGGCCCGCCGGCGCGGCCGCCCGATGGTGGAGCACGAGGAGATGGCGGCCGGCTCGGTCCTGCCGCTGCTGGCCGACGACGCGGTACGGGCCTTCGCGGACGGCACCCTGCGCGCGCTGCGGGAACACGACGCGACGGGGCGCGGGGACCTGGTGGCCTCGCTCCAGGCCTGGCTCTCCCGCCACGGCCAGTGGGACGCCGCCGCCGCCGACCTCGGCGTGCACCGGCACACCCTGCGTTACCGGATGAAGCGGGTCGAGGAGATCCTCGGCCGCTCCCTGGAGGACCCGGACGTCCGGATGGAGTTGTGGCTCGCCCTCAAGGCCACCTCCACTCCCACCTAGAACTGCCTTCAGCGGGCCCGCCGGGATGCGACAGTGACAAACCGGCGCGACCCCGACGGCGGGTACTACACCCCGGACAAACGCCGAATCCCCCGCGGAGTCCTACGGTGGAGGGGTCAGGACCCACCGCACACATTTCGAAGGGCCGGGATTCGCATGACTTCCACCCACGCCTTCTGGCTCGCCGGCCGCCAGGCCACCGGCGAGGACAGCTTCGACGTCCACTCCCCGTGGGACGGCCGACTGGTCGGCGCCGTCAGCGTGCCCACCGACGAGCAGGTCGAAGAGGCCGTGGCCGCGGCGTACGCCGTGACGGCGGAGTTCTCCGCGACCCCCGCCCACGTACGCGCCGCCGCCCTGGACCACGTGTCCAAGCGGCTCGTCGAGCGCACCGAGGAGATCGCCCGGCTGATCTCCGCCGAGAACGGCAAGCCGATCAAGTGGGCCCGCGGTGAGGTCGGCCGTGCGGTGTCCGTGTTCCGCTTCGCCGCGGAGGAGGCCCGCCGCTTCAACGGCGGCGAGGCCCAGCGCCTCGACACCGACGCCGGCGGCGTCGGCCGTCTCGCGCTGACCCGCCGCTTCGTCAAGGGCCCGGTCCTCGGCATCGCGCCGTTCAACTTCCCCCTGAACCTGTGCGCCCACAAGGTGGCCCCGGCCATCGCCGTCGGCGCGCCGATCATCCTCAAGCCGGCCCCGGCCACGCCGCTGTCCGGCCTGATCCTGGGTGAGCTGCTCGCCGAGACCGACCTCCCGGCCGGCTCCTGGTCGGTCCTGCCGGTCGCGAACGACAAGATGCCCGCCCTGGTCAAGGACGAGCGCCTCCCCGTCATCTCCTTCACCGGCTCCGACACCGTCGGCTACGCCATCCAGCAGTCGGTGCCCCACAAGCACTGCACCCTGGAGCTCGGCGGCAACGCAGCGGCCGTGGTCCTCGACGACTGGTCCTCCGACGCCGACCTCGACTGGGCCGCGACCCGCATCGCGACCTTCTCGAACTACCAGGCCGGCCAGTCCTGCATCTCCGTGCAGCGCGTGATCGCCGACGCCTCCGTCTACGACCGCCTCGTCGAGAAGGTCGTCGCGAAGGTCCAGGCGCAGGTCACCGGCGACCCGAACGACGACGCCACCGACGTCGGCCCGCTCGTCTCGGAGGCCGCCGCCCAGCGTGTCGAGTCCTGGGTCGACGAGGCCGTATCCGCCGGTGCCAAGCTGCTCACCGGCGGCAAGCGCGAGGGTGCCTCGTACGAGCCCACCGTCCTCGCGAACGTGCCCGAAGGCGTCAAGCTCGCCACCGAGGAGGTCTTCGGCCCGGTCCTGACCCTGCTGCGGGTCGAGAACACCGACGAGGCCTTCGCCGCGGTGAACGACTCGAAGTTCGGCCTGCAGACCGGCGTCTTCACCCGCAACGTACAGACCGCGTTCCGCGCCCACCGCGAGCTCGAGGTCGGCGGTGTGATCATCGGCGACGCGCCGTCCTACCGCGCCGACCAGATGCCGTACGGCGGCGTCAAGCAGTCCGGTGTGGGCCGCGAGGGCGTCCGCTACGCGATGGACGACTACACGTACGAGCGGGTCCTGGTCCTGACCGGCCTCGACATCTGACCTCGGCACGGCCCAAAAGCCGACGGCCGGAGCCTACTGTGCGGGGGCTCCGGCCGTCCCCCTTTCCCGGGCCGGGTCCGGCCCATGGCCCGCCCCCCCGGACCCGGCGATTCCCCCGACTGGTCCGCCCCGGCTTTTCCCGCGGAGCCGGGCGGGGTACGACTCACAGGTAGCACCGGCCAGTAGGCCGGTACCACCGACTCCGGCGGCGAGGTGAGTCCCCGCATGTCCGCAACACAGCCCGTACAGCCCAGCGGCACACAGCCCAAGGTGACCGAGCGCGAGGCACGACAGGTCGCGGAAGCGGCCCGGGAACAGGACTGGCGCAAACCCAGTTTCGCCAAGGAACTCTTCCTGGGACGGTTCCGGCTCGACCTGATCCATCCCCACCCGCTCCCCGCCGACGAGGACGTCCGCCGGGGCGAGGCCTTCCTCGCCCGGCTGCGCGAGTTCTGCGAGACCCGTATCGACGGCGCCCTCATCGAGCGCGAGGCGAAGATCCCCGACGAGACCGTGCGCGGCCTCAAGGAACTCGGCGCCCTCGGGATGAAGATCGACCCCAAGTACGGGGGCCTCGGCCTCACCCAGGTGTACTACAACAAGGCGCTCGCCCTCGTCGGCTCGGTCAGCCCGGCCATCGGGGCCCTGCTCTCCGCCCACCAGTCGATCGGCGTGCCCCAGCCCCTGAAGATGTTCGGCACGCAGGCCCAGAAGGACGCCTACCTGCCGCGCTGCGCCACCACCGCCATCAGCGCCTTCCTGCTCACCGAGCCCGACGTGGGCTCCGACCCGGCGCGCCTGGCCACCACCGCGGTCCCGGACGGCGACGACGCCTACATCCTCGACGGCGTGAAGCTGTGGACCACCAACGGGGTCGTCGCGGACCTGCTCGTGGTCATGGCCCGGGTGCCGAGATCGGAGAACCACCGCGGCGGGATCACCGCCTTCGTCGTCGAGGCCGACTCGCCCGGCATCACCGTCGAGCACCGCAACGCCTTCATGGGCCTGCGCGGCCTGGAGAACGGCGTCACCCGCTTCCACCGGGTCCGGGTCCCCGCCGACCAGCGCATCGGCGCCGAAGGGGCAGGGCTGAAGATCGCCCTCACCACGCTCAACACCGGCCGGCTCTCCCTGCCCGCCATGTGCGTCGGCGCCGGCAAGTGGTGCCTGAAGATCGCCCGCGAGTGGTCCGGCGTGCGCGAGCAGTGGGGGCGTCCGGTGGCCAGGCACGAGGCCGTCGGCGCCAAGATCTCCTTCATCGCCGCCACCACCTTCGCCCTCGAAGCGGTCGTCGACCTCGCCTCCCAGATGGCCGACGAGGACCGCAACGACATCCGCATCGAAGCCGCCCTCGCCAAGCTCTACGGCTCCGAGATGGCCTGTCTGATGGCCGACGAACTGGTCCAGATCCGCGGCGGGCGGGGCTTCGAGACGGCCGAGTCCCTGGCCGCCCGCGGCGAGCGCGCCGTCCCCGCCGAGCAGCTGCTCCGCGACCTGCGCATCAACCGGATCTTCGAGGGCTCGACGGAGATCATGCACCTGCTGATCGCCCGCGAGGCCGTCGACGCCCACCTGTCGGTGGCCGGCGACCTCATCGACCCCGAGAAGGCACTCGGCGACAAGGCCAGGGCCGGCGCCCGCGCCGCCGGGTTCTACGCCCGCTGGCTGCCCAAGCTGGCCACCGGCCCCGGCCACGTCCCCGGCGCCTACCGGGCCTTCCACCCCGCCGGCCACCCCGACCTCTCCACCCACCTGCGCCATGTGGAACGCAGCGCCCGCAAACTCGCCCGGTCCACCTTCTACGCCATGTCCCGCTGGCAGGGCCGCATGGAGACCAAACAGGGCTTCCTCGGCCGGATCGTCGACATCGGCGCCGAGCTCTTCGCGATGAGCGCGGCCTGCGTCCGCGCCGAGCACCTGCGGGCCGCGGGCGAGCACGGCCGTGAGGCGTACCAGCTCGCCGACGCCTTCTGCGAGCAGTCCCGGCTGCGTGTCGAGGAGCTCTTCGGACGGCTCTGGTCCAACACCGACGACCTCGACCGCAAGGTGGTCGCCGGCGTCCTGTCCGGGACCTACGCCTGGCTCGAGGAGGGCGTCCTCGACCCCTCGGGCGACGGCCCCTGGATCGCGGATGCCGCCCCCGGCCCCTCGAACCGGAAAAACGTGCACCGTCCCATCAGCTGACCTGCGATCATCGCCGCACGTCGGACAGACGTACGAGGATGAGTACGCGTGCGGACCCGGCACGCGTACGAGCACAGCACGAGGCGGACGAACCATGCCGACGGCCGAGCAGGACCGCACCAGCCGACGGCTGGCCTGGTGCGTGGCGCACCTGCTGCGCCACGCACCGGACCACGTCGTCGTCGACATGACCCGCCGGCTCGACGGGCCGGCCCTCAAGTACCTCTGCCGCGACGAATGGCTGGCGGCCTCCACCGTGACCCTGCTGCTGCGCCACGGCGGCGCCGCCGACCGCGGTTACATCGCCCGCAACCCCCGCGTCGTGGGCAGGCCGCTGCCGGGCCTGCCCGGCCCGGCCCGCTACGCCCGCCGCCGCACACCCCCCGAGCTGCTGCCCGTCCTGCGCGCCGAACTCGGCCGGGACCCGGGGGAACGGCCCCTCACCGCCGCCGAGCTCGCCGGACTGCTGCGCCGGCACGGCAGGCGCGGACCGCGGGTCCCGCTGGACATCCTTGCGCTGCCCCACGGGGCCGAACCCGGGGCGCTGCTCGCCGAGCACGCCCGCCTGCCGCTGCCGGCCGGCTCCGTCGAGGCCCTGCTGCTCGCCGCCGACCTGCCACGGGAGACCGTCTGCGGGCTGCTCACCACCGCCGCGGCGCCGGCGGACGACCGCTCCTGGCACCGGCCCGCCGTCCGCGCCGTACGGATGGGCCGGCTCACGCACGAGGAACTCGTCGCCCACGTCGCCCCCGCCCGCCACACACTGCTCCTCGGTCACCTCTCCGGCCGTCGTGCCCTGCGCTGGACCCTGCCCGAACAGGCCGGCATGCAGACCGCCGTGATGCGGGCCCTGCGCCCGCTGGGGGACGACCCCAGGATGTGGGCGGAGCTGCTGCGGCACGCCCCCGGGCACCCCGGTCCGCTGCCCGCACTCGTGGCGGGCGTCGTCGACGGCACCCTGCCCGGACCGGACGCCTCGCGGGAGCCGGAGCCCGAACTCGCCCGGGCCGTGCGCCACCTGACCCCGAGGGCCGCCGAGCCCTCCGGCGGCGTGGAGCGCGAACTGGCCCTCGCGAGCCTCGCCGTGCCCATGGAGAGCGTGGAGGAGGACATCCGCTGGGTGCGCGACTGCCTCGACCGCGGCCTGCTCACCGGCATCGACGTGATCCGGCACAAGCTGCCGGCCTGCTGGGCCCTCGACGAGGACCACTGGCTCGGCGACGTCGACCACCCCGACCGGCACGACCACCCCCGCGCCGTCCTGGCCGCCCACGCCGAGGCGTACCGGCTGCTCACCGTCGCCCTCGGAGAGGACCCGGAGGCCTGGTGGCGCACCGCCCGCGCGCTCCCCGACTTCGCCGGAACGCTCCCGCACCTCCTTCTGCGGGTCACGGAAGGGGGCTCCGTGTCGGGGCGCCCCTGAGTTGCGGCAACAATGGGGGCATGAGCGACCGTCCAGCCCCCCTCGCCGACCCGCACCTCCTCTTCGACCCCGCGGCCGGCCGCCGGGACATCGTGATCCTGGGGGCCACCGGCTCCATCGGCACCCAGGCCATCGACCTCGCCGTGCGCAACCCGGACCGGTTCCGGGTCACCGCCCTGTCCGCCGCCGGCGGCCGGGTGGCGCTGCTGGCCGAGCAGGCCCGGCTGCTGAGGGTCGAGAAGGTGGCCGTCGCCCGCGAAGACGTGGTGCCGGCCCTGAAAGAGGCGCTGAGCGCCCAGTACGGTCCGGGCGAGGCACTGCCCGAGATCCTGGCCGGGCCGGACGCCGCGACCGAACTCGCCGCCTCCCCCTGCCACACCGTCCTCAACGGCATCACCGGATCCATCGGCCTCGCGCCGACCCTCGCCGCCCTGAGGGCCGGCCGCACCCTGGCCCTGGCCAACAAGGAGTCGCTGATCGTCGGCGGCCCGCTGGTCAAGGCCCTCGCGAAGCCCGGCCAGATCATCCCCGTGGACTCCGAGCACGCGGCGCTCTTCCAGGCGCTGGCCGCCGGCACCCGCGCCGACGTCCGCAAGCTCGTGGTGACCGCGTCCGGCGGCCCCTTCCGCGGCCGCACCCGCGCCGAGCTGGCCGAGGTCACCGTCCAGGACGCCCTCGCCCACCCCACCTGGGCCATGGGCCCGGTGATCACCGTCAACTCGGCGACCCTGGTCAACAAGGGTCTGGAGGTCATCGAGGCGCACCTGCTCTACGACCTCCCGTTCGAGCAGATCGAGGTCGTGGTCCACCCGCAGTCGTACGTGCACTCGATGGTGGAGTTCACCGACGGATCCACGCTCGCCCAGGCCACTCCGCCGGACATGCGCGGCCCCATCGCGATCGGCCTCGGCTGGCCCCAGCGGATCCCGGACGCGGCCCCGGCCTTCGACTGGACCAAGGCCTCCACCTGGGAGTTCTTCCCGCTGGACACCGAGGCCTTCCCCGCCGTGGGCATCGCCCGGCACGTGGGCGCCCTCGGCGGCACCGCCCCGGCCGTGTTCAACGCAGCGAACGAGGAGTGCGTCGAGGCGTTCCTGGCCGGTCGGCTGCCGTTCACAGCAATCATGGATACGGTCTCTGCCGTGGTCGACGAGCACGGGACACCGCAGTCGGGAACCTCCCTGACCGTCGAGGACGTCCTTGAAGCAGAGGCCTGGGCCCGGGCCCGGGCGCGGGAGATGGCGGCGCGGGCCGCCGCGGAGGCGCGCGCATGACACTTCTGATGACGGTGCTCGGAATCGTGATCTTCGCGGTCGGCCTGCTGGTCTCCATCGCGTGGCACGAGCTGGGGCACCTCTCCACGGCCAAGCTGTTCGGCATCCGCGTGCCGCAGTACATGGTGGGCTTCGGCCCGACCATCTGGTCGCGGAGGAAGGGCGAGACCGAGTACGGGATCAAGGCCATCCCCATGGGCGGCTACATCCGCATGATCGGGATGTTCCCGCCCGGCGAGGACGGCAAGGTCACGGCCCGGTCCACCTCGCCGTTCCGGTCGATGATCGAGGACGCGCGCTCGGCGGCGTACGAGGAGCTACAGCCCGGCGACGAGACCCGGCTCTTCTACACGCGCAAGCCGTGGAAGCGCGTGATCGTGATGTTCGCCGGCCCGTTCATGAACCTGGTCCTGGCCGTGGCGATCTTCCTCACCACCCTGATGACCTTCGGGCTGAACACCCAGACCACCTCGGTCGCCACCGTCTCGGACTGTGTCATCCAGCAGAGCGAGAAGCGGGACAAGTGCCTGCCCGGCGATCCGGCCGCACCCGCCCGGGCCGCGGGCCTCAAGGCGGGCGACAGGATCGTCGCCTTCAACGGCCGCCCGGTCGACGACTGGTCCGCCCTGCAGAAGGACATCCGCGCCACCGTCGGACCCGCCACGATCACCGTCGTCCGCGCCGGCGAGCGCCTCGACCTCAAGGCGAACCTGATCGAGAACAAGGTCGCCAAGACCGACGGCAGCGGCAACTACGTCAAGGACGAGTACGTCACCGCGGGCTTCCTCGGTTTCGCACCCGCCTCCGGCTACGTACCGCAGTCCTTCGGCCAGTCCGCCGAACGCATGGGCGAGATGATGGAGGCCGGCGTGCAGTCGCTGGTCGCCCTGCCGTCCAAGGTCCCGGACCTGTGGAACGCGGCCTTCAACGGGGCCGAACGCAAGCAGGACAGCCCGATGGGCGTCGTGGGCGCCGCGCGCGTCAGCGGTGAGATCTTCACCCTCGACATCCCCGCCCAGCACCAGCTGGTGTTCTTCCTGAACCTGCTCGCCGGCTTCAACCTCTCGCTGTTCCTCTTCAACATGCTGCCGCTGCTCCCGCTCGACGGCGGGCACATCGCCGGCGCCCTGTGGGAGTCGGTCCGGCGCGGCGTGGCACGGATCTTCCGCCGCCCCGACCCCGGCCCGTTCGACGTGGCGAAGCTGATGCCCGTCGCGTACGTGGTCGCGGGCCTGTTCATCTGCTTCACCCTGCTGGTGATGGTCGCCGACGTGGTGAACCCCATCAAGATCACCTAGTCGCCACGGAGATCCGCACAGGACCGACGGGAGCCGGGCACGCATCGTGCCCGGCTCCCTACGTTCGGGTGGTACGCCCCCTCGGATGCACGGGGCGTGCCGTGGTTGGCGTAATCTCGAAGCCTGGAGCCCGCCGATCTCGGGACCTTGATCCACACCTTGGGGTTGCACAGCAGATGACTGCCATCTCTCTCGGAATGCCGTCCGTGCCGACGAAGCTTGCCGACCGCAGGGTCAGCCGCAAGATCCAGGTCGGTTCCGTGGCCGTCGGCGGTGACGCGCCCATCTCGGTGCAGTCGATGACCACGACCCGCACCTCCGACATCGGCGCCACGCTCCAGCAGATCGCCGAGCTGACCGCCTCCGGCTGCAACATCGTCCGCGTCGCCTGCCCGACGCAGGACGACGCCGACGCCCTCGCCGTGATCGCCAAGAAGTCGCAGATCCCGGTCATCGCCGACATCCACTTCCAGCCGAAGTACGTGTTCGCCGCGATCGACGCCGGCTGCGCCGCCGTCCGCGTGAACCCGGGCAACATCAAGCAGTTCGACGACAAGGTCAAGGAGATCGCGAAGGCCGCGAACGACGCGGGCACCCCGATCCGCATCGGCGTCAACGCCGGCTCCCTCGACGCCCGCCTGCTGAAGAAGTACGGCAAGGCCACCCCGGAGGCGCTCGTCGAATCCGCGCTGTGGGAGGCCTCCCTCTTCGAGGAGCACGGCTTCAGCGACATCAAGATCTCGGTCAAGCACAACGACCCCGTCGTCATGGTCAACGCCTACCGCCAGCTGGCCGCGGCCTGCGACTACCCGCTGCACCTGGGCGTCACCGAGGCCGGCCCCGCCTTCCAGGGCACCATCAAGTCCGCCGTCGCCTTCGGCGCCCTGCTCTCCGAGGGCATCGGCGACACCATCCGCGTCTCCCTCTCCGCCCCGCCGGCGGAGGAGGTCAAGGTCGGCATCCAGATCCTGGAGTCCCTGAACCTCAAGCCGCGCCGCCTGGAGATCGTCTCCTGCCCCTCCTGTGGCCGCGCCCAGGTCGACGTCTACAAGCTGGCCGAAGAGGTCACGGCGGGCCTGGAGGGCATGGAGGTCCCGCTGCGCGTCGCCGTCATGGGCTGCGTGGTCAACGGCCCCGGCGAGGCCCGCGAGGCCGACCTCGGCGTCGCCTCCGGCAACGGCAAGGGCCAGATCTTCGTGAAGGGCGAGGTCATCAAGACCGTCCCCGAGTCGAAGATCGTCGAGACCCTCATCGAAGAGGCCATGAAGATCGCCGCGCAGATGGAGGCCGACGGCGTCGCCAGCGGCGAGCCGTCCGTCGCCATCGGCGTCTGACCGCCCCGTCCGGCGCACGGTCCGGAACCTTCCCGTCCGCCGGCGATCGAGGCAGGGCATCCCCGGTGCCGCGTGCCGCGCCGGAATGCCGCCCGCGGTCTCTGCCGAGCGCGCCGCAGACGTCCGGCCCCGGCCCCGTTCCCGCAGTTCGGGAGCGGGGCCGGGGCCTTTTCGTGACCTGCGGACGCGGCATCGTCCTGCGCCGCCGGGTACAGTGCGGAGATCAGCAGACTTGCATGGTGAGGCCCCAGTGTTGACGCAGACCACGACCCGGGTCCTTGAGCCCAGTGATCTCGACGCCGCGCTCGACATCCTCGGACGCGAGCCGGTCGAGAACGCCTTCGTCACCTCCCGGGTCCAGGTCGCCGGACTCGACCCCTGGCGCCTGGGCGGCGAGATGTGGGGCTGGTACGCCGACGGCGAGCTCCGTTCGCTCTGCTACGCCGGAGCCAACCTCGTCCCCGTCTGCGCCGAGCCCGACGCCGTACGCGCCTTCGCCGACCGGGCCCGCCGCACCGGCCGCCGCTGCTCCTCCATCGTGGGTCCGGCCGAGCCAACCCGGCAGCTGTGGCAGCTCCTGGAGCCCAGCTGGGGCCCGGCCCGCGAGGTCCGCGCCCACCAGCCCCTCATGGTCATCGAGCGCCCGTCCACCACGGTCGAACCGGACCCGCAGGTCCGCCGGATCCGCAAGCACGAGATGGACCTGATCATGCCCGCCTGCGTGGCCATGTTCACCGAGGAGGTCGGCGTCTCGCCGATGGCCGGCGACGGCGGTCTGCTGTACCAGGCCCGCGTCGCCGAGCTCGTCGCCGGCGGCCGCTCCTTCGCCCGCGTCGAGGACGGCAAGATCGTCTTCAAGGCGGAGATCGGCGCCGCCACCTCCCGCGCCTGCCAGATCCAGGGCGTCTGGGTGGCCCCCGAGTTCCGCGGCCGCGGCCACTCGGAGACCGGGATAGCCGCCGTCGTCGAATACGCGCTGCGCGACGTGGCACCCGTGGTCAGCCTCTACGTGAACGACTTCAACACCGCCGCGCGGGCCGCGTACCGCCGCGTCGGCTTCCGTGAGGTCGGCGCGTTCATGAGTGTGCTCTTCTGAACCGGCAGGAGACCGGGGTCGCGGCATTCCGGCACACCCTTACCGCGAAGTAAGGTCACCGCATGCTGCCTTCCGGTGTCCGTATCGGCCCCCTCGACCTCGCCGCCCGGGTGGACGAGGCCCTGCGCGTGCAGGCCGTCGCCTTCGGCCTCAGCGAGGAGGAGGTCGGCATCCGGCGCTACATCGTCCAGCGCCACATGACCTGCAAGGGCGCTCGCGCCCTGGGGGCCTTCGCCGAGGACGGCGCGCTCACCGGATTCGTGTACGGGATGCCGAACGACCGCACGCACTGGTGGTCCACCATCGTCGAGCCGTACCTGCGGGCCGGCGGCCACGAGCACTGGCTCGACGGCTCATTCGTCATCACCGAACTCCACGTGCACCCCGGCTTCCAGGGCCACGGCGTCGGCCGCTCCCTGATCACCGCCCTCACCGACGCCGCCGCCGAGCCCCGCTCGATCCTCTCCGCCATCGACACCGAGAGCCCCGCCCGGGGCCTCTACCGGGCTCTCGGCTACGTCGACCTCGCCCGCCAGGTGCACTTCCCGAGCGCGAGCCTCCCGTACGCCGTCATGGGCGCCACACTGCCGCTGAACAGGCCCTGAAACGGGTTAACGGGCTCCGGCGGGGCCCCGGTAACCTCCCGGCATGTCCACACATCACGTACAGCGCATGTCCCGCCTCATGGCCAAGACCCTCCGCGAGGACCCGGCCGACGCCGAAACCCTCAGCCATCGGCTCCTGGTCCGCGCAGGTTACGTCCGGCGCAGCTCGGCCGGGGTGTGGACGTGGCTGCCGCTCGGCAAGCGGGTCCTGGACAACGTCAGCCGCGTCGTCCGCGAGGAGATGGACGCGATCGGCGCCCAGGAGGTGCTGCTCCCGGCGCTGCTGCCCAAGGAGCCGTACGAGGTCAGCGGACGCTGGTCGGAATACGGGGACCTGCTGTTCCGGCTCAGGGACCGCAAGGGCGCGGACTACCTGCTCGGCCCGACCCACGAGGAGATCTTCACCCTGGTGGTGAAGGACCAGTGCACCTCGTACAAGGACCTGCCGGTCATGCTGTACCAGATCCAGACCAAGTACCGCGACGAGGCGCGGCCCCGGTCGGGCGTACTGCGGGGCCGGGAGTTCCAGATGAAGGACTCGTACTCCTTCGACGTCTCCGACGAGGGGCTGGAGGAGTCCTACCGGCTCCACCGCGAGGCCTACGTCCGCATCTTCGAGCGGCTGGGCCTGGACCACCGGATCGTGTCCGCGGTGTCGGGGGCCATGGGCGGATCGGCGTCCGAGGAGTTCCTGGCCCCGGCCGAGGCGGGCGAGGACACCTTCGTGGACTGCCCCTCCTGCGACTACGCGGCCAACACGGAGGCCGTGACCCTCGCGCTGACCCCCGTGGCCGCGGAGCACCCGCCGCTGGAGGAGGTCGACACCCCCGACACCCCGACGATCGAGACCCTCGCCGCGCACCTGGGGGTGCCCGCCTCGGCGACGCTGAAGAACCTCCTGGTGAAGGTCGACGGCGAGATCGTTGCCGTGGGCGTGCCGGGGGACCGGGAGGTCGACCTCGGCAAGCTGGCCGAGCACCTGGCGCCCGCGGTCGTCGAGCTCGTCACGGCCGAGGACTTCACGGACCGGCCCGACCTGGTACGCGGCTACGTGGGCCCGCAGGGCCTGGAGAAGGTCCGCTACCTGGCCGACCCGCGGGTCGCGCCGGGGACCGCCTGGGTGACGGGCGCCAACAGGCCGGACACGCACGCCCGCAACGTGGTCTGCGGCCGTGACTTCGAGGTGGACCGCTACCTGGACGTGGTGGTCGTGGAGCCGGGCGACCCCTGCCCCTCCTGCGGGGCCGGGCTCCGTCTCGACCGCGCGATCGAGATCGGCCACATCTTCCAGCTAGGCCGCAAGTACGCGGACGCCTTCGGGCTGGACGTACTGGGCCGCGAGGGCAAGCCGGTGCGGGTCACCATGGGCTCCTACGGCATCGGCGTCTCCCGCGCGGTGGCGGCCCTGGCCGAACAGACCGCGGACGAGCGCGGGCTGTGCTGGCCGGCGGCGGTGGCCCCGGCCGACGTCCACGTGGTGGCGGCGGGCAAGGCGGTGCCGCTGGCCCTGGCGGAGGAGGCGGCCGAGGCCCTGGCGGGCTCCGGCCTCCGGGTCCTGCTGGACGACCGTGCGGGCCTCTCCCCGGGCGTGAAGCTCACGGACGCGGAGCTGATCGGCGTGCCGTGGATCCTCGTGGCGGGCCGGCGCTCTGCGGAGTCGGTGGTCGAACTCCAGGACCGCGCGTCCGGCACCCGCGAGGAACTCCCCCTGGCCGAGGCCCTCGCCCGCCTGACGGCCACGGCCTGACACCGCCGGCGCGCGTCTGTGGTCCCCTCCGGCGAACACCGCGACGAGCAGCCGGGCCTGACCGCCCGTTGGACGCTGTCCGGACGCGGCTGGGCCGACCGCACGGTGGGGGCGGGGCCCAGCGGTTCGACCTCACCGCCTCGTACATCAGCAGCGCTCCCGAGGACCTGCTGACCGCCGTCACCCGCATCGCCGCGGGTGCGGCGCAGGCGCGCGCACCGTTCGAGGCGGAGCCGACCGCCTTCCGGCGGATCTTCCACCGGCAATGGGGAGACCGTTCGGCTGCGCCTGCTGGAGCTGCGCCACGGCTGTGCCCACGACAACAAGGGGGTCGGGCTGCGGTCCGGGGCGTTGGGCGTCGACGTTCCCGCCCGGGCCGTGCTGCGCTGCTTCGACGAGGCCGCCCGCGTCCACAGCGGCAGCTACCGGGGCAAACGGGGTGAGCAGGCGGATCCTCGGCGCCCGCCGCCCCGCCGCGTACGCCGGCGCCCCGCTACGTCCGCGGTTCGTCCGGTGGTGCGGATCGCGCCGTCCCTGGGCCGGGTCCGCGCCGCCGGGGCAGCGGCGGCAGGGCCGTCGGTCCCCGCGGTGTCGACCTCGGCCGGCCCGGGGCCTTCGGAAGCCGGGCCGGCCGGGGCCGGGTTCCGGCGCCCCGGCGGCAAAGGGGGCTACGGCGGGGACTCGTCCGGGTACGGCGCCGGCTCCGCGGCCCCCAGGGACGGCTCCGCAGCCGCGCGGTCCAGGGCCGCCGCCTCGTCCGTCCTCGCGGTTTCGACCTCGGCCGGCTCCCGCGCCGCCGGGTCGACGGCGGCAGGGCCGTCCGTCCCCGCGGTGTCGACCTCGGCCGGCCCGGGGCCTTCGGAAGCCGGGCCGGCCGGGGCCGGTTCCTCCCGCGCGGGCGCCGCCGGGGGCGGCGGGGCGGCGCGCTCCAGAAAGCGCAGCAGCTCCACCGGGAACGGCAGTACCAGCGTGGAGTTCTTCTCGGCGGCGACCGCCACGATCGTGTGCAGCAGGCGCAGCTGGAGCGCCGCGGGCTGCTCCGACATGACCTCCGCCGCCTCGGCGAGCTTGTGCGAGGCCTGCAGCTCCGCGTCCGCGTTGATCACACGGGCCCGGCGCTCACGGTCGGCCTCCGCCTGCCGGGCCATCGACCGCTTCATCGTCTCCGGCAGGGACACGTCCTTGATCTCGACCCGGTCGATCTGCACCCCCCAGCCCACCGCGGGGCTGTCGATCATCAGCTCCAGGCCCTGGTTGAGCATCTCCCGGTTGGAGAGCAGGTCGTCGAGGTCGGACTTGCCGATGATCGACCGGAGCGAGGTCTGCGCCATCTGGGAGACGGCGAAGCGGTAGTCCTCCACCGCCACCACCGCGCTCGCCGGGTCGACGACCTTGAAGTACACGACCGCGTCCACCCGCACCGTGACGTTGTCCCGGGTGATGCCCTCCTGTGCGGGCACCGGCAGCGTCACGATCTGCATGTTGACCTTGCGGAGCCGGTCGATCACGGGAACGATCACCGTGAAGCCCGGAGGGCGAATCTCGTCCCGCAGCCGGCCGAAGCGGAAGACCAGGCCCCGCTCGTACTGCTTCACCACGCGGGCCGCGGCGCCCATGTAGACCGCGGCACCCACGCCTGCGGCGACCACCGCTGTCAGCAGCTCTTCGACCATGACGGCCCCCTGCCGGACATACCTTCCTCTCTACGGTATGCCCCACTCGGTGTCCGGTCGATCAGGCCGGACACCTCCTACAGCGCCGGACACCTCATGCTGCGCCGGACACCTCCTACAGCCAGGAGGCGAACTCCAGCAGGAGCTCCGCGTCCCGGCGGCGTCCGGCGGCCAGGGCGCGGTTGCCCGACTCCACCGCCCGGAAGAGCGTCCAGCCCCGCAGCCGCTCCCGGTCCACGTCCAGCGCGTCCGCCAGCTTGTTCACCCGGCGCCGGGCCCCCGCCGCTCCCGCCGACGAGGCCACCTGGTCCTCCAGCCGGTCCCGGACCAGCCGCGCCAGGTCGTACGCCCGCTCGCCGACCAGCGGGTCGGGGCCCACCGTCAGCCAGGGTGCCCGTTCGCCCGCCAGGACCTTGCCCTGCCGGAAGTTGCCGTGCAGCAGCAGTTCCTCCGGCGGGGCCGCCACCAGCTCCTCCCGCGCCGCCAGGGCGGTGTCGGCGAGGGCCCGGGCCTCCGCCGGGGCCGCCCGCAGGGCTTGTGACTGCCGCGCGGTGCGCTCGGCCGCCGTCTCCCAACCGTGCCCGGCCGGCGGCGCCACCCACAGCCGCCGCAGCGTGCCGCTGGCCTCCAGCAGTGCCTTCGCCTCCGGCAGGGACCGCAGCGATACCTCCGCGTGCAGCCGCTCCAGCAGCAGGGCCCCGTCCTCCTCGTGGTGGCGGGTGTCGAGGACCCGTACGGCGCCGAAACCGCCCCAGTGCGCCAGCGCGGCCAGCTCCCGGTCGGGCCGGGCGTGCGGGGGCGCCAGCTTCAGGGCGGCGGGGGTGCCGTCCGCGTAGGCGACGAGGACGACCAGACTGCTGCGGCCGCCCGGGGCCTGCACCCGCTGGGCCCGTACGCCCCGCCGGGCGAGCGCGGCCTCGGTGAGCTCGGGCAACTGCCCCAGCCAGTCCGCGTCCTGCGCCGTCTCCGGCAGCTCGCCGAGCGCCCGTACAAGCCGCTGCGGCGGTTCGAAAGCCATGCGTGCGTGGTCCCTTTCAGCTGGTGAGGGCTCGCTATGCGCGTTCCGTGAGCCCAGGGAAGGCTACGCCGACACCGCGCCAGCGTGCCGCGCGCACCGCTGCGGCGCTGAGCGCGTCGGCCGCCTCGCGGCGCAGCGGGCCCTCCGCCGCCCGCACCAGATCGGAGTACGCGCCGGCCACCCGGTCCTCGATCACCGCGGCCAGCCGCTCGGCGTCGGCGGGGCTGCGCACCTCGAACGGCAGGGCGTACGCCGCCTCCGAGGGCCGGGGCGCGCCGCCCAGCTCGCGCACGGTCCGGGCCAGCGCGTCGCGCCGCGCGAGGTGACCGCCGTACGCCTCCCGGGCCTCGGTGGCACGTGCGCCGGTGGTCCGTGCGCCGATCACCCCGTATCCGTAGGCGGCCGCGTGCTCGGCGGCGAGGGCCGCCTGCGCGGCCTCCAGGGCCCGGCCGGCGGGGGAGGGTTCGGGCTTCACGGCGTGGCTCCGGGGGTCGAGGTCAGAAGATGCACGTGCACGGCGCCGCAGGCGGCCACCGAGGCGAGCAACCGGGCCAGCTCCCCCGGCGCCCCGGCCAGGTCGATGGTCCGGGCCTCGGACAGGCTCCGCTCGGCGTCGGCGAGCGCGGTCAGGGCCTCGGCGGGCTTCGCGGGCACCGGCTCAGCGCTCGCCGTGGGCGCGGCGGCCCCCGTACCGCCGGACGGCGACGCCGTGGGGGACGGCGAGTCCGAAGCGGCGGGGGAGAGGGCGGCCGTGTGCGCGGCGACGGCGGCGCGGAGCGGAGCGAGCCGCGCGGCCAGGTCCGGATGGGCGGCGGCCGTGGCGTCGTAACGTTCCAGCAGTCGGTCGCTGTCACGAGCGGCCGCTTCCCGCATCCGCCGTTCGAGTGACATCACCGGATCGGCGTCCGCGGGACGGCCGACGGTGCACCCGGGCAGCAGCGCGGCACCGGCCGCGCCGGCGGCACCGACGAGCAGGCTCCTGCGCGAAGGTCTGGAAGGCGGGGTCCAGGGCACGGCGACGTCCTCGTGGTGGGGGGCGGGGCAGGGTGTGATCACGGTACCCGGGGCCCTGGTCGCAGGGCGGACGGCAACACCCTCCGACACCGGATACCCTTTGACCTGACACACGACGGAAACCACAACAGCACACGCGGCCGAGGAGTCACCCGGATGAGCACCACCCAGAGCGACAGGCTGCGCGGACTGCTGGAGCCGCTCGTCGCCGCCAAGGGCCTGGACCTCGAAGAGATCGAGCTGTCGCGGGCGGGCAAGCGCCGGATGCTGCGGATCATCGTGGACTCCGACGAGGGCGTGGAGCTGGACGCGTGTGCCGAGCTGAGCCGTGAGGTCTCCGACCAGCTCGACGAATCCGACGTGATGGGCGAGGACGAGTACGTCCTCGAGGTGAGCTCCCCGGGCGCCGACCGCCCGCTGACCGAGCACCGCCACTACGTACGGGCCGTCGGCCGTCTCGTGAAGTTCCAGCTGTCCGCCGAGGACGGGAAGGGTGCCGGGGAACTGGTCGCCCGGATCCTCGACGTCGACGACGAGGGCATGGACCTCGAAGTACCGGGCGTGAAGGGCCGCAAGGCGACCGCCCGCCGCATCGCTTTCACCGACATCGCCAAGGCGCGTGTCGAGATCGAGTTCAACCGCAAGGACAAGAAGGAAGAGGAGGCGTAGCCGTGGACATCGACATGAGTGCCCTGCGGGGTCTGGTCCGGGAGAAGGAGATCTCCTTCGACCTGCTCGTCGAGGCGATCGAGTCGGCCCTCCTCATCGCGTACCACCGGACCGAGGGGAGCTTCCGCCGCGCCCGCGTCGTGCTGGACCGCACCAACGGTCACGTGGTCGTGTGGGCGACGGAAGACCCGAGGGATCTCGAAGAGGGCCAGGAGCCCAAGGAGTTCGACGACACGCCGTCGGACTTCGGCCGGATCGCCGCGACGACGGCCAAGCAGGTGATCCTCCAGCGTCTGCGCGACGCCGAGGACGACCTGACCTTCGGCGAGTTCGCCGGCCGGGAGGGCGACGTCATCACCGGCGTCGTACAGCAGGGCAAGGACCCCAAGAACGTCCTCGTCGACATCGGCAAGCTGGAGGCCATCCTGCCGGTGCAGGAGCAGGTCCCCGGCGAGGAGTACCCGCACGGCCTGCGCCTGAAGGCGTATGTCGTGCGCGTGGCGAAGGGTGTCCGCGGCCCGTCCGTGACCCTCTCGCGCACCCACCCGAACCTGGTGAAGAAGCTGTTCTCGCTGGAGGTCCCGGAGATCGCCGACGGCAGCGTCGAGATCTCGGCGATCGCCCGTGAGGCCGGTCACCGCACCAAGATCGCCGTCCGGTCCACCCGTTCGGGCCTGAACCCCAAGGGCGCCTGCATCGGCCCGATGGGCAGCCGCGTGCGCAACGTCATGGCCGAGCTGCACGGCGAGAAGATCGACATCGTCGACTGGTCGGACGACCCGGCGGAGATGGTCGCGAACGCGCTGTCACCCGCCCGGGTGAGCGAGGTCGAGGTCGTCGACTGGGACTCCCGGTCCGCCCGGGTGACCGTGCCCGACTACCAGCTGTCCCTGGCCATCGGCAAGGAGGGCCAGAACGCCCGCCTCGCCGCGCGGCTCACCGGCTGGCGCATCGACATCCGCCCCGACACCGAGGCGTCCCCGGACGCGGACCGGGACCGGGGCGGGGAATAAAACCGGTACCCGCCGGGGCTGTCCCGACGGTAGACAGGGTCCACACGGCCGCTGCCCAGGCAGCGGATCAAGACAACACGACAGCCGTTCGATCTTTCCCACCGCACTTGTCGGGGGAGAGGTCGGTGCGGGGAGGTAGACTTAGGCGTGTCTGGCCGGACGCAAGCCCGCGCATGCCCCGAACGCACCTGTGTGGGGTGTCGGGAGCGAGCGGCCAAGAGCGATCTGCTGCGGATCGTGGCGATCGAGGACGAATGCGTCCCCGATCCTCGCGGTACGCTGCCCGGCCGGGGTGCGTACGTGCACCCCGCCGTGGTCTGCCTCGACCAGGCGGTTCGCCGCCGGGCGTTCCCCCGGGCCCTACGGTCCGCCGGAGCGCTCGACACGGCGAACCTGCGCAATGCCGTGGCCGGGAAAGCCGGGACCACGGCGTAATGAAGTAGTACGGCACGGATACCCCGTGCGGTCAGGTACCTCGCGAGTTGGAAGTAGGTCGAGATTGCGATGAGCACTCGATGAGTACGCGATGAGTACGCCCATGAAGTAGCGACGGTCCGGCGTAACCCGGACCTAAAAGGAGCGAAGTGGCTAAGGTCCGGGTATACGAACTCGCCAAGGAGTTCGGGGTCGAGAGCAAGGTCGTCATGGCCAAGCTCCAAGAACTCGGTGAATTCGTCCGTTCGGCGTCCTCGACGATCGAGGCGCCGGTTGTACGCAAGTTGACTGACGCACTGCAGGGGCCCGGCGGCAACGCCGGCAAGTCCGCTGCAAAGCCCGGCGCGCCCCGCAAGGCCGCGCCCGCCAAGCCCGCAGCGCCGTCCCCGGCCGCTGCGGCACGTCCTGCTGCCCCGAAGCCCGGCGCACCGGCCCCCAAGCCGGCCGCAGCCGAGGCCCCGGCCGCAGCCCCCGTGACGCCCGCCGCCCCCGGCCCGCGTCCCGGCCCGAAGGCTCCGGCCGCCCCGAAGCCCGCTCCGGCGGCGCCCGTGGCGACCGAGTTCTCCGCGCCTCCGGCGGCCCCCGCCGCCCCGGCGCGTCCCGCCGCGGCCCCCGGCCCCCGTCCGGCGCAGCAGCGTCCGGCCGGCCCGGGTCAGGGCGGTGCCCGTCCCGGCGCCCCGCGTCCGGCCGGTGCCACCCCCGGTGCCCCGGCGCGCCCCGCCGGCACCCCCGGTGCCCAGGCACCGCGTCCGCAGGGCTCCCGTCCGGCCGGTCCCCGTCCGGGCAACAACCCGTTCACCTCTGGTGGCTCCACCGGCATGGCGCGCCCGCAGGCGCCCCGTCCGGCCGGCGCCCCGCGTCCCGGTGCCCCCGGCGCCGGCGGCCAGGGTGCTCCCCGCCCGCAGGGCGGTCCCGGCGGCGCTCCGCGTCCGCAGGGTCCCGGCGGCGCCCGTCCGACCCCGGGCGGCATGCCCCGTCCGCAGGGCGGCGCTCCGCGTCCGGGCGGTGCTCCCGGCGGTAACCGTCCCAACCCGGGCATGATGCCGCAGCGTCCCGCTGCCGGCGGTCCCGGTCCCCGTCCCGGCGGCGGCCCCGGTGGCCGTGGTCCCGGTGCGGGCGGTCCCCGTCCCGGTGGCGCCGGTCGTCCCGGCGGCGGCGGCTTCGCCGGCCGTCCGGCCGGTCCCGGCTCGCGTCCCGCGGGCGGCGGCGGCTTCGGCGGTCCCCGTCCGGGTGGCGGCGGCTTCGGCGGCGGCCCGGCCGGCGCCGGTGGCGGCGGTCGTCCCGGCTTCGGCGGTCGTCCCGGCGGTCCCGGTGCCCGTGGTGGTACGCAGGGTGCCTTCGGCCGCCCCGGCGGTCCGGCCCGTCGCGGCCGCAAGTCGAAGCGTCAGAGGCGCCAGGAGTACGAGGCCATGCAGGCCCCGTCCGTCGGCGGCGTGATGCTGCCCCGCGGCAACGGCGAGACCGTTCGCCTGTCGCGCGGTGCGTCCCTCACCGACTTCGCGGAGAAGATCAACGCCAACCCGGCGTCGCTGGTCGCGGTCATGATGAACCTCGGCGAGATGGTCACTGCCACGCAGTCCGTCTCCGACGAGACCCTCCAGCTCCTCGCGGGCGAGATGAACTACCAGGTTCAGATCGTCAGCCCGGAGGAGGAGGACCGCGAGCTCCTCGAGACCTTCGACATCGAGTTCGGCGAGGACGAGGGCGGCGAGGAGTACCTCCTGCCGCGTCCGCCGGTCGTGACCGTCATGGGTCACGTCGACCACGGTAAGACCCGACTGCTCGACGCCATCCGCAAGACGAACGTCGTCGCGGGCGAGGCCGGCGGCATCACGCAGCACATCGGTGCGTACCAGGTCTCCACCGAGGTCAACGACGAAGAGCGTCGCATCACCTTCATCGACACCCCCGGTCACGAGGCGTTCACCGCCATGCGTGCCCGTGGTGCCAAGTCGACCGACATCGCGATCCTCGTGGTGGCGGCCAACGACGGCGTCATGCCGCAGACGATCGAGGCGCTCAACCACGCCAAGGCCGCCGGCGTCCCGATCGTCGTCGCGGTCAACAAGATCGACGTCGAGGGTGCCGACCCGACCAAGGTGCGCGGTCAGCTCACCGAGTTCGGTCTGGTCGCCGAGGAGTACGGCGGCGACACGATGTTCGTCGACATCTCCGCCAAGCAGGGTCTGCACATCGACTCCCTGCTCGAGGCCGTCGTCCTCACCGCCGACGCCTCGCTCGACCTGCGCGCCAACCCGGAGCAGGACGCTCAGGGTATTGCGATCGAGTCCCACCTCGACCGCGGCCGCGGCGCCGTCGCCACCGTCCTCGTCCAGCGCGGTACCCTCCGCGTCGGCGACACGATGGTCGTGGGCGACGCCTACGGCCGAGTGCGCGCCATGCTCGACGACAAGGGCAACAACGTCGAGGAAGCGGGTCCGTCGACCCCCGTCCTGGTCCTGGGTCTCACCAACGTCCCCGGCGCCGGCGACAACTTCCTCGTCGTCGACGAGGACCGCACGGCCCGCCAGATCGCCGAGAAGCGTGCTGCGCGCGAGCGCAACGCCAACTTCGCCAAGCGCGTCCGTCGCGTGTCCCTCGAGGACCTCGACTCCGTGCTCAAGGCCGGTCTGGTCCAGGAACTCAACCTCATCATCAAGGGCGACGCGTCCGGTGCGGTCGAGGCTCTCGAGTCCTCGCTGCTCCAGCTCGACGTCGGTGAAGAGGTCGACATCCGGGTCCTGCACCGCGGTGTGGGTGCGGTCACCGAGTCCGACATCGCCCTGGCGATGGGCTCCGACGCCATCGTCATCGGCTACAACGTCCGTGCTGCCGGCCGCGCCGCGCAGATGGCGGACCGCGAGGGCGTCGACGTCCGCTACTACTCGGTGATCTACCAGGCCATCGAGGAGATCGAGGCGGCCCTGAAGGGTCTCCTCAAGCCGGAGTACGAAGAGGTCGAGCTCGGTACGGCGGAGGTCCGCGAGATCTTCCGCTCGTCCAAGCTGGGCAACATCGCCGGTGTCCTCATCCGGTCCGGCGAGGTCAAGCGCAACACCAAGGCGCGCCTGCTGCGCGATGGCAAGGTCATCGCGGAGAACCTCACCATCTCCGGTCTGCGCCGCTTCAAGGACGACGTCACCGAGATCCGCGAAGGCTTCGAGGGCGGTATCAACCTCGGCTCCTTCAACGACATCAAGATCGACGACGTCATCGCGACGTACGAGATGCGCGAGAAGCCCCGCGCGTAAGCGCGAGGCGGTTCGCACCGTGTCGTAACTCGTCACACCGGGGCCGGTCGGCGGAATATCCGTCGATCGGCCCCGGCCGTTGCGTGTACGGTTCTGGTGACCCGGCCGCGCGAGCGCCGGGTGATCCTGCCGGGCGACGGCCCGGCAGGCCACCGAACCCGCACCGGCGGGATATCCGGAACTGCATGTACGTGGGGACTCTGTCCTTCGACCTGCTCCTCGGCGACGTCCACTCGCTGAAGGAGAAACGCTCCGTCGTCCGGCCCATCGTCGCCGAGCTCCAGCGAAAGTTTTCCGTGAGCGCGGCCGAGGTGGGCGACCAGGATCTGCACCGCAGGGCCCGCATAGGGGTCGCGCTGGTGAGTGGGGACGCGGGGTTCCTCTCGGACGTACTGGACCGCTGCGAGCGGCTGGTCGCGGCACGTCCGGAAGTGGAGCTGCTGTCGGTACGACGGCGCTTCCACGGTGATGAAGACTGATTGCTTGTCTGCAAGAAAAGAAGGAGACGGACCAGTGGCCGACAATGCGCGGGCGAAGAAGCTGGCGGACCTCATCCGGGAGGTGGTGGCGGAGAAGCTGCAGCGCGGTGTCAAGGACCCCCGCCTCGGTACGCACGTGACCATCACGGACACCCGCGTCACCGGCGACCTGCGGGAGGCCACGGTCTTCTACACGGTCTACGGCGACGACGAGGACCGCGCCAGTGCGGCGGCGGGTCTGGAGAGCGCCAAGGGCGTCCTGCGCTCCGCGGTGGGCCGGGCGGCGGGGACCAAGTTCACGCCCACCCTGACCTTCGTCGCGGACGCCCTCCCGGAGAACGCCAAGACCATCGAGGACCTCCTGGAGAAGGCGCGGACCTCCGACGCCCAGGTGCGCGAAGTGTCCTCCGGCGCCCAGTACGCCGGCGACGCCGACCCGTACAAGAAGCCCGGCGAGGACGACGACGAGGACGCAGCCGCGCAATGAGCACCAATGCAGGGAAGACTCCGGACGGCCTTGTCATCGTCGACAAGCCGTCCGGCTTCACTTCGCACGACGTGGTCGCCAAGATGCGCGGGATCGCCAGGACCCGCCGCGTCGGCCACGCCGGCACGCTCGACCCGATGGCGACGGGCGTGCTGGTCCTCGGCGTGGAGAAGGCCACCAAGCTCCTCGGCCACCTCGCGCTCACGGAGAAGGAGTACCTCGGCACGATCCGCCTGGGCCAGAACACCCTGACGGACGACGCCGAGGGCGAGATCACCTCCTCCACGGACGCCACCGGGGTCACCCGGGACGCCGTGGACGCGGGCGTCGCCAAGCTGTCGGGCGACATCATGCAGGTCCCGTCCAAGGTCAGCGCCATCAAGATCAAGGGCGTGCGCTCCTACAAGCGCGCCCGCGACGGCGAGGACTTCGACATCCCGGCACGGCCGGTGACCGTCTCGTCCTTCCAGGTGTACGACATGCGGGAGGCGGAGGCCGAGGACGGCACCAAGGTCGTCGACCTCGTCGTCTCCGTCGTCTGCTCCAGCGGCACCTACATCCGCGCACTCGCCCGGGATCTGGGCGCCGACCTCGGCGTCGGCGGACACCTGACCGCGCTGCGCCGCACACGGGTGGGCCCGTACAAGCTGGACCGCGCGCGCACCCTGGACCAGCTCCAGGAGGAGCTGACCGTCATGCCGATCGGTGAGGCCGCCGCCGCGGCCTTCCCGCGCTGGGACCTGGACGCCCGGCGGGCTTCGCTGCTCGCCAACGGCGTGCGGATCGACATGCCGCAGGAGTACGGGGACGGCCGCACCGTCGCGGTCTTCGGGCCGCAGGGCCAGCTCCTCGGGCTCGTCGAAAGCAAGAACGGAAAGGCCAAGTCCCTCGCGGTCTTCGTCTGATCGTCGACGTGGAGCGGTGAGCGCACATGCCGTGCCGCTCACCGCTCCACGACCCCCCTCGGGTAGGTCTCTATCCATCCGGACGCCGCTATTCACCCGTCCGAGCAGGCGCTCGGAGTGAATGGAGGGAGCGTAAGGGGGCGCGTTCGCCACGTGTGCTTTTCGTGCTGATCTTCACCTGCCCACCGTCGTGAACACGGGGCGTTGCGGGGAGTGGTGCGGCCATGGCGGAACTCGTCAAAATCTGCGATCCGGCCGGGCGGGAGCGCGGCAGCGGGTTCGTCGCGGACGACCGCGGGACGGTCGTCACCGCTCACGAGGCCGTCGACGGCCTGACCCGGTTGGTGCTGCACGCCCCCGGGCGGACCTGGCCGGCCGAGGCGGCCGACGTGACCGTGCTGCCCGGCCTGGCGCTGGCCCTCGTCCGCACGGACGGACTCGGGGTGCGGCCGCTGCCGATGGCCCAGCGCGAAGTGATCGATCCGGGGACCTACGTACGGCTGCCCGCGCGGGGTTGGCGGCAGGCGCGGGCGCTCAGGTCGCGTACCGGGCGGGCGGCGGGCTGTACGCGCTGCCCGCGGGGACCGCGGTGGAACTGGCGATCGGCACGGACGGCCGCGACGCGCTCGCGCAGGGCGGGGAGGCCTGCGGGGCGCCGGTTCTCGACGCCGCCACCGGGGCGGTGCTCGCGGTACTGGGCACCGCTCTGCGCGCGGAGCACCGCTCCGGCGGCTTCGCGGTGGCCTTGCGGGCGGCGGCCGACTCCGACCCGGAGGGCCCCCTCGCCGCCCTCCGGGCCCGCCTCGGCATCCCCGCCGACGCCGTTCGCGAGGCCGACGCCCGGCACCCGCTCACCCTGCACCTGCTTGCCGGGATCCGCGCCGCGGGGGTCACCGCCGGCCGCCCCGGCCGGGACGAGGTCTTCGCCGCCCATCTCGACCTGCTGTGCCTGCGCAGCGCGGTCCGCATTCGCCGCCGCCTGCACCGACGCCGGGCGCGCCCGCGTGCACGGGCCCGGTGTCAGGCGGCTCGCCGCCCGCGTCGCCGGCCGCGTGCACGAGGCCGCCAGGCGCTGCCTGGGACCGAGGCGGGGACAGCTGGACCGAGCCTCCTTCGAGGAACCGTTCCCGTGGCGCACCGGCTGGGCCTCCGCCGTCCTCGCCGAGGGGCTGCTGGTGCCCGCCGGGTCCGGCTACCGCTTCGCCCACGAGGAGCTGTCCGACTGGATCCAGGCAGGCCACCTCGACGTCCCGACGGCGCTCGGCGTCCTCGTGCACGGCCCCGCCCGGCCCGGGCTGCCCGTGCCCCGGCACCGGATCGGGCCCGTCCTGGAAGCCCTGCGCCGACTCCCCCGGACCGGCTCCGCGAGGAACTGGCCCGGCTGGTCGACGCGCTCAACGGCTTCGCCGAAGCCCCCGCCCCCGCCCCCGCCGGCGACGGTGACGCCGACCGCGCCTGGTGGGCCGCCCGGCTGCTGGGCGAGACCCTGCCGAGCCTCCCCGATGCGCACCCGCACCTCCCCGTCCTGCACGCCCTCGCCGAACACGTGGCCCGAGCCGGCCCGGGTGGGTTCGGCGGCCGGTTCCGGAACCGGCTCCGGCTGGCCGAGCCCGACCGCCTCGGCCTGCTGCGCCGGCTCCTGCCCGCCGACCCCGCCGAGGCGGTCCCCGGTGACCGCTACCTCGACGCCGTGGCCCGCCGACTGGCCCGGGACCCCCGGCGGGTCCAGCCGCTGCTCTGCGCCTGGTTCGCCGACGACCGCCGGCTGCGCGGCCGCCCGGGGGCCACCGTCGCCACGGCCGCGCAGGCCCTGCTGCACACCCACCGCCGCCTCGCGCCGGACGAGCTCACCGAGGCGCTCGTTGCCGCCGCGCATCCCCGCGCCGACGAGTTGCTCGCCGTACTCGCGGAAGAGGAGCCCTCCGTCCGCTGCCGGGCCGTGGACCGCTGGGCACGCGACGCACGCCCCCCGCGCAGGGTCGCTGCCGCCGCCTACGGCGCCGCCACCGCCCCGCATGTGCGCACTCCCGCCGACCGGGAGCTGCTGCGCGACGCAGCCCGGGCGCTGCTGGCCCGCCCCGCCGACGTCACCCTGCACGGCAGCGCCCGGGCCGTGCTGCTGCGCGACCCGCAGGTCCGCGCCGGCTACCTGCCCGACGCCCTCGCGTCCTTCCGCGACGCCGAGCCCGGCTCCCGGCTCCCCGCCGACGCGCTGGTCGCGGCCCTGCCCGTACTGCCGGAGCAGGACTCGGTGTTCGCCGCCCTGCGGGATCGCGCCGACGGGGGGTGCTGCGCTCCCTGGCCGCGCTGAACACGCCGGGGCTGGCCCGACGCGCGGCCGGGCTCGTACGGGAGCACCTCGCGCGCAGCCCCGGGGACGCGCCGCACGCCGCGGCGTTCGTGGACCGGCGGCTGGAGCAGGGGCCGGCCGCCGGCCCCGCGCTGCGCCCGGTCGTGCTGGACCTGCTGCGGACCGCGCCCGCCGGGGTGCGGGCCGAGCTCGCCGCCGTACTGGGCGCGCCGGGTGGGGAGCCCTCGTACGCGCTGCGCGCCGAGCTGGCCGGCGTACTGCTGCGCGAGGAAAGGGACCCGCAGGTGCTGGACGCGTTCCTCGGGGCTGTCGCGGCGGGTGCTGCGGCGCGCCCGGAGGACCGTACCCGGGAGCTGCTGCGCCGTACCGGGCGGCAGCTGCTGCGGGCACCCGGCGGGCCCGCGGTCTTCGAGCGGCGCACGGTGGAGCTGGCGCACGCCCAGCCGGCCTTCGCAGCGCTCGTGGCCCGCCGGCTGGCGCAGGCGGCCACGGAGGCCGCGGCCCTCCTGGGGCCCGGCGCCCGGCGGACGGTGGAGACCCTCGGCAGGGCCGCCGCGGATGTGAGATGAGGATGCCCGCCCGCGGCCCGCCGGGCCCCTCCCGCCCGGATGCCGATGCGGGCCACCGGCCCGCGGCATGGCAGTCTTAGACCTGCAATCGGCAATCAGTTCAAGGACCAACCGGGTTCGGGCGAGGAGCGGTCACAGTGCAGCGGTGGCGTGGCTTGGAGGACATCCCCCAGGACTGGGGACGCAGCGTCGTCACCATCGGCTCCTACGACGGCGTGCACCGGGGACACCAGCTGATCATCGGACGGGCCGTGGCCACGGCGCGCGAGCTCGGCGTCCCCTCCGTCGTCGTCACTTTCGACCCCCACCCGAGCGAGGTCGTCCGCCCCGGCAGCCACCCGCCGATCCTGGCCCCCTACGACCGGCGCGCCGAGCTGATGGCCGGACTGGGTGTGGACGCGCTGCTGATCCTGCCGTTCACCGCGGAGTTCTCGCAGCTGTCCCCGGCCGACTTCATCGTGAAGGTGCTCGTCGACAAGCTGCACGCCCTGGCCGTCATCGAAGGCCCCAACTTCCGATTCGGCCACCGGGCCGCCGGGAACGTCGACTTCCTGCGCGAGCTGGGATCCACCTACGACTACCGGGTCGAGGTCGTGGACCTCGTGGAGCGCGGCGAGGCCGGCGGCGGCGTGCCGTTCTCCTCGACGCTGGCGCGCCGGCTCGTCGCCGAGGGCGACATGGACGGTGCGGCGGAGGTCCTGGGGCGCCCGCACCGGGTCGAGGGCGTGGTGGTGCGCGGAGCGCAGCGCGGGCGTGAACTCGGCTACCCGACCGCGAACGTGGAGACGCAGCCGCACACCGCGATCCCGGCGGACGGCGTCTACGCGGGATGGCTGACGGCGGACGGCGAGCGGATGCCCGCGGCGATCTCGGTCGGGACGAACGTGCAGTTCGACGCGACCGAGCGGACGGTGGAGGCGTACGCGATCGACCGGGTCGGGCTGGACCTGTACGGGAAGCACGTGGCCGTCGACTTCCTCGCGTACGTGCGGGGGATGGCCAGGTTCGAGTCGCTGGACGGGCTGCTGGAGGCGATCGCCGACGACGTGAAGCGGGCGCGGGTGCTGACCGACACGTACGACACGAAGCGCTGACGCGGGAACGGGCGAGGGCCCGTACCGCCCCGGAATCCGGGGCGGTACGGGCCCTTCCTGTTGCGGTCGGTGCGGTCGGTGCGGCCGTCAGCCGAGGCGCGGGTCGCGCGGCGGCTGCTGCGGCTGCTGGGGCGGGGCGGCCGGCGGCTGCTGCCAGGGCGGGCCCGGCTGCGGCTGCTGCGGATAGGGCTGGCCGTAGGGACCCGGCTGCTGCGGCGGCTGCTGGTACGGGGGCTGGCCCTGGGGCTGACCGTACGGCTGGGGCTGGGGCTGGGGCTGGGGCTGGGGGTGGTGCTGCGGCTGCTGGGGGTGGGGCTGGTGGGGCTGCTGCGGCGCTCCCCAGTGGTTCTGGGGGGCCTGCTGCTGGGCGCGGAGGAAGTCCTCGGCCACGAGGGCGGAGAGGTTGAAGTACGCCTCGCGGGTCTTGGGCCGCATCATGTCGAGGTCCACCTCGGCGCCGGCCGCGAGGTGCTCGTCGAAGGGCACCACGACGACGCCGCGGCAGCGGGTCTCGAAGTGCTGCACGATGTCCTCGATCTTGATCATCTTGGCCGTCTCGCGGACTCCGGAGATGACGGTGATGGAGCGGGAGACGAGGTCCGCGTACCCGTGGGCGGAGAGCCAGTCGAGGGTGGTGCTGGCGCTGCTGGCGCCGTCCACGGACGGGGTCGAGATGATGATCAGCTGATCGGCCAGGTCCAGGACGCCGCGCATGGCGGAGTACAGCAGGCCGGTGCCGGAGTCGGTGAGGATGATCGGGTACTGGCGGCCCAGCGTCTCGATGACGCGGCGGTAGTCCTCGTCGTTGAAGGTCGTGGAGACGGCCGGGTCCACGTCGTTGGCGATGATCTCCAGACCGGAGGGGGCCTGCGAGGTGAAGCGGCGGATGTCCATGTACGAATTCAGATACGGGATCGCCTGGACGAGGTCCCGGATCGTCGCGCCCGTCTCGCGGCGGACACGGCGGCCGAGCGTGCCCGCGTCGGGGTTCGCGTCGATGGCCAGGATCTTGTCCTGGCGCTCCGTGGCGAGGGTGGCGCCGAGCGCGGTGGTGGTCGTGGTCTTGCCGACGCCGCCCTTGAGGCTGATGACGGCGATGCGGTAGCAGGACATGACCGGGGTCCGGATCAGCTCCAGCTTGCGGCGCCGCTCCGCTTCGGCCGCCTTGCCGCCGAAGCGGAACAGGCCGCCGCCCCCGCCGCCGTTGTTGCTCTTGGGCTTCTGCTTGTTGCGCAGCAGCCGGTCCGAGGACAGCTCGACGGCGGCGGTGTAGCCGAGCGGCGCGCCTGCGCCGGTGGGTCCGGCCGCGTACCGCGGGTCGTGCGGCTGCGGCTGCGGATTGGGTTGAGGCGGCTGCTGGCCGGGGCCGACGGGCCACTGTCCGGCAGTGCGGGGGTCGTACTGCGGCTGCGGCTGCGGCTGAGGAGGCTGGGGCTGCTGCGGCTGAGGGGGCTGGGGCTGCTGCGGCGCGGGCGCCGGCGGCGGGAAGCCGTAGGAGCCCTGCGTCGCGTACGGGGGCGGCAGCGGCGGCAGTTCACCGGCGGGCGCTCCGAAGGGGCTCTCCCCGGCGGCCTGCTCCGCGACGGGCGCCACGGGCGTCCCCTCGGCCGGGGTAGCGGCGGGCACCGGCTCCGCGGCGGGCGCCGGAGCGGGGTACGACGGGGCCTCGTCCACGGGAGCCGACGCCACCGGAGCCGCGGACGGCGCGGGAACGGCGTCGGCCGGCTCCGGGGCGGCCTCCTCGGCCCGGGCCGCGAACGCCGGGGGCGGCGCCGGGGCTTCGGGAGCCGCAGGCGCGGCGTCGAACGGGGCGGGGTCGGGCGAGGCCGCCGCGAAGGACGCCGGAGCCTCGGACGCCGCAGGAGCAGCCTCCGCCGCGGCAGGCGCCGGGGCCGGAGCGGAGTACGGCGGCTCGGGAGCCTGAACCGGGGCAGGGGATTCGGGCGCCGCAGGAGCGGGCCCGACCGGGGAGGCCGCCTGGGCCGCAGCCGCGAACGGCAGCTCGGGCACCTGGATCGGTGCCGGTGCCGGTGCCTGCAGCGGGGCAGGGGATTCGGGCGCCGCAGGAGCGGGCTCGACCGGATCCGGAGCCGAGAGCGGAGCGGGCGCGGCATGCGCAGCCGGAGCCGGGTAGGGCAGGTCCGGCGCCACGATCGGCTCGGGCGCCGCAGGGGTCGTCTCGGCCGGGCCGGCGAGCGGGAACGGCGGGGGCGTACCCGTACCGTCCGACGGGGTCCGCGGCGCCGGCGGAGCGATCCGCATCGTCGAGGGCGACTCCAGGTCCGAGGGGCGGTGCGGCTCGAAGCCGCTCCCCTCGGGGAGCCCCGGCACCTGCGCGGCCCCGGCCGGCGGCGCACTCTGCGTGTACCAGGCCGGCGGTGTGTAGTCGATGGTGAACTCGCCCGTCATCTCGGGCTCCGCGTCGGACTGATCGTCCGTCGGGACGTCCCACGTCCCGCCGCGCCTCTCGTTCCGATCGCCGCTCACTGGTCCTCCTGGTATGTCGAACACTGCTCCGGCGCCCACCCACGCCGCGCCGGCGTCCAGCCTAATCGGGGCACGTCGCCCCTGTCCGCCGCGTACCGCTCCACGGAGAGGGCGGGCGGCCGGCCCGGGGCGCGCGCCGCGTCAGTCGATGCGGCGGGCCGGGCCCAGCAGCCCGGTCTCCGCCTCGGTCCCCTGCGTCATCACGAACTGCCGGTCCCGCGGGGTGCACCACAGGGTCACCCCGTCACCCAGGGTCGGCAGGGAGGCCACGGCCTGGCGGGGCAGCCGCATCAGGCGGCCGATCTGCTCGGCCTCGTCCGGGGACACCCGCTGCACGCCCACCAGCGAAGCCTGCTGGAGCAACCGCGGTGCCGCCGGGCTCAGGTACGGCAGCAGGGTCAGCACCGACTGCCACGGCCCGGCCACCACGCGGCCGCGCGGCGGCCGCATCCCGCAGTCGCGGACCACCAGCACCGGGCTGCCCGCGGACGCGCCCTGCGGGGGGATCCGCCCCACCTCGTGCAGGGTCACGCACTGCTGCCCGCCGCCCGCGGCCTGGGCCAGCCCGGACCACACCTGCCCGCGCCCGGTCTCCACCGCGACGCGCGCACCCGTCGCGGCCGCGCGCAGCGCCAGCACCTGCGCCGTCCACAGGCCGCCGATCAGCGTCACCTCGTACGGCGTCGGCCGGTTGATGCCGAGCACCGCCGACCGCCCTTCGGCGTCCACGCCAATGACGACCCCGTCGTCCCCGACGGGCACCGCCAGCGCGTCCAGGTCCGCCGCGGGCACCACATGCCGCTCCCGCCGCGGGCCGACCAGCCCGAAACCGCCCCTCATCGCGCGCCTCCCAGCGGCAGCGAAGCCAGCAGCCCCGGCACCTGTTCGCGGTCGAGCCGGACCAGCCCGGTCTTCACGCCCCGCGCCGTCCTCTCCAACTCCCGCCGCGCCGCGATCAGTTCCTCGTCGCTGCGCCCTGTCACCCGTACGTGTCCGGTCAGGGTCACGCCCTGCCGCTCCGCCGGGGCCATCGTCAGGCTGAAGTTCGTGGCGAGCGCGGGCAGGGAGGTCAGCAGCGCCACGAACTGCGGCAGCGCCGCCGTCCCCGCGCCGCCCAGCTGGGGCCAGCGGCCTATCCAGTACGTCGTGTGCCGGCGGTCGTCACAGCGCCAGATCCGCGAGGTCTCCTCGGTGCGCCGCCCGGTGCTGGCCGACCGTCCGGCCTGGGTGATCGCCATCGGATTCGCGCACGAGGAGGTGGCCAGCGCCGCCGTCAGCTCCTGCTCGGTCAGGACGGTGGCCTTGAACCCGGCCCCGGCCAGCCGGCTCGCCAACTGGTCCGCAGCCCGCACCACGCACCGCTGGGCGCCCGCCAGGCCACCGCCGCGTGCGGTCACCGCCTCGGGGCACAGCTCCGGGTCGAGCTTGAGCGCGATCCACGTCAGCCGCACCGCGGGCGTGCCCGTCCGGGCCTGCAGCGGGGCGTAGTTGCGTGCGGCCATCGACTGGGCCGGCAGGTGCGGGGCGGGCGCCGGCTGGGTGTGCTGCACCAACTGCGCCGACTCCAGCCGGATGCCGTCCACTTCGAGGATGTCCCGTACGACGCCGAGCGGCAGGGGTCGCGCGGCCCGGTCGGGCCGCAGCGCGGTGACGTCCGTGTCCACCTGGACCACGGCGGTCAGGAAGGTCCCGTCGCCGATCATCCCGACCGGACGCCGGTCGCGGTCGCTGAACGTCAGGGTGCGCAGGGCCGGATCGGCCTCGACCAGCGGTGCCAGCCCCGGTTCCGTGCCCGCGGGCACGGCGAAGGACGCGGCCCGGCGGCGGCGCGCGCGCAGCGCGAGCGCGCTGCCGATCCACTCCGGCAGGGAACGCTGGTGGCGGCGCACGACCGCGAGCACCACCAGCACGAGCGCCAGCACGCCGACGGGGACCAGGAGCAGGGGTTCGACCACCCACGCCACGAGCAGCCCGGCCGACGCGACCTGGAGCAGTACGAGTTGTTGCAGTCGGAACGGGCCGAAGCGGCCCGGGCTCGACTTGGGGTGCGGTGTCACCCCGCCGCGTGCGGGTGCGGGCGCGCCGGTCTGCGGCTCCGTCGCCGTGGCCATCACTCGCGCACTTCCCCTCTCACGGGCCAGACATCATGAGTTCCGGCGCTGCGCGACACCCGTCGCGGGGCTCCGGAATCTCCCCAATCCACCCCAACAAGCCCTGATTACCCCGGTGTGGAAGGCCCTGAGCGGCTGCCTCACCCTACCCGGCCCCTGCATACCGTCCGTCAAGAGGCATAGTAGGTGCCCGGTCCGACTATCGAGGCCCGGGGACCGTACTCACCGGCCGGGCCGTGCGGGGAGAAGCAGACGGTCATGGCATCACGACGTGATGAGCTCAACGCGTACACCTTTGCGAAGCGGCGGACGGTGGCCGCGTTCCTCCAGCCCTCCGCCACGGGTACCGAGGAGGGCGCGCCCCGCCCCCTGCGGGCGGTCCTGCCGGGCTTGATCGTCGGGGCTCTCGTGCTCGCCGGGTTCGGTGCCTGGGGCATGTTCAAGCCGACCGCCCCCAAAGGCTGGGACGAGCCCGGAACGAGGGTCATCGTCGGCAAGGACTCGACGACCCGCTACGTGGTCCTGACGACGAAGGTGGGCGGCAAGGACCAGACGCGCCTGCACCCGGTGCTGAACCTCGCCTCCGCCCGACTCCTGCTGGATCCGCAGAAGTTCAAGGTGGTGCAGGTCGAGGACAAGGTCCTGGACGCGGGCAGGCCGCCGCGCGGCCCCATCATCGGCATTCCCTACGCCCCCGACCGGCTCCCCTCCAAGCCCGAAGCCGGCAAGGCCAAGCGCTGGGCGGTCTGCCAGCAGCCCGGCGGCAACGGCCGCGGCGTGCAGACCGCCACCTTCGTCCTCGCGGACCGCGAGGCGTCCGTGACGGACGACGCCCGCCGGCTGGCCGACACCCAGTCGCTGTACGTGGAGAGCAACGGCCCGGGCAAGGAGCGGTACCTGGTCGACGCGACCGGCACGAAGTACAAGTTCCCCGAAGGCACTCCGGCCGCCGGAACGATGACCAACGCCCTGGTCGGCACCGGAGCCACCCCGCAGCAGGTCAGCCCGGAATGGCTCGGCACCCTCAACTCCGGCGACGACCTCGCGTTCCCGACCATCCCGGGCAAGGCCGGGGCGGCCGCCGACGTCAAGGGCCTGACGACCGCGGACAACAAGGTCGGCATGGTGCTCAAGGCCCAGACCGGCTCCGGCGCCCAGCACTACGTGGTCCTCCCCGGCAAGGTCGCACCGGTCTCCGACTTCGTCGCCTGGCTGCTGATCTCGGCGCCGGCGACCGACGGCCTCAACATGCACGGCAAGGCCCGCGAGGTGGACCTGCAGTCCCTCGATCCGGACGCCGCCCCGTTCGCCGGCGACGTCAAGTGGCCGCAGAGGAAGACCGAGCGGATCAACCAGACGACGCCGCCCGCCGGAACCCAGGCCGGCGGTTCCAACAACCGCGACACCGTCTGCAACGTCCTGCGCTCGGTCGACGGCCAGGGCAACCAGACGCTGAGCACGTGGGCCGGCACCGGCTACCCCATCGACATCACCGCCAGCGGCACGAGCGCCTACGTCACCCCCGGCTCGGGCCTGCTCTACACCCAGGTGCAGGGCAAGCAGACCACCGCCGGCGGCTCCCTCTTCCTGGTCACCGACACCGGCCTGCGGTACGCCGTCCAGGCCAACGGCGACAGCGACTCCGAGCAGTCCAGGATCGGCGCTCCCGACCAGTCCAAGACGGGCGGGGACGGCCGCCCCGAGGCCAGCCAGGCGCAGGTCAGGCTCGGCTACGGCGGCGTCACGCCGGCCATGGTGCCCATCGCGTGGTCGGAGTTCCTCTCCAAGGGGCCCCGGCTGGACACCAACTCCGCCCGTCAACCCCAGGGTTCGTGAGGAAGCCGCCGATGCCCCAGAACCGCAGTCCCCGGCGCCCGCTCCTCGCAGGCGCCCTCGCCCTCGCCCTGGCCGCCGGCGGCGCGGCGGGTACGGCGGGGGCCGCCTCCGCGGCCGAGGCCGACCCGGCCCGGACCGCGGCGCCGCGCCCTCCGTACGAGCTGCGCCCCGATGGGGCGGGGGAGTGCACCTTCCCCATGAAGAAGCAGATCGAGGACCGCCCCTGGGCGCTCCAGCGGCTCCTCCTCGACGAGCTCTGGGCGCAGACCAAGGGCAAGGACAAGAGCGGCGCGAGCGTCCGGGTGGCCGTCATCGACACCGGTGTGGACCGGGCGAACCCGCAGCTCAGTGGCGCCCTCGATGTCAGTGCGGGCAAGGACTTCGTCGACCCCAAGGGTGGTGACGGCACGACCGACACCGTCGGCCACGGCACCAAGGTCGCCGGGTTGATCGCGGCCCGCCCCCAGGCGGGCACGGGCTTCGTCGGCCTGGCCCCGGACGCCACGATCATCCCCATCCGGCAGAACGACGGGCAGGGCAAGGGCAACGCCCTCTCCCTGAGCCAGGCGATCGACCACGCGGTGGCCAAGGGCGCCCAGGTCATCAACATCTCGCAGGACACCGACGTCCAGCTGTCCGCGGACTCCGAGCTGGGCAAGTCGGTCCAGAAGGCCGTCGCGGCCGACATCGTCGTCGTCGCCTCGGCGGGCAACGACGGCATGAACGGCCAGAAGCGCAGGACCTATCCGGCCGCCTTCCCCGGCGTCCTCGCCGTGGGCGCCTCCGACCGCAACAACGAGCGGGCCGCCTTCTCCCAGCCGGGCGACTTCATCGGAGTCGCCGCTCCCGGAGTGGACATGGTCTCCACCGTCCCCGGCTTCGGCCAGTGCATCGACCACGGCACCAGCTTCTCCGCGCCCTACGTCGCCGGGGTCGCGGCCCTGCTGCGCGCCGAGCACAAGGACTGGTCCGCCCAGCAGATCGTCTGGCAGATCCAGAACACGGCCGAACGCACCGTCAAAGGCCGTGACGACTACGTGGGTTGGGGAATCGTCGACCCGGTGCGCGCCCTCAGCCAGGACCAACAGCCCCCGAAGGCGCCCGTCCCGGACCCGGGCCCGCCCCCGGCGACGGCACCGCAGGCCGCGCCCCTCCAGCTCACCGAGACGGCCCAGGAGCGGCAGGAGCGCTACGGTACGTACGCTCTCGGTATCGCTGCCGTGCTGATTGCCGTCATCGCGGGGACAGCGACGGTCATCCGGGACGCACGCAGCCGCCGACGCCGTTTGCAGTGAACAGTCACAGTTCGTCCACGGAAGCGGCCCACCGGTGTTGGGGCCGCTCCGTGAACTGACTAGAGTGGCCCCAGGCTTCACGAGTGTGATCGGGGGATCGCGTGAAGCGGAGGGGGACGGTCCGGAGCGCGTGACTCACATCCGCACCAGGCACGCCCGCCCCGCTGCGCAATCCGCCGGTTCTGCCGGCGAATTGAGAAGTGAGGAGCTTCGATGAGCACGAACACCTTCGGACTTGCAGACGATCCGGTCGTCCAGGCGAAGAACAAGATCCAGGAGACGGGAACCGCCGTCTCCAAGCAGGCGCGCGAGCTGGCCGACATCATCGCCACCGTGAGCGCCGGCTGGACCGGTGTGGGCGCCTCGGGCTTCGTCAAGGCCCAGACGACGCTCAACGACAGCCACGACGAGATCCGGCGGCTGCTCAACGTCCTGCACCACGCGGTGGCGCAGACCAAGAACCTCACCAACGCCCAGGACGACGAGGTGCTCGCCGCGTTCAACCAGGCCGTCCAGGCCTCGTCGGCGCCGGCCCCCGGGCCCCGTTCGGCCCTCGACGGCGTCTGATCGACGCACCTCATCCACTTCGGCCGCAGCGAGAAGGAGAAGAACATGACGGCGAACGACGGGACCCGGGTCCGGTACGAGACCGTTCAGCAGATGGCGGACCGCATCCGGATCGTCTCCGGGAACATCCTCAAGGACCTGGACCAGATGGAGCAGGCCGTGAAGGTGGTCACGGACACCTGGGACGGTGAGGCGCACCAGGAGTACGTCAACCTGCAGAAGAGGTACAAGGCCAAGGCCGACATCATGCACGCCGAGCTCGAGAAGGTCGCCAAGCTCATCGAGCGCGGCAAGGACGACTACCGGGCCACCGACAAGCGGGCGTCGACCCTGTTCACCGAGGCCTACTGAGCCCGCCGGGGCCCCGGTGGCCCGGGGCCCGAGACGCCGAGGGGGCGCGCCCGTACCGGGCGCGCCCCCTCGGCGTCCGCTGCCGCCCCGCGCCTCAGGGCTGCTGGCGGTCCAGGTCGAACTCGCCGTCCCTGGCGCCGAGTACGAAGGCCTCCCACTCGGCGGCCGTGTAGCGCAGCACCGTCTCCCGGTCCAGCGAGGACCGCATCGCCACCGCCCCGTCGGGCAGCCGCGCGATCTCCACCCGCTCCTCGTCCGGGCTGGTCCCCGGCGGCCCTTCCCACTCCACGCCGCTGATGTCGAGCGCGTACAGCTCGTCCTTCTCCTGCTGGGTGCCCATGAGCGGCCTTTCCCTCGGTGCTGCGGTCTTCCCCGCCGATTATCGGGGAGGCGCCGCCGGCCGGGACGGCTTTCCAGCCGATCCGGCCGACGCACGACGCCCCCGGAGCTCACATACCGCCCGGCATCCTGCCGAGCTGGACCAGCGACGTGCCCCGCCGGCGCGAGACGAAGTAGCCCCGGCCCGGCGGCATCGGACGCGGCCGGACCGTGCCGACCAGATCACCCTCGGCGGGATCGCCCGACAGGACGACGCCCTGCGCACCCAGCTCCTTGATCCGCTGCATGAACGACTCGTACATCGAGCGAGAGGCACCCGCCGAGCTGCGCGCGATGATGAAGCGCACCCCCGTGTCGCGGGCGAACGGGAGGTACTCCACCAGCGGCGCCAGCGGATTGCCCTGGCTCGTGGCCACCAGGTCGAAGTCGTCGATGATGATGAACACGTCCGGACCCGTCCACCAGCTGCGGTCGCGCAGCTGCTGGGGAGTGACGTCCTGCGGGGGCTGCCGCCTCGAGAACACCCCGCCCAGTGCCTCCATGTGCATCTGCAGGGAGCTCGCCATCGGGGCGTACTCCAACAGGTGCTCCTCCGGCAGCGCCCCCAGCAGGGTCCGCCGGTAGTCGCCCACGACCAGCCGCGCCTGCTCGGGCGTGTACCGCTCCGCGATCTGCTTGGCGATGAGCCGCAGCAGGTTCGTCTTGCCCGACTCGCTCTCGCCGAAGACCAGCAGGAAGGGATCGGTCTCGAAGTCGACGAACACCGGCTCCAGATCGGTCTCGTCGATGCCGATCGAGATCCCGCGCTCGGGGAACTCCCCGCCCTTGGGCAGCTGGTCGGAATGGAGCAGCCGCGGCAGCAGCCGTACGCCCGGAGCCGCCGGCCCCGTCCAGTTCTGCCGGACCGCCTCCACGAAGGCCGTCGTGGCCTCCGACAGGTCGGCGGCCTCATGAGAGCCGTCGATCCGCGGCAGCGCGCCCAGGAAGTGCAGCTTCTCCGGCACCTGGCCGCGGCCCGGCATCCCCTGCGGGACGTTCGCGGCGACCTTCCGGTCGAACTCGGAGTCCATGGTGTCGCCGAGCCGCAGCTCCAGCCGGCCCAGCATCTGGTCCTTGAGCGCGGCCCGCACCTCCATGTACCGCGCAGCGGTGATCACCACGTGGATGCCGTAGCCCAGACCGCGGGAGGCGATGTCCGTGACGATCTGCTCCAGGACCTCGTACTCGCCGCGGAAGTTGCCCCAGCCGTCGACGATCAGGAACACGTCGCCCCACGGCTCGTGCGGCAGGTCGCCCGCCGCCCGCCGGCGCCGGTACGTTCCGATCGAGTCGATGTTGTTCGCGCGGAAGAACTCCTCGCGGCGGTTGAGGATGCCCCCCACCTCCGCGACCGTGCGCCGCACCCGCTCCGGGTCCAGACGCGAGGCGACACCGCCCACGTGCGGCAGGTCGGCGATCGCCGAAAGGCTTCCGCCACCGAAGTCCAGCCCGTAGAACTGCACCTCGCGCGGGGTGTGCGTCAGCGCGAAGGACGACACCAGCGTCCGCATCAGCGTCGACTTGCCCGACTGCGGACCGCCCACCACCATCAGGTGGCCGGCCGCACCCGAGAAGTCGCGGTACAGCACCTCGCGCCGCTGCTCGAACGGCTTGTCGATGAGGCCGAGCGGCACGATCAGCCCGCCGGGCCGCGTGTAGCCCTCCGCGTGCAGCCCGCGCTCCGCACTCGGCGCCAGCGCCGGAAGCAGCTGGTCCAGCGGCGGAGCCTGGTCGAGGGGCGGCAGCCACACCTGGTGCGCCGGCACCCCCTGGCCCTCCAGCCGGCTCACGATCACGTCCAGCACGGTGTCCGCGAGCGCGTCGTCCTCCCGCCCCGACCGCGCCGCCAGGTACGCCGGGTCCGGGGCCGCGTACACCACCGGCACCGGCGCCGCCGTGAACAGCGCGGGCCGCCGCTCCACCGGGAACTGCCCCACCGACAGGTCCGGACCGCCCGAGCGGTAGGTGCCCGAGACGTACGCTGCCTTGAAGCGCACCATCTCGTCCGTGCCGAACTTCAGATAGCCCGAACCGGGCACCGACGGCAGGTGGTAGGCGTCCGGCACACCGATCGCCGTCCGCGACTCCGCCGCGGAGAAGGTCCGCAGACCGATCCGGTACGACAGGTACGTGTCCAGGCCGCGCAGCTTGCCCTCCTCCAGCCGCTGCGAGGCCAGCAGCAGGTGCACGCCCAGCGAACGGCCGATGCGGCCGATCTGGATGAACATGTCGATGAAGTCGGGCTTCGCCGTCAGCAGCTCGCTGAACTCGTCGATGACCAGCACCAGCGACGCCAGCGGCTCCAGCGGTGCGCCGGCCGCGCGGGCCTTCTCGTAGTCGTGGATGTTCGCGTAGTTGCCCGCCGAACGCAGCAGCTCCTGCCGGCGCTGCAGCTCGCCGCGGATCGAGTCGCCCATGCGGTCCACGAGCGTCAGGTCGTCCGCCAGGTTCGTGATGACAGCAGCGACGTGCGGCATCTGGCCCATGCCCGTGAAGGTCGCACCGCCCTTGAAGTCGGCGAGCACGAAGTTCAGCGTCTCCGAGGTGTGCGTGACCGCCAGACCCAGCACCAGCGTGCGCAGCAGCTCCGACTTGCCGGAACCGGTCGCACCCACGCACAGGCCGTGCGGGCCCATGCCCTCCTGCGCGGCCTCCTTCAGGTCCAGCATCACCGGGCCGCCGTCCTCGCCCACGCCGATCGGCACGCGCAGCCTCTCACCGGCGGACCGCGGCCGCCAGGTCCGCGCCACGTCGACGGCGGCCGCGTCGCCCAGGTTCAGCAGGTCCGTGAAGTCCAGGTTCGCCAGCAGCGGCTCGTCGTCGTCCCCGCCGCCCGTGCGCAGCGGCGCCAGCTGCCGCGCCAGAGCCTCCGCCGCGGGCAGCGACAGGGTGTCCGGGACACCCTCGTACGCCACCCCGCCGCCGGATTCCAGACGCAGCCGGCCCGGACGCACCACGACCGACAGACCGCCGCGCGGCTCGTCGAGCTCGCCCGCGACCACCTCGATGATGGTGACGCCCTGCAGGCCCTCGGCCGCCGCGAACACCGAGTCCGGGGGGACCATGCCACCGTCCAGCACCACCACCAGGTGCGGTTGGTCCAGCACCGGGGACACGTCGCGGCTGAACCGCGGCCGCCCCTCCAGCCGGGACGCCAGCATCCCCTCCAGCTCGGCCAGGTCGTCGCCGAACAGCCGCTTGGTGCCGGCCCCGTCGACCTGCCCGGGGAGCTGCGTGTGCGGCAGCCACTTCGTCCAGTCCCACGACGGCACCGCACCCGGCGCGGCCACCACGGCCACCATCAGGTCCTCGGGGGAGTGCAGCGTCACCAGCTGCGCGACCATCGCCCGCGCCGCGCTGCGCGCCGACTCCGGCTCCCCGGACACCGCCACGTGGTAGAAGGCGCGCAAGGACACCGCCATCGGCAGCCCGTCCAACGAGGAGTGCACCTTCAGGAAGCGCTGCATCGCGCCCGCAGTCAGCGGCTCCAGCTCGTCCACCGGCGCCGTCTCGGGCGCCACCAGCGGGGTCGCCAGGCGCTGCGCACCCAGCCCCAGCCGGGCCTGCCCGAAGTCCGGGTCGCCGATCCGCCGCTCCCACAGCCGCGAACCGTCCGCCACCACCGACCACAACTGCTCCGGGGACGGGTGCAGGTACAGCTGCGCGTCGCGCTGCGTCCGCGCGGTCCGCCGCACCTGACGGCGCGTCTGGGCGAGGTACTTGAGGTAGTCCCGGCGCACATCGGCCATTTGCCCCTGCGTACCGCGCCGGTAGCGCACGAGCTGCACCACGACCATGCCCACCGTCGAGGCCAGCATCAGCACACCCATGATGCGCATGAAAGGGGCCGCGCCCGGCATGAAGAAGAAGACGACGGAGGAGCCCATGCCGAGCATCGGCAGGAGCTGCATCAGCATGCCCTCCTGCTGCCCGCGCGGAAGTTCGGGAGGAGCCTCCAGCCTCAGCTCCTCCGAGGGAACCTCGGGCGGCAGGGACCGCGGCGGGCGTTTGACGACGATCTGGCTCACCGGAGCATCAATCCCTCGAAAACGGACGGGACGTCGCAACCGGCGCCCCCAAGTCCCGGGCGCGCAGGGGGTATCCCCAGCGCGACGGTGATCCTACTTGCCGACTGTCGCTCATACGCCCGGTAGGGTGTCGCGCGCAGCATGCGCATCCGCGAATCGAGCACGGGCGCGGACACCAACCAAGGGGGTCACGCAGGTGAGTACGGCCGGGACGACGGGTTTCTGCAGGGTCACCGTCGTGGCCCCCGACAGCCGCATCGACGTCGCCCTCCCCGAGGACATCGCCGTCGCCGACGTCTACCCCGAGCTGCTGCGCCTCACCGGCCAGACCCAGCCCGTCGGCGCCCCGACCGGCTTCCACCTCGTCCGCCGGTCCGGGACCGTCCTCGACGGGGCCCGCACCCTCGCCGCCCAGCAGGTCCTCGACGGCGAGGTGCTGAGCCTGCGCCCCTTCGCCGAGTCCCTGCCGCCGGCCGTCTTCGACGACGTCTCCGACGCGGTCGCCTCCGCCGTCGTCCGCGACCGGCACCGCTGGAGCGACGACATGCTGCGCGGCGCGGGCCTCGCCGGCTCCGCCGTGCTGCTCGTGATGCTGGGCTTCGTCCTCTGGTACGCCGACCCCGTCCGCCACGACATGCACGGCCTGCCCGGAATCATCGCGGGCGCCGTCGGGATCCTGCTCACCGCCGTGGCGGGGGTGCGCGCCCGCGTCTACCGGGACCGTCTGTCCGCCGTGGCCCTGGGCCTGGGAGCCCTCCCGCACCTGCTGATCGCAGGATCCGGGATCATCGGCCCCGCCGTCGGCCACGGACCCGGCCGACTCCAGTTCCTCCTCGGCTGCGTCTGCGTCCTGGTCGCCTCCGTCGCGCTGGTCGCGCTCACCCCCAGCGGCGACGCCCCCTTCGTCGCGGCCACCTTCGTCGCCGCCACCGGCACTCTCGCCACCTTCGCCGCAATCGCCACCGAGGCCTCCGCGACCTACACCGCAGCCGTCTGCGCGCCCGTCGCCATCGGCCTCGTCGCCTTCCTGCCCGGCCTCTCCGCACGCTTCGCCCGCCTGCCCATCGGCTACGCGGCCCCGCAGAGCGCCACCGAGGACTACGAGACCCCGGACCGCTACGAGACCGCCCCGTACGGCGACCAGGCCGACGCCGAGCAGCACGAGCAGGGCGCCCCGCTGGACGCCGAGGCGATCGCCGCCCAGGCCCGCCGCGGGCACGAGATGCTGCTGGGCCTGGTCGGCGGCTGCGCCGCGGTCGCCGTGGCCGCCGCCGCCGTCCTGGGCTTCTCCGACAACACCTGGGGCCGCCTCCTGGCCCTGGCCACCGGGCTCGCCATGCTGCTGCGCGCCCGCCTCTTCCGCTACACCTCCCAAGTGGTCTGCGCCCTGGCCGCAGGCCTCGCCGCCGTCGCGCTGCTGATCCTCGGCCTGTCCCTGCACCCGCCGCAGGCGCTGCTCGAAGCCCTCGTCGTGGAGCAGGACCGCAGCGGCCTGGACCTCCGTACGATCTGGCTCACCGCCGCCGTCGGCGCCGGCGCGGCGCTCCTCGCGGGAATTGCGCTTGTCATCCCCCGCAAGGGCCTGTCACCCTTCTGGGGAAGGCTGCTCGACCTCACCGAGGCGGCGGTCCTGCTCAGCCTGGTGCCCCTGACCCTGGCCGTGCTCGACGTGTATGCCCGGGCCCGCGCTCTCACCAGCTGAGACGGGGCGGAGCGGCAGCCTGGTACGCTGTGTGACGGCCGTTTGTGTACGCGTCCCCGGATTCCTTTCGAAGGGTCTGTGGACTGCGCTCAGCGGACCCCGCCTCCCGAGTAACGGAAGCTCCCCAGAGACTCAGACCTGGGGCACTCGGTGGCAACGAAGACCTGAACGAGGAGTACGCGTGCCGCTCGACGCCGCTACGAAGAAGCAGATCATCACCGAATTCGGTGCCAAGGAGGGCGACACCGGCTCCCCCGAGGTCCAGGTTGCGATGCTCTCCCGCCGCATCTCGGACCTGACCGAGCACCTCAAGACCCACAAGCACGACCACCACTCCCGTCGTGGTCTGCTGATCCTGGTCGGCCAGCGTCGCCGCCTGCTGCAGTACCTGGCCAAGAAGGACATCCAGCGCTTCCGTACGCTGGTCGAGCGCCTCGGCATCCGCCGCGGTGCGGCCGGCGCCAAGTAAGACGCCGTGAAGGGAGCGGTTCCCACATCCGGGGGCCGCTCCCTTTGCTGTACGTGCGATACGGACCGGTCCCTTTGTAGTCTGGAACGGACGCACGTGTACGTCCGACGACGAGACGTGCACAACTGAAGAGGAGGAGCGCCCTCCCACGCCGCCGGTCCTCGGTAGTGGCACCCGGAATGCCCCACGGGCAACGAACCGGGTGCTTCGATCGAAGACCGGCCAGCACCCCAGGAGCGCTTCTCCGCAACCGTCCTCCGCCACACGGGCGGCGGACGGAGACGACGAAAATGGAGAAAACGCTAGTGGAGAACGAGACCCACTACGCCGAGGCCGTCATTGACAACGGTTCCTTCGGCACCCGCACCATCCGCTTCGAGACGGGCCGTCTGGCCCGCCAGGCCGCCGGCTCCGCCGTTGCCTACCTGGACGACGACACGATGGTGCTTTCCGCCACCACCGCGTCGAAGAAGCCCAAGGACCAGCTCGACTTCTTCCCCCTGACGGTGGACGTCGAGGAGCGGCAGTACGCGGCCGGCAAGATCCCCGGCTCCTTCTTCCGCCGTGAGGGCCGGCCCTCCGAGGACGCGATCCTCACCTGCCGCCTGATCGACCGCCCGCTGCGCCCGTCCTTCAAGAAGGGGCTGCGCAACGAGATCCAGGTCGTCGCCACGGTCATGGCGCTCAACCCGGACCACCTGTACGACGTCATCGCGATCAACGCCGCGTCCGCGTCCACCCAGCTCGCCGGCCTGCCCTTCTCCGGTCCGATCGGCGGCGTCCGCGTCGCGCTGATCCGCGGCCAGTGGGTCGCCTTCCCGACGCACACCGAGCTCGAGGACGCGGTCTTCGACATGGTCGTCGCGGGTCGCACCCTCGAGGACGGCGACGTCGCGATCATGATGGTCGAGGCCGAGGCCACCGAGAAGACCATCGCCCTCGTCAAGGGCGGCGCCGAGGCGCCGACCGAGGAGATCGTCGCCGCGGGCCTCGACGCCGCGAAGCCGTTCATCAAGGTCCTCTGCAAGGCCCAGGCGGACCTGGCGGCCAAGGCCGCCAAGCCCGAGGGCGAGTTCCCGGTCTTCCTGGACTACCAGGACGACGTGTACGAGGCCCTCGCGACCGCCGTCAAGGGCGAGCTCTCCCAGGCGCTGACCATCGCCGGCAAGCAGGACCGCGAGGCCGAGCTGGACCGCGTCAAGGAGCTCGCCGCCGACAAGCTCCTCCCGGCCTTCGAAGGCCGCGAGAAGGAGATCTCGGCCGCGTACCGCAGCCTGACCAAGGCCCTGGTGCGCGAGCGCGTCATCAAGGACAAGGTCCGCATCGACGGCCGCGGGATCACGGACATCCGCACCCTCGCCGCCGAGGTCGAGGCCATCCCGCGCGTGCACGGCTCGGCGCTGTTCGAGCGTGGCGAGACCCAGATCCTGGGCGTCACCACCCTCAACATGCTCCGCATGGAGCAGCAGCTGGACACCCTCTCCCCGGTGACCCGCAAGCGCTACATGCACAACTACAACTTCCCGCCGTACTCCGTCGGCGAGACCGGCCGCGTCGGTTCGCCGAAGCGCCGCGAGATCGGCCACGGCGCGCTCGCCGAGCGCGCGATCGTGCCGGTCCTCCCGACCCGCGAGGAGTTCCCCTACGCGATCCGCCAGGTGTCCGAGGCCCTCGGCTCCAACGGTTCGACGTCCATGGGCTCGGTCTGCGCCTCCACCATGTCCCTGCTGAACGCCGGTGTGCCCCTCAAGGCCCCCGTCGCCGGTATCGCCATGGGCCTGATCTCCCAGGAGATCGACGGCAAGACCCACTACGTCGCCCTCACCGACATCCTCGGTGCGGAGGACGCCTTCGGCGACATGGACTTCAAGGTCGCCGGCACCAAGGAGTTCGTCACCGCGCTCCAGCTGGACACCAAGCTCGACGGCATCCCGGCCTCCGTCCTGGCCGCCGCCCTCAAGCAGGCCCGCGACGCCCGCCTCCACATCCTCGACGTGATGATGGAAGCGATCGACACGCCGGACGAGATGTCCCCCAACGCCCCGCGGATCATCACCGTCAAGATCCCGGTGGACAAGATCGGTGAGGTCATCGGCCCCAAGGGCAAGATGATCAACCAGATCCAGGAGGACACCGGCGCCGAGATCACGATCGAGGACGACGGCACCATCTACATCGGTGCCGCCGACGGCCCGGCCGCCGAGGCCGCCCGCGCCACGATCAACGGCATCGCCAACCCGACCATGCCGGAGGTCGGCGAGCGCTACCTGGGTACGGTCGTCAAGACCACCACCTTCGGTGCCTTCGTCTCCCTGCTCCCCGGCAAGGACGGCCTGCTGCACATCTCGCAGATCCGCAAGCTCGCCGGTGGCAAGCGTGTGGAGAACGTCGAGGACGTGCTCGCGGTCGGCACCAAGGTCCAGGTCGAGATCGCCGAGATCGACCAGCGCGGCAAGCTCTCCCTGATCCCCGTGATCGACGGCGAGGCCGCCGGCGACGACGCTGACAAGGACGACTCCGACAAGTGACGTCGCGTAGTTCCCGTGTGACGGCCCGCCCCTCTTCGGAGGGGCGGGCCGTCGCCCGTACCCAAACCCTGCTCAAGGGGCAGAACGGCATCGGCACCGTCCGCCGCACCGTCCTGCCCGGCGGACTGCGCGTCGTCACCGAGACGCTGCCCTCCGTCCGCTCCGCCACCTTCGGCATCTGGGCCCATGTCGGCTCCCGCGACGAGACGCCCACGCTGAACGGCGCCACGCACTACCTGGAGCACCTCCTCTTCAAGGGCACGCGACGGCGCAGCGCCCTCGACATCTCCTCCGCGATCGACGCGGTCGGCGGCGAGATGAACGCCTTCACGGCGAAGGAGTACACCTGCTACTACGCGCGGGTGCTCGACACCGACCTGCCGCTCGCCATCGACGTGGTGTGCGACATGCTCACCGGCTCGCTGATCCGCGAGGAGGACGTCGACGCCGAGCGCGGGGTCATCCTCGAAGAGATCGCGATGACCGAGGACGACCCGGGCGACATGGTCCACGACCTGTTCGCCCAGACCATGTACGGGGACACCCCGCTCGGCCGCCCCGTCCTCGGCACCGTCGACACGATCAACGCCCTCGGCGCCGACCGGATCCGCCGCTTCTACAAGAAGCACTACGACCCGACCCACCTCGTCGTGGCCGCAGCCGGAAACGTCGAACACGACAAGGTCGTACGCCAGGTCCGCGCCGCCTTCGAGAAGGCCGGCGCCCTCACCCGCACCGACGCCGAGCCGATCGGCCCGCGCACCGGTACCCGGCGCATCCGCACCTCCGGCCGTGTCGACCTGGTGAGCCGCAAGACCGAGCAGGCCCACGTGGTCCTCGGCATGCCCGGCCTCGCCCGCACGGACGAGCGCCGCTGGGCGCTCGGCGTGCTGAACACGGCTCTCGGCGGCGGCATGTCCTCCCGCCTGTTCCAGGAGGTCCGGGAGAAGCGCGGCCTCGCCTACAGCGTCTACTCGTACACCTCGGGCTTCGCCGACACCGGCCTCTTCGGCGTGTACGCGGGCTGCCGGCCCAACCAGGTCCACGACGTCCTGCGCATCTGCCGCGACGAGCTCGACAAGGTCGCGACGGAGGGCCTCGCGGACGACGAGATCAAGCGGGCCATCGGCCAGCTCTCCGGCTCGACCGTCCTGGGCCTCGAGGACACCGGCGCGCTCATGAACCGCATCGGCAAGAGCGAGCTGTGCTGGGGCGACCAGATGTCGGTCGACGAGATGCTCGCCCGGATCGCCGCGGTCACCCCGGACGACGTCCGCTCGGTCGCACAGGATGTACTGGCCCAGCGGCCCTCGCTGGCGGTGATCGGCCCGCTGAAGGAGAAGCAGGCCGCCCGCCTCGACGAGGTCGTCGCCTAGTTCCGTACACACGTTAGGAAGCAACTATGAGCAAGCTGCGCGTGGCAGTCCTCGGCGCCCAGGGCCGTATCGGCTCCGAGGCGGTCAAGGCGGTCGAGGCCGCGGAGGACATGGAACTCGTCGCGGCGCTCGGCCGCGGCGACAAGCTGGAGACGCTGGCCGAGGCCGGCGCCCAGGTCGCCGTCGAGCTGACCACCCCCGCCTCGGTCATGGAGAACCTCGAGTTCCTCGTCCGCAACGGCATCCACGGTGTGGTCGGCACCACCGGCTGGACCGAGGACCGCCTCGCCCAGCTCGACACCTGGCTCGCCGCCTCCCCCAAGACCGGTGTGCTCATCGCGCCGAACTTCTCCATCGGCGCCGTCCTCACCATGAAGTTCGCCGCCCAGGCCGCCCGCTACTTCGAGTCCGTCGAGGTCGTCGAGCTGCACCACCCGAACAAGGTCGACGCCCCCTCCGGCACCGCGACCCGTACCGCGCAGCTCATCGCGGCCGCCCGCGCCGAGGCCGGCCTCGGCGCGCAGCCCGACGCCACCGCCACCGCCCTCGACGGCGCGCGCGGCGCCGACGTCGACGGCGTCCCGGTGCACGCCGTCCGCCTGCGCGGTCTGCTCGCGCACCAGGAGGTCCTCCTCGGCGGCGAGGGCGAGACCCTGACCATCCGTCACGATTCCCTGCATCACAGCAGCTTCATGCCGGGCATCCTGCTCGGCGCGCGCCGCGTGACGCAGACCCCGGGCCTCACCTTCGGCCTGGAAAACTTCCTCGACCTGGGCTGACCGGACTGATTCACGATGCGCGCGAAGATCACGTACTTCATCACGGCCGCCGTCCTGGTCGTCTACTTCGTCCTGGTCGGCAGCCGGGGCCTGCTGCTGATCCAGCAGGGAACCCTGCTCACCGTCACCTTCGGGGTGGCCGTGCTCGTCCTGCCGCTCATCGGCATCTGGTTCCTCTGGAAGAACACGCAGTTCGTCACCAGGGCCAACCAGCTCGCCGGCGAGCTCGAGGCCGAGGGGGGCCTGCCCGTGGACGAGCTGGAGCGCGACCAGTACGGCCGGATCCTGCGGGACTCCGCCGACGAGGTCTTCGCACGCCGCAAGGCCGAGACCGAGGACGCACCGGGGGACTGGCGCAGCTGGTTCCGGCTCGCCGTCGCCTACCACGACGCACGGGACACCCCGCGGGCGCGCAAGGCCATGCAGCGGGCGATCGCCCTGCACGACAAGAAGCCCGTACAGGTCTGACACCTGTACGGGCTCCTCGAGGCGCGTCCCGTCGTACCCGGCGACCCGGGTGTCAGGCGGGCACGGGCCGGTACTCCTCGGCCCAGGCCTCGACCGTGTCCGCCGCCCGGTCGAATGCCTCCGGCCGCGACAGGAAGTCGGCGTTGTGGTCGGTCAGCAGCACCGGCTGCTCGTCGACGCCCCGGGCGGACACCGTCAGCGCCTGCCCCTGCACGGTCCGCGGCAGCCCGAGCCAGCGCACCGGCTGCTGCACCGTGCGGATCTCGGTGACCTCGTTCCAGGCGATCGTCCGGGTCACGAAGAAGCCGACCCTGCGCAGACCCGTGCGGCTGACCCACACGCCGACCCGCAGCATCTGCAGCGCCGACGCGAGGACGGCCAGGGCGGCGACCAGGCAGGCGCCCGCCCCGGCCCAGCCCCCGCCGGCGAAGGCGACGATCATGGTGGCCAGGAGCATGAAGGCGGACAGCAGGAGCAGCACCGCGGAGATGGCCACGCGCCAGGGGCCGGGCCGGTAGGGCCGCCGCCAGCGGTCGTGATCGGCGTGGGCCAGGACCTCGTCGACATCGTCATCCGCATCGGATGCGCCGTCGGCCGTCAGGAAGGACAGGGGCACGGCTGGACCTCACTCACATGCACGTTCGGTTGGGCTGTGCCCGTGAGGCTACCGCCCCTCGGACGCGGTCGACTGCTGCGACTTCTCCGGTGCCTTGTTCGGCTGCAGCGCCGGTATGCCGAAGAGCAGCGAGCCGGCGAGTCCCGCGACCACGGTCAGCCCGACCAGACTACGGGCGGCCAACTGGGCCTTGCCCAAGCGCTCGCGCGGCGGTGGAGTGACATTGCTGCGGAAACGGTCGGCCTCGGCGACGAAGGCGAACGGAACGGGTTCGCGCCGGCGAAACATGAGAGGGAATCTCCTCGGGCTCGATGCGGGTGCGTTCTGTCTGTAGGACGCACGGGCCGCCCAATCCGTGCCGGATTTCGGGACATTAACCAAAATTCGTGGCTGTGCGTCAGCTGTGCGAGTGCCCCGGCGGCAGGTGAGCATGCGCGGGGACCCGCGAGGGGCGCCGTAGAGTGGGCGCGCCCCAGGACGCACGTTTGGAAGGACCCCCGGTGAGCGAGACCGCCGCTTCAGATCTGAAACCCAGCTTCCGCAGCGACGTGACGGTGGAGCTGGTGAAGCACTCCGCCGCCGACTCCGACGTGCTGTGGGCGGCCCGCGTCTCCACGGCCGGCGAGCAGTCCCTGGAGGAGCTGCAGAAGGACCCGGAGCGCTCCAAGGGCCTCATCAACTACCTGATGCGGGACCGCCACGGCAGCCCGTTCGAGCACAACTCGATGACCTTCTTCATCAGCGCCCCGATCTTCGTCTTCCGGGAGTTCATGCGTCACCGCGTGGGCTGGTCGTACAACGAGGAATCGGGCCGCTACAGGGAGCTCGAGCCGGTCTTCTACGTGCCGGACGCCGAGCGCAAGCTCGTCCAGGAGGGCCGTCCCGGCAAGTACGTCTTCGTCGAGGGCACCCAGGCGCAGCAGGAGCTGACCGCCCGCGTCATGGAGGACTCCTACGTGCAGGCGTACGAGGCCTACCGGGAGATGCTGGCCGCGGGCGTGGCCCGGGAGGTCGCCCGTTCGGTCCTGCCGGTCGGCCTCTTCTCCTCGATGTACGCCACCTGCAACGCCCGCTCGCTGATGCACTTCCTGGGCCTGCGCACCCAGCACGAGCTCGCGGCCGTCCCGTCCTTCCCGCAGCGGGAGATCGAGATGGTCGGCGAGAAGATGGAGCAGCACTGGGCCAAGCTCATGCCGCTGACGTACGCGGCGTACAACAGCAACGGGCGCGTTGCCCCGTAAGGGCCGTTACACCCGTGGCGTACAGATGTACGGAGTCAAGTCCTAGGTGTCCGTATTGCGACGTTTCGTAAACTTCATCTAGGCTGATCAAACGGACCCGGCACTGCTTGAACCCCCGAGCAGGCAGTGCCGGCGTCCAACACCCCGTTGACGTCCCCCGAGGGGACACCGCGAGCATGGCAGCGAGTAGCGTGTTACCCATGGCTCCGATCTCGACTCCGCAGACCCCCTTCGGGCGGGTCCTCACCGCCATGATCACGCCGTTTACGGCGGATGGCGCACTCGACCTCGACGGCGCGCAGCAGCTCGCCGTCCACCTGGTGGACGCAGGCAACGACGGCCTGATCGTCAACGGCACCACCGGTGAGTCGCCCACCACCACCGACGCGGAGAAAAACGACCTCGTACGAGCCGTCCTCGAAGCCGTCGGAGACCGCGCCCACGTGGTCGCCGGCATCGGTACCAACGACACCCGCCACACCCTGGAGCTGGCGCGACAGGCCGAGCGCACCGGCGCACACGGCCTGCTCGCCGTCACCCCGTACTACAGCAAGCCCCCGCAGGAGGGCCTCCACCGGCACTTCACGGCGATCGCCGATGCGACGGAGCTGCCGGTCATGCTCTACGACATCCCCGGCCGCAGCGGTGTCCCGATCGAGACGGAAACCCTGGTCCGGCTGGCGGAGCACCCCCGGATCGTGGCCAACAAGGACGCCAAGGGCGACCTCGGCCGTGCCAGCTGGGCGATCGCGCGGAGCGGCCTGGCCTGGTACTCCGGCGACGACATGCTGAACCTGCCGCTCCTGTCGGTCGGCGCCGTCGGCTTCGTCTCGGTCGTCGGCCACGTGGTGACGCCCGACCTGCGCGCGATGCTGGAGGCCCACCTCGCCGGCGACGTCCAGAAGGCCGCCGAGATCCACCAGAAGCTGCTGCCCGTCTACACGGGCATGTTCCGCACGCAGGGCGTGATGACCACCAAGGGCGCGCTGAACCTGCAGGGCCTGCCCGCCGGCCCGCTGCGACTCCCGCTGATCGAACTGACCGACGAAGAGACGGCTCAGCTCAAGATCGATCTTGCCGCGGGCGGGGTACAGCTCTGACAACGGACTTCACAACTCAATAAGCACCACCGAACAAATACAGAGCAGACAACAGCAAGTGCACGAATGACATGCGCGCCACGTGCCTTCCGGGTACGTGGCGCGCGTGGTGAAGGAGACACTTTTGAGCCATCCGCATCCGGAACTCGGTCCGCCGCCGAAGCTGCCCAAGGGCGGCCTCAGGGTCACCCCCCTGGGTGGCCTCGGTGAGATCGGCCGCAACATGACCGTCTTCGAGTACGACGGTCGCCTGCTGATCGTCGACTGCGGCGTCCTCTTCCCCGAGGAGGAGCAGCCCGGCATCGACCTGATCCTGCCCGACTTCTCGTCCATCCGGGACCGCCTCGACGACATCGAGGGCATCGTCCTCACGCACGGCCACGAGGACCACATCGGCGCCGTTCCGTACCTCCTCCGGGAGAAGCCGGACATCCCGCTGATCGGCTCCAAGCTGACACTGGCCCTCATCGAGGCCAAGCTCCAGGAGCACCGCATCCGCCCCTACACCCTCGAGGTGAAGGAGGGCGAGCGCGAGGCCCTCGGCCCCTTCGACTGCGAGTTCATCGCGGTCAACCACTCCATCCCGGACGCGCTGGCCGTCGCGATCCGCACCGGCGCGGGCCTGGTCGTCGCCACCGGCGACTTCAAGATGGACCAGCTCCCGCTGGACAAGCGCCTCACGGACCTGCACGCCTTCGCGCGTCTGAGCGAGGAGGGCATCGACCTGCTGCTGTCCGACTCGACGAACGCCGAGGTCCCGGGCTTCGTCCCGCCGGAGCGCGAGATCTCCACGGTCCTGCGGAACGTGTTCGCCAACGCCCACCACCGGATCATCGTGGCCAGCTTCGCCAGCCACGTGCACCGCATCCAGCAGATCCTCGACGCCGCCCACGAGTACGGCCGCCGGGTCGCCTTCGTCGGCCGCTCGATGGTCCGCAACATGGGCATCGCCCGTGACCTGGGCTACCTCCGCGTCCCCGCCGGTCTGGTCGTGGACGTCAAGACGCTCGACGACCTGCCTCCCGAGGAGGTCGTGCTGGTCTGCACCGGTTCACAGGGCGAGCCCATGGCGGCACTGTCCCGCATGGCGAACCGCGACCACCAGATCCGGATCGTCCCGGGCGACACCGTGATCCTGGCGTCTTCCCTGATCCCGGGCAACGAGAACGCGGTCTACCGCGTGATCAACGGCCTCACCCGCTGGGGCGCCAACGTCGTGCACAAGGGCAACGCCAAGGTGCACGTCTCGGGCCACGCCTCCGCCGGCGAGCTGCTGTACTTCTACAACATCTGCAAGCCGCGGAACCTGATGCCGGTGCACGGCGAGTGGCGCCACCTGCGGGCCAACGCCGAGCTCGGCGCGATGACGGGCGTCCCGAAGGACCGCATCGTCATCGCGGAGGACGGTGTGGTCGTCGACCTGATCGACGGCAAGGCCCGCATCTCCGGAAAGGTGCAGGCGGGCTACGTGTACGTGGACGGCCTCTCCGTCGGCGACGTCACCGAGTCCTCGCTCAAGGACCGCCGGATCCTCGGCGACGAGGGCATCATCTCGGTCTATGTCGTCGTGGACAGCACCACCGGCAAGGTGGTCAGCGGTCCGAACATCCAGGCCCGCGGCTCCGGCATCGACGACGGGGCCTTCGGGCCCGTCCTCACGAAGATCGAGGAAGCCATCGCCCGCGCCGCGGCCGACGGCGTCGCCGAGCCGCACCAGATCCAGCAGCTCATCCGCCGCACGATGGGCAAGTGGGTCTCGGACAGCTACCGCCGGCGCCCGATGATCCTCCCGGTCGTCGTCGAGGTCTGATCAGGCCCTCGCCGTAGCGCCGTCACCGGAGCGGGGCAACCGGATTTGCGTCCGGGGGCCCCGCTCCAGTACGTTTGCGTCTCCACCCCGCAAGATCCCCCGGAACACACGTGTGTCCGGGGCGACTCGTGCGGGCGGGTGGAAATCAGACCGGGGAGACCTGATAAAGTCTGATCCGCCCGAAAGGGAAAGGCCCTCCAACGGCCACCGAATTCAAAACCAAGCCGGCAACGGCAAGGAAATGGTCTGGTAAGGTTGGGACCGCCGGAAAGGGAAACGCGAAAGCGAAAACCTGGAAAGCACCGAGGAAGTCGGACACGAAAGAGTCTGATAGAGTCGGAAACGCAAGACAGCAGAACGAAAGCCCGGAGGAAAGCCCGAGAGGGTGAGTACGAAGGAAGCGTCCGTTCCTTGAGAACTCAACAGCGTGCCAAAAATCAACGCCAGAAGTTGATACCCCGTCCACTTCGGTGGAT